>CAZDQG010000011.1:0-3532 GCA_964507535.1 uncultured Saprospiraceae bacterium
AGGCCTGCGTTACCGATTGTTGCCGGATCGATATAAATCCAATCCAGGTCCATCCATTCGACAAATTGATTTTTGTCAAGGTAGGATTCACTACAGTCCCTCTCAATATCAAGGTATCGTTTGCAGCAAGGGATAACTTATACATCGATTCCGGACGGATTCCATATGGATTTGTTCCTGTGTTGAGCGAACCCGTCCATATATTGGAACTGTAATTAGCAAACGCATCGCGATTTTTGATTTGAGCCCCGGTCTGGGAAACAGAAGCCAGAATATTATTTAAGTCTGTTGGAACCGGATTGTTTAAAAAGAAACTCAGCCAATTCCATCCTTTCCTTACCGGAATCTCATAGGATACATTTGCATTCGTCTGAAATATTTTCGGGTCGATGAGTGTCCCTACCAATACCGATGCGTCAAAGGTCAGTGCTGCTGGTACTACCGTAACATCCGTATATATTTTTCCGGCACTGGCATCCCACACCCGGAAACTCAATGCTTCTCCTGATGCCGTATTGCTGTATACATTCAAAAATACCCGGTAAGCGTCTATCTGCGGAACATATTCCACATTCGCTATACCCCGTATTTCCTGACCTACCATGACCATCAATTTATCATTGACATCAGTCGACCAGATTCCATTTATTTTTACCTGACCAATGATGCTCATGGTGTGTTCAAACCCTGCCGGATCGATTTTCCAGTCTGGCTCCTTTGCGTTTACTTTCAAATCTATTCCCAGCTTTTCCTTGTAATTGAAATCAGTCAATAAACTTACATTCACATTGTATTGTCCCAGGTTTACGTTGGGGTCAATTTTAAATGTCACGGGTAAGATGCTGTTCGGAGCTATGGATCCCGATGAGGGCGTTACGCTTAGCCAGGAGGGTATGTCCACAATGTCAAACTTCTTTACAGACCCGCCCTTATTCAATATCGCAGAGGTAAAGGTCAATCCGTCTCCTTTAAAGGTGGCAAACTTCAACAGATTATCCTGCCATACAACCTGGTTCTTATCAATAAAGGCAATCCAGCTAACGGGTGATTGCATGGTATTTCCATGAAGGTCCTTAATACCAGATACCGTGATATCGAGTGTCACATTTTCAATGATCTCCGGCGAAGTTGTTGGCGTAAGTATGATCTGATCGTTGTTGACAGAATATTGAAACGCGATTTGCTGAACCGGACGTTGAATTTTTATAGTTGGTGTCGTACTCACTAAGGCGGCACCGTTTTTTGGAGTAACCGTATGTTTCACGACAGCCTGATCCGCAAATGTCTGTGTCAAAATAGGGATACCACTTGGATCCAATGCGTAGGACTCAAAAGGCAAATAAAGCTGCAAGCCCAGTTCATCACCCATCATACGGTTTTGCTTGTCGCGCTTAATTTGTTCAGAAGTACGCGCAAGGTTCCAAAAACGAAACTCGTCGAGCTGACCTTTGAAATAGTTGCCTACAGTTTCCAATTGATTAATGGTATACACCCATGCAGACAGATACATGCAACTTCCACCCAGTTGTTCAAAATTCGAAGCCTGCATAGATGCTTCAAATTCTCCATCCACATAAGTTGATATATTACCAACACGCTGCAGCACCATCGCAAAATGATGCCAGTCCCCATCAAAATAATTCTTTGTAGTTGCTATGAAATCCAATTTGTGGTGCTTGACATGTATGATTCCGGAAGCATCTTTTTCAATATTCCAGGAAAACAAGGAATCTGACGCTAAACCGGTTCCTGTGCCGTTTGAGAACAATGTAGCAACTCCACTCTGGTTGGATTTGAACCAAAATTCCAATGTGAAGTCCATCTCAGATGTAATAGCCACATTTTCTGTTTGTACTTTTAAGTAGGCATTCGTTTGTGTATAATCAGAAGCAAAGCCACTTGGACTGATTTGCCAGACAGGTCCAGCCAGGCTTGCATCCCGGCGCTTCAAACGCTCCACAGCAGTGGTGCCATAGGCTTCGTCCATTCTCCAGTTATACAAGAGTCCGGGCTCATTTCCTGTTAGCAACTTGGATTTATACAATGAAAACTCGGCCAGGCTGCGCGCTGTACTCCACACCCGTACTTCATGTATATTCCCTTTAAAAAACTGATTGCCCGTTACACTATTCTTGCCAATCACCATAGGAGACGTTCCCACATAATCAGGAGCAATGCTGGTATTTCCATTATTGATAATGAATGCAGATGCTGTGCCATCTGCCTGATACATGAAAGCCGTTTCATTTTTATAATTGTAACTCAATGCAATATAATGCCAGTTCTTATCCGTGATTGCAGTAGATGAGCTTACGGAGGTATTGTTAATGGTAAATACCAATTTATTGTTAGCGTCGAAAGCAAGGGAGATGCGCTCATTGACATCTACTCCCTGGGAGAAAATAGTTTGCTGACCCAAGCCATCCCGCTTAATGGAAAATTCCAGTGTAAAATCCCGGGAGTCCAACGGAATACCCGCAAGAATATTCAAACAATCGTTAACACCATCAAAATACAAAGAGGTGCTGTGATCGGTCGCAGTTCCATTTGTAACACCACGAATATCAAAGTTGAGTGCAGGATTGATCGAACCCAGGTCGATGGGTTCATTAAACTTAATGCTTATTTCATCATTCGGCGACAAAATGCCATCGGCAGGGGAAGGTGCACCAAATGCATGGGGATTTATCCGGTCGATGATTCCGGAGTGGGTTACAGAATTTTTTTGCGCCAGTTCACATTCCGAGACCATGCGCAGATCATAACTACCATCTGTTAGTTGCGTCACGTCCCAATTATATAAGGTATAGGGAACGCCCTGTGGGATTGGAATGGCTTTTGGATCCTTAAGCCCGGTTGTATCCTTGAAGAATTTCTGAAGGCTGATCCAATTTGCTTCACTGGATGGTTTGTAATCCAATCTCAAGTTTTCAAGTCCATCAAAATTGATATTGTAATCGATGATTGAGATAGGTAAAGTATCATGGAAGGAACGGTTCAATACCCATTTATCCTCAGGGCTTGAGAATCCCACCTTGGTACAGGTAGGCAGAAAATGCGCACTTACATAAACCGAATCTACAATATCCGAAATAAAGCCTGCTCCCCTGGTATATTGGCACTGGGAATGTACAACTACTAGTATACTGTCATAATTATATACGGAGCCGGGTCCTTTTTGAATTGTCAGCACTTTGTTTACAGAAGAACCACCATTGATGACAACTGTTGCATCCGGCAAACCATCAATCCGTACAATTGCTCCAAATGGATTACTCTGACTTACCAGATTGATATCGTAGCTCATTATATAACCCACTTCAGATTCATTGGCAATTGTCAAATTAAATACGGCCGCTTCATCCGAAGGAACGTTTGTTAGTATGGTGGGACTTGCCTGAATAGATGGTTTATCAATTTGAAGGGATCGGGCGCTTATGATGGTTCCGGGTTTATAGTATGCGGTGGTCGTCTCAGGTTCAAACGGACAAGAAGTATATCCTCCTGCCTTGTTTTTAAAAATAGGTCCCCA
>CAZDQG010000011.1:3632-94723 GCA_964507535.1 uncultured Saprospiraceae bacterium
ACTTTTTCCCATTCGTTGAGGCGGATCGCATCCTCCCACAGAAAAATTTGCTGATTTATAACGCGCACAGAATCGCCTGCTAAGCTATCCATCACATTGACGGCATTATATTTATAACTTGGACCATCGAGATCCTCGAATTCTCCATTGAAAGGAGTTGCCGAAGAAACGTCAGTACCAAAAACAGGATCATCGTTATTCCTTCCATAGTTCTCATCGTCCACATTCAAATGACTCAGATATTTTGGATTTGTCTGCAACATCACATTTCTCAGCTTCTTTAAATTGGGTATGATCAAATTGATGATGTCATATTCATTAAAATTAAATTGGGTCTGATATCCCCCCGGCACAATTGCCAGACCATATTGCTTTGCAAAGGAAAAACCGGACCCAGGTCCATTGCCGGAAGAACTCAGACACTCTATTTCATTGCATAGCATATCCGGTGAAATGGTGAGCACTTCTGCAACACCAAATTGGAGATTTTTTGATTTTCCAATATAGAGGTCGCTGCTGGCACCCGGGGCAATACCTGTACCTCCATAGGTAGACCATGTATTGGTGTTCGTCGTGGTTTGAGTCTGATGACCTTGCCTTCCGCCACTTGTTTCAATTGAAAACCCGGCAGCTATGTTGAAGGCTACGTCTGATTCCCAATTTACGAAACCTGTACCCGCATTTAACTTCACTCCAGTGTATATCGTACCTGTATTTGTAATATTACGACCTTGATCCCATGACCAACCTGCACTCTCAACTTTTGTAACACCAACCTCTCTTGAGGCTGTACTCTCACTTCCAGGAGGATCGCGCAATATGTATTCAGGTACTTGTGGCCCAAATGTTACAAACTGGTCACCGGTTGTACGCTGGCCCAATATATAGGCACGGTAGATTTTATCCCCACCGGGAGGAACATTCGTCACAGGCCACCAGGGAATTGCTTTTCCACCGGGTGCAATGTAATTGATCTCAAATTTCCGCGTATAACTGTATTCGGGAATAGAAACATTCTGATTGAAATTAGGTATTCCCGCTTTAAAGAGATACACGATGGACTTTAAGGTATCATTGGTATTCAAATTGCTTAATGGCAGTTCAAAATGAGGAATCTCCGAAATTTCATTGTTCACGACCAACATGCCATCAGAGGTAGGTACACTGTCGTGAATTACAACAGGATTTTTATCGTAATTCATATACTCTTCAAATACTGTAATCAGACACAGGTATTCATCATCGTCATCCTGCTGTGTAAATACAGGCCACCTCAATGGATTCGTTTTTAAATTTATTGAAGTCGTATCCTGTGTTTTTCCGTTAATAAAAGTATACATGGAATCTCCAATAAACGGGCTCTTGCTGTCTGGATCTGAAACAGCAATTTGGGGATCCACGCGATAGATATAATCCACCTTTGAATTGAACTCAACCGAATCCACCTGAACAATGCTATGGTCAATATCAAATAAAGTATCATAGGCTACTTTGCGCTCCGGCTTCCCCGAAATATCCAGTATACTCAATACACCAAACTGGATCGCAGGATTTGACACAATTGAGACGAAGGGCACATACTTTAATGGTGGTAAATACGCAGTATATTCTCCTGTGAGGGTATCGGTAAAAATGGTATCCGTAGTGCAGCCATTTCCCAGCTGTGATTTAAATATCAGCCTGGCAATACCAATATTATTTTTGGACTTTCCAAGTCCTGGCAACTTGTTCGCCTCCCGGAGTCCACCGACAACACGCCCTACTACTTTTACAAGTGTGGAATCTTCAAATTCAATTCCTGCCAGATCTTCCTGGAAATCGTATGCACCGGTTGCAGGAAACCTGCCAATAGAAAATACATGGCCATCTTTTTCAAGTGTCAGTACATGTTCTCCAATAGGTACCTGAATATCAAATCCACCGGCTGCATCAGTCTTTGAAGGTGTTGCGTTATTTATTACGTAATTTCCATCAATTTTAAGAAACACATCCGCAACGCCACAACTTGTATTTTTATAATGCACTGCACCCTGTACTCGAAAGGATGAAATATCTATAAAATCGATGTTGCTTTGAACAAGTGCACCATCGCCCACAAATAGCGCAGTGGACCCGGGATTGAATTCATGCGTCAGATAGGAAGGAAGCAATACAAACACTTCTCCGGCACCGGAATAAGGCACTGACATGACATAGTTTCCATCCTTGTCGGAATAGGCAGCAATGCTAAGTTGCCCGCTGGAAGGTATTTCGTCCGACCATGCCACTGTGTTGATAAATGCAGCATGATTCTTATTATACACATTTCCATTTTTAGAAATGTCGTATGCAAAATTTCCCAAACCTTCATTTGCACGCAAATAACAAATCAAACCATTCTCATTTCCAATCATCAACCTCGAAAAATCCTGTTGGATCGCTTTATAGCTTTTCCCATTCTTCCATATCCGCACTTCATCTATAATACCTGTGTAATTTGCTCCAATGATCACATTATTGGCATTATTCACTGCATTAAATGCACCGGAAAAACCAACCGGTATGTGTATTGCGCTTTCGAGTTTCCCGTTTACAAAAAATTGCAGACTGTCTTTGTAAACCTGTGCCGCAATATGACTGTAGTTATTGACCATAAACAGATTCTTGGAAACAGAAAGGCTGGCTGACGAAAGGGCCGTAGCATCGATAACTTGAAAAATATAGTTTCCGCTTGCGTGATCATATTTCAAACTGTAACTTCCACTTTTTTCAATGAGGCTGAAATTTCCGGTATACGATGTTGGCTTTATCCACATTTCCAATAAGATTCCGGAATTAAGTTCCATTTTGGGAGCTGCGGAAATAGCAAGCGAACCCGCATTACTAAATGAAAGACTCTTTCCCGTGATTCCGGCTGCATTTTCGCATGTAATTTTTACGTCTTTCACAGCGACCCCTCCGGAATAGTGAACCTGTCCCGTCACAACTCCTGCTTTTAATCTGAAACCGATACACTCTGCAGTATTTGTAAACACAGAAGAAGATTCACAGGAACTTTCTCCCTGTATCTGGTATTCATACAATACACCTGCCTCTGTGAAGACATCATTGTAAATGGAAGAATTACCACTCAGTGAAAACAATAGTGTAAAAGGTTCTCCACTACCCAGAATTCTCCTTTTAATGTGGATGTATTCGAGATTTACATTACCCAGTGTTGTCCATTCCAATTGCACTTTATCAGGAAAGTAGCCTTTGGAACCAATAAGACTGTTTGCATCAAATGTATTGGATAATGAAGGCGTGACTATAGCTGTTGTTGTTTTTGTTCCGATGCCATCCGGATAACAAGTTGATTTCGCTTTAACCTTATAGGTATACGTCTGACAAATCAACACATTGTTGTCCGTAAATGTCGTGATTCCGGCACCAACTGTGGAAGTCAAAGCCGCGCCTCCACCTGCAACAGTCCGCTCAATAATAAAGCCCGTCTCATTGGTTGAATTATCTGTCCAGCTGATTTTTATACTTCCACCAATCACCATGGAACTAACATTTGTTGGTTCTGCAGGAGCACCTGGGGCAAATCCCGGAGTAGCATTGGTTTCCGAATAGCTGGATGACCAGTCCCCACAGGTATTTTTAGCTTTAAGTCGATAATAATAATTGGTATTTGGCGATGGGTTTGCATCGATATATGATCTTGCACCTCCCGATATGCTTGTAGACAAGACTGTAAAACCCGAACCGGGGCTTGTACTCCGCTCAATGAGAAACAGAACCGGATTGCTGCCATTAAGCCATTGCCAGTCTACTTTAATTTGTCCGTCGCACTGGGCTGTTGTTGCAGTAATACTTGTAGGCGGTGGCAAGGGTCCAATGGAATTGCCCGCATTCTCGTCGGTGTACACAGAATAATCTTCAATGTACAGGTTCGGCTTGAATAATGCACGAACCTTGTAATTGTAAATCTGACCATCCACTGCTGTCAGGTCGTTGAAGCTTGTCGCTTTACCTGCATTGCCTATATACACATTATCTCTCCAGATTTCAATAGACCAGTCTCCATCAGGACAAGGATTATTCTGAGGATTGGTCCAGCTTAACTTAACGGTGTCACACTTAGTGTTGTCCGTTGCTGACAATCCCGAAGGCGGATTAATGCGGGTCGTTGGAGCAGCCTTCTGCCAATCCATAAAATCGTTGTCTTCACTATTTTGGCCATCTGATTCCCAATGGCCAGTAATTGAAACTTGTATATCGTTTCCTAACAATCCTTCCGGAATATCATACAAGCGAACCTTCATGAAATATTTCGTACCAATTTTAACCGTATCGAAAGTAGTTTTCGGTGAAGGGAAATCAAATCCATAATAAAATTTATGTGCAGGCATCTGGATAGAATCCGTGCATGTAGGACAAGGATATGTGTTGTTGTAATCCGCAACCCAATTGAAAAACTGGGTTTTGACTCCATTGTTGTAATAGGAAAAATTAATGTACTCCATCCAGTCGTCGTCCCCTCCTTCTTCATAATACCAGAGATACACTTCGAGATATCCCTCACAGGTATTGTAGCTGACCGACCAATCATCCGTAGTAAAGGTGACCGCTTTGGCAAAAAATGGGGTAAGAAACAGAAATGCACATAAGCCCAGACGGGCTCCTAAACGCTTAAAGTAGTCCATAAATTAAAATTCACAGGTTAGATGCCGACAAAAGTAATTCCACCGGCGGCAGGAGGCAATCGACAAATAGTAGTAGTCTACCACTAAAAAGTAGTAGATAGTAGTAGATGGTGAAGCTTTAGCTGGAATACAACTTGTTCAATGCATCTGTCCTGGAATGGACCTGTAATTTGGAATATATATTCCGGATGTGTGTCCTCACAGTTTCGTTACTGATATTTAACTTAGAGGCAATTTCTTTATAACGCAAACCCCTTGAAAGAAAAGCCAGAATTTCTTGCTCCCTTTCCGTCAATTGCTCCAATTTATCATTTTTTACAGAAGGCTTGCTGGTAAAGGAGTTTACGACAAATCGGGCAATTTGCGCGCTCATTGGCGAGCCTCCCTGGTAAATATCTTTTATAGACTCGTAGAGTTTCTGAGGATTGGTGTGTTTCAACAAATACCCTGTTGCACCAGCGCATAGGGATGCAAAAATTTTCTCACCGTCTTCCAGAGCGGTAAGCATCATAAATTGCACCGAGGGTTTCATGGATTTGGCCTGCTGAACGGCTTCAATGCCATTCACTCCCGGCAAATTAATATCCATGAGAATTACATCGGTATCCACACGCATAAAATGATCCAGAAATTGTTCAGCATCCGGGTAGATACCCACGCATTCCAGATCTCCGAAGGCAGAAATAATAGCCTTCAAGGACTGGCGTATTTCCTTATCATCTTCTACTATGCTTACCTTAATCGACATGAAACGGGTTCTACTATCATAACCACAAAGCTATTTGAAATCCTGCACATGAGAATCCCAAAATAGTAGTATAAAATCATTTTCCATATAAGTTACCGGTAATAATCCAAGTTGTACCCTTACCTGGAGAAGAATGCACCTCTGCAGTACCATGACACAACTCAATTCTCTTTTTTATATTCCGTATACCATTTCCAAACTCCCTGGTGTTTTGCGTATCGAAACCAATACCATCGTCTTCAAGTACAAACTGATAGGTATTTCCCTGAAGCGTGCACCTGAGACGGATGCAATTTGCTTTTGCATATTTAACGGCATTATTGATTCCTTCTTTCAATGCGAGAAAGAGATTTCGTTTCAAATCGGGATGCAACTCCACAGATTCCTCCAAAACCGGAAAATCAATCTGGTACTCCTGCTGTACATCATCCATCAGTTCTTCCATATAGTTCCTTAAAAATCCAAGCAAACTATTCAGGTTGTCGTGAATAGGATTGGTGGACCAGACGATCTCCCCAAGATCTCCAATCATCTGATGCGAAGAACTGATAATTTTATCAATTTGACTTTTCATGAATTCCGGATTGGTTCCGGAAGCTGTCTTCAATAATTCGCTAAGCAGGGAAATTCTCGTAAGTCCTGATCCTATATCATCATGGATATCACGGGAAATACGCATGCGTATATTTTCCACCTCACGCTGACGCTCCAATTCCAACAGCTGCTCTTTAAGTTTTCTTTGGGAATAGTAACGGATTATCGTCCAGGTAAGGGCAGAAAACAAACCAAATGCAACAATCAGAAAATACCAGGTCTTATATATAGGAGGAGCAATGATTATTTTTACTTCAGCAGCATTCTCACTCCAGCTGTCTTTATGATTGGACCCCTTGACTTTAAACGTATACGTTCCCGGGCTGAGGTTTGTATAACTTACCTCATGCAGTTTTGAATTCGATATCCAATCCAAATCAGCACCTTCCAATATATATTTGAATTTATTATTTACCGGATCTGTAAAGTCGAGTGCAGAAAATGAAAAGCTGATCATATTCTGCGTATGTTTCAAATACATTATCCGGGTTTGCTGTGCTACCACCGGGGAAATATTCGCATCGCGAATTTCATTAATAGACCTGTTGTATATTTTTATATCCGTAATGACAACATGAGGCGACCTGTATTTTCGAAATACCTGTTCCGGCTTAAAATAGTTCAGGCCGTTCACACCTCCAAAAAACAAGGTTCCATCGCTTCCTTTAAAATAAGCATACCTGTTGAATTCATTGCTTTGCAAACCATCTTTGGAGGTGAATATCTGAACAGACATTGTGTTGAGATTAAAATTTGCAAGTCCTGAATTCGTACTCAACCACAAGCTTTGATTTTCATCACTCAGAATTCCGTAAATCACATCATTCGGCAATCCATGCTTCTTTTGATTAAACCTGGTAAATGTACCTGTTGAAAATTCAAATTTCGCCAGACCTCCTCCATTGGTTCCCACCCATAGAAAACGCTCTGGTTCCTTTGGATCTGCACAAAGAGAAAAAATCATATTGACAGGCAATGAGCTGGTATCTTTTACATTTGATCTGTATAAACGAAATGTATTTTCCTTTTCTGAAAATCTAAGTAGCCCCATTACCGTTGCAAACCAATATATTCCTGACTTATCCTTGTAACTCGCAGAAATGAATTGATAGTACTTATGCTCAATTTTAAATGGGATTTTAAAAATATCAAGAACCTTTCCTGTCTGATAATCATATTTTACAAGGGAGCCCAATCTGCTGCTGTCTTCATAGAATGCCCAAATTTTTCCTTCGTCTTCAGGGCTGCAAAAAACAAATGAGGCGGATGGATTATGCAAAGGTATTTGTTGCTTTGCCATGCTGCCTGTCCGGGTATCATAAATTCCCAGATTATGGTCCGCATATTGCAAAACTATTTTTCCATCCTTGCTTACAAATGAAAAACCATCATAAACATATTTTGAAAAGGGAGAATTGGCAACATCAAAAAGGGGCTTGATTTCCGATGTTTCTTTGTCAAGAATGAAAACATTTCCACTATACCCTGTGCTGATTACAATGCGCTTATCCGGTAATTCATAGATTTCCTTGACGGAAGAATATCCACCTGGAAGATACTTATGATTGAAAAGTTCAGCTCTGGGATTAAATATCTTCACACCCGTTGCATTCGAAGTTCCAATCCATAGCAAGTCGCTGCGGTCTGCATAAAACTGAAGTGCTTTCAAAGGTTTTCCGCTACTTTCCTTTTGAATCTCATACACCTGATTGTATGCACATATTTTGGGATCAAAGCGCAATGTCGCTTTGCGGGCATTGATCCATAATTTGTGGTTTCCATCAAATGCAAGATTCCAGACCCGACGCTTCAAATGGTCAGGATAAGGAAACCCTTCTACAAGCTTGCTTAAGTCTTCATTATACACAGAAATGCCGTAACTCGAAACCAGATACATTTGGTTTTGAATACGGTCTTCAATCAGATTGTATTCTATAAAAAAATCCTTGGGTTCAAATCCCGAAGTATCAAACCCAACTCTTTCATTCAATGCATATCGCCGCACTTTATCTTCAAAACGCTGTGCACTTTTTGACAACAAATAAATGGAATCCAGAGTCCACATCCATTGGTTTCCCTTGCTGTCAAATTTTATTTCCCCTGCAAAATCAGGAATGGATAATTTATTTTTGAAAACCGGCATTTGATTTTCAAAACTCAAAATATAACGATTTCCCTTTGCCCGAAATGGATTTGAATTCTGCTTTGGACGCTCTGCAATATGGATTTTGAACCAATAGGGCAAGGTGCGAAACCATAAGTCGCCATATGCATCCTCGAGTAAGCGGGAATTTTCCCCGGGACTTAATTGATCGAATAGTCCATTTTTAGGTTTATAATGTTCAAATGTCTCGGTCTCCGGAATAAAAAGATCCAATTCCGAATTGTTGGTAAATACCCATAAGCGTCCCTTGGAGTCTTCCAAGAGCTGAAAAATATGGTTATCTGAAATGGTTGTGGAATCTTCAGGATCGTGCCGGTACACCTTAAAGGAATAGCCATCATAGCGATTGAGCCCGTCCTTTGTTGCGAACCAAATGAATCCGCTCCTGTCCTGTAAAATGGAAAGAATCAGCCCTTGAGACAAACCCTCATTGATACCAAGATTGTTCAGCGAAATGTACTCCTCAAGAATGGCACGCTGACCAAAACTTTGAGATATCATGAGGATATAAAAAAAAACAAACCGGACCCAAGTACGCATCTCCCTTTATTAGAATTATCCGATTGCCTTTTTCATAGATTCTTAAGCACAAAAAAATGAGCATGCATTTTCCTGCATTGGTGCAAAATAATCAAATATTCTGATGAACAGGACATAGAATTTACCGGGTATTGTGCCCCATGGTACATCAAATATAACCCGTGCAATTCGGTATGCTACCCGGAACCCTTACATGTAATGATTTGTGCTTTTTGAATAAGCATGGCTTCAGCATGTCCTGAAGTGAATCCATTTCATCTGCTATTCGCAAAGGAATTGCAAAATAAATCCTGATTTCTCAGGCATACAGCATTGCCTGTTGCTCCTGTACCCCTTGGTGTTCAAGATATTCATCGTAATTCATCAACTTGTCGATGCAACCGCCAGGAGTAATTTCAATGATCCGGTTGCAAACGGTTTGCAAGAATGCATGGTCATGTGAACTGATCAGTACGATGCCATTAAATTCAATCATATTTTCATTGAAGGCCTGAATACTTTCAAGATCCAAATGGTTTGTGGGCTCGTCCAGTAAAACGGTGTTGGGACTTTGCAACATCATCATACTTAGCATAGCCCGGACTTTTTCTCCTCCGCTGAGCACTTTACAACTTTTCATTACTTCATCACCACTGAAGAGCATGCGCCCAAGGTATCCACGGAGAAATACTTCATCTACATCCGTTATCGTCGGAGGAACGTATTTCCTGAGCCAATCCATCAGGTTTTCGTCTTGCTGAAAATAAGAACTGATATCTACCGGAAGATAGGCTTTTGAAATGGTAGATCCCCATTCCAGGGTACCTTGATCCGCAGCCTTTACTCCGGCAAGTATGTCGAAAAATGCATGCACAGCCACTTGATCTTTTGAGAGTATGGCCACTTTATCTCCTTTATTGAGCATGAAAGAAACCTGGTCAAACAGCACCCGGCCGTCCAGCTTTGCCTGTAGTGCCTCCACTTTTAAAATCTGATCGCCCACTTCGCGCTCTGCCTTAAAAATAATTCCGGGATATTTTCTGGAAGAAGGCTGAAGCTGCTCGATGTTTAATTTTTCCAAAGCTTTCTTACGCGAGGTTGCTTGTTTACTTTTAGATGCGTTTGCAGAAAACCGGGCAATGAAATCCAACAATTCTTTCCTGCGTTCCTCCACTTTTTTATTCTTATCCGCAATCTGCCTCGATAGCAGCTGGCTGGATTCATACCAGAAGCTGTAATTGCCTGTATACACGGTCATTTTCTGCCGGTCTACATCTACAACATGTGTACACACCGCATCCAGAAAATGCCGGTCGTGACTCACCACAATCACAATGTTTTCATAGTCTGCAAGAAAATTCTCCAGCCATTTTATGGTTTGCACATCCAATCCATTGGTCGGCTCATCCAATAAAAGGATATCGGGATTTCCAAATAAGGCCTGTGCAAGTAAAACCCGCACTTTTAAATTGCCTGCAAGGTCACTCATTGCCATCATGTGGAGCGACTCTTCAACACCCAACTCGCTCAGCAAGGATGCTGCATCGCTTTCGGCCATATACCCGCCGATTTCCCCGAACTCTTCCTCCAATTGTGCAGCAAGATTGCCATCCTTTTCATCAAAATCAGCTTTGGCATACAATTCCTCCCGGTCTTTGACCAACTGCCAAAGTTTCTTATGCCCCATGAGCACGGTATTCAAAACCGTGTGGTTGTCGAACTCAAACTGATTTTGTTTCAAAACCGCCATACGCTCTCCGGGGCTTATTTCGATATGGCCTTTGTTCGGAAACAATTCGCCACTCAGGATTTTAAGGAAGGTGGATTTACCCGCGCCGTTCGCTCCTATGATGCCATAACAATTGCCCTTGGTGAAATTGATATTTACTTCGTCAAAAAGAACCCTCTTGCCGTATGCAAGACTAATATTGACCGCATTGATCATTCGTTAGAAAATTTGATGCAAAAATACATGGCAATCGCCGTATTCGTCCTGATTTTGGCTAATTGGAGTTCCATTCACATTTTATTTTAAAAAACAAAATCCAATCCACCATTTGATGCAAGAAATTTAAATGATGCTCACAACCACGGTAATTGGTCAATGTTTCCTGTTATTCCACCTACCGTATGCTCCGTGCCTGTTTAAAAAACATGAGTTGGTTTGTTTTCCATAAACTGGCAACTACAAGTACGTTTTTACTTAGAACCGATCCGTGGCATTCTGCCCTCCAATGGATAAGGCCAGTGCAGCGCACCAATTTCCAGGCAATGCGTGCCCTCATTGCATTATAAGGTCATCTTGCATGTAAGCACGAATAGGTATTGGAACAAATCATGATCCTTACATAGGAGATACCCTGAACCAGGTTTCCTTATACAACAAATAAAACGAACGTTTGTTAGTTGCGCAAAAACGCAAGGTGTTATGCCAATATGAGTTTTATTTCTTTGCGGACGGCATCCAGAGCCAGATCAATGGATTTTGAACAATCTGCATGGACCCTGCTTAACAACAGTTGGCGGAGCGTTTCTGCGTCTGCATCTTTGCATTCCTGAGATGCCTGGTCCAAATGGTGGAGCACCTCATTTTTTACATGGATGGTGATTTCCCATAATTTTTCACTTACATAAATCTGTTGCACCATGTTGTGCTCATACTCTTGTTGCACTCCCAGCATCAGCATTTTACATAAGGATTCCGGAGTGGCATCCGCAGATGGAAAACGCAGCATCAGATTGGGAATCCGGATACGTTCTAAAAACAATGCCAGACGCTCGTAAGCCTGCAGTTTTAATGGAAGGCTGTGTTGAAACATTTCTTTTTGCTGCATCTGGGCGTATTTGGCACGCTCGTGCATAAAGTACTGACCGAGCATGTAATAAACCGTCAGAAAAACAACAACGGAGGGGAGCGTGTACTTGATAATTTCCAGAAAGGCTTCCATTATTATGCTATTTCAGCTCAAAGGTAACCAGATTCATCGGGCTTGCTTTAAGCTTTTTGAGAACCAAAAGCACTAAATTTGTGTTTTAAATGCAATCTCTTTTTATGGAAAATGAAATTTTAACGGAGGCCCCTATTCGTATATCAGAAACGGCCATACGAGCCCTGCACCGCATCAAAGCAGAACAACAAATACCTGATAGTCATGGACTTAGGGTTGGTGTGAAAGGCGGTGGGTGTTCCGGATTCAGCTATGTCTTGGGCTTTGACCTCCAAAAAGAGAAAGACCAGGTGTTTGAAATCAGCGGTTTCCGCGTTTTCATGGAAAAGGCTCATTCCCTTTACCTCGTAGGTATGGAAATTGACTGGGTAGAAGGTTTAAACAACAGAGGCTTTACCTTTGTCAACCCTAATGCCAAGGAAACCTGCGGTTGCGGTCATTCCTTTTCAGCCTGATACCCAGGCGAATAACTACATCCCCGCAAAATGAAAGACAGCTTTGACCTGGTCGCACGAATTTTCGTTTCCGCGATCTCCATTTTTGAATCATACGACACCATAGAACACATTGGCCGTACCAGGGAAACCTTATTGCAATATGGTTTAAGTTGGTATCCTCTTATCCTGATTTATGTCACCTCCTTAGCGCTCTTTATCGGAGGTGTATTTTTGCTGATTGGCTATCGTTCGGGCTTTGCGGCAAGTCTTTTGCTGCTCTACTGGATACCCGTGACCTTTATTGTATACTCTTTTTGGAATGATCCACCTGAAACCAGAAACATCCAGGCTGTTCATTTTATGAAAAATATCGCATTCATCGGTGGAATGATCCATATTCTGGTACATGGCACAGGAAAATATGCGGTTCGTCGCTTTTTTGGCGTAACAAAGCTGCCTAAAGAAAAATGGTGATGAAACAGCTTTGGATATCTCCCCTGTACACCTTCACTGCCTTTCTTTTCCTTGCTTTTAATTCCACTCCTGCACAAAGTCAGCTGCAGGGACGCTTCTTATTTGATACGTTCTCCATTCCAGGCTGGCCTCATATCCATTCCTTTTCCTTTGCCACCAAAGGAGATAAGGTATTGATGGTCGGTGGGCGAAAAGACGGAATTCACGACAAAGAATCCGGATTTGATTTTACACGGTCCAACACATCCATGTATCTGTGGGATACAAAATCTCAATCGATTCTGGAATATTCAATACGTTCGCTCCCTGATACTCTCATCAGCTATTTGAGTTCAGCAAATACCTGTTTTACGCAAGATGAAAATTTCCTCTACATACTGGGAGGTTATGGCCAGGGGATCGATTCGATATACCACACCTACCCTGTATTCATTCGCATCCACCTGCAGAACTGCATCGAAGCCATTCAACAATCAGGGGACGTGCTGTCCTCCATTGAAATCCTCCAGGATCCTTATTTTGCTGTTGCAGGCGGGCAGCTGAGAATAAAGGACCGTCTTTTTTATCTCGTAGGGGGACACCATTTTAAAGGTGCCTATTCAAGTAATTCGTCTAAAGTTGATCAGGTGTATACCGATGCGGTCCGCATTTTCAAAGTGTCGAAGGATTCCAATTCATTGCAATTTGAAAAGGTACATGAAATAAAAGATGACTATAATTTTCACCGCAGGGATTTTAATTTGAATCCTCTGATCGATGAATTTGGCAAGTTGGTTTTCATGGTCTATTCAGGGGTTTTTCAATACAATGTAAACCGTCCGTTTCTTAACCTTGCGCTTGTTGATGGATTGCAATTCCGTGAAGTACTTGATTTTGATCAAAAATTTGCCGCATACAACTGTTCGCGACTTGGTTTTTATGAAGCAAAAAGAAACCGAATGCATCAGTTGTTTCTTGGTGGAATGGCTGAGTATTATTTGGATTCAACGGGCATGCTGGTCCAGGATACCTATGTTCCATTTGTAAAAACTCTGAGTTGTGTAAGCAGAAATGAATCCGGTCATTTTGAAGAATATGCGCTACGCGACCAGCTCCCTGGCTATTATGGATCCAATGCTGAAATATTTTTAAATCCGGAGACTCCTCTCTTTAAGGAAGACATCATCGATTGGGATGCCTTACAGGGAGATACCTGCTTCATTGGATATCTGTTTGGCGGCATCTACAATGCCGGAACGGATCGCAATCCCTGGCTGAATAATCTTGCAAGGACTACTGTTGCAAATCCCCATGTGATCAAAATTCAATACCTTAAAAATCAAAGCACGGGCTCCGAGGTATTTCAAAATAAAAAAGATACTGCGGCTATTCAGCTATACCCCAATCCCGCGTACGGCAAAACGCAGTTGTCCTTTTCCGGAGTGCCTGAACATGCTAGAGTGCATCTTTGGATTCAAAATCAAAATGGAGATATCATCCAAGAGCTGGATCTAATTGCCCATAGCCTGGAACCTTATACCCTGGACATCAAGCGGCTTATCCCGGGAACCTACCAGTTGTATGCTTTATTAAATGGTACAACTTTGTTAAAAGAGAAACTCCAGATTTTGAATCCCTGAACCAAAAGGGAATGCGAACGCACCCATCAAAGTTTCCTCCATGTCAGAAATGCGCGCCACGAACGATTGTTCGCAAGGCCCAACCGGACCATGATCCTAATAGGGCGGTAATGCCAAAAAAAACACTGCTGATGATCATGAGTACAACCGGTGATGATCCCAGGAAAATTTCTCCGATCATATGTATCAATTTCTGGCTGCCCGTTGACCAGGTAAAAGCACAGTAAACCATAGCGGAAATAGAATAAATCAGAAAATGACTCAGCAGGGTTTTTCTTACATCAAGTTTTAAAAGGAAGCTCTGCACTAAAGCGATGGCATACGCTGAAAACCAAAAGGAAATAAACAAGGAACAGACGGCCCCTATAACAATCAAAAGATAATTTTCAATGTGTGATCTCATATCCTCTTGTTATTGAAAATGGATGATGTGATAATCTGAAGATGCTTCCGATTCAGATCTGAGATAATGTAAACTAAAATATGCTCCTTTGGACCAGGGAAGGATCATGGAATCATAATATGCACTTCCCGGATGTCCGCTTTGTCCTCCCGGATACACACCATATGCTTCCATACGCTCCTTGCTGAGGTCAACGATCATGCGCCAGGAGGGTCCGAAAGCGCGCGCATGCGCATTGATGATATCCTCATTCCCGGAAGTTCTCACGTGGAATTTGCTAAATGCTGGAATACGGGCGATATGAAGAATAGAAGCATCTTTAATATCGGCCCAATCCTTTTCATTTTCCAGAGTGGAAAGAAAATGACTCATACTGTCAAAACTCATTTTTGCAATATCCTTGCAAACTTCTCTCCCCGGAGTTGCTAAAACATCAAAAAATGCATTTCCGGGGTCGCTTTTCATCAAGCGGATGCTGGCCACATCATCCGGTGTGGCTGTAGCACGTTTGGTGCTATCCGTAAGTATCTCGTCCCACATGCACTTATAAAAGTAGCTGAACCAAAGATCAAAATAGACCGCTTCGCGGCTCGTAGAATCATAACTATAATTCCATTTTTTTAGCTGATGGAATATGCGGAGGTCCGATGTACGCAATGCATTTGTATCCAGTCCTTCTAAAAGCGCAGGCAGGGCCTCTTCTGCTTTCAGACTGTGATTGTTGTATTGCATGGCTTTCATATCTTCAACGGACCATTTCTCCTTTCCGGAGAGCAGTCTGTTGATCATACGTCCCCTGTATTCCCTGAAATCACCATTGTTGTAGTAATTTGGAAAGCTCGCATCTGTGGTTCGTTGATTTGCAGAAGAGACAAACCCCCTTTTGGGATTTAAAATATGTGGATTTAATGCTGCAGGCAGGATGCCTTTCCAACTGTTTTCTGATTTGGACCCATCCATCACAAATCGTCCTTGCTGATCCGATTTGATGGGCATATTACCTTGTGTCGTGATTGCAATATCGCCATCGACCGAGGCGAAAACAAAATTCTGTGCCGGATAGGGAAAGTTGGATACGGCACGGCGATACTCCATATAATTTGTTGCGCGGTTCAAAAGTCTGAAAGTATTGACTTCCTTTTGTTCATATGGGTCATTCACTATCCAATGCATCGCCAGACCATGTTTTCTGGATTCCGGGTCGGTATACACCACAGGACCCCAATGCGTCATTAAAACCGTATCCAATACATCCGGCTGCCCTTTTACGTGGATCGTCTCCACCTTGTATGTTGTCTCAACCCATTTGCCATCGAGCAGGTAGTGTTGTTTCAGATCATTTTGCCATTGTATTTGATACCAATCCATGACATCCCAACCTGCATTTGTAACACCCCAGGCAATGTGTTGATTAAATCCTATCACAACACCTGGAATACCGGGAAACGTCACTCCATATACATTGTATTCAGGTGTGACCAATTGTTGTTCAAACCAAATGGAAGGTAAGGTGAGATTCAAATGCGGATCATTACACAACAGAGGATGTCCATTTGAAGACTTCCAGGGAGAAATTGCCCAATTATTGCTGCCGAGTCCTGAAGGCATTTTTTCCGGGATCCAGTCAATATATCCGATTTGACCGCTATCTGTTACCGGCCGATGGTCTTCCATTGTAAATTTCCACTCGGTACCGGGAGGAATGACGGGATCTTCTTCAGACTCCATTTCAGGAAACAGGTTTGCAAACTGGGATCCAAAATACAAACGAGCGTTTGTTAGTTCTACGTCCTTGTCGCGTCCGCAGAGTACCTCTGCCATGCTTTTGTGAAAAAGAGCACTCCGGTACAAGGTCCAGGGCTCCGGCCAATAATCCAGAAGTTTGTATTCAATAGGCAAATTTCTGTATGACAAGGACCGGATATACTGGTTGATGCCATCTACATATGCATTAAGGCTTTTGAGAAGCTCGGGATCCTTCTTCCAGTTCTCCACACTCATGAGCGCAGCTTCCTTGAATCCTTTTCTTCTTTTTGTTTTGTCGAAAGACAAGGTGCGCTCCCCTATGATTTCACTCAACCGGCCTTCTGCCGCTCGTGTGGTAAAGTCGATTTGCCAAAGCCGCAGCCAGGCATGTGCATATCCTTGCAGAAAATATGCGTCCCTTTCAGAATCTGCAAAAATATGTGGAACCCTCCGCTCATCGAGGTACATCTTACCCCGTATTCCAAAGTCGTTACGAACGGCATCAGGAATCTCATCTGCAGACCTGGCATTTGCCCAGAACCCTTCACTCACGCTGAAAAAAGATCCCAGAGGAGGTAGTCGGTTTCCTGAAACGGAAAAACTGGCAGACAACATGAAATACCAGATAACAGATACAACAAAAGGAATAAATTGGATACTTTTTTTCATGCTTGAAGATTACCTGATGAAATACCAATTCCACTCGTCAGAAATTTCGGGCGCATAACCATACGCGTCCAGATTGAAGCCTTGCAGATCAAGCGCTTTTTTGCAGGAGGATAATGCCATATATCTGGCCATAAGTCCCCTTGCCCTTTTTGCATTGTAACTTACAAATGTAAGTTTGTTGTTCCGGTATTCTCTGAAGTGCACATGAATCATAGGAATCGGAATATGGGCAAGGTCAAGTACCTGAATGTATTCCTGAGAAGCCAGATTGACGAGATGCTTTGATTTCGTTTCTTCCAAATCTTTACGCAACAGATCTGTGATGATTGCCTTCCAGAAATGGTACAGGTCCTTAGATTTACCAACCGTCAAAGAGGTGCCCATTTCCAGCCGGTAGGCTTGCATGAGATCCAAAGGTCTCAGCAATCCATAGAGCCCCGATAAAATGCGCAAATGCTTTTCGCAATACTGGATTTGGGTTTTATTCAAAGAACGCGCATCCAGACCCCTGTAAACATCCCCTGAAAATGCAAAAATCGCAGGACGTGCATTCGTAGTATCAAAGGTCGAAGAGTAGTGCTGGTACCTGTTTGTATTTTCTATCGCAATTTTTTCGCTGATGTCCATCAGCTTCATCAGGTCCCTGGAATTCTTTTTCCGCAATACGGAAACCAATTTTTCGGTTTCGGACAGCAGCCTCGGCAACTGCCCTCCAGATATAGGGGGAGGCGTTTTATAATCTAAATCCTTCGATGGTGATAGCAATGCCAGCATATCTCATTAAAGCGACATAGATACTATTTTTAAACGATATGTCAAAGCCAAAGCCAACCATCAAATGGTCGGCTTGTCCTTAAAATGTGGATCGGAATTTTTATGAATCGGCGTGGTATCAAAATTTCCAGCCCATTGTAAAAGAAAGCAAGGAAGTCTTTAGTTTTTGATCCACCAACGGTGTCGGTGCGTCGATGTTGCCATCGCCGTTAAAATCAGAATTTCCTGTAAGATAAGGAGTGTATGACTGCTCGGTATGTACTACCTGATAGGCCAGATCAACATAAAACCGATCACCCCGGTATCCTGCACCAAAGCTATATCCATGATCAAAATCAGAAGAATTTTTATACGGCTGCTTGAGCATTTGAGCTCCGGCACGAAGTCGGAGGGTATGGAGCGCCAATTCCGCCCCAAAACGATATTGCAGCAATAGTTTGTACTGCTTGTCGATTTCTGAATTCACAAATTGCTCCTGTTCATAATCTCCCGGTGCATCGCTTTCACTCGTAAGGTTGAAGGATGCATGTTTGGGATTGATAATATCCATATCCGCAGAAAGAAAACCGATTGGTCCAATCAATGCTGCAGACAATATGGTCCTCATGGGCGTAGTCAATTTATAGTCGAACGTACCATCCGGAGACGAGGCGCTCAAAGTGGTATCCCGCCGGCCATTAAAATACCGGTAGTCTAAGGACGTATTGAATTCGTCTTTTAAACTCAAAATGCGTGGACTCTGCCAGGCAACACCAAGCCTTAGAAACTTAAAGGGCTTGTAGATGATACCCAGATTGCAACCAAAACCGGATATTTCAGTTTCCAATTTTTCCTTGAATTCAAGACTTCTGAAGGGAAAGAACGTATCTCTTTTGCTTTCTTGCTCACTATAGGTGCTCGTACTTCTAAAGCTTCCAAGAGGGATATGCAAGCTAAAACCTACAGCAAAGATTTCTTTGTAGTTTCCACCTAGTCCGAAAGATAATTCATGTATGCTTCCGGAATGGCGGATCGTCTGCTCTTTAGGCATAACATACGCTGGATAAGCAAGAAGATCCGTGGTATATAAAGGGTGATTTGGGTCATTGTTAGATTCAAATATAGCTCCGGCTTCATAGGCAAGCCCTGCTTCAAAATCATCGAGCTGACCACTGGGCAAGCCCATAAGACCAACGCCCTTTGGATCCAAGGCCAATTCTAAAAATCTATCGGTGATCGAACCATGACTCTGACCCTTCATGTAAATGCTTTCATCAAAATCTGCAAGCTTGGTCAGGCATATACTTAAATTTATATTTTTCCATACAGGAGGAACGACAGGAGAACCATAAAACACCACTCCCATGCCTTGAAAAGAGCTGGATAATCTCGATTCGTTTGTTTGCGGATTATTCACCACATCGGAACGAAGTGTAGACGATACATTGCTGTTATGCAATCCAAAAGACACAAACCCGTCCGATTTGCGAAACAATCCTATCCCGGCAGGATTTACAGATGCTGCTGTGAAATCTGCTCCAAGCGCAGTGATCCCGTTTCCACAAGCCAGTGCTCTGGACGTTGCCTCAGGTCGCAGCATCGAATAACGCAGTGCTTCCGATGGCGTTTGACCCCACAGCACTTGGAAGCAGGATAGTATTACCGCTATAATTATCGCTTTTTTCATTACTACAAAATTGGAATGTCCTAAGGATGAGGGATTTCAAATTTTATCTCGGGGACCTACGGCCTCCATCATTGCTTTTTGAATTTCCGGATTTTTCTGAGTTTCCACTGGACCTGGTTCCTTTATCTGATCCCTCATGTCCTCCTAAAATCTTCCCCAAAAAACCTTTGGATTCACGGCTCCTTGTGGATTCGCGATCCTGACGAAAGATCTCATTGCCGGGGGCAAAGCTGCGTTCTGTTGCAGGATCTCTTTTTGGATCTGCATCCGGTCGGATAGAGCGATGGGGTGAAAACCAACTACGCTTCTCCCGTTCGTCAAAATTGTTCTGCTGCTCAGGCATTTCCTGCCTAACCCTACCCTGCTCCGGACGCGGACTTCTCCCTGGGAAGCCGGACTCTGGCGATTGTGGCTCGTAGCCGGATTCTCCACTAAACAACCGTGGTTTAGGCCTTGGTTGATCCGATTTCTCCTGTTTGCCATTGTGGTCTTCCCCTGCCCTGTCTCCTTCTACGCTGCGAATTGGCCTACGCCCCGTCTCCCTTTGTGGGCGTTCCTCGCGGGATTTGCCGGGAAGCGTTTTCAGTATTTCCGGATCTGCATTATACAAACGCACCGGCCCTCTGTTGGAAGTTTGGGTTGCACCAAATCGCCGGCTGCCATAATAATGTCCCTTCGGATTGTTGCTTCCGTGATCCCAATAGCGATCATAATAGCCTCCGTGATGGGAATTAAAATAAGGATTGTAGGAATAATAGCCATAGGGCCAATACCCAAAGCGGTTTGCATACGGATAGGAATTCCATCCTACACACCAATCCCAATAAGACCAATAAGGCCTGTAGTAATAACGGTATGAGTTCCAACGGTTCCAACCATAGCTATCGTAATAATACCATCGCGTGGAATAGATGTCGCGGTCATAAAACCAGGGATCGTAATCATAGTTGTCGTAAAAATAAAAATCTACGTAACAAGGCGAATAGAAATCAAATCCGTGGTATGGTCTGTGAAAACGCTTGATCCTGGAGGTATAATAATAATCCTGGTCCTCCCATTCGGAATATGTATCATCATAAACACCTTCTTGATCATCCTTGACACTCTGTCCTTTCTCCGTTGTATAATCATCCTTCTCCCAATGTGTATCCTTCTTCTGTCCGGAATACAAACTTGGCTCGTCCTTGTCGGGATCATAATAAATGTCGTCAAACTGAGCATGAATTCCTTGCGAAATGAAGGCAAGAAACAATGCAAGATAAATTTGATTCAATGTGTTCTTCATGGTCCTTATTTGAATGCAAAGGTTTAATAATGAGATAGCTGATGCAATTTATTACTTTTGTGCCTCGGCTTGGTTAAAATCATTTTAAGATTTCTGTTACGATCGTTAAACTCATTTAACTAAGCCCAAACCCCTGATATTAGATAAGTAACAAGACAATTCGTTTAAAAATTCCAAAAAAATGGCAAAGGAAATCACCGCTCGTTCTTCAGATTATTCGCAATGGTACAACGATATTGTGTACAAGTCCGGCCTGGCTGATCAAAGTGCAGTGCGGGGATGTATGGTTATTAAACCTTTGGGATATGCACTTTGGGAAAATATGAAACAGGTCCTTGACCGCATGTTTAAAGAAACCGGACATGTCAATGCTTATTTTCCATTATTTGTTCCAAAAAGCTTGTTTGAAGCCGAAGAAAAAAATGCGGAAGGCTTTGCTAAAGAATGTGCGGTAGTTACCCATTACCGATTGAAAAATGATCCTTCACAAAAAGGCAAACTTATGGTTGATCCAGAAGCGAAACTGGAGGAAGAGCTGGTTGTACGGCCCACTTCAGAAGCAGTAATTTGGAACACCTACAGAGACTGGATCCAATCCTACCGGGATCTCCCCATCCTTATCAATCAATGGGCCAATGTCGTAAGATGGGAAATGCGCACCCGGCCTTTCCTTCGCACAACCGAATTTTTATGGCAAGAAGGCCATACCGCGCATTCCAGCCAGCATGAAGCCATTGCTGAAGCAGAAAAAATGCACGAGGTGTATACCCGTTTTGCAGAAGACTATATGGCTATGCCTGTTATAAAAGGACTAAAAACCGAAAATGAACGGTTCGCCGGAGCATTGGAAACATATACCATTGAAGCCATGATGCAGGATGGCAAAGCCCTGCAGGCAGGAACTTCCCATTTCCTTGGTCAAAATTTTGCAAAGGCATTTGAGGTAAAGTTCCTGACGGATCAAAATGTGGAAGAATATGTCTGGGCTACCTCATGGGGCGTGAGTACCCGCCTCATTGGTGCATTGGTTATGTGTCATTCAGACGATGACGGACTTATTCTTCCTCCAAAACTTGCTCCTACCCAGGTTGTGATCGTACCCATTCCTAAACCAAGTCCGGAGCTGAAAGCTGTATCCGATACTTTAAAAACTGCTTTTGATGCACAAGGAATCCGTTGCAGCTATGATGCAGATGAGAAAAACCGACCAGGATATAAATTTGCAGAGCATGAATTGAAAGGGGTGCCAGTACGCATAGGAATTGGTGCACGGGATATCGAACAAGGAGTGGTCGAAGTTGCACGAAGAGATACCAAAGAAAAAAAATCGGTACCCATAGCGGAGGCCGTATCCTACGTAAGAGACTTACTCGAGGATATCCAAAACCAGCTTTTCGAAAAAGCAAAAGCCTTTCGGGATGCCAACACATATCGCGTGGACGACTGGGATCGTTTCAAACAAATTATGGAAGAACAAGCCGGATTTGTTTATGCGCATTGGGATGGCACAACGGAAACAGAAGAAAAAATCAAAGAAGCAACAAAAGCAACCATCCGGTGCATTCCTCTTGATGCAGATGCAGAACATGGTAGTTGCATCCTAACCGGGAAACCTTCAGAGAGAAGGGTGTTGTTTGCAAAAGCCTACTGATGGAGGTGGATTGTGTTTATTTCGGGGTGGAGTAATAGCTTACCAGAAATACAACAGTAACCATCAATGCCGGGTCATTTACCTTCCCGAAATATTCGATGGTCCACTCGCGAAGATCGTAATAGTAGGTGTTGTATAAGAAGCAAAGGTCTTCCTGCTCTTTGCTGAGTTTCCATTGAAATCCATCCGGATCCCGAATCAGATTTACGTAATATGTCTTATTGTTGTTAGTAATTCTCCACGAATCAAATTGGCCTTTCCAGACGGGCTGGGCAGTATAAAAATCATTCTGCAGATGTATTTCCCAGTCGTCGTTTTGATCCCTCCATTTGTGATAGATACTTCCCGACAATTCTCCGATGCGGATGTCCCATTGTGAATAATCTTTTTCAAACTGCCAGCTTGCACGCAATGTGCCTATCTGCTGTTCGGCACTATCTTTCAAAATCCATTCCCGGAAATCGTTTGAATAATAGGTTTGGAATGAATAAATATCCTGTGCCTGAACTGGTAAAGAACTGTAATACAGAAAAAGTAAGCAAAAAATACTGCGCATTGCTTAAAAAGGAAGATCGTCATAGGATTCCGCCGGCAAATCAAAAGGATCCGAAGACTCTTTATCTGCAACCAGGTCCTGACCTGCAAAATCGCTTTTTGCGCCGCCTGCTTCTATTTTCCAGGCTTGAAGATTGGTAAAATATTTACCCTGCCACTCCCTGCCCCGAAGGTCAAAGAATACCGTGATTTCATCATTTTCATTAAACTTGTCAATCACACTGCAGCGGTCCTGAACAAGTTGAAATTTTACATATTGAGGATATTGTTCCTGCGTTACGATGACAAACTCGCGTGTTTGAAAGCTAGATGTTTTACTTTCGATGTCCATCTTTTTAACCAACTTTCCCGTAATCTGATAACTCATATAATTCTATTTACTACAAAGATAAAGTCTCTGCGACAATTGAAGCCTGCGGTATAATATGCTAGTCATAAATTCAGGAACCATCAAACAGAATCTGGCATCATGCCAAAAACCTCTGCGGGAAAGGCCCGCAGAGGTAACTGTAATATGATAGTAAACCTGAAGCCTTCTGTTATTCGATTAAAACCAACTTCATACTTTTGGTATAATCTCCTGATTCCATTTTAAGTACGTACACTCCGGAACCAGAAAGTTGGTCTTTCTTGATGGTTACGACGTTTTGTCCTGAATGGTAATTCGATTTATGATAGTACACCATCCGTCCATTTAAATCCGAGACGGAATAGATTACTTCCGCAGCTTGTCTGAGGAAAAATTTCAATTGCGTGCTTTGGGTAAATGGATTTGGAACAGGATCGCCAAACAAGACTTCCGCACTTTGTGCAATCGCATCAGTTGACAATTCGATCCCATAAATATTTTTTCCCTCACCATACGCTTCAGCGTTGAGTATGTCGGAATTCATATCGATATCCTGTCCATCCGCTTTGGTCAATTCGCGATCAAACTCGAGATAGAATAGAACTTCACCTGCATTCACCGTTACCGGTTCCGGCACATTCCAGGAAACCAAAACATATCCATTTGCTGCCTGATTCCATCCGATCTGATCTTCTTCAATGTGCAGCAAACCAGAGCGTATGGCAATGAGGTGAGCCTTTTGCGGATTAAACCGGAGCGTAAACTGGCAACCATTTAAAGCACAAGCTTCTTTTGCACGTATCGCCATCCTGTTTTCACCTTCCGGTATATCCATGTTCATTAGAATATTTTTTCCGGACCGCGTTTCAAAATTTGAAAATCCATTCCAGGTAGTCTGACTTACATCTCCAACTTTTACTCCTTTAAAGTCCAGATACATCATGTCACCCGGAAGTCCTGCGATATTGAATACCGTTGGATAAGGTTCGTACCATGGATCATCTGCCACGGGAAACTGATAGGTCGATTCAACGAATGACCAGGACAAATTGGATTTGTACTTGGAATCAATGCCCAGTATCAATTTTCTCAACGCAGCAACGTCTGCAGCGGTCACCCGCTTATCGCCTGTTACATCTGCTGCCAGATAATGCCAGGGTGAATTGAAGGTTTCCAGTCCAAGAATATGCCTTTGTAGTTTGACAATATCCAGCGTACTGACCCCATCGAGATAATTTTTATCGACCAGCGCCTGCACACTGTAATCTGCGCCAACAAGCAAATTACTGAACTGGTATTTTCCGTTGAATTCCTGCAGCGAAGCTCCATTCGGGCCATCCAGTTTTATGGATACTGCTGAAACTCCCTGATCAAAAGGTGTTTGTATTAAACCACCAATATTCGCAGTTATGTTTCCTGTATTACACAACCTGTTATTGTCTTGTACTGTAATTGCGGAATAGCAAAAATCCTGTTTCCCTGTAAGTTGGTCTGTGACCCAGAGAGCAGAGCGATGCATACCTAAACTATCGCAGGTAAAACGAATGTACCGTATGTTGGTGTCGCGGGAGAAGGATAAGGTTACAGGATTTCCGCAAAACTGATAACTGCCCTTGTCTACATCTTTAGCCCAAACATCGATGAATTTCTCAAGGCGTCCATCTCCGTTGGTATCCACTGCCATCAAATTCACGCTGATACCATTCAGGCAATACGCTGTAGGTGCCTTGCAATTCACAATATCTACAAATTGGGTGCAGACAATCTGGTTTCCGCACTGATCCTCCCAATTCCAAAGAATCCGATGTGAGCCCAAGGGAAGGTCGCCATCAAATGTAATTACATTTCCCAGATGCTGGTAACTTGTGTCGAACAATCCATCGTTAAACAAATCGATTTTAAATCCGCTGTTCAGCAGGTCATCTGGAGTACAGTCATCTACTGCCGTATGCGTTAAATGTACATGCTCCTTCAGGCATTCCTGCGTACTCAGGCAGTATTTCACAGGTTCGCAGTCATCCTGAATTTTTGGAGGAAGGTGATTGCTGACTTTAATAATTTGTTCGTGATGCCATGAAGGGCACTTTGTCTCCCCAGTCTGAAGGTCCGTGTAACATTGACACCAGTCAATGATCTTCCATTTTCGTAAAATCTTAAAACATAAAGCGGTATCCTGTACATAATTGAACTGATGGTCCTCATAACTTATACCTACTAACGAACAATCGTTAGCTAGAATAATCGGATAGCCAAAAGTATCCGGCAGGTTTTTAGGATCCACTTCTGCTCCACATGAATTCATATGATAATCATAGGGCCATATGATATCGTGCTCATCAAAAGGATCGACATCATAAATGTCGATTCGTTGCCTGCAGGAATCCAGACGACCCATATTGTCTCTTACAACAAATACGCGTTCCAGGTGGCCGAGACCACATTGATTCAGGAAAGAATCCACATATTGGTGCATGTGCACCACACAATTATCGTAATAATCCGCCTCGCCGAACCGGGCAAGATTTATGGTGTCATTGTATTTTGAGCATGGAATCCGGACATCGTGTGGACAATTGATCACCGGCGGTGTCTTGTCCTGTACCTCCACATTTACCATGCAATCATTATGGTTACCATGTTTATCGGTAACCCGAACGATAACCATGACTTGCTTACCCACGTCATCGCAACAAAATTCAACGATGGGCCGGAACAGCGTATCTGCAAAGCTGCAGGCATCCCCGTTGTCCATTCTCCGAGCCGTAAAATTATCCAGGTGACAATCATCATAGGATCCATCATCAAAGGACTCGGCATAGACATGGACGAAATTATCGCGCGTCATAGAAACGACCGTGTTTTGCTGACATATGGCAACCGGTGGTGTCTTGTCCTCCACTGTAACAAAGACAACGCAGCTGTCCTGATTGTAACAACCATCGTAGGCGACATAGACGACCCGGTTAATGCCGGGTTTTAGCAAAATGTATCCGCCGTTCTGATCGTGCAGCAATCCACCAGGATAGGCAATATCGACATGCACGGTATCCTGGCAACTGTCATGTACAGTAACGGGCGGCATGTATACGTTCGCTTCGCATTGGTATCCCGCTGCAGTTGTAACCGTAAAGTCATAGGGACAATGCAATACCGGCGGCTTGGTGTCAAGTATTTCAATGGTTTGCGCATAGGTACGTATGACTCCCGTGCCACACCACCATTCAATAACTTTCCATAATCGGATAATCTTTTTCTTACATGGCAGATCCAATGCAACCACATCTTCGTAGCTCGTGGCGAGGTTGCAATAAAACATCTGGGAGGGCCATAATGACTTTCCGTCAATCGTTGGAACGCCTGTTACATAAGGATGCGGATGACCATTTGCATCCGTAAGGTACTGACCATTGCATTCCAGGTTGCAATCATTTGCACGCACAAAATGCTTGGGGTACTTGATGGAATCTATCGGAATGCGACGAAGCCAAAACATGGAAGTGCAGATTTTACCCGGATTTCCGAGGTTGTCCCTGCCTTGCCAGTAACGTGTCAGTTTTTTGATAAAACGGGGATTGCAATCCAATGGCTCCGCAACTTCTCCTAACAGTTGTATGGTTGGATTGGGATCGCAATTATCATGAAAAGGAGGCGTGCTGTATGCCATGGTGTCGTTGCAATAGATTGTATCCACGCGGCATTCGATCACAGGACCGTATTTATCCTCGATGTACATTTTTGTCCAACAGGAGTTCCTGCTGTTGGAGTCAAAGACCATTCCGATCAATTCCATGCGGATATAGTCTCCTGTTGCATATGGGCTTGTTGGAATTTTATGCATGTTGTAATCCAAGACATCAACACGGTACCGAGCTCCCGGACAATCAGAAGGTCCACTGGTAAGAAGCATATCGGGCGTGATAAGTGCCTTGCAGGAATCCCCAAGGGATACGTTTACTTTTCCTCTGCATGCAAGCTGGCATTGGCCGGACACAAGTTCCGGATCCAAAGCAGAAAAGATTAAAAATAGGATGTAGGTCTTTACTAAGAAAGACACAGAGGAGTACCCCGAAGGGCGTAGTTTTCTCACTCCGAAACCAGACGTTGTTTTCGGTCGCATTGCTTCTAGGTTTAAATGTTTGATCCTTGGAATGGAAAATTCCGCAGACAAATAATCAATTACAGTTGAACCGGATAATGGGAGCTTCAGAAACCCAAAAGCCGGGTTAATTCTCAGAGAGCTCTAATCAGATAGGAAAACTATCGCCCGTAAATGGGCTTACTCAGGTGGGTGGTTTACATATATAAGAATCACTTATATATAGGGCAAATATAGAAGAGGGAATTGCAAAAAAGCAAATTATATATAAAAATAATTAATATATTTTTATATTATATGTATAATATATTGATTACGGGGAGTTTACTTTGCGCCTGAAGTGTCTTTGGCGGGGGCTTGAGCAGATTCATTCATAACGTAATCCATGCCACAGGATGGACATACACCTGCATGATCACTTCCACTGCCCTTGCAATGCATTGGACAAATATAGAGACTGGTATATTCCGGTCCCGACATATCCATCTTTTCCATGACAGGCTTTTCTTCTTCTGCCTTGGCTTCCTGCTTTGCTTTACATTGCAGACCTAATAGAGAAAGTGCGATTACAGTGAAGTAAAAAGTACGGAAAGATGCATTATGGATTTTCATGATTGCTATTTAAGATCGTAAAAATAAAGAATTAATTTATTGCACTCCAATCGATTTGCAAATCTGCGCACTATGCCTTGCAGAATCTACCGGATAAATAATCTCATGGATTTTTCTTTGCTTGTTGAGAACGATGGTTGTACGGTGTATGGCATTGCTGATTCTTCCCATAAATTTTTTTGGACCATAGATCCCCAAGGCTTTTGCCATTTTCAACTCTTCATCTACAATCAAGTCAAAAGGAAGATGATATTTTTCGATAAAACTCTGATGCCTCGCTGCTGAATCCGGACTCACACCAAAAAGTGCAATATCGTGTGTACGCAATAGTTCCATTGCATCGCGCAGATTGCAGGCTTGCTTGGTGCAGGTCGGGGAGCTGTCCTTAGGATAAAAAAACAGAACCAGCCACTTTTCCTTGAGCGATTTTAAAGTGATCTCGCGGCCATCCTGCAAAACACATGAAGTACATGGAAAAGCATCTCCGCTTTTGAATTTAAATGTAGGAAGATATGCATTCGACTCCATCACAAACGCATAAAACTACCTTCGTAGGATCGCGAGTTCCCCAGGACATCACTCACAACCACGCGATAATCGTGGTATCCTTTGCCCAGCCAGGGCTCAAAGGCATAGGAGATCAGCTTGCTCTTCTTGTCGTATTCCATCAAAACCCATTGTCCGTCAATATAAGCGTCCACTTTCATATCCGGCAGCTCGCGGGTAGCCATAATGTTATCATTTAATATGAAACGCAAGGCGTTTAAATACGATTTTTTCTTTTTCGGAACGATCCATTTCAATGTAGGAGCTACGGTATCCACCATAATGCTGTACATACCTAAATAACGCGAATGAGCTACTAACTGGCCGTGCTCCCATGTACCGCCTAAATTGGTAATTGCATTTCCGCGCTTCATGGCAATAAAACATTTGTCCTTGAGATGATCTTGTATTCTGGAATCGGGCGTCAACCGAACTTCAACGGGATAATGAATGGGTGTTCCTGCAGGTACTACGCCGTACCAGTCCGACACGGCATTTTTTGCGGTATGAACTGAACTTCGCATTTCACAATTTAAATCTTCATACACACTGCCCTGTCTAAAAAAAATAGATGCCTTTTCATCCCCGAAAGTTCTTGGAAAATTATGATAGAGGGTATCGGTATATTTATGGCCAAGGGGTTTAGAACGATAGGAGGTTTTGCGCACTCCGAAATCCAGATCCTTGTAATTTCCGCTTCCATCGCCTACAATCACATGAACCTGATGAACCGCACTGTCATTCATAAAAATAAAACCATCATTTTCATGGGTATTGTACAAATTCATTTGGTTTCCTGACAGCAAAAAACACCTGTGAAAGTTAGCTCTAGGACTGCTGTGGTCAACATGCGCATTGATGTACTTTGTATCCTCCCGCTTCCATTTATCCAGTGAAAAATGATAATGCAGTTCTCCGTCGACATATACCTGGATCGATTTGATTCCGGTACAATTCCAGGATCGATCGGTACGGTCAATGGCATCTATTCCTAGGCTAAATACTTCTCCGGGTACATTAAAAACAGGTCCTCCTCCGAGTTGGCGTGCACCTGAATACACTTTTGAAGATACTTCCTGGCCGTGCAGGTCAAAGCCATATAACTTTATTCGTTGTATGGTAGGTGCTTTGGAGTCATCCACGGGAAGTCCAAACATCAAGGGATCCCAAACTTCTTCTCCTTCGGCATTACGGATTTCAAAATGCAGATGCTTGCCCCTGCTCGATCCCGAATTTCCCATAATGGCCACAAAGTCCCCTGCCTTTACCGGAAACTGGGCTTCGGTAAAAACAAGCTCTTGCTGAAAACGCCTGGTCTCATATTGCTTTTGGCGCACATACTCTTTTAAATCCGGGCGAAAATCCTGTAAATGACCATATACTGACATCAATCCATTCGGATGGGTGATGTACAGGGATTTTCCTAAATCCTCCGAATCTATTATGATTTTTGAGATGTAACCATCGGCTGCAGATAGTATATCATCCGCCCCGGAGCCTCCATAGGAAGGACGTATATCCACTCCTCCGTGAAAATGGTTGTATCGAAGTTCTCCGAAACTCCCGGTAATGGATAACACATTTCGCACGGGCGAGCTTAGCGTGAGCGGACCTGGAACCTTTACCGGAGGGGTGTTATCCGGAGTAAAAGCAAAGCATAGCCACAGGAATATCCATACCATTCTTTTCATACCTACATGTATCTCAGGAGGCAAAAATAAAAGACAGCGCCAATTCTGCAGCTTCTTCCGGACTAATTTCTCTCGATTTAATGCGATCCTCCAACTTCTGTTTTGCAAGTTTAAGACCCGCCTGGTGGTCCATTCGTTCCCAAAGTTTACGGTTTACAAGCGTATGAAAATAATCAATCATTTGACGCTCACGTCTTTGCGTAAATTGACCACTCTGAGTGACATGCATTTGAAATTCCATCATCTGTTCAAAAAGTGCTGCAATTCCCGTGGAGTGCAGGGCCGACGTCATCAATAATTTAACATTCCATCCGGCGATCTTTTCAGAAAGGAAATGACTTGCTGCTATCAAATCGCGGTAACTCTGAAGAACCCGGGGATCATTCTTTTCATCGGACTTGTTTAACACAATAATATCAGCCCATTCCATGATGCCCTTTTTAATGCCTTGCAGCTCGTCTCCAGCTCCAGGAATAAGCACCAATAAAGTAAGATCGGTCATGGTTGAAACCAGGTATTCTGTTTGACCGATTCCTGCCGTTTCAACAAAAATAAAATCATATCCGGCGGACTCGCACAGAAAGATGCTTTCCCGGGTGTTCTGTGCAATTCCTCCTAAATAATCACCAGAAGGCGAAGGTCTTATAAAGGCATTGGGATGCAAGCTCAAAGCCGCCATCCGGGTTTTGTCCCCAAGAATGGATCCTTTGCTGAATGCAGAACTAGGGTCGATGCTCAATACTGCAACCGAATATCCTTTTTCAATACAGAAAAGCCCCAGAGATTCAATCAGGCTGCTCTTTCCAGCACCTGGTGGACCCGTTACGCCAACGCGCAGGGAAGGCTTGCTGTTATAGGATAAGCGACTTAAAAGCATGTGCGCCTGTTGCCGGTCCTCATGCCTGTGGCTTTCAACCAGAGTGATCGCCTTGGCAAGTGCTTTCCGGTCCCCATCTGCAATGCGTTCGACCCATTTTTCTATTCCCGGAATCGTATCCAATACTGTAAATCTAAATGTATAATCGATTAGAATTCAATCCAAATTTACAACTCTTTTGACCAAGGACCCAAGCTGCAAAATTCAAGTTTATAGAGGTGTAAAAAAATTCCCAGCTGTCCACGCCGCATGAATGAGCTAAAGAACACAAATTCAGCAGCTAGAGTCTAAACAAAGCACCCTTCGCCGTGTTACTTTTGTTATTCAATAGCATCCTTTAAACTATCTTATTCATGTCAGCTCATAAAGTCTATCTCGATAACAATGCAACGACCCCCTGCGACCCGCGCGTAGTAGAGGCTATGTTGCCTTTCTTTTATGAACATTTTGGCAATGCTGCCAGCAGGAGTCATCCCTTTGGCTGGGAAGCAGAAGCTGCTGTGGACCTTGCCAGGCAGCGCATCGCTGATTTAATCGGTGCTGACGAAAAAGAAATCATTTTTACGAGTGGGGCAACCGAATCCGACAACCTGGCATTAAAGGGTGTCTTCGAAATGTACGCCCGCAAGGGAAAACACATCATTACTGCCACTACCGAACATAAAGCGGTGTTGGATACCTGCCATACCCTCGAACGCAAAGGAGCTGAAATAACATACCTTAAAGTAAAGGAGGATGGATTAATTGACCTTACTGAATTGGAATCAGCCATTCGTCCGGATACGGTATTGGTTTCCATCATGTGGGCAAATAACGAAACCGGAGTCATACAGCCGATGAAAGAAATTGGCGAAATCTGTGCACGCCATGGTGTTTTGTTGATGAGCGATGCTACGCAAGCCGTAGGCAAAATACCCGTTAATCCAAGAGAGTGTGGCGTTCACCTCATGTCCTTTACCGCCCACAAAATGTATGGACCTAAGGGCGTTGGCGCGCTCTATGTTAGCCGTAAAAATCCTCGTGTAAAGGTGACGGCCCAAATGGACGGCGGTGGGCATGAACGTGGAATGCGATCCGGCACCTTGAATGTCCCGGGTATCGTCGGATTTGGCAAAGCAGCTGAAATTGCTAAAAATGAAATGGCACAGGAAGCTGAACGCCTGCGCACCTTAAGAGATCGTCTTGAATCAGGTTTAAAAGAAGCCCTCGAGGAGGTGTATATAAATGGTTCTACTGCCCATAGAATGCCGCACGTTACCAATATGTCATTCAAGCATGTAGAAGGTGAAGGACTGATGATGACCTTTAATCAGGATATTGCTGTCTCTTCAGGATCTGCCTGCACATCTGCTTCTCTGGAACCCAGTTATGTTCTTGTTGCATTGGGACTCGGAGACGATTTGGCCCATTCTTCCTTGCGTTTAAGTCTTGGGCGATTCAGTACCGATGCCGACGTCGATTATGCCATACAGGCAATATCAAAAGGAGTGAATCACATGAGAGACCTCAGCCCCATATGGGAAATGTACAAAGAAGGGGTCGATCTCAGTAAAATCGTTTGGTCCGAACACTAAGGGAACCAATTTCCTGGATTTTAAGTTTCATTTTGAACACAGCATAAATAAAATATCATGGCCTATTCTGAAAAAGTTCTCGATCATTTTAAAAACCCTAAAAATGTGGGTACTTTGGATAAAAACGATCCCAATGTAGGCACAGGCCTTGTTGGAGCTCCCGAATGCGGGGATGTAATGCGTCTACAGATCAAGGTGGACCCAGCTTCCGGATTGATCGAAGAAGCAAAATTTAAAACATTTGGTTGCGGATCAGCGATAGCATCTTCTTCCCTGGCAACCGAATGGCTGAAAGGCAAGAGCCTCGATGAAGCAATGTCTATTGACAATATGGATATTGTCGAAGAGCTGGCACTGCCTCCGGTGAAAATTCATTGCAGTGTATTGGCTGAGGACGCGATTAAAAGTGCCATTAAAGATTATAAAACCAAAAACCATATTTCTGAGAAATGATATTTGTAGCAGAAAGCGCGCTGAATAAAATTCAACAGATACGCAGGGACTCCGGCCTGGATCAAAGTTATTTTATTCGCGTTGCTGTTACCAGTGGAGGATGCAGCGGGCTGAGTTATAAAATGGACTTTGACAATGAAGCCCAGCCAAATGATCAGGTATTTGAGGACAAAGGAGAAAAAATTGTGACCGACTTGAAGTCTTTCCTTTACCTTTTTAATTCGACCCTGGAGTTTTCGGATGGTCTGCAAGGAAAAGGATTCTTCTTCAATAATCCCAATGCGTCCCGTACCTGCGGTTGCGGCGAAAGCTTTGCAGTCTGATTTTTTAAGAACACCTGCATTTCGAACACTACTTTGATTCCTGATGCAACGGGTACATGTACCTTTGGTGCATGAGCTTAACAGTTCCTTACCTGAAAATCGGGTCTGTACCAGGACTCTTGCTGTTTGTATACATCTTGTGTTGTGGTTTTCAAAACCTCTTCCATTTCCCCGTAATTGAGGATCGCCTGCAACTTCCTGAAATTGTTTTTACCATTGCCTCTTTCTGGTTGCTTACATCCACATACAAACAATGGTCGTCCATATGGACCACCTACAAAACCTTCCTGATCCCATGTTTCCTGTGGCTCATCGCTCATGCATTCAGCTTTGCATGGGCTCCCTCTTTGCAAGGCCTGCTGGAATCACTCGGAGTATGCTATCTGATCTTCGTATTGCTCTTCTTTTTAGCATATTTCAATACCTTGCCGAAAGAGACGAGCTACAAATTTTGGGTGCAAGCCTTTCGCACACTGGGTTGGCTCATGACTAGTACCGGTTTGCTGTTTTATATTCTCAGCATTACAATTTGGCCAAATGACACCGCTCAGGTTTATATAAACTATCCCTACTTCGGCGATAGTTATCGCTTACAGGGATTCACAACAACTCCATCCATGTATGTTTCCATAATCACCATGTGCATTGCAAGCTGTTTGTGTAATGGTTTCTTTTATGAAAGAAAAAAATCCGATGTACTAGCCGGAGTTATTTTCTCTATAGTTGCAGTACTAACTCTTGCGAAGTCTATTCTTTTTATACTTTTCCTTTGGTCTGCTTTTCTTTTGTATGCATTCAGGTTACCAAAATTCCTGGTACCTGCAGTCCTACTGGTGTTGAGCATTGTACATTTCCTGTCCAGCCATTTTCTGATTATGCCTGATCAGACTAAATCAGACCAAGGTCTGCTGAACAGCCCTTATAGTTCAAATGAAATGCTTTTCCGTGTTGGAGATTATACTGTTGTGGCATCCGGTTATTACTGCTTTAAAAAAACCGCATGGTACCTGTTTCGCCAAAATCCCTTACATGGCACCGGTCCCGGGAATTACAATTCGCAGGTTGAACATCTCAAAAAGACCGGGATCTATCCATCCCACCTACCTAATTATGATCCGCATTCCACCTATTTTGGAGCATTGGCTGTATTGGGATGGCCGGGTTTTGCAGCACTTCTCTTGTTGTGCCTTTCTCTGTATTCATTCCTTTCTGCAGGACGCCACCAAAATGGGCCGTTCCACTTTACCTTGATAATCCTGGCAGGAATTCTTCTTGCGGAAGCCATTTCCATGGATATCATGAACTTCCGGCATTACTGGATTTATTTTGCAATGGTACTGGCATTCAACCGAAGAAAACCAGACATTTCAGATAATATGACGAAAGCCATTTAAGGCATCAACTAAAATAAGGGCAGCCATCCAGTACATCCTATAATATGTTTTGAATCAACAGGATTGCACAAAGTATGAAGTAAACGAACGTTCGTAAGGATGTGTTTGAGGTCCTTTGTCGTGTTTCTTGAAATGCGCATGCTCTGCGGTAGTAATAAACTTTACAGTTCTGGTTCCTGGTGCTTGAGCTGTTGCCGCAATCTTGCAAAATATTTTAAACGGTGATAATACCGGCTCAAGGCTTCAAATGATTCGGGGGTCCACTGGCTGCTTTCAACTAGTTCCAAAAACGGGCTTGCCAACTCAAAACTTTGCTGCTCTATTGCTTCCAGCTCATGGATGCATCTGTTACGTAACTGCTCGTCCCCGAACGATTCTTGAACGGACTCATGCAATTCCATCATTTTAAACAGAAAATCCTGATCTTCCGCGGCAGATGCATCTGGTTCTTTACCAAAATGCGTTTCCAAAATATGTTTGAGTCTTTTTTCAGGATCCAGCAAGGTCTGGTAAGCCAGATTATTCATCGCAGATTCATATTCGGCATCCGATGCGTTGATTGCCTCCGATGTTTTTGAATCCGGGTGATGCAGGCGGCTTTTCTCATAAAACTTTTTGCGCAGGACAGCGAGATCTATCCTAAATGAAGCTTTGATTCCGTAATACTGAAAGAAGTCCATTTATTTTTTGAATCCCCGCATAACGTCCAGTCCATTGGCATAAAGCATCAATGCAATAAGCAGTATAAAGCCAATCATAGTGGCCTTTTCAACAATTTTATCCGGTACTTTTTTACCTGTGACCACTTCAATAAGGAGAAACACCACATACCCTCCGTCTAAAGCAGGAATAGGCAGGAGATTCATAAATCCTAGTATAATACTCAAAATTGCCGTCATCCTCCAGAAGGCATCCCAGTCCCAGGATTTAGGAAACATATTGGTAATCGAAGCGAATCCACCCAAGGAATCCTTTGCTTTTATTTCACCTGAAAACATCTTACCAAATGCTTTAAGCTGTCCTGAAAGCAAATCCATACCTGTATGAATCCCTTCCGGTATGGCTGCAAAAAATCCATATTCGCGTTTTTCCAATTTTAAGAAATGGGAAAAACTTTGCCAATACACACCCAAATAACCATCCTCATTGGATTTGATTGCAAGTTGAACGGTGTCCTGGCCTCTCAGGAGTTCCAGATTGTATACTGTATTTGGCTTTTTCCCTACAGCGCGAATCACATCGCGAACATAGGCTGCAGGCTGTCCATTAACTGACAAAAAGCGATCTCCAATTTGAATTCCGGCTGACCGGGCATCGCCAACCTTCATAAAATCCAGGACTTCGGCCGGGATACGCGGTTCCATAAATACCATATTCTTTACTTCCGGCTTGGTAAGCTCGGAGATCAGGGAGGGATCCATCGGCAGATCCATTTCCGTGTTATCCCGAATCACCTTTACTGAGGAGACGCGCTCGAGTACAAGGGTTTTTATAATTTTATTTCTGTCAAATTGTGCGATATCGTGATCTCCTATTTTCTGGATCTGGTCTCCATCTCGAAATCCCAATTTGTACGCAAGGCTATCCACTGAAATACCGTATTTCAATTCGGAGGTGGGCAAAAATTCCTGGCCATTTTTCCAGATCAGCATGGAAAAAATAAAAAATCCAAGAAGAAAATTGACCGTCACTCCGCCAACCATGATAATAAGCCTTTGCCAGGCCGGTTTGGAACGGAATTCCCAGGGCTGAGGTGCTGCTTTCAGCTGTTCCGTATCAAAACTCTCATCCACCATACCCGCAATTTTTACATATCCCCCCAGAGGAAGCCAGCCAAGACCCCATTCTGTTTCTCCAATTTTCTTTTTGAATAGTGAAAACCAGGGATTAAAAAAAAGATAAAACTTTTCTACCCTTGTTTTAAACCAACGGGCAGGAAGAAAATGTCCACATTCGTGAAGCACGACCAATATGGTCAAACAAAGCAGGAGTTGGCTGATTTTAATTACTAGTTCCATTCGTACAAATTAATGAAATAACGCCCTTGCAAGGCTTTTGTTTTATACTCCATTTTATAATGATCATCTTGAAAATGGAACCCTTCACCTAAGACTAAGAAGGGTATTTCATTTCATTTAGCGCCGCCGCTCCTTTTTCTTTTCGTCCGCTCTTTTAAATTGGATTTCCCTTTTATTCCATTTCAAGCCTTTGAGAGTGGCTAGCTTTTTTGCACTCTGTTCGTCAGTCATAAAGAAAGAATAGCTGTTGAACATGTCGATATCTCTCATGGACCTCCCGCTTATTTTGGTTAGCTTGAAAACGACTTCGCGAAGTTCATCGTATTTCAGTTGATCCATTTTGCCGAGATTGATAAACATGCGGACCGGGAATCCTTCTCCGCCGCTTCCGGTTCTGGACTTCGGCCTTCTTTTATTGCTTTCTCCGCCATAGCTCTCCTGAGTAGATACTTTTTCCTGCACATTGACATCAGGAGTAGCCAGATAAGCTGCCGAATAGCGCTCCATCTCGGAACGCAGAATGATTTCCGCCATTTGCTCCTTGCTTAATTGCATCAAAGGCCAGGTCCACTCATTTTTTGGAGGGTTCTTTATTTCCTGATTTGCAGCGTCCTCTACTAATTTTTGAACAAAGGAAGTAATCCTCTTTTCTGCAACCTGATTGGCTGTGGGAATCAAGAATCTTTCAAACTTCAGGTTTGCCGCTTTTTCAATGCGGTGCAGCTTGTAGGCTTCCTTAATGTGCAGCAATGCAATGGAGATTCCTTTTTGACCCGCTCTTGCTGTTCTACCACTTCTATGTGTATAGTTTTCGATGTCGTCGGGTAAATGAAAATGTATGATATGAGTGAGATTCTTCACATCAATACCTCTGGCAGCAACGTCTGTGGCAAAAAGCACCGTAACATATTTATTGCGGAATTTGGACATGACTTTTTCGCGCTGTGCCTGCTCCAGGTCGCCATGAATACACTCCACAGCATAACCTTCTTTCAGCAGCGCATCGTTGAGTTCCTGTGTTTCCTTTTTGGTATTGCAAAACACAATACCATAGAAGTCACTGTTGAAGTCGATGATTCTCCGCAAAGCAATGATTTTATCCTTGGCTTGGAGGACCGCATACTGGTGACTGATGTTGGGATGTCCCAGGTTCTTGCGTCCGATAGTAATTTCTAGAGGCTGGTTCAAAAAGTTGGAAGCGATTTCCCTGATTTCCTTGGACATGGTCGCAGAAAACAAGGCGGTCAACTTTTCTTTTGGAGTATTTGCCAATATGAATTCCATATCCTCCTTGAAGCCCATGTTGAGCATTTCGTCAGCCTCGTCGAGAATGACCCGCTGAATAGAATCCAGGGCAATGGCCCTTCGTTCAATCATGTCTACCAGACGGCCCGGGGTAGCTACGACGATATGCGTACCTTCCTTCAAGGACCGGATTTGAGGGCCAATAGGCGATCCGCCATACACTGCAAGGATCCGGATGTCCCACATGTTCTTGGCGAATTTCTTCATATCGGAACAGATCTGAATACACAACTCCCTGGTAGGAGCGATGATCAATGCCTGAGGAGTCAAATTTCCAGAATCTATCTGCTGGATACACGGAAGGCCAAAGGCGGCCGTTTTGCCTGTACCCGTCTGGGCAAGACCAATAAAATCGCGATTTTCATTCAAAAGCAAGGGTATCGCCTTCTCCTGAATTTCTGTGGGTTCTAAAAATCCAAGCGCACGGAGATTCTCCAAAATGCGGGACTGAATACCCAATTGTTCAAAACTTGTCATGTTGATTCAGATGTAACTATTTGATAAAAGAATACCTGCCGTAGGCAGGTATTCTTTCCATATTTCAGTTGTTACGCTCCGACCCTGTTGATACAGAATCAGAATGCGGTATTTGTCAAATACAAATTAATATCTCCTTTTGAAACGGTCATTATTACCACCTCCGTCCCGGTTTGAAGGGCGGAATGGGCGCTTTTCGCGTTGTTGGGGAGGCCTTGCCTCAGACACTGAAATGGGACGATCATTCACGGATTTCTGATTCAGACGAGCAATGGCTTCATGCCCTTCGTCGTCGTTAGGCATTTCTACAAAAGCAAAACCTTTGCTTCTGCCGGTCATTTTGTCCGTGATGATTTTAACGGAAGACACTTCTCCGATTTCAGAAAACATGGCTTCCAATTGGGCTTCCTTAACGGAATAGTCAAGGTTTCCTACGTAAAGATTCATTATGAAAATATTTAGAAAATGAAAAAATTAAAAAGTGGAAGATGGAATAAGGTGGGAGATATATACGAGGTGTTAAATTAATTTACAATTGCAAAGATATAATGAAATTCGCTCACTTTTGAAAATCTTTTTTATTTTTCTTTTACAAGAGGTCAGGCCAGGGCAACAGATCATGACAATCAACGGTATTGCGGGCCATTATAAATAATCAGGCTCACTCCAAAATGCGTAAACCGATCCTTGGTTTCGATGGAAGAATTCGAATTTAATAAATTGGATGCCAGGGGCTTAAGATCAAAAGCCTCCCAGGGTTTGTAGTAGGACAATTTTAAACTGACCTGGGCATTGCTCCCCGTTGGGAAGTTGAAACTCAAATAATACTGGTTCCCAAAAACGCCATCTGTTAAAACTGAAATTTTATTATCCAAACCGGTATAACGCTGCTTGATATTCAGACTTGTATAATCCAAGGCAGCCCCGATGGTTAGAAACCTGCTACCCGTTTCCAAAAAGCAGACTCCCGAATTCATCGAATAGTAGAGCTCTCTTTTGTAGTTAGCCTGCAAAACCGGAGAAATCCCTTCCATCGTTAATTTGCTCAATTGGTTTTGCCAATGCAGGCCAACGGAAGCCCATCCCCAGGAGTGCCGCAACCCAAGCTGAAGTCCATGCATCATGTGCAATGCTGCCGGACTTGTGCCCAGCCAGTCGTTCTCCTTGTAATAGGCTTCTACAATGTGGTTGTTGGATGCGGATTGCATGACAGAAAATCCATACCCTACTAGAACATTCACCTGGGCATTGGAAGCCTGCGTCAACCAGACCAAGGCACATCCGAAGAGGTAAGAAAGGGTTTTCGCTTTCACGTTATCCTGTAGTTGTAATTGCAAACATATTATAAATTTTTATAATATTATAGTCTTTTATGTTATAATATTCTGCAATTGTAAATTGCACTTCATTTTCAGAACAACCACAGAACTATGGAAAACAAAGCTTCTCTAAATACCCCTATGTTCAGTCTGCGAAATCTCCTCCTGTATACGCTTTTGTTTGCCCTGTCCTTCAGTATTTATTATCAGTCTCTGGGCTTTGGGTATGTTCTCGATGATGTCATTGTTTATACTGAAAACAGTTTTGTCCAGAAAGGTATCAAAGGCATCTGGAATATATTCAGCAAAGAAAGCTTTACAGGATATTTTGGAGAACAAAAGGACCTGGTCGCGGGCTCCCGGTACCGGCCATTATCCATAGTTAGTTTTGCCCTTGAGTTTGAATTTTTCGGCAATAAACCGGGCCTCAGCCATTTTATCAATATCCTGCTTTATGGCTTGACAGGCTGTGTTTTGTTGCGCTTGTTCTCGCTACTGTTTTCTGCAAAATGGCAATCCCCCTGGTTTTTTAGTCTGCCCTTTCTTGCCGCACTCTTATTCATCAGCCATCCCATCCACTCCGAAGCGGTCGCGAACATCAAGGGTAGAGACGAGATTATGTCGCTATTGTTTTCCCTCTCTGCATTCGTAAGTTGGATGCGCTTTGTGGATACCAACAAAAAAACCCATCTGATTCTATCCGTTTTTTGGTTTCTGCTTGGACTATTCTCAAAGGAAAATGCCATCACATTTGTAGCCGTCATACCTCTTGGCGTATATTTTTTCCGCGATGTCCCCCTTGCAAATGCAGTCCGAACATCCTGGCCATTGATTGCAGGCGCTTTGTTCTTTATTATAGTCCGCACAAAAGTGATTGGGTATGTATTAAGCAGCGGTGTTGTGATTACCGATTTGATGAATAATCCCTTTATCGGCATGCGAGCCGATGAAAAATTTGCAAGCATCTTTTACACCATCATATGGTATTACAAACTCCTGCTTTTCCCGCATCCTCTTACGCACGATTATTATCCGTACCATGTCCCAAAATCGGAATGGACAGACCTCATACCTATTGCAGCCTTACTTGTCACTGCAGCATTGTTCTACCTGGCCTACCGTTTCAGGAGTTCAAATAAAGTAGTGAGCTTTGGAATTCTATACTATTTCATCACCTTCTCCATTGTTTCCAATTTGGTATTTCCGGTCGGCACATTTATGAACGAACGATTTCTTTACATGCCCTCTGCAGGATTCAGCATGCTCACCGCATATGGAATTCATTTCGGCTACCAATCGTTAGTACCAAAATGGAAATGGCTGCCAGTGCTCTTTGTATTGGCCCTTCTTTCTGCCTACAGTTTTAAAACCATAGACCGCGTCCCGGATTGGAAGGACGGCTTCAGCCTGAATTTGTCTGCCGTGAAAGTATCCAAAAACAGTGCGCGCATCAATCTCTTTACAGGTGTTTCCTATTTCCAGAAATTCCAGGTGGAAGAAAACCAGGAAAAAAAATACCAATACCTCACACTTGCTGAAGATTATATCGACCGTTCCCTGAAAATCTTTCCGGATTACGGTCAGGCACTGAATATGAAAGCCGGAGTCCTCTCGGAATGGCTTAAAAAAGATAATAACGTCCAAAGCTTTCTTCAAAAACTGGAAAGCATTATACGGATAAAGCCCGATCTTGATTTTGTAACAAAATACATGGAATACCTGACAAAGGATCCAAGCAATAATAACTTCATGATCCCTTATCTGAAGCGTATTGGATACGAAATCCTCTATAAGGAAAAACAAAATTATCAGTTCGCTCTGCACTTCCTTGGTATGGCTTACAAGCTTCAAAATCAGGATGCAGATTTATGTTATTACATCGCTGTAGTGTATCGCGATTTTGCTAAATTTGGGAACCTGAAGTCTCAAAAGATTCAGGAATATGAGAACAATTCAAAGAATTTCTTTCAACAGGCTGCGGCCTTAGACCCTAAATATGCAAAATGAACACCTGCTCTACAAAATTGCACTTACTAAAATAGACCATGTTGGCCCTTCCCTTGCAAAGAGTTTACTGCACCATTGCGGAAGTGCCGAAGCGGTATTTCGTGAATCCCACAGGGCGTTGCGAAAAATACCACAAATAGGATTGCGCGTTATTGCTTCGATAAAAGACCCGGAGCTGTTTCGCAAAGCAGATCGCGAATTGGAATTTGTGATGCGCAATGATATCGCGATTCTCTTTTACAAAGAGCCTGCCTATCCATGGAGGCTTCTTCATCAATCCGATGCACCCATTCTGATGTATTACAAAGGTTCTGCAAATCTCAATATGGATCGCGTATTATCCATTGTAGGAACCCGAAACGTAACAGAATATGGCAAGGTACTCCTTCAAGAATTTATAAGTCACCTGGAAAGCCAGTCCGCACTTGTGGTGAGTGGACTTGCATACGGAGTAGACAGTCTCGCACATGGGCTTAGTCTTCGTCACAATATCCCTACCGTAGGCGTATTAGGCCATGGATTGGATCGGATATACCCTCACGCAAACCGAAAACTGGCCCAACAAATGCTGGATGATGGAGGCGGACTGCTTACAGAATTTGGAATGCACACGCTACCGGACCGCGAACATTTTCCAATGCGCAATCGCATCGTGGCAGGTCTGTGTGATGCACTCATTGTAGTTGAAACAGCTGAAAGCGGTGGAAGCATGATTACGGCCGAACTGGCCAATTCATATAACAAGGATGTGTTTGCTTTTCCGGGAAGAACTCATGATTCCTATTCTAAAGGTTGCCATAAACTGATTAAGACCCATAAAGCTTATCTCGTTGAAGAGCTTAAAGATGTTTGGACGGCCATGAGTTGGGATTTGGAACCACAAAGCAAAGGCCCGGTTCAATCAAAATTATTTGAGGAATTGAATGAAGAAGAACAAACCATTTTTGATCTGTTGCAACAACATCCGGAGTTGCATATTGACAGGTTCCATCAAACCTTAACTTTACGTCCTGGTAAGCTGGTACATCTATTGCTGAATTTGGAATTTAAAGGAATCGTCCGGGAGTTGCCCGGCAAACGTTATACCTTGGTAAAATGAAACGAATCAAACCTGCATTGACTTTTCTTACGGCCCTCCTTCTCTGCCTGTTCATGCCTGCATGCGGACCTTCAAAGCCTATGGCAACAAGCCCTTCCGAAATTTCGAAAATGTCTCCCAAACCCCGGAATGTAATATTGATGATTGGCGATGGAATGGGTCTGACACAAGTTACTGCGGGTATTTTTGAAAACAACAACCATCTTGAAATAGAGCGATGTACAATAATAGGTCTGCACAAACCCTATTCGGCCAACGATTTGATAACAGATTCCGCTGCAGGTGCCACAGCCTTATCCTGTGGTCTCAAAACCAATAATAAATTCCTGGCAGAGGACCTCCACGGAAAACCATGCAAAACCCTACTGGAAATGGCCGAAGACAAAAACATGAAAACAGGTTTGGTTGTAACGTCAACCATTGTGCATGCCACTCCTGCAGCCTTCTTCTCTCACCAAAGCAATAGAGATGCCTATGAAGATATTGCAAAGGATCTGGTACATGCGGATGTTGATTTCCTCGTGGGAGGTGGAAAAAAATACTTTGACCGAAGAACCAACGACACTTTGAATCTGATTCAACTTATGAAGGAGAAGCAATACCTGGTCACAGACTATTTTGAACAAAATTATGCAGACTGGAGCATGCCCAAGGTAGATAAGTTCTGCTATTTTTCAGCAGACGGCGATCCATTGCCAGCTGCAAGCGGTAGAACATACCTCCCAAAAGCATCCCGCGATGCGACGCAATTTCTAAAGCGCATCCAGTCCAGTGGTTTTTTTCTGATGATTGAAGGATCACAAATAGACTGGGGAGGACATGCCAATGATTCCAAATATACCATCAGCGAAATGCTCGACTTTGACAAAGCCATTAAGGAGGTTTTGGATTTTGCCGAAAATGATGGACAAACGCTCGTTATCATTACCGGTGATCATGAAACCGGAGGATATTCCATTGTGGCAGGAAATAAATTTAGTAACCTGATCGGCGCATTTACAACAACAAAACACACGGCAGATCTCATTCCGGTATATGCCTTTGGGCCAGGTGCCGAAAAATTCTCCGGGATCTACGAGAACACTGCTATATATGACAAAATAAAATCCTTGCTTTTTGAATGATGCTGTCGAATCAGGAAATAATAATCAATGGATGTTGAAGGCAAAATAAACATAAAAAGATACAATAAACTTCAAGGTAATTCCTGCTAATAAACCAAAACAAGCAAAAAACAGTCAGGTGTAAGATGCATATTACACGTACCGGTAGTCTAAAAAATTCACAAAAAATCTTTATGCATAGACTTCCGTCACAATAGAAAATGTCCAGGATTATTAACGAATCAGTGTAACATCACCTGTTTTCCATTTGCTGACATTATCCTCTCCTGCAAACTGAATGGTATACGTAAATACTCCGGGATTGCATTTTTCATTATGGTCGCTGCCATTCCATCCGATGCGCTCGCCCACCGCTCCGTTCAATCGTTCATATACCAATGTCCCCCAACGATCATAGATGCGGAATACATCAATCCGGGTCTTTTCAGGAAACTTAAATACAGGTGTGAAAATGTCGTTGATGTTATCTCCATTGGGAGAAAAGACATTAGGAACGTAAATATCTGCCTGATCGACAATCACTGTAATGGTAATTTGATCAGAGACCGAACAACCGTTTTGGTCAAAAACAGTAAGTGTATACGTTATTGTCTGATCGGGCGCCGCCTGGGTATTCAGGCAGGTGTCGCAACTGAGAAACAAGGCGGGATCCCAGTGAATAGAATCAAACGTAAAATTAATACCCGGACTCAGATTTACTATGCCGCCTTTCTTTATCGTCGTGTCCCTTGGAAGATCAAGTGTTAGTACCTGGGAAGGATTGATTGTGAAATTGATCACTGTATCACAAATCGTTGGATCGGAAATCCGAAGACTGTGATTGCCTTGTGATAATCCGGAAAATATGCGATTTCCGGAGAAGCCAACGGCTGGTCCATTGTCAAGACTCAATTGATAGTTTGATCCATTTCCCCCGGTGATATTAAGAAGTTCAAGCAAGCCGCTATTTGCTTGATTGCAATCCAGATCCATTGTGTTGTACTGAAGTTGCAGCGGAGGAAAGGAGCTCAGTTGCACAACAACTACGCTATCGCATCCTGCTGAAGAGGCCCCTATGAGTCGCACAGACCCGGTTGGACTATTCACCGTAAAAGTCTGCGATCCAACTTTGACCTGATCTTTCCAACAAATTTGTCTTCTCAGCGTATCGCTTACTTCGGGCTTGAAGGTGATATTTACATTTACAAAACTATCGCATGAGAACTGGGAGCCATTTGGAATTTTAAAACTGCCCCGAGGTTTTAAAATAGAGAATGTTTGCCCATAATACGTCAGCGTTTGATTTTCGCAGAGACTGGTATCCAGTCTGCCAACTGCATCTGGTCTCACGCTCATAGCCACATTGACTGTACTGTCACATCCGTTTGCTGCTGAATTTGCAAGCAGGATGGTACCTGTAGTACGTCCTGAAAAGAAAGGCTCCCCATATATGAACACGGTATCACCACGACAAATGTCTTGCTGGTAACTTCCCTGGGCATTAGGCAATAAGTTGATCGTTACATCCAGGATACTGTCACATCCAAAAGAAGAGCCCTTGGGAATGGTAATGGTAGCAGATGTATTGCGGCTTGAAAAAAACCGGTCCACAACAAATACGCTGTCTCCGTTGCAAATAGTGGTACTGAAAGTTCCCTTGTTGTTAGGATAATTTAGTTTCACATGCACGATACTGTCACAACCTGTACTGGAACCATTTTTTAATAGAACATCTCCCTGAAGATTGTTTTCATCAAATACATTTCCATTCACAATCACTTTATCACCCGGACACATGGTTCGGTTTATAAAGGACTCTGAAAAATTATTGATGTTTAAGTTGACAAATACCACACTGTCACATCCTGATTGAGCTGCACCAGGAATGATTGCGGTACCCATGGTATTGTTTTTATCAAAACGCGTACCTCCAATCACTACGGAGGCATTGTCACATATCGTCTGACTGAAATTTGCGACACCAACTTCCCGCGCTGTAATCAATACGACACTGTCGCAACCACCCGATGTAATGAGTTTAAGGGAGTCAACCAAATGATTTTTATGAATGATAACATTTCCAAACCGAAGGGTATCACCGAAACACAGATCTAAATTCACCGACTGACGATACGCATTTTGAACCTGAATTTGAACAAGAATAACAGAATCACAAATACTGATGCCATCACCTCTTACAAAAATGGAATCGCTAGGATTTGAGGTCGAGTAACTTTTACCGCGGTAGGAAACTGTTTGACCTGTACACAAGGAAGGATTGAAAACAATTTTTACCTGACCGGGACATGCATAACAGGCACTGAGTTCAGAATGGATCCGTGGATCAGCATTGGGATTGGAGTCAAATTGATAGGCCGTAATGTTATTTCTGTTTGGATAGGTAGCACTTAAAATAAAATTTCCGCTTGCATCTGCACGTGTTCTTCCCAGTTCGACCCCGCCTCTGCAATCTTTACCCGGACAGGTAAGCAAATTATTTGCATACACGACAATACTGTCATTGGGAAGACCTGTGCCCCGTACTTCATTACGGTTTACAGATGTAATTACCGGCACGGCCCTGGATGGCAGGATAATGGGTTGGTTGGCAATGCATGCGAACCTGTTGTCCATGTACCTTGCAATGTGATAGGATCCCGGAGTATCTGCATGAATAAATCCATCGTAGGTCTGAATATTGTTCCTTTCAACAAAAAGATCAAACAAATTTTTAGCGCGAAGAAACTGAGAACCATTTCTTCCATAATTATCCACTACGAGTACCTCTCCATGATCAAAATTATCAGCGAGAATATCCAGCGTATTCGTGTAAAAGCGATTTTTCCTGAGTACGGTATTGAGGTTTACCTTATTGACATCGATAGCCGCTGTTTTAAAACCAAAGAAAAAATTATCATTGATGTCCACATCATCTGCAGATAAGATGTGAATTCCCTTCATGGGATCAAGGAAGTTTATGCTTTTACTGGTATCCAGCGCACCGAAGATATTTTTTGAAATGGAAACCAAACCACCATGAATTTCTATCATTTGAATACGGGAAACAAACAAATTGGAGTCTATTTGGGTCAGGTTGTTAGACTGGCTGCCCTCCACTTTGATATACGCTTCTGTTTGGACGATAGAGGACTTTGTGCGGTCGGTCCCAAAATGATTATTTGCAATCCTGATGTTTTTACCGGACTGAATTCTAACAGATACTTTTTCAGGAACTGGATTCAGATTGTTATCTGCAAAAAAAGCACAGTCACGGATTAGGCAATTGTCGGCATTGTTTAAGGCCAGTATGCAGTCTCCAGGATTATCGAAAAGGAATTCCGTAAAACTGATTCCTGCAAGTTTAATATTTCCACTTCTTAACTCCCAAAATGGATTTCCAAAAAAATTGCGAAAAGCAAATTTGATAACAACGGATCCTGGACCACCGGGTTGGCTGTTTCCATCGACTGTCAAATCAGGTTGCAAAGCGGTTGGGAAATTTGAACTTGGTGAAATGGTATGGGGGCCTGCACCTGGAATATTAAAAAGAATGGTACTGGGCACACCGTCCGATTCAGACAACTTCAAAGCCTCCCTCAGGCTGCAATGAACGCCATCACAAACTCCGTCATCCAGGTCGTCTGTAACATTGACCGTATATACCTGTCCGTATGAAACCAAAAACGTTATGAGGAAGCAAACACTTAACCAAATCCTTTTGTGCATATCTATAGTCTTAATCACTGCAAAGTGAATGAAAAAAAATGAATCCGGGCTCAGGGTAAATACTGATTCTTTTCACCTTTTGTCAAATTAAAAAATATGGCGTTCTGCATGGTAGCTGGATCGCACCATCGGACCACTTTCAACATATTTGAATCCCAATTGGATTCCGCGTTCTTTGTATTCTGCGAAGCTGTCCGGATGCACATATTCTGCTACCGGCAAATGGAGCTTAGTTGGCTGGAGGTATTGACCAAGGGTAAGTATTTCACAACCATGCTGAACCAAATCTTCCATTGCTTTATAAAGCTCCTCCTTTGTCTCGCCAAGCCCAAGCATGATGCCTGTTTTGGTTCGTTTGCCGTAATCCCTGATGCGTTGTATTTGTTCAAGGCTTCTGGGATATTTCGCCTGTGGCCTGACCATCTTGTACAAACGCTCAACAGTTTCCATATTATGGGATACGACCTCTTGTCCCGCGCTGATCATAAGTTCCAGAGCATCCCAATTGGATTTTACATCCGGGATGAGGGTTTCAATAGTCGTCTCCGGGCAACGCCTTTTAATCGCCTTTATCGTATCGTGCCAAATCCGGGCACCACGGTCTGGTAGTTCATCCCGGTTTACCGATGTAATGACTGCATGCTTCACGTTCATTAAAAATATCGCTTCCGCCACACGCTCCGGTTCTTCAATATCATATTCAGGTGGTCTCCCTGTTTTTACTGCACAAAAACTGCAGGAACGCGTGCATACATTTCCAAGAATCATAAAAGTAGCCGTTCCGGCACCCCAGCATTCCCCCATATTTGGGCAATTGCCACTTTGACATATCGTGTGTAACTTATACCGATCCACCAATTCGCGAACCCTGCGGTAATTTTCACCAATAGGGAGCTTTACCCGAAGCCACTCAGGACGTCGTGACTTGGGTTCCTGGGAATGTACAAGGTCCAATTCTATCATTACCTAAAGTCTTTTTCTTATAATTCGGATTGGGTCTTTCGAGAACCTAACTGAAGATTGATGTAAAAGTTTACATAATAAATTGAATTGTTCTCAAGCAACATGATCTTGGGTCTTCTTGAATATATATCCAGCTGAATTCCAGCTTCCAGTGATTTTACAAATTTCTCGAATGCTCCAGGATCCAACCGCAAGCCTATGCGTCCAAAAGCTCCTGGATTCAGGCCCATGTGTCCAAATCCTTTAAAGAAGCTGCTCCCACCTAGGATGCGGCTCTGATCAAGAAAAGTGACCGGATCATCGCGGTAACTGATTTCTCTGACCACAAACCTTCCATCCTGTTCATCGATCACTTTAAGGAAATAAGGTTTTTCCAATCCAAGCATCACACCTCCCTCCAACCTGAGGCCCAGGGCAATACCCTTCACCCTTGCTTTCTCGGATAAGGTTTTGACAATCCCACGTCCAACTCTAAAATTGATCATTTGATTCTGTTTCCCATAACAGTAAGAATCAAATGACCTTAAGCCCACATTACCTGGCCTTGAAGTACGGGTCTCCAATGGATGATAGAGGATGCCCATATCAAAATGGAGCGTTTTTGTCGTGTGAAAAGATTGGATTTTGCCTCGATTGTAGCCAAAGAAAAAACCATTGGTATGAATGCCTGCATCAATGGACCATTCCGATTTAAACAAATATCCCTTTCGCACTGTGGAAGGACCTACCTCTGCAATTTGAGCCTGGGATAAGAAGGCTTGGCAGATCAAAGCAAAAAGGATGCTTTTCCTTAAAAAATAATGAATCTGCATTGTCAAAAGGCAAGCTGCATCTTCTTTTTGGAAAGAATTCGCAAGGTACCTTGAGGCAGAAGTGATATGCATAGTGTTTTTCAAATGCTCCAAATCGGCTTTCAACAGCTAAATGTACGACAATTCATGGTAGCATGCCATGGTATATTTGAATATTAACGACTTCACCAAAATTGCTTTTATATTGGCAATGCAGTTAATGAGGCTTCTTGGCTAATTTCGCCAAACGAAAAGACGCTAGTTCATTTGATATTTTATACATACGTCCACAATCATCCAAATTGAATCAATTGTGCATATACGTTCCTCAGGATCATCCTCGTCTGGCTTACCTGGCCAATTTCTTGAGGGATTATCTGGATAACGTGCAGATTGTAATAACGCAGAACGAATCCGAGTATCTGAACGGTAAAGGCATCTCCATTCAATACGGTTTATATCCCGTAAAACCGGCAGCATACGTTATCTACAATTCTGGGAAACTGCTTCTTTCCCCGCAGGAATTGCTGCCTATACCCTATCGCTTCACCAACAAGGAACTTCAGTTTTATCCCGACCCTGAAAGCGACGGATTTGATTTATTTGCGGCCCTTTTTGTTCTGCTTGCACGTATAGAAGAGTACGAACCGGATGGGCTTGACGAATTTGGCCGTTACCCCGCGTCAAAAAACATTCTCGTCCGCTTAGGGCAACAGGAAATCCCCGTTGTCGATCAGTGGATGCATCATTTTATAGATGCACTCAACCAGCACTGTAATAGCAATATTTCAGCACGAAAATGCAGACCCTCATGGTCAATCGGACTCGACGTCGATCATTTTTATAAACACTTGCATAAAGGCCCCATCAAAACATGGGGCGGGATTTTAAAAGCGATATTCCGGGGCGATCTGCAGGGTGTTCGGGAGCGTGTGATGGTTTTGAGGGGGTATAAACCAGATCCTTATGATTGCTTTAAAAAATTAAAATCCTTAAGCCGGGATGGTGAGTGTTGGTTGTCTTTTATTCTCAGTGGAGGGCATTCTTCCTTTGATAAAAATCAGACACTCCTTCATCCTGCCGTAAAACAAAACCTGCGGGTCCTTTCTGAGTTTTCTGAAATAGGACTGCACCCTTCCTTTTCATCAAACGACTCTTTTCAGGAACTACAGGACGAAAAGGTTCTTCTTGAAAATCAACTTGGACGTGCAATCCATCACAGCCGCCAACATTATTTGAAATTGCGTTTACCTCAAACGTATCATAGACTCTTAGCTTGCCATATTCGCAATGATTACAGCATGGGATTTGCAGAAGTTCCGGGATTTCGTGCAGGCATTGCCAGGCCCTATTTCTGGTATGATCTGCAACATGAAATGGAAACGGGGTTGCGAATACATCCCTTTGCAATTATGGACAGAACCTGCCTCAGTTATATGAAGTGGAGCCCTCAACAAAGCATCAATAGCATCCTGTCATTGTATGAATGCACTGTAAAATACGGAGGGCATTTTCAGCTCATCTGGCATAACAGCAGTTTTGACTTCGACGGAGAGTGGCATTCCTGGGAAGGCGTATTCGAATCCCTTTTAGAGCATTTTAGGGGCAATTCTCTAAAAACTTGAAACACTAGGGAAGCATCTCAACATGCGCACATCTAAAAACATCGGCTATTGGGTCTAATGCAATATAATCAACAGTAACCCAAGTCCTCGTCCGTTTCCAGGAAATCACCTTGAACCTGCAATTCCAAAGAAGGTTCTAACTCTTCTTTTTTCTGCAGGACAACGTGTTCACTTACAGTAGATTTCTTATCTAGCTGAACTGGAATTTTCGTTTCACGGCGCTTAAACAAGTTTTTCATCATCGGAGGGTTAATATGTTGGAGGATTAAATATTTTACAAATATATTTTTTGTTACATATATTATCACTTTGTTATCACTTATTTCATACATAAAATAAAAGATAGCAGGTGACTTTTACAATCAAGCGCATACAGCATCCTTGCTGTTGCAGCATCATAACATAAAACTGGAAAGACGTTGTTTGAAGTGGATATTTCAGAAACGACCAAAAGTCAAAGAGAAATTCAGCAGCGTTGAGAAATATGCTCAAAATTAGGATAAAATTGTAATACTCTTTGACTTATCGCAAAACTTTAACATTTGATAACATTGCACCGGGTTTCCACATGCTGGTGAAACTTTCTTTCACCTTGTGACGTTTAGTATGGTTTATCGTTAGAAATATTATAAGTGGAAACCGAATCGTCGGGGATTCATAAAATTTTATAAATGTGTAGCCCTAATCATATAAATACCACTGAATATTAGCTATTTAAGTACTTTATTCGCTTTTCATTAAAAAAATCAAATGATAAAAAAAGATATATCTAATTTTGCCCAAATTTTTAAAATGAGTAAGACCAGGTATTCGGACCAAGAGTTAATGGAATTTAAGAAAGTCATTGACGAGAAACTAGAGGTGGCCAAAGGGGAACTTGCGGGTACGGAACAACAGATGATGGAGCTCAGGGACAATATGTCCGACGAACAAGGAGGAGACTGGTTTGACGACAGCTCCATTCATACGGAAATTGAGTTCCTTACAAAAATGGCTGAACGGCAGAAGCAATTTATCCAAAACTTAGAAATGGCTCTTGTCCGCATCAAAAACAAGTCCTATGGAATTTGTTCGGTGACTGGCGAACTCATTGACAAACAACGCCTGTTGCTTGTGCCCCATGCGACAAAAAGCGTTAAAGCAAAAGAAAGTGAGACACCTGGGGTTCCACCGTCAGAAATGCGCAACGAGGCACCTCTGTTTGGTGAAGATGAGGACAACCCACCCTTGGATTAAAAGGGATCTATTATACAGTCCATAAACCTGTAGTAACCCGGATTTTACTTCTACCCAAAAGGGTCTTCCTGTTTGTTTTATTTTGACCCAACATGCATCCACCTTGCAGGCAAGGTCGGAAAGACGTTTACATTGGAGTAAAAAAGATTATTAAACCCCTTGCACAGTGTACATGAGGCCCTTAGGGTGATATGGTCCAAGACGCTTTTACCAGCCCAGAATCCAGGCAAAAATCAATGGAGCCACAATGGTCGCATCGCTTTCAATGACAAATTTCGGGGTGTGGATATCGAGTTTCCCCCATGTAATTTTCTCATTTGGAACAGCACCGGAATAGGAACCAAAGGAAGTGGTTGAATCTGAAATCTGGCAGAAGTAGGACCAAAAAGGCACATCGTGCCACTCGAGATCCTGGTACATCATAGGCACCACGCAAATCGGAAAATCTCCAGCAATTCCTCCACCAATCTGGAAAAACCCGATGCCTTTTCCTGCAGAATTTTTGCGATACCAATCTGAAAGTTCCACCATATACTCGATACCACTTTTCATCGTAGTTGCTTTCAATTCATTTTTGATGACATAGGATGCGAAAATATTTCCCATAGTACTGTCCTCCCAACCCGGGCAAACGATGGGAAGATTGCGTTCTGCAGCTGCAAGCATCCAGGAATGCCGTGGATCGATTTCATAATATTGTTCCAAAACACCACTCTTCAACATCTGATACATGTATTCATGTGGAAAATAACGAAGCCCTTTTTGTTCTGCGTCTAACCAAAGCTGATGGATGTGTTTCTGCAATTTACGGAAAGCTTCTTCCTCAGGAATGCAGGTATCTGTTACCCTGTTGAGCCCTTGTTCCAGGAGCTCCCACTCCTGCTGTGGTGTCAGGTCGCGATAGTTGGGAATTCTGCGATAGTGATTATGCGCCACCAGATTCATCAGATCTTCTTCAAGATTGGCGCCGGTGCAGGAAATGATATCCACTTTTCCCTGACGGATCATTTCTGCCAGTGAAACGCCAAGTTCAGCCGTACTCATGGCACCTGCCAATGTGATCATCATTTTCCCCCCTTCCAACAAATGTTGTTCATATGCTTTCGAAGCATCAACGAGTGCCGCAGCATTAAAATGGCGGTAATGATGTTGGATAAATTGTGATATCGGACCTTTATTCATATTTCAATTGCGCTTATTGTGTTTTGGAAGTATTTCTGTAATTATTCTTCTTCGTCGTGATCCTTGCGTTCGAAATAATAAGCAAGCATTTTATAATACAGTTTGGCTGCAAGAAAATCAGGTGCTTTGTTTTCTTTACCCGGTGCCAGCTCAACAATATCAAAACCTACAACTTCCTTTCGGCGGAAAATCATTCTTAAAAATTGCAGGACTTGATACCACTGCATTCCACCAGGCTCCGGAGTGCCTGTACTTGGCATAAGGGAAGAATCAAAAACATCCAGATCGAGTGTGATGTAGACCGTATTCGTCATTTTCTTCAGTGCCTCTTCCATCCAATAGTCATTATCCATGATCTGATGCGCAAAATACACTTTCTCTTTTTGGAGATAGGGCTTTTCGCAGATGTCCATACTTCGGATGCCCACCTGAATCAAATTGGTATAGCGCTGTGCTTCTGCCAGTGCACAAGCATGGTTGTATTTGGTACCCTGATATTCTTGCCGCAAATCGGTATGTGCATCCAGTTGCACGACGGTCAGTTTTTTATGCTTCTTTGCAAAAGCCCGCAGAATTCCTATGCTGATGCTATGTTCACCCCCAAAGTACGTGAGGAGTTTGTTCCATTTAAGTTGTTTTTGAACGCGTTTATAAACGATCTCAACCATCTTTTCAGGGCTGCAGTCTTTCACTTCAACTGGAGCATCTACATACACGCCCTCCAGATAGGGTTCGCTGTGTGTCTCAATATCGTATAGCTCCATATTTTCAGAAGCATTCATGAACGCCTTATACCCTTTATCCGCTCCTTTTCCCCATGTGCTGGTGCCATCAAATGGAACAGAGGTCAAAACCACTTTTGATTTCTCTTTCTGGGCATACTTCGCAGGAATTCCTGCGTAGGTTCTCTTTTTATTTTTCATGTATACGTCTTTAAGGATGTGTTCACATAAGCCTTCAATGTGCTTTCTGTTTGGAAGAAATTCAGGATCTTTAATTGTATCCTAATATCCGGAGCATGTCGCGCGAATTCTGTTCATCGTTATAAATCCAATCCACGAGGTTTCCGTTTTCATCGCGGTCTACCAATATATGTTTAGGTGAAGGTAATAAACAATGTTTAATTCCGCCATACCCTGAAAGTGCGTCCTGGTAAGCACCGGTGTGGAAAAATCCAAGGTACAGGGTTTCCTTGTCGCCGCGGCTGTATTTGGGGAGAAAAAGTTGTTGGTTCTGGGCTTCCATGTTGTAGAAATCAGAATTGTCGCAACTCAATCCGCCCACGTTTACCCGTGTATAATCGTTGTACCACTTGTTGATGGGCAAAAGAATAAAGCGTTCGGAAATCCCCCAGCTGTCGGGTAGTGTATTCATCAACGAATTGTCGACCATATACCAGACTTCAGAATCATTTTGCTGCTTTTGTTCCAGAACAGAGAAGATCGTAGCTCCACTTTCTCCAACCGTATATTTTCCAAATTCGGTAAAAATATCCGGATGTGCCACATTCGCTTCCTCGCAGGCATCGCGGATCATTTTCACAATCTGGTGTATCATGTACTTGTAATCGTACTCAAAGCCCAGGGAATTTCGGATAGGCAATCCTCCGCCGATATTCATTGCCTTGATGGATGGAAACAATTTTTTAAGCTCAATGTAGGTATTGATGCCCTTTTTCAACTCACCCCAATAGTACACGGTATCTTTTATTCCGGTATCTACAAAAAAGTGCACCATGTGAAGTTCAAACTTTTTGTTTTTCTTCAACTTCTGCTTTGCAAATTCCACCACCTGTGAAGCGCGGATGCCAAGACGGCTGGTGTAAAATTCAAATTGTGGTTCTTCTTCCGTGGCCACACGTATGCCTACCTTGCATTTCTTTTGCACCATTTCCTCCAAAGCATCGAATTCATAAATGTTGTCAAAAACAGGGATAACATTTTTAAAACCGGAATTGATGAGGTGCGCGATATTCTGAAGATAGTGCCTCGGCTTGAAGCCATTGTTCACAATGATGTGGTCTCTCGAGATTAAACCATTTTTATGAAGATTCTGGATCAGATCGATATCAAAAGCGGAGGAAGTTTCCAGTTGTACATCATGCTGCAATACTTCTTTGAGTACATAGGAAAAGTGACAACACTTTGTACAATAACAGTAGTAATATTTTCCATCGTAGTCGAGCGAACGGATGGATTTGTTAAACAGGTTTTTTGCCTTTTTGATCTGGTCGGCGATTTTAGGTAAATAGGTCATCTTGAAGGGCGTACCGTATTTTTCTATGAGCATCATAATCGGTATGCCATTAAAAATGAGATTGTCTTTTTCCAGATCAAAACCCTCCTGTGGGAAATAATAGGTTTGGTCGATCAGATCAAAATATTTACTTTCCATGTATGCGAGAGGGCTTTTTAATGTGGCACAAATATATTGGAAAACCAAGATAATTGTGCGGATTCCTCGCAGCCCTGTTTTGATATGCCGGAGGGGCTACAAGCATCAGCTTCATGAGGCATCAATCAAAAATATACGTATGTTTATCCCGGCTAGACCGTTATATTAAAATTATTTATATATGTTCAATGAAATCCGCAGAAGGAAGCCCATTTCAAGCCTGGAATCACAGGGACTAAAAGCGGGCCTTCACAAAGTATTGACTGTTCGGGATCTGACCGCTTTGGGAATCGCAGCGATTATTGGTGCCGGAAGTTTCAGTAGTTTGGGAGAGGCATGTTATAAAGGCGGCCCTGGTGTTGTGCTCCTTTTCATCATCACAGGGATTGCTTGTGGATTTACGGCCTTATGTTATGCAGAGTTTGCGAGCCGGATACCTGTAGCGGGCTCAGCCTATACATACGCCTATGTATCCTTTGGGGAACTAGCAGCATGGATCATTGGATGGGCCTTGCTCATGGAGTATTCCATTGGAAATATCTACGTTGCATTTTCCTGGAGCGATTACTTTACCTCCTTGCTGCACCGCTTTCATATCCATATTCCCGACTGGCTATGCTGCTCGTACATGGAAGCTAAAAAAGCGGTATTGAATCAATCCGCGAACAAAGAGTTGATACAGGCATGGGACCAGGCTCCGCAATTCGCAGGCTTGCGGATTATTTTTGACCTGCCGGCAATGGTTATCAATGCATTGATCACTGCATTAATCCTGATTGGCATCCGCGAATCCAGGAACATGAGCAACGTGATGGTCATACTGAAGTTGTCTGTAATTGTTTTGGTGATTGTCGTTGGTGTATTTTACATTCAGTCCGGAAATTGGTTTCCTAAAAATGAAGCCGGGCTGGCGAGCTTTCTTCCCAATGGTTTTTCAGGAGTGATGAGTGCGGTGTCCGGGGTATTTTTTGCCTATATTGGTTTCGATGCAATCAGTGTATTTGCAGAGGAAAGTAAAGACCCTCAGCGCGACCTTCCCAAAGGCATGATCTATTCATTGGTCATATGTACGGCGATTTACATTGTCCTTTCGCTTGTCCTGACCGGAGTCCTTGACTATCGTCAGTTTGATGGAATCGGCGATCCCCTGGCCTATATTTTTGAAATGAAAGACAATGCATTCATGCAGGTAATCGTATCTTTTGTTGCTGTGGTTGCCATGACCAGTGTGCTGCTTGTCTTTCAGATGGGGCAGCCCCGCATTTGGATGAGCATGAGTCGCGATGGCTTGTTACCGGAACAATTCCAGCGGATTCATCCAAAATACAAGACACCTTCCTTCGCAACTATTGTAACCGGATTGGTGGTTGGAATCCCCATTCTTTTTACGGACAAAACTTTTGTGCTGGACTTTACGAGCATCGCTACCATTTTTGCATTTGTGCTCGTGTGCGGTGGCATCCTGTTTATTCCTTCTCAACCGGAAGAAAAAGGTCGGTTCAGACTCTGGTATATCAATGCAAAATACATATTCCCGGTGATGACCGTCTGTAGTTATTTTTTGATTTCATTTTTATTCCCGGAGTATTTCAGAAATCTGATTCATTTTGACGGAACGGACACGACGTTTAAAATTGCAAGCCTGGTATACTGGACGTTACTGGTTATCTTATCCGTGCTTGCGTATCTCAAGGACTTGTCCCTCATTCCGTTACTGGGTGTTTCAAGTTGTGCATACCTGCTCACCGGTATGACTGCTTCCAATTGGGCCTGGTTTACGGCATGGCTGTGCCTGGGCCTTGTTATCTATTTTTCATACAGCATGAAGCGAAGTATTCTGAATGTACCTGGATAGGATACTAGGATACAAACGAACGTTAGTATGACTATAAAATAAAAAACCGGTGGGTACATTTAACCACCGGTTTTAAGTAGTAGGTAAATATTATATAAATCTTACTGTCTATTTGCTGAGGACCATTAATTCGATACGGTTATTGAGCATCCGTCCATCAAAGGTTTTATTATCTCCAACGGGATATTTTTCACCATAGGCTTTATACTCGATGCGGTCCTGCTGGATTCCTGCCTCTACAAGTTTTGCACGGATTGCGAGTGCGCGCTTTTCAGTAAGCATTTCATTTGCCTTTTCGTCCCCTTCTCCATCCGTATAAGCCATCAACTTGATTCGCAATCCAGGGAAACGCTCCATTAATTTTGCGAGATCCGTCAATTCATGGGTAAACCTGGGAATGAAATCCGCTTTCTTAGATTGAAATTGCAAATCGATAAATTTGAATTCTTCTCCAAAATCGTTGTCCCCTCTCTTCAGATAGTTGAGCAATTGCTCACCCAAAGTGCCTTTTTCGAAATTCAATTTTTCCAGTTCAGCAAGTTTCTGCTTTACATCGTCCGGCAGATGGCTTGCTATGTGCACATATTCTGTATCCACCAGAAATTTCACCTGCGCGGTGTCTGCATTGCGAATACTTTCCGGGATCGGCTCAGCGTTGCGAGGACTTTCGGCCTTTTTACACTGGCTTAATAAAAGCATGGCAATCAGAGCCAGGATCAATTGAATTGCGCCCAAGCCTAAAATGGTCATTTGCGGCTGCCTGCGTTGAGAGGATATCGTTTTCATAAGTAACATTTACATAAACGGATGGAACAAAATTATGTTCCTACCACAAGCTTAAATTAACAATTTTTTAAAATATTTGAAATAAAAACAAAGTTTTTACAGTCAATTATTCTACATTCATAACTTTACAAAGTTATAAATTAAATAATATTGAAATATATAAATTATTGAAAAAGCTTCGTGGTGTCCTTATGTAAAACGAATTGGAAGGTGCATTGTGAATTATTATCCGTCCCTTAACGTTTAATTACACCACAACACAGGCTACAAAGGTCCCGCTGCGGGTTTTATTATTAACTTTGGCGACACCATACATCGACCTATGCGAGTTCACCCAGATCCCTTCAACGCGGTTGATGCTTTTACTTTAGCGATAGCGCCTTCAAAAGAAGGGCTTGCGATGCTTAAAGAAAGGCTTGAAAATGAGCTCATGATCCTTTCTGGGGATACCCAAAATCTATTCAGTTCGGGCCTAAGCCGTTTGAAATTTCTGCTGGCCAGACAAAAAATTTCCATTTCCGTCTATCAACGCATCCGTTCCTTCAGAGATGCCCCGGACCCCGAACATCCTGCAGGTACGCAACAGCTATGGAATGAAGGACTTGCCTGCTGGGTAGCTTTGCTCTCTGAATCTACTTCGCAAGCTATTCCTGAGCGCTTTTCCGCATACTTTCAAGAGCCGTCTCCGGATCTCGTTGCCGAAGATGTGGAACCCGGATATCACAAGTCCGTCCGGATCAGTCTGCTGCGGCTCGAACAACATCAGGGCATGCTGGTTTTTATATTTCAAAATCAACAGGTCCGGCAGGAGTTGCTGTCACTGGTAAATCTGGATCCGAGAACACAGAAACTTATTCAACAGTGTATCAAATATCTCAACCTGCCTTTCGACGCGTATGCCCATCAAATCAAAAAATTGGGATCCGTGTGGGAAGCAACAGAATTGGTATTACTTCCTGATTATCTCATAGACGTGACGCACGTTGCAGGATGTTTCAATGAACGCATGCCATTACCTCAGAAACAACTGGTTTCTCAATTTCTATATCGCCCTCCCGGTTTCTATACACTTCTAGGAAATACGGTTAATCAATTTCTCGATGAACTCATTGTGCATCCGGATCTGGACTTTAAAAGCCTTGCCATTGAAGCTTTTCAGCAAAATCCCATTGCATTTAGCCTGCTTACAGAACAGGAAGCGCAAAAACTTATAGAAAATGCACGTTTGCATTTCTCCACGCTCAGGGAACTTTCTATTCGTCATTTTGACCAGAAGATTAAACATCCTCAACAATGTTTGCTTGAACCTTCCTTCTACTCAGTGGCATATGGCATTCAGGGTCGTCTGGATGTATTTTACAGAAACCCGGAGGATCAAAAACAGTTGATCATCGAATTAAAAAGCGGGAAGGTATATAAGCCGAATGCACATGGAATCAACAGCGAACATCATGCACAAATCGCATTGTATTATCTCCTCATACAATCTGTATTTGGAGATGCACTCCCTATTGAAGCCATGTTGCTTTATTCTGCATATCCCGGGCAAAGTTTGCGTGCAGCCCCATTCCTGAATGAGCTTCGCCATGACCTCATCTACCTCCGCAATGCATTGATCGTATTACAACTCCATTTGGCATTCCGGAAGCCCGAAGAGCCTTTTTTATTTGATCAGCTGCAAGAGTCCCATTTTGCACATGCAGAACCTTTCACCAAAAGGGATTCCGATGTATTGTTGCGGCACTACCGTGCATTGAGTCCCCTTGAACAAGATTACTTTAAGGAATATACAGGTTTCGTTGCACGCGAACAATACATTGCCAAATTAGGCAGGTCGCAGATTCAATATACTGAAGGATTGGCGTCTTTATGGCTATTGGACGAGCACGAAAAGGAAAAACAATTCATGATCCTATCGGGTCTCAAAATCGCTTCGTACGAACACCCGGAAAGGGATTATCCGGTACTGCACCTGGAATCCCCAAAATCGGCAAGCCAAATGGCCAATTTCAGAATTGGAGATACCCTTGTACTGTATCTGAGTCCCTCAGTTCTGTCCGAACAAATTTTCAAAGGAAGCCTTATAGATATCCAATCAAACCGTTACACCATAAGGCTGCGGACGAGACAGTTTCCTAAAGAACTGCTCTCGCCATCCTACCAATGGAGTCTGGAGCACGATTACCTGGATCGTTCCTTCCTGTACCAATTTCAATCGCTCTTTGAAATGGCCGCAACGGAACCCTCGCGCAGGGCTTTGCTACTTGGGCAGAGACCCCCCGAGCAGTTTCAAGCACAGCAGACCGAACTCCATCCGGAAACCCCCTCGCATTTACGTCCGGTGCTTCAGAAAATCCTTGATGCCAAGGAATATTTTTTAGTGTGGGGTCCCCCGGGATCCGGAAAAACAAGCATGGTAATCCGTTTTCTGGTAGAAGCATTGGTTAAGAATTCCGGTGAGGATATTCTGTTGCTGGCATATACCAACCGTGCCGTGGATGAAATATGCGAAGTCCTGGAATTCCTTGGCACAGATCCCGTTTTCGATTACATCCGAATAGGCTCGCGTTTTGCCGTTCATGAAAAATTCAGAAAGCACCTGCTCGAAGAGCGCACAAGACCTCTTAAGCGAAGGCAGGACATCACCACACTTCTTGGAAGTGTAAAAATCTATACCGCTACTGTTGCAAGTATCCAGGGTAAAAAGGAATTGTTTTCCATGAAAGCCTTTGATACGGTTATTATTGATGAAGCAAGCCAAATCCTGGAGAGCCAAATCATGGGACTTCTGTGTTTGTTTAAACGTTTTGTGCTGATTGGAGACCACATGCAGCTACCAGCTGTAAGTGCCCAAACGGAGTTGGAGTCAAAAGTGCAATCCAAAGCACTACAGAATATTGGAATAAAGAGCTTATCCATGTCTTATTTTGAAAGACTATTCGGACAATGCCAAAAGAATGAATGGAATCACGCCTATGAAATGCTTCATTATCAAGGAAGAATGCATTACGAAATAATGCAATATCCTGCACAGGCATTTTACCAGGGCAAGCTGTACATCCTCCCCGACAATGCCCTTCCACGCCAGCAATTGTCTTACCAATCCTACTTTCCAGTTAGAATCAATCCCCTTGAGGATCAGCTGGCAAGCCATCGCAACATTTTTATTCCCTGCTCAAAAAGCGAAAGCGGTTGGGGTCAAAAAACAAATCAAAGCGAAGCAAAAATTATCGTGTGGTTGGTGGAACGACTCTACGGACTTTATGTGCGCAATCAAAAAACCTGGGATGAATCGGTTTTGGGAATCATAACCCCTTTCCGTGCCCAAATTGTTCACATACAGCATGCATTGCAAAAAAGTCCGGTGCATCACATACCCATCACCGTGGACACCGCAGAAAGATATCAGGGAGGTGCGCGCCAAATTATACTGCTTTCAACGGTAATAACAGATGAAAATCAATTAAACCAAATTTCTTCAATCAATGAAGATGGTTCCGATCGAAAGCTTAATGTAGCCCTCACACGTGCAAAAGAGCAAATCATCCTCATCGGGGATCCTTCCGCGTTGAATGAATCTCCGCATTACAGGGCATTGATACATTCTTTCCACCACATATCTCCAGACTTAATGTAGGAATCTGAACTTTTATCCGAATCGACTATTCCCATGCGCAAGCACACACATTGTTAGCACAACCGACGTAACATAAATCAACATTGTTATTGTTTGTAACCCAACGAATGATCGTATGTGCTTGCTTTATATGGTTTACTCCTCAAAAGAAAACGCAGGACCTCGATGTTGAATCGGCTCCCGCAAAATGTTAATCTCCAGTGGGAGTACAACATTTCCTGTTCAAATTGGATCTTCATTATAGTTTTGCAGGCCACAATCCTTCTCCGAAATGAGAATAATATCTTTATGTATTTTAGTATTAAGCAGTTTGATGTTGCAAGCACGGAGCTTATATGTATCCCCAAAAGGCAACGACAGCAACAAAGGTAACCATTGGTTTGTGCCACTACGTACGCTGGCCAAAGCCCAGTCAATGGTTCAGCCGGGCGATACCGTGCACATCATGAACGGAGACTATTATTCGGAATCAGGTCCTGTATTGTGGATCGACAAAAGCGGTACCGAAAACCAGTGGATAGTCTATAAAAACTATCTCAGCCACAAACCGGTTTTCCATGTTCGGCATGGCTCCGGAATTCAGATATCCAACGCTCATCACATTAGTATCGAAGGCATTTACATTGCTCAAGATATCCATGCAGTTGCAGATGAAGACCATCTCCAGACGGGTATCCATGTCGAAGGCTCCTATGAAAATCCCTGTACGCATATCAAAATATTCAATTGTTTTATCCGCAATCTGAATGGACCTGCAGTGCGATGCACGTACTTTGATTACCTCACCCTCAGTTACAATAAGTTTTTTGGAAATGCCTATGCTGCAAACGCACTGGCAGTTCTGCTATTTAATAATATTGTTGAATCGGATGACCGCAGCATATACCATGTGTACATACAGGCAAATACCATGGAGCGGAACAGCATCAGCATCTCAAAAGAACATCCGGCATGCAATCCACTCATGAAATTCGACTACCACCGTGGCCTGCAATCAAAGCCAAACAACCTTACGTTAATACACAACAATATTCTTTACGAAAATGGTGGTGGAGCCTTGTGGTTTCAGGATGTTCTCGGATTTCATATTATCAACAACACCTTGTACAAGAACTGCCAGCAGGAATTCTGCAACAATCCTGAAATTGCATTTGAACGTTCTACAGATTGCAAAGTCTATAATAACATTGTATATTGTTCTTCAGCCCGCAAGGCCAGCAGTGTATACAATGGGGTGGATATCTGGTTTAAAAATAATTTGTACTACAACTTCAGTTACCACGAACAAGGAATAAACGACCTGATTGCAAACCCTGAATTTGAAAATGTGGGTAACAGCCCCGATGTATATAATTTTCGCTTAAAGGGGAACAGCCCGGCCATTAATGCAGGCGTGGATGAACTTCTCCCGGACATTGATTTTGAAGGGAATCCCCGCAAAATAGATTTCCATACAGATATTGGCGCCCTGGAGTTTACAAACAGGATCCTGCCTTCTCTTAAAAGTATCAAAACCGGACCACAGGGGGGAGGTAAAATAAAGTCAAGCTGGTCCAGTCTTTACCTCAAAGATCAGGGTGTGTACACCTTGTGGAACGAACTTCACAAAGGATTTTCAGTACGCATTTACGACAATTATGGTACTTTGATCTTTGAGGAAATCCGGTCAGAGGAAGGAGAAAGCGGATTTGAATTTGACTTCAATCGATATCCACCTGCAAATTATAGCGTTGTAGCCTTTAACACCAGCCAACAACACATAGATCGCGTATCTACTGTAAAACCCAAACAGAAATAGAACACAGACCAGGAAGCATACCGGAACCCAGCTGCCTTTTTTTTGTTATTTTTGCATCAACTCATCCTGACTCATGCAGTTTTTTTTTCCTGGAATGTTATGGGCCCTTTTATTATTGGGAATTCCCCTGCTCATACATTTATTTTATTTTCGAAGATACCAGAAGGTCCTGTTCACGAATGTTCATTTCCTTAAAGAACTCGTAGAAGAAACTTCCGTACGCAACCGATTACGAAATCTTCTTGTCCTCGCAGCAAGGCTTTTAGCTCTTGCTTTTCTTGTGATGGCCTTTGCCCAACCCTACCTGAAAGCAGATTACAACAAAAAAAATACGGTCCGGACAGTCGGTATCTATATTGATAACAGCTGGTCCATGGAAGCGGCTTCTGAGGAAGGGAGTTTGTTGCAAAGGGCGAAATCCAGGGCAAAAGATATTCTGAACGCCCATTCCGAAAATGACCGCTTCATGGTGCTTACGAACGATTTTGAAGGAAAACACCGACGTATTGTATCCAAAGAAGATGCCGGAGCATTTATTGATGAAATCAAGACCGGCCCTGCCTTTCAGACACTCAGCACCGTCCTTAAAAAGCAAAAGCAATTTTTCCTGAACGCATCCATACAGCAGGCAGAACTCTACCTTCTATCCGACTTTCAAAAGAGTATGTGCGATGCAGATACCACGAGTATGGACAGTTTCTTTTCGGTAAAATTGGTTCCTCTGCAAAGTGTTCGCGAAAATAATGTGAGTATCGATACGGCCTTTTTTGAAAGTCCCATTTTACTTCCTGGCCAAGAAAATCAAATCGTTTTTCAAGTCACAAATCATGGTGTGTCGCTCATCAGTGAACTGCGAACCACACTAAATCTAAATGGACAGGAATATCCGGGACCTGTGCTCGAAATTCCAGCCGGAAAATCAATAACCGATACCATTCCACTCAACATTTTAAATCCGGGATGGCAACAAATCACGCTGAAAATAAAAGACTTTCCAATTCAGTTTGACGACCCCTATTATCTCAGTTGCATTACGGAGAGCGATGTCAAAATTTTAATTTTGTACGATGCCATTCCTCCACTGGCCTTGCAGCATGCATTTCAATCCATCCCTTATTTTACGGTTCAAATCCAATCCGTGCATCAGCTGGATTACAGTCGATTTGGCGACCAGAAACTTATTGTACTCTGTGATCTGCCTTCTGTAAGTTCTGGACTCGCACAGGAATTGCAAAAGGCAACGCTGGAAGGAACGCAAGTAATGATTTTTCCCGGTCCAAACATTTCCCCGGGAAGTTACGATCCCCTGAGTCAAATCATGGGGCTATCCCAAATTTCAGAATTTACAAACGAGCAAAAGGAAGGGGGACTCGTGAATACACAAGCAGATGTATTCAATGATGTATTCGCAAACATTACACGAAATACGAAACTACCTTCGACAAAAGGACAATACAGGTTCTCGTCCGGTGCAGCCTCTGAACAAATTTTAAGCTACCGCGATGGCTCTGCACAATTGAATCGCTTCAAGGTAAACAAATCCTTTATCTATTATTCCGCCAGTCCTTTTGATCCCAATTATAATGAACTGAGTAAAAATGCGGAGGTGTTTATACCTCTATTGTTTAAAGCGGCAATCAACACGGAAAACAGACAAACCCTGTCCTACACTATAGGATCCAATTTAAAAATCAGTTTGCCATATACTGGAATTGCTCGAGGCGAAGACCAGTCCATGACTTTAAAAGGACCTGATGAACTTGTTCCTTCTGTTCAGTTTCTTGGTAATAAAATGATTCTCAATTTGTATGACCAGCTTCAAAAAGCTGGTATTTATGAATTGAAAAACCAAGGGCAGTTGTTAGCATACCTTGCCTTCAATGATTCCAGAAAAGAATCCAATCCGGATTGCTTTACTACATCGGAGTTACGAGAAAAATTTGCAAGTAAAGCCGTTATACTGGATAGCGGATCAGAAGAAGAATTTTACAGCAAGGTGAAATCAGAAAAAGATGGCATACCCTTATGGTGGTGGTGTTTGTGTGGTACCGCTTTATTTATTTTTTGTGAATCGCTTTTAATTCGTTACCTGAAGCCCGGATAAATTATGGATTGTATTTTCAAGAAAGTTAAAATATTGGATCCCGAAAGTAAATTCCATCACAAAGTATGCGATGTTTGGATAAAGGATGGAATTATTCAGGACATCAAATCCGATATAGCGCAAAATAAAAAAACAAAAGTATGCCAGCATCCCGGATCCTTTTTATCGAGAGGCTGGATTGATGTCGGCACACTATGTGGTGAACCCGGTTATGAACACCGTGAAACCCTTCAACATGCAAGCTTGGCAGCTAAAGCCGGGGGATATACAGGGATCTGTATTTTTCCAAATACAAAACCATGTTTGCATTCAAAGTCTGAAATCACCTACATTCTGGAGCAATCAAAACATCTACCGGTGCATGTGTATCCTATTGGTGCAGTTTCAAAATCATGCCAGAATGAAGAAATGGCGGAAATGATTCAGATGCATGATGCGGGCGCTGTTGCCTTTTCGGATGGCAAGAATTCCATACAAAGCAGCAGCCTCATGATGCGTGCACTGGATTACATCAACCTTATCCCGGGCAGTGTACTCATCAACCAAAGCCTTGATAAGGGTATCGCAGCATCAGGACAGATCCACGAAGGCACTACCAGTACAATAATGGGTTTAAAAGGGATTCCCGCCCTTGCTGAGACTACAGCTTTGTATCGCGATATTGGATTATTAAATTATTGCGGTTCCAGACTTTTAGTGCATAAAGTCTCCAGTGCAGCATCTGTACGCATTTTGAAAGATGCCCGCAAAACATCCAAAAACGTATTTGCATCGGTGTCTTTGTTCAATTTGATTTTTGAAGACCGGGATGTGGAACAATTTGATGTACATCTGAAATTAAACCCTCCCTTACGATCAAGTTCCGATCGCAAAGCCTTGATTCAAGGATTAAAGGAAGGTACCATCGATATTATTGTGAGTGATCATACTCCCTGGGATCCGGAAAACATTGATCTTGAATTTCAGGCTGCATCATTTGGATCCATCAACTTGCAAACTGCTTTTGGTGCTTATTGCCGTTATTTATTAAATGAGCTCGGCATCGACATTTGGGTTGAAAAATGCACACATCGCGTCTCCGAAATTCTCAATTTAAAATCAGAATCTATAGAAATTGGAAACAGCTGCGATCTGAGCTGGTTTGAAACGAGTTCAGAATGGACCTTCGATTCCAAAAACAATTACTCGCTTTCAAAAAACAGCCCTTTCATGGGCCAGACTCTGCGCGGCAAGGTTCTTGGCATTTATGCAAAAGAGGGTCTTCATTTAAATTTCTGAATCCATGCCTTTTTAACTGTATACTGCGTAAAGTTCCCTTGAGGCGTTCAAAAAATAATTTTGAATCCACCTGCGAGTTCAGCTCTAGCATAGTTTAGCTAATTATTTTTGAAAACTAAAAACTTGCTGTATTTTGGAAGCAGCAAGCTGTGCTTGTTTTCGTCAAAAACTTTGCACTACATTTGAGTCATGAATAAGACGGCACATCGAATTTATATTGGCACATTGGTACTTATTAATGTGCTTGTATTTGTGTTTTTGATTATAAAAGGGTTTTCCTATTATAAAACCCCAATCGTGGATCGTTTTTTTCATGAAGACCATGCCTCTTTAAAACCAAGCGGACCCTATGGTCATGGATACGGAATCCTCGGATCCCTGCTGATCCTGATAGGAGTATTCTCCTATATTGCGCGAAAAAAATACAGATCCCTTGCTTCGCTTGGCCGTTTGAAATATTGGCTGGAGTTCCATATTTTTCTCTGTGTACTGGGGCCCATGTTGATTTTATTCCACACGGCCTTTAAATTTGGTGGGATCGTTTCACTGAGTTTCTGGAGCATGGTATTGGTTGTTGCAAGTGGTGTGATAGGAAGGTTTATTTATATTCAGATTCCAAGAAGCATTGAAGGAAGAGAGTTGAGCCTTTCAGAAGTGCAAAATATGAAAACAAATCTCCATACTGTTTTAACGGAGCGCTATGAAGTAAGCGGAAACGTATTGGATGCACTTCTTCAAATTACGGAGCACAGTCTGGATAAAAAACAAGGCTTCTTGAGCCAATGGTTATTTGAACCACTTATCATAAGGAATGCCCGTCGTAAAGTAAAAGCTGTACTCGCACCAACAGATATTGATCCCTCCGCACAATCCAGCATCATCGGAATTATGAAGCAGGAAATCCGGTTAAACGGTAGAATTAACCGGCTGACCACGATGCAAACAATTTTCAGATACTGGCACGTAATTCATCTGCCCTTTGCCATCATTATGCTGATCATCATGATCATTCACGTCATCGTCACTTTAAGTCTGGGTTATAAATGGGTGTTTTAATCAGCAGCATACTTTTGGAAGAGTTCATTATTTATGGACTTGCCCTTGGCGTATGTATTTTGGTTATTGTGATTTACCTGAGACGGCAAAGAAAAATTTCCAGGCACTACGAATTAAAAATAGAAAAAGCAAAGGAGGAAGGACTGTTCGAGCCCCTTTCTCTTCACCCGGTTATCGATACGAAAACCTGCATCAAAAGTGGCGCCTGCATTACAGCCTGCCCTGAAAAAGATATTATCGGACTTGTTCATGGAAGAGCAACACTGGTCAACGCTTCCAATTGCGTTGGCCACGGAGCTTGTTTTCATGCATGCCCTGTTGAAGCAATCAGCCTGGTCATCGGAACAGAACGAAGAGGAATTGATTTGCCGCATGTCAATCAAAATTATGAATCCAATATTCCCGGAATTTACATAGCCGGCGAACTAGGAGGAATGGGTTTGATTAAGAACAGCGTCGAACAGGGAAAAAGTGCAGTTGAAAACATGATTGCATCCGGTTTTAGAGATATACCGGATTGCCAGGATCTTGTCATCATTGGCGCTGGACCTGCAGGCATCTCTGCCTCTCTTGCTGCCAAAAAACACAAACTGCGCTTTCTTACCCTGGAACAAGAAAGCCTTGGCGGTACTGTTTTTACATTCCCCAGAGCAAAAGTGGTCATGACCTCACCGATGGATTTACCTCTTTATGGAAAAGTACAATTGCGAAATACCAGCAAATCGGAATTGCTGCAACTTTGGAATACGGTATTGCAGCAAAACCAGATTGACATACAGGAACAAACGAAAGTTAATTCCATTGAATACAAACAACATTATTTCATTATCCATACCGACAAACAAGAGCAGATTACAACTCAAAAAGTACTTCTTGCAATTGGAAGAAGAGGCACTCCCCGTAAATTAAACGTTCCTGGAGAAGATTTGGAGAAAGTTGCATACCGACTTCTGGAACCCGAGCATATCTCTGGCAAGGAAATCCTGGTCGTAGGTGGCGGTGATTCTGCAATTGAATCCGCCCTGCTTTTGATGGGTCAGAATAAGGTTCGGCTATCCTACCGAAGCGATACCTTTAGCCGTCTTAAACCAAAAAATAACGAGCTTATCAAAATGGCAATTGAACAAGGAACGATCAAGGTACATTTCAATTCTCAAGTGCTGGCCATTGAAAAAGATCGGGTGCATCTCCAATTGGATTCGGGAAAAACCCAGGAGTACTTAGCCAATGATCTGGTTTTTATTTTCGCAGGAGGGGAATTGCCTACTCAGTTTCTTGAAAAAGCCGGAATCCAGATCAGCAAGCGTTTTGGATATACCATGATGAAACATAAATAGTCGTGTAAGACTTGCCTGATGTACCGGACACCTAGTTTTATGAAATCAGCGCAGAAACACAAATTTTTCAAATCCTTGTACTTTTTATTGTATATTTGTAAAGAACACAGCGATCGCCTCTGATAGTTTCAGCATCCATTTCAATTTTCTAATCTGCTTTTTATTAGGTAGTTATGTATAATGTTTTTTTATAATTATTTGTGTTCTTATTTAGATTTTTGAAATACCCTATTGTCATGTCCTTCGTAATTGGATTGCAGGATACATCGTTAAGCCAACTTTCCCCTGGTACCCTGGCCAAGGCGCATTCCCATTTGGAAGGAAACCTAAATTGCACAAAATGCCACACCTTGGGAGAGAAGGTAGAAAATTCAAAATGTCTGGATTGCCATACCGAACTCAAGACCAGGATTCAATCAAATAAAGGCTATCACGCCCATCTGGATATCAAGTCGAAGGCTTGCGCCTCCTGCCACAACGATCATCATGGCCTTGATTTTAAAATTGTAAAATTTGACGAAAAAGCATTTGACCATGCCAAAACGGGGTATGCACTAACAGGCAAGCACGCTCAAGTCGATTGTCGTCAATGCCACAAGCCGGCGTTCATTCCCGATGAAAAAATCCGGAATAAGCAATTTACCTATCTCGGATTGGAAACCAATTGCTCAAGTTGTCATAACGATGTGCACCGCAATAGTTTATCCAAAGATTGTGCGCGGTGCCATACCACCCAATCCTTTAAACCGGCATCCTTATTCAACCACAACACAACTGCATTTCCTTTGAAAGGAAAACATCAGCAAGTGGATTGCAAATCATGTCATCCTGTGGAATGGACGGATTCGAAATCCTACCAGAAATTCAAAGGAATCAATTACCAGAGTTGTGTGTCTTGTCATACAGATCCGCATAAAAAAAACCTGGGAAACCATTGTAGTGATTGTCATTCTGAAACTTCATTCAAAGCTTTTAATGGCGGAAGATTATTTAACCATAATTCCACTGCTTTCGCTTTAAAAGGAAAGCACAAGAGCATACAATGTGCAGCCTGTCATACTCTTAACCTGACTGCGCCAGAACTTTTCCAGGATAAACTGGGAATAAAAACCACTGAGTGCATTCGTTGCCATAGCGACCCCCATCAGTCCAAATTCGGAACAAATTGTTCTGATTGCCATAGCGAAAACGGGTTTCAATCAATGCAACAATCCGACAAATTCAACCACAATCTTACGGCATTCAAGTTAGAGGGAAAACACGAGGTCGTGGATTGCAAAAAATGTCACAAAACAAAATTCACCGATCCCGTAGCTCATAATCGTTGTTCCGATTGTCACAGTGATTATCATGAAGGGCAATTTCTCAGCACTAACAGGATATCCGATTGCAGTGACTGCCATTCAGTGCATGGTTTTAACATAACGAGTTATTCCATCGAACAACATGCAACAAGTTCATTTCCATTAGAGGGTGCTCATATTGCTACGCCCTGTTCTTCCTGTCATTTTACCAATTTGAAATGGAAATTTAAAGGGCTTTCCAAAACATGCAAGGATTGTCATAAAGATCCGCATGAACCTTATATAAACGCGAAGTACTATCCCGATCAGAATTGCAGCTATTGCCACACAACCAGCGATTGGAAAGAGGTTCATTTTGACCATCAGCTTAGTTCATATGCACTTGAAGGCAGGCATAAAGAATTAACTTGCATGGACTGCCATCGTTTGAAGCCTGGTGAACAGGGACATACCTATACACATTTTACCTATAAAAACAGCAACTGTACAGACTGCCACCAAAACATACATGGAGATCAGTTTGCAACAGAAGGAAAAACCGATTGCAAGAAATGCCACAATTTTCAATCCTGGCAAGCAGGTTTGTTTAATCATGACCAAACTGCCTTTAAATTGGATGGAAAACATCGTGATCTGGCCTGCAGTGCGTGTCACAAGCGAACCAGTGAAATACCAGGAACACCCATTGTTTACAAAATAAAAAGTTTCCAGTGCGCAGATTGTCATCGTTGATCGTTTTTGCGTGCTGGGCCCTGACAGCTTCAGCCCAGAACCCGCACGGAGATCTGTTGAAGGTCAACTGTGCAGCATGCCATTCTCCATCCAGCTGGAAAATGGATCTGCAAAACGCGAGCTTCAGGCATGAGCAAACCTCATTTCCTTTAACCGGAAGACATAAGGATCTAAATTGCAAAGCATGCCATCTGGACCTTGTGTTTAATAAAGTCTCGGATAATTGTGCAACTTGCCATCAGGATCCCCATCAAAACTCTGTAGGTATTGACTGTAAACGTTGTCATAACAGCAGCTCATGGATCGTTGATGATATCGCAAACCTACACCTTCAAAATGGATTTACCTTGTTGGGACAACACGCGGCAGCAGACTGTAAATCATGTCACGTATCAGAATCCCAACTGCGGTTTGACCGTATCGGAAACGATTGTATAAGCTGTCATTTGCCCGATTACGAACACACCACAAAACCCGATCACAGCAGATCCGGTTTATCCAAAGATTGTGCAAGTTGCCACGACCCTGCCTCCAGTGAGTGGAACTCGCCGACGTTCAAACACGACAAATTTGCTTTGACGGGAGTTCATGATGTCCCACAATGTGTGCAATGCCATACAAGTCCGGACTACAGCAGTACCAGTTCGGATTGTTACTCCTGTCATAAAACCGATTACGAATCCAGTTTAAATCCCAACCACCAGGCAGCGGCACTTTCAAAAAAATGTACGGATTGCCATGTGCTGATGCCCGATTGGAAGCCTGCAGAATTTAAAGAACACGACGGCCTGTATTTTCCAATATATAGCGGAGGCCATAAAAACGAGTGGCTCAAATGCAACGATTGCCATTTGAATCCCTCAAATTATAAAACATTCAGTTGTGTTGTTTGTCATAAACAAACCGAAACCGGAGAAGATCATAAGTCTGTCTCCGGATATTTTTACAATGACGCTGCATGTTTTGCTTGTCATCCTACAGGAAACAAAGGGGATAAATTTGATCATAATACCACGGGATTTATTCTAACCAATGCCCACGCGCAAACTGAATGTGTGAAATGCCATTCATCAGGTTTTAAAGGTACTCCTACAGAATGCGTAGCCTGCCACCTCCCAGATTTCCAGCAATCACAAAATCCTTCACACAATAAACTGAATCTTTCAACGGATTGCGCCTCATGTCACACCACCCTGCCGGGTTGGAGCCCAGCAAAATTTGAAATACACGATCAGTTCTATGTGCTAGAAGGTGCACATCAGGCGCTGCGAAATGATTGTTCAAAATGTCATAATGGCGATTACAACAATACACCTAACAACTGTTTGGGTTGCCACCAACAGGATTACGATCAGACTCAAAACCCACCCCACAAGGCTTTACAGTTTTCAACAGAATGCACACAATGCCATTCACAAACGGCCTGGGTGCCTTCCAGCTTTGACCATGATGGTCAATATTTCCCAATCTATTCAGGAAAGCATAAAGGTCAATGGAATGAATGCAGGGATTGTCACTCCAATCCATCCAACATAAGGGATTTTAGTTGCATCATATGTCATAAAAATCCGGTTACCGATGATGACCATCGCAATGTGAGCGGTTATTTTTACAATGACAAAGCCTGTTTTGCGTGCCACCCAACAGGTGATGCGAGTTTCAAATTTGACCACAACACCACAGGATTTATCTTAACCGGTGCCCACGTGCAAACGGACTGTATCAAATGCCATGCAACGGGATTTAAAGGGACACCTACGCAATGCGCCAGTTGTCACCTTACCGACTTTAACCAATCAAAAAATCCGGAACATCCAAAACTGGGTCTCTCTAATGATTGTGCTGGATGCCATACCACGAATCCAGGCTGGATGCCTGCTACATTTGCTATCCATGACCAATTTTATCCTCTGAAAGGGGCCCACAAAGCGATTGCAATGGATTGTGCAGGATGCCATAAGGGAGATTATATAAATACACCTAACACCTGTTCGGGTTGTCATATTGAAGATTACAACAAAACAATTGACCCGCCTCATAAAACCCTGCAATTTTCAACAGAATGCACACAATGTCATAATGAATCGGCATGGGTCCCATCCTCTTTTGATCACGATGGTAAATATTTCCCTATTTACTCCGGCAAACACAAAGGAAAATGGATGGAATGCAGAGACTGCCACAACAATCCCAATAATATTAGGGAATGGAGTTGCATCGTATGCCATTTAAAAAACGAAACAGACGACGATCACAAAAATGTAAGAGGGTATTTCTACAACGACCAGGCATGTTTCGCCTGTCATCCGGATGGGCGTGCTGATTTTAAATTTGATCACAATACCACAGGTTTTGTCCTGACAGGTGCGCACACACAAGCCGATTGTATCAAATGCCATGCAAATGGATTTAAAGGAACTTCTACAGTATGTGCAGATTGCCACACTCCGGATTTTAATCAAAGTGTAAATCCAAACCATACAAAAATTGGCTTGAGTCTTGATTGTGCCCAATGTCATACTACCAATCCGGGATGGAGTCCGGCGAGCTTTGCAATTCACGATCAGTATTATCCACTTAATGGAGCACACAAACAGATATCCAGTAATTGCGCAGTGTGCCACAAAGGGGATTATAATCAAACCCCTAACACCTGTTCTGGCTGCCATGAGGAGGACTACAAGCAAACAAAAAATCCAGATCACCAGTCCTTGCAGTTTTCAACTGACTGCGCAAGCTGCCACACAGAAAATACCTGGGTTCCTTCGACCTTCGACCACGATGGCAAGTACTTCCCCATTTATTCAGGAAAGCACAAGAATGAGTGGACAGAATGCATACAATGCCATATCAATCCAGCGAACTACAAGGAATTCAGTTGCACCATATGCCACATTAACCCGGAAACAAATGACAAGCATACCAATGTCACCGGATATTACTACAATGACCTGGCTTGTTTAGGATGTCACCCGACAGGAAGCGGGGATGATAAATTTGATCACAACAACACTGCATTCCCATTAACCGGTGCTCACCTGCAAGTGGATTGCAAACTTTGTCATACTAAAGGATTCAAGGGCACTCCAATGGAATGTGAAAGTTGCCATCTGACAGATTATCAAAACAGCACGAATCCGGATCATAAAAAGCTTTCCCTCTCCATGGCCTGTGCAACTTGCCATACAACTGCTCCCGACTGGAAGCCTGCTTTATTTGCTGACCATGACACCTATTACCCTTTGACAGGCAAACATCTTGATATTGCAAACGACTGCAATGCATGCCATAAGGGCAATTACAACAATACACCTAACACCTGTGTAGGCTGCCATCTGGAACATTACAATCAATCCAAGAATCCGAATCATCCGGCTCTTGGACTTTCTCAGGATTGTGCGCTCTGCCATACTACAAAACCAATGTGGGAACCTGCTACGTTTCCTGTTCATGATCAGTTTTATCCGCTTACCGGCGCACACCTGGCCATTGCTGCGGATTGTGCCGTGTGTCACAAAGGAGATTATAACAACACCCCAAATACCTGCGAAGGGTGTCATCTTAAAGATTATCAGAACAGCAAAAATCCCAACCATGTCGTATTGAATTTTCCACAGGATTGTAAATTATGCCACACCACAAATCCGGATTGGAAACCCGCTTCAATGCCTACGCATGACATTTACTATCCGTTAACCGGGGCCCATCAGGCTATTGCAATGGACTGCGCTGCCTGCCATAAAGGAGATTACAACAACACTCCAAAAACCTGCGAAGGGTGTCATTTAAAGGATTACAACAGTTCGACCAATCCAAATCATAAAAACCTCGGATTGTCTCACGACTGTGCGATCTGCCACACCACAAATCCGGATTGGAAACCCGCCCTTTTCCCTGATCATGATAATTATTATCCATTGCACGGCGCTCATATGCAGATTGCAAACGAATGCGTCCTCTGTCACAACGGAAATTACAACAACACACCAAAGACTTGTGTGGGATGCCACCTTGCGGATTACAATCAGGCCAGTGATCCGCCACATGAAGCCCAAAAATTTCCAAAAACTTGTGCAGACTGTCATACGGAGACAGCTTGGGTACCTTCCTTTTTTAATCATAATAATTATTATCCTCTTACCGGCGCGCACGATTTGATAAAAGATGAATGCTTTGCATGCCATATGGGAAATTATGGCAACACACCTAAAACCTGCTATGGATGTCATACTGCAGACTTCAACCAGGCAACAAATCCGAATCACGTAAATCTGGGATTTTCCACCAACTGTACCCTATGCCACACAACAAATCCAAATTGGGAGCCTGCAACGATGCCAACACACAACAATTACTACCCCTTGTTAGGTGCGCATCTCGCTATTGCAAATCAATGCGTATTGTGCCATAATGGAAACTACAACAATACTCCAAATACCTGTGTAGGCTGCCATATCGATGACTACAATCAAACTTCAAATCCGAACCATCAGGCTGCACAGTTTCCTACCAATTGCGAATCATGTCACTCCGTCAATGCATGGGTTCCGTCGACATTCAATCACGATGGAATGTATTTCCCTATCTTCAGTGGCAAACATAAGAATGAGTGGAACGTTTGCGGAGATTGTCACACCAATTCAAATAACTACAAGGTGTTTAGCTGTATTCTGTGCCACGAGCACAATAATAAAAATGAGGTGGATAATCAACATAATGGTGTAAGCGGATACTCTTACAATAGCAGTGCCTGTTATTCCTGTCACCCACAAGGAAAGAAGTAATAAGTCCCTATGGAAAAGGCCACATGCCAAAAAAACAATAACAGGATCATCATTGGACTCGCCTTAATTATACTGCATGTGGCTGGATATGGGCAAAATCTGGATACCCTGAATTCAGGTACCGTAAGTTTTACATCCTCGAAAAACATCTATACGCGATTTCCAAAAACAAAATCCATACAAATAGGAGATACATTGTTTATAAAAAAAGATTCCGGAGATATCCCGGCCATCCTGGTTACAAATAAATCCTCCAGCTCTTGTGTGGGTGTGAATTTACTTTCACATGCCTTTCAAGTAGGAGACCGCGTCTATTTTAAAATAAAACAAGGAAATCCATCTGAAATCGAACATGAAAGGCAAATGGTTCAAGAGACAAAACGGGTAGAACCAATGTCACCTGAGCCGGACATCAAAAGCACCGATTTATTAAAACCAGTGCAAGCGCCCAGGCAATGGAAAGGTCGACTGTCTGCAGCCTCCTATTCCTATATTGGAGATGTGAGTTCTTCCAACAGTACACGGTTTCAGTACACCCTATCGCTTCAAGGAAATAGACTTGGAGGAGGTAAATTATCGGTAGACTCCTACCTTTCTATGCGCTATCGAACGGACGAATGGGAGCGGGTTAAAAATGACCTGGGATATGCATTGAAAATTTACAGCCTGGCAGCAACTTACGAATTCAATAAAAACAGCATCCTGTCTGCCGGCCGAAAAATCAATGCAAACTTATCAAACATGGGTGCTATCGACGGAATACAATTTGAGCAAAAACTCAAAAATTTTAGTTTCGGATGCGCCTTTGGTTCGAGACCTAATATTACAGACTATGGCTTCAATCTTCAATTGCTTGAGGCTGGAATGTATATTCATCATGATTTTGAAATCAATAGAAATAATACACTATCAAATACACTTGCACTTATTGATCAACAATCACATGGTAAAACGGATCGAAGATTTCTTTATATCCAACACTCAAGCAACCTGCTCCAAAACTTAAGTTTGTTTGGCTCTTCGGAATTAGACATGTATTCAAAAGTTCACGACACTATTAAAAGCAGCCTTAATGTGACGAACATTTACTTGAGTTTAAGATATCGTATATTAAAAAATTTAAACATCTCGGGATCCTATGACGCAAGAACAAATGTGATTTATTATGAAACCTATAAAAATGACATAGACCGTTTACTGGACGAAGAAACCAGAAAAGGGCTTCGCCTTCAGATAAACTATCAGCCTATAAAGTATGTATCCATTTCCATAGGAAGCAATATCCGCTTTCAAAACAGCGGAAGCAATACATCAAAAAATTACAATGTCTACCTTTCACACTACCGTGTACCTCTTCTTAATGGCTCCCTGAGCATTAGCGGAAATTATCTACAAACGGATTACCTCAATTCGAGGGTGGAAGGAGTTCAGTTTTCCAGGGATCTTTTCAGCGGCAAATTCTATTTTGATTTGTATTACCGTAGGGTCACATACACCTACCGCAATTTTGAATATACCTCTACACAGAACCTCAGTGGATTAAGTTTCAATTTTCGATTAAACAAAACAGTAAACGTGGGCGTTTATTCCGAATACACTTCAGAATCGGATCATTCCTATTTGAGGCTCAATGGCCGGATAATGCTTCGAATCTGATTTCTAATATTTTTATAAATAGCGTTTATATGTCTTCTTCATTATTTTCCAAATTTTTAAAATTGAGCACATCAAGCCTTTGCATCCTTTTGAGCATACTCCTGCTTGTTTCCTGTGATTCAAAGCCAAAAGTAGTGGAAGCTGAAAAGGACTCTCCAGGCCAGGAGATGAGCAAAAGCGAAGCTCCCGGTGAAAACCATTATGTGGTCGTGGAAGAAGTTCAGCACACAACAAAATACAGCTACCTGAAAGTTAAGGAGAATACTTCATCCTACTGGATAGCAATAAACAAAGCAGAAGTCACTCCAGGTGATCAGTTGGTATACACTGGTGGATTAAAAATGCGGGCATTCCAAAGTGCCGAATTGAACAAAGTATTTGATGAAGTTATCCTGGTTTCCAACATCAGCAGGAAAGGAACTGAATCCAGCCAATCCGGAGCCGACCTGTTCAATAAACTTCAGGGAAATGAAGATGCCGTTTCTACAGAACAAATAAAACCTGTGAAAGGTGCTACTCCCATCTCCGAAATTTTTGATCACCCTCAGAAATTCGAAGGAAAAGTAATAACTGTAACGGGGCGCTGCACTAAGGTAAACTTTCAAATCATGGGCCGTAACTGGATCCATATTACAGATGAAAGCAGCAAAAGAGCAGATCTTACCATCACAACACAAGATGCACTTGAATTAGGTAAAGTGGGCGTTTTTGAAGGTAAAATAGCCGTTGATAAGGATTTTGGCGCAGGTTATCAATACAAGGTAATTATGGAAGAAGCCAAACTTAAATAATACCTCTGCCCGTACCCTATTTTCGTTTAAAAGCTATTGTAACATTTATAACTCAAATTTTCGGGTTCTCCAATACGCCAATACAGAAATAAGTACCAGACCGCCCACGGTATAGTATACAAATGTTGGAATTGGCACGGGATCACCTGCCGCATATGAATGCAATCCTGAAAGATAATAATTGACACCAAAATAGGTCATCATGACCGTTGCAAATCCAAATAATGTTGCAACATTATAGGCATACTTACCCTGCAATCCTGGAATTAAACGCATGTGCAAAATGAAAGAATACACAAGGATTGAAACCAGTGCCCATGTTTCTTTGGCATCCCATCCCCAATATCTTCCCCAAGATTCATTCGCCCAGACGCCTCCTAAATAGGTTCCAATGCTGAGCATACATAATCCTCCCATTAAAGTAATCTCACTGGTATATCCGAGTTCCTCAATAATCCGTTTCACTCTTTGTTGGTTTCGATCTGATATAAAAATCATCAACACTAAATTCAAAGCACCAATCAAAGCACCGAGAACCAAAAATCCATAACTGCCCGCTTCCAAAGAAACATGTATAGTTAGCCAGTAGGATTTCAACACAGGCACCAATGGTGTAATCTCAGGATCCAGCCAACTCAGTCCTGCAACCATCAGGACAATGGAGGAAAGCATACAGGTAGCAGCCAGACCACCTAATGACTTTCTTGAAAACAACAATCCGGCAAGTACGGTTGTCCAGGATATATAAATCATGGATTCATATCCATTGCTCCAGGGCGCTCTTCCGGAGACATACCAACGCAGACCCAGGCCCATGGTTTGAAACAAAAAGCAGACTACCAACACGATCAATAAGAACAGTGAGGTTTTTTGCAAATGAAGTGAAGGTTTGAACACAGAAGCAAACAACAAAGCCAAAAAGACTAAAGAAAGAAGTCCATACGTTTTCCCCAGACGACCAAATACATCCAATTCATTCAGCAGGATCTCGGCTTTTAATTTGGATTCCATTGGGTACACCTGGGAACCTACATTTTTTTGAAATTGTCCCAATTCAAAAATTAAGGTGTCGCATAAAGTCCAGCTTCCCGAACTGACCGCATTTCTAAGTTGATTGACATACTCTTCATGAAAGCGATCCGGAAAACTCGTAGCATCAATTGCCTCATTGTGCTGGTGCGTAAAAGAGGGGGATTCCCACAAATTGGTAGGATGATCTTTTACAGGAAACAACCGCAGTAAACTTCCGGTGAAGATCATGTTCACAATATTGATGCGTTCATCCAATTTTAATATTTCTTTGTCAAACTGATCGCGATCCACCGGCTTTTTATTATTAGCCATTCGCGTCTCCTCCCTCAGTTTGTATTCACCTTGTGCATCGAACAGGTCAAAATAGCTGATATAACTGTTCGTAGGATTCAGTATTTTTTCGAGCTTTTCATGTTTTCCAATTTTAATTATTGGCACTTTATTCCAAAACTCAGGAAACGCCGTCATACTTAAAAACCATTGATCGGCATTTAAATTTTCATAGTTTTCTCTTCTCGAGATTTTTCTGAACACTTCACGCGTTAAGGTATGGACGGGTTTCATACGTCCATTGAAATCCTGAACGACCAAGCTACTAAATGCAGCTGCGTGTGATTCCTGAATACGTGGAAGTGACTCCTGTTGCTGTGAAAAAACAGCTTGCGAAGACAACAATCCACAAAACACAAGCATCCACATGATGGTATTCATTTGCATTGCCCTCAAAGATTCAATGCGCTTTCTCAGGAAATAAAATCTTCCGTTTTTACTAAACAAACTTAAGATCAAACCCAATGTAAGAATGATGTATCCGAGATAACTGATCAACGTACCAGGAGCATCATAATTAACACTTAGATATGTTCCCAATTCGTCCTTATCATAGGAAGACTGAAAAAAACGATAGCCCTCATAGTTAAGAATATGGTTCATATATATTCTTTCGGGTCTGTCGACTCCATTGTTTTTATCGATAAGCGTCACTTCACTTTCATATGAAGCGGGACTGTCCGTTCCCGGATACCGTTCCATTATGAAATTCCGCAAGGCAATTTGAAACGGGAGTACAACTTCACGGGAACCGTAGCTCAATTCAAACATGGAACCCGATTGAAACTGTAACCGCCGCGGAGTTCCCGCACTACCCTGCCCTCCCACAATAAATAATTCCTGCTCCTCCTCATTCACTTTAAGCTGCATTTTTAATCCGGCATCACTAGAATTGGTCATTTTCAAACCTGACGATCCCATTTTATACTGGGCACGTTCATTAAATTCAGAAATGACAAAATTGAAATTTGCAGAACTGTACAGCGACCTTAATAACAAAGGATGCGTACTGTCTGCCGGCAGCGAATCTCTTTTCTGCGTTGCCATGACCATCTGAGTCAAGGGCACCCTGGAACGGAATGTAAGCTTTCGATCGATAAATTGAATTTCGATATCCGCCGGAAGTGAATCCACCTTGTCACCAAAATGAATCGTAAAACCATCCATTTGCCTCCACGTCTCCTTTTTGACCACATATTCCTCTCTGCCCATAGCGCCTCCTAATACCAGCTTCAGACACGGAACTCCCTCAGGGTCATCTTCCATCATTTCTGTAGGGTTTGGTATAAATTCCCGGAGTGACAGATCCACATTTTGGCCCCCGATCAAATACGACTTTTTAAAAGAATTCTTGCCTAGTGAAGCGAATAATGCAGGTTCCTGGACAGTATATGATTTCCCGTTCACAAAAGCTTTCATCTGAATATAGTTCTCCGATGAAAGAAATGTATTCGAAGCACTCCCCTCGCGAATATGCATCATGCCCTCATACCCAAAATACCGGGTCACTCCGGCTCCAATCAATATCAGTATTATGGAAAAGTGAAAGGATGCCACAGCCCACTTTTTTTGTTGGATCATTCTGAATTTGATAATATTCCAAACGATACAAAGTCCAAAAAGGACCAGAAGCACTTCAAACCACAATGAACGAAAGACCAGTTTTTGAGCAGCACTGGTGCCAAAATCATTTTCTATGAAGGTCGCTGCACCAATTGATATAGCAAATAACAACAGATATAAACCTGCTGCAGATGTTGAAAAAATAACATTTAGAATTCGATTGAACGGTACCATAGAAACAGGTGAATTCATGATTTTACAATAGCTTGTCTCCACACCAATTCACTTAGATTTTTTCCTTCCTGGAACAATCCAGGTGGTTCCTCATTTTTCAGAAACGAAAAAATCCCAATGAATCGCAATAAAATGAGCTTCACATCAAGTACCTTAAAACAAGCTCATTAGTTATGAAAAACGTACTTAATCTTTTTTATTAAAATGAAATTCTTAATTTAGCCAAAATCCAAATGCAAAAATCATTGCATCTTATTGAACCCTAATTCAGGGCAAATATACCATATTTTCAGTCCATGAGTAGAAGTTTTAACACGCATGTGAATATGTACATTGGGGATTTGTTTTGTGTAAATTATTGCAAAATAAATTTCCAAAAATCACCGGAATTAAGCGACATCACTTTTGTTGATTGTTGAGGTTCTACTTGCCTAGCTCAACCTAAATTTCAATTCATAAAAATTGAATGCAATGGCCTCTGCTTATCAATAGTCACAAATAATAAGAAAGTGTACAGGAAACAGCAATCCAGAACTTTCAACGGCTCATTCTTTTTTCATAACTTGCACAAAATTTCAATTTATGGAATCACAAAGGCCGGCGATCACATTAGGCTTGATTTGGGGTGGTATCAGTATTGCTACGACCCTTTTGCTTTACCTTTTGGGAATGATTCAAAATCCTGCGGCCAGTGTCCTGCTATTCTTTTTTGGCCTTTACATGATGTACCGTTCCGGCCTCACTAAGCGCGATGAATTGGGTGGATACATATCATGGAAGCAAGCCCTGACGCCTATTTGGCTAACTTCTGTGGTGTCAAGTGTTTTATCTGTAGGATTCAGCTGGATTTTGTTTAAATTTATTGCCCCTGACTTGCAGGAGCTTCAGCGGGAAGAAGCCATCAAAATGACTGAAAAAATGCGATCCTGGATTGGCGATGCTGCAGCAGAAGAACAGCTAGAGAAAATACAAACCCAGGATTTTGCAAGCATAGGTCAATACGTATTGGTATTGCTTGGAGCATTTTTGTTTTATTTCGCGGTTTCATGCCTTATTGCTTTGATAGTCAAAAAGAACAACCCGGAAGATATATTTTCAAGGTATTAGACAATTATTCTTTGCCTTACACGTATAGGTTTTCAGTGATTTTGAAACATGATGAGTGAAGTTACCTTGGATCTTACCATTCTCATTCCCGCATTTAATGAAGAGGAATCCCTGCCGGAATTAGTAGAATGGATACAACGCGCTCTTAGAGATGCCGGTCTGTCCTATGAAGCCTGGATTATCGATGATGGTAGTACAGATCAAAGCTGGTCTGTAATTGAAAGCCTATGTTCAAAATATCAATTTTTAAAAGCAGTTCAGTTTAGAAGAAATTATGGTAAGTCTGCTGCTTTGAATACAGGCTTTCAATTGGCGCAGGGACAAGTGGTCCTTACTATGGATGCGGATTTGCAGGACAGCCCTGAAGAAATTCCGGAATTATACCGAATGATCCGAGAAGAAGGCTATGATATTGTTTCCGGCTGGAAAAAAATAAGGCACGACAATGCAATTGCAAAAAACATTCCTTCCAAAATTTACAATGCCACCACCCGTTGGATGAGCGGGATTCACCTTCACGATATGAATTGCGGAATAAAGGCGTATCGTTCAGAAGTTGTCAAATCCATTGAAGTCTATGGTGAAATGCATAGATATATTCCGGTTATCGCCAAATCTGCCGGTTTCAGGAAGATTGGCGAGAAGGTGGTCCAGCACCGCCCCCGTAAATATGGTTATTCAAAATTTGGCATGAGCCGATTTATAAATGGTTTTCTGGACCTCTCCACCATATTGTTTATTGGAAAATTCGGAAAAAGGCCCATGCATTTTTTTGGAACCTTTGGACTTGCTTTTTTCTTTATTGGATTTTGCTTCGTAATGTATCTTACCGTCACAAAGTTTGCATTTGGGTACGTTGGCATAACACAACGTCCGGCATTTTTCATCGCTTTGGTTGCTATGATAATCGGTTCGCAAATGTTCTTTACAGGATTTCTTGCTGAACTCGTGACCCGTAACGCTACGGAACGAAATCTTTACCTCATACGCAAGAAAATTTCCTAGATGCCCACGCTGATCCTCATTGGGCCTGCCCATCCGCTCCGGGGAGGACTTGCATCCTTTAACGAACGCCTTGCGCGGGAGTTCCAAAACAGAGGATGGGAAACTAAAATTATCACCTTTTCCCTGCAATATCCTTCGTTTCTGTTTCCCGGAAAAACACAGTATTCTGTTGAATCAAAACCTGCAGATTTACATATTGAAGTAAAAATCAATTCGGTCAATCCATTCAATTGGATCCTTCAGGGCTGGAAGTTAAAGAAATTAAAAGCAGATCTCGTTGTTACGAGATTCTGGATTCCATTCATGGGACCTTGTCTTGGCACCTTGTTGCATTTGATACGCTGGAATAAGCACAGCCGTATTGTTTGCATCGTTGATAATTTAATTCCACATGAACATCGCATTGGCGATCGCTTGCTAACCCGCTATTTTGTCAAAACACCCCATTCCTTCATTTGCATGAGCGAAACAGTGGAGGCGGAACTTCTCCAGATGTGCCCGAAGGCCGAAAGTCAATTGGTGGATCATCCCGTGTTTGATCACTTTGGCCCTGCTTTGGACCAGCAGGATGCCCGTACAATCCTTGGACTGCCCTTGCATGCAAAAATTGTGTTATTCTTTGGCTTTATTCGCAGGTATAAAGGACTGGACCTGCTCTTAAAAGCCATGGCATTTGAAAATGTAAGGAAACAAGATATTCATTTGTTGATCGCGGGTGAATTTTATGAACCCGAAGAAGAATACCTTCAGTTAATTGAAGAACTACATATCGGGAATAAGATTCATCTACACAAGCATTTTATACCGGATAGTCAGGTAAAACAATATTTCAGCGCATGTGATCTGGTCGTACAACCCTATCGCGATGCCACTCAAAGCGGGGTCACACCACTTGCTTATTTTTTTGAAAAGCCAACTCTGGTTACTAATGTCGGCTCACTTGCCCGCCTTGTTCCTGAAGGCAAAGCAGGATTCGTATGTAGCCCTTCTCCAGATCAAATTGCTGAAAAAATGTGTAGCTTCTTCATGATGGATCCACTTCCGTTTTCGCTATTTCTGAAAGATGAAAAAAAGAAACTGAGCTGGGATCATTTCGCTGAAACCATTGAAAAAAGTGCATTTCAAAATTAGTCTCAAGAAAGGAATTTAAAGAATCCAATACCATGCCGAGGAACTATTAAAAAGCACATGTTGTTACTACATGAATGAACAAAAATGTTTAAAATTTCTGTGAATTGCATAAACTATAAATTGGCAATAAAAAAATAAGAATGTCCAGTCTAATAAAAAGTCGTATACAGGAATCCATTGAAGCAAAGCAAAAGCTTGCATCAGATACAGAATTGCTTGTCAAAATAGAAGATGCAGCACAAAAAATGATCCACGCTTTGAACTCCGGAAATCGCATTTACTTTTGCGGCAATGGCGGAAGTGCAGCAGATGCACAGCATCTTTCTGCAGAACTTTCCGGAAGATTCTATAAAAACCGGAGGGCGCTCCCTGCAGAGGCTCTTCATTGCAACAGTTCCTACATCACCGCGGTAGCAAATGATTACAGTTATGAGATTATTTACCAGCGTTTAGTAGAAGGTATTGGAGAGAAAGGGGATGTTCTTGTAGCCTTAAGTACATCCGGAACTTCTAAAAATATTGTATTGGCTATAGAGGAAGCAAACAAAAAAGGAATGTATACCATTGGACTCACCGGTGAAGGAGGGGGTCACATGAAGCCCATCTGCTCTTGCTGGATTGGTGTCCCCTCATCCAATACACCTAGAATCCAGGAATGCCATATGCTTATTGGCCATATTCTATGTGAAACAATCGAACAGGACCTTTTTACATCTTAATCTTACATATCATACCATTTCAAGAGTTCGGACTTCTCTTCTTTAGAAAAATCACACAAAGCAACTTATACAGTGGAATCAAAATCGCCTAATGTACTTTACCTTGACCGCGATGGCGTGCTAAATGAATTGCTTCCGGGTGATTATGTCAAAAACTGGAGTGAATTTGTTTTTAGGCCCGGTGTATTAGAAGGACTTGCAAAATTGGCAGACCTGTGCACCTATATTTTTATCCTTACAAACCAACAAGGTATTGGCAAAAAGCTTATGTCTGAACAGGATCTTACATATATTCACCAACTGATGCTTGAAGATATTAACCGCGCTGGGGGCCGTATTGATAAGATTGTGTATTGCCCACACCTCGTTTCAGAAAATTGCGCGTGCAGGAAACCAAAAACGGGCATGGTGGAACAGCTTCGCAATGAATTTCCGGAGATTACTTCATATCCTTCCTTTTTAATTGGCGACAGTATATTGGATTTCAAATTAGGGCAAGATGTAGGTGCATATTGCTATGGCATGAGGCATATTCATAATAGAGATCAGGACTGGAGCTCCTTTAGCATCCATGAAGTCAGCGATTTTGAATCGTTTACAACACAATTGCAACATGTCCTGCGCAAGCCAGTTTCCTGATGTGAGAGCCAGCTTATTCAGTCAAAAATTGTTTACTATTTTCGCACACCTTACACAATAGCGTAATGCCAATGTACTCGGTCAAGGAAATTTTCTATACCCTCCAGGGAGAAGGGGCACAAGCTGGCAGAGCTGCAATTTTTGTCCGATTTTCCGGATGCAATCTTTGGAATGGCCGGGAAGAGGATCGTATGCGCTCAATCTGTACGTTTTGTGATACAGACTTTGTAGGAACAAATGGGCCACTTGGTGGTAAATACCCCGATGCGAAAACCCTAGCCAAGATGGTTAGGGGTCTTTGGCCTGATGCAGGTAAAGCCTATGTGGTGTGCACCGGAGGCGAACCTTTGCTTCAACTCGATCATGAGCTGGTTGCAGCCTTTCACGAATTAGCTTGTGAAGTCGCCATTGAAACAAACGGCACCATACCGGCCCCAAAGGGGGTAGATTGGATCTGTGTAAGTCCAAAACCAAAAACTGAGATCCTGCAGCAATCCGGAAATGAATTGAAATTCATTTTTCCTCAAAAGGACTTTGATCCCAGACCATTTTTAAAGATGCAATTCGAACATTTTTACATCCAGCCTATGGATGGCCCTGATATCGCATCGAATACCATGATGAGTCTGAAGTATTGCCTGGAACACCCGGAATGGAAGCTAAGCCTGCAAACACATAAATTATTAGGTATACCTTAGTATTTCATTATTAACATTATTGGCTTATGTTAAAAAAAAATGGTTCATTCGTATAATCGTATAAAAGCTTAACAGTACCTTTATCAGCCGATATTTATTCGAAGCTTTATAGTAACCGACTCATGCCACAAAACAATAATCAAAAAAGCAATTCTCTTTTTTCAAAAGTTGTATTTAATCCGAATAACCAACAAAATGGACTGATCTCTTTAAAAAAATTTAAAAAAGGAGATGTAATATGCCATTTCGGATCAAGTGAAATACTCCAGTATCCCAATCGTTATACCGTACAGATTAGTGATGATAAACATATCATCCTTTCTCCACTTTATCTTGAATACATCAACCACAGTTGCGATCCCAATTGTTTCTTTGACACCAGCCAATTTGTATTGAAAGCATTAAAGGACATTCAGGCTGGTGAAGAATTCAATTTCTTTTATCCATCTACGGAATGGGAAATGGACGAAGCATTTGAATGCCAATGCCACTCAAAAAAATGTCTCGGTGCGATCCGCGGAGCAAAATATTTGGATGAAAAATACCTGCAGGCATACCAGTTTACAGATTACATCCTAAATAAAATCAGGAGGTCCACTCCTCATGTTTTCCAAATTTGAACCGGATCCGATAGCACCTGCCAGTGAATGGCTGGTATGGGTTCTTTATCCTTATTTGCGAACGGACGATCCCGATCTTCAATATTATTATGACTTCAGCCAAAGTTATGAAGAATATAAATCCGTTTTTAATGAACTAAAAATGGATTGGGTATGGCAAGCCGTGGAATTACATAATCATGCGGACATCGTACATTCCATAAAAATGAAATCCGGAGGCAAGACACCCATCGTCCTGAATCTTTGTGATGGCGATGAAGAAAGTGGTGTTGCAGGAATTTCAGTCATCCGCGAACTTAAAAGAAACGATTTGATATTCACCGGTGCGGATATGGATTTTTATTCCATGACCACTTCCAAGATTCCGATGAAAAAGTACTTCAGCGAACATAAGGTTCCAACAGCTCCCTGGAAAATTCTTAATCCGGACGAACCTAAGGCATCTGATGTATTTCGCGAATTGAAAGCGCCTCTAATTGTTAAACCTGCAGTATCTGCAGGAAGTCTGGGCCTTGGTACACACTCCGTTGTGACGAATGAAGAAGAATTGCTACGCTATTTACAATCCGGAAGAAGATATTATAAGCACTGGGATCTGTACCAGAGCGGAGTCTTTGCAGAAGAATTCATCGAAGGGCCGGAATATACCTGCCTTATTGTAGGCTATGCGGACCAACCACAACATCAAATCATATTCCCTCCTGTAGAAAGAGTATTTGAAGCCAGCCTTCCTTCCACTGAAAAATTTTTATCATTCGACCGTCTATGGGAATTCTATGAACACGAAAAACCTTTGCAAAAAGATTTATGGAACTACCAACCCATAGAAGAATCTCTTGCAAACAAGATAATGCATATCAGTTGGGATGCCTATACTGCCGTGAAAGGATCCGGATATGCACGGGTTGATTTAAGACAAGATCATAAAAACGGGCAACTCTATGTTCTAGAAGTGAACTCTCAATGTGGTTTGTCTGATGACGAAAATTATACATCCATCGGAGCTATATTGCGATTCAGCAAGGTTTCATTCAGTACACTTATTAAGTCCATTTTATCCGCTGCGATTATACACCATGCATCCTGATTATAGCTTTTAATGTAATGACAATACTTTAACATGTATGCATTCAATTAATTTTTAACTTGCATCAAAATAATTCTTACGCCTATTCATGAAAGTCTGCATCCTGCAACCCGACTACAGTCAATCCAAAGTGGACTATAAAAATTACGACCCCAAAAGAAACCTGAGTGCTTTATTACCTGGACATCAGGTAGATCATGTCTTTTTAAATAAATTAACAACCTATCGCCAGCTGAAGGAATTGTCCACTCAGGGTTATGATATTTTTGTAAATCTTTGCGAAGCATATCTCGAGTGGGATGTTCCTTCGATAGATGTAATCCAGTCTTTAGAATTATTGAATCTTCCTTATACAGGTCCTACTCTTGAATTGTATGATCCATCAAAAGAGTTGATGAAATATGTTTCCAGTCTCAGCAATGTAGATTGTCCAGACTATCAAATTGTAAATCAACTGGATGATCTCAATAACTTAACAGAGCACCTCCGCTTCCCACTTTTTGTCAAACCCTCCAAAGCCGGTGACAGCCTGGGTATTGACGAAGCATCACTGGTTCGCGATGAAAAATCCTTATTGGTTAAAGTACGAAGCCTGCTTGAAAGCTATGGGCAGGTAATGGTTGAAGAATATATTGAAGGTCGCGAATTCACAGTTCTGGTTGCTGCAGATCCTAAAGAGGACCGAAAATGCACTGCATTTAAACCTGTGGAATACCTGTTTCCTCAAGGCATGACTTTCAAAACCTATGCATTGAAAACTTCCGAGCTTCACCCAGAAAGTAATATCCCTTGCCGTGAAGAAAGCATTGAACGGAAACTAAAGAAAGCAGCCTGTGCCATATTTAAAGAATTTGGAGGAAAAGGATATGCCCGGATGGATTTTCGTATGAACTCAAAGGGAAAGGTATTTTTTCTGGAAGTGAATTTTACCTGTTCCGTTTTTTATGCAGATGGCTACGAGGGTTCCGCAGACTATATTCTTAAATATGACGGAATCGGACAAGCTGGGTTTCTCAAATGGATTATTGAAGAAGGTATTGGAAGACATCAGCGCAAACAAAAAAAGTACTATGTTCGCAAGGATGCTAAAAGTGGGTATGGAATTTATGCCGTATCAAAGATCAAAAAAGGAGAAGTCATTTTCCAGGGAGAGGAACGCAGCCAGCGAATCGTAACAAAAACCCATGTTGATAAAAAATGGAATGCCGCAGACAAGGAAATCTTTAAAAAATATGCCTACCCCATTGGACCAAACGTATATATCCTTTGGGATACCAACCCAACAGAATGGGCACCCCAAAATCATTCCTGCGGTCCGAATACAAAATATCACGGACTGAATGTCATTGCACTGCGCGATATCGAAAAGGATGAAGAATTAACCCTTGACTATACAATGTTCCTGGACAAGGAAATGAAAGGTTTTGAATGCAAATGCGGCCATCCTGACTGCAAAGGCTGGATCTCGCTAAAGGGAAGATCGGAAGAAGAAATAAAACTTAAACCGTTGATTCAATAGATAATTTATATTAAATATTAGTTTAATATAAAATTGAAAACGGAAGTTTTAATCCCTCATTAAAATTCTCCTTTTTTATTATCCAGCTTGGCCAATCCTGATTAGCTTTGTGGCCCGACAATGCCGAAATGGCGGAACTGGTAGACGCGCTGGACTCAAAATCCAGTGACCCTCAAAGTCGTGTGGGTTCGAGTCCCACTTTCGGCACTT
>CAZDQG010000012.1:0-7349 GCA_964507535.1 uncultured Saprospiraceae bacterium
TCAGAAATTCGAAATACCAGCAGAAGATGGTAAACTCCTATTCCGGTATCCCATGTCTTGAAAAAAGACCGACATGAAAATTGCGAACATTCCAATGGTTTATTCTCGGGAATAAATAATAATGAGTGGTGATTGGAATGGCACATTTGATCTGAACTACATACACACATCTCCTCACCCGGAAGCTAAAATAATTTAAAATCTTCCTATTTTACACAGTCAAAATTAGCTCCCAAACCTGCAGCGCACGACAGCTCATTTTGGCAACCTAACATTTCATAAAACCCCACTCATGAAAAAGTATCTAAGCCTGATTTCTTTTCTCATCATTAGCCAAATAGTATGTGCTCAGCAAAAAAATACCTATCCCACACCTGATATCCCCTTCAAAAAATATACACTTGCCAACGGTCTGACACTTATAGTCAGCGAAGATCACAAAGTACCCATGGCTGCGTGCAATATTTGGTATCACGTGGGCAGCAAAAATGAAAAACCGGGTAAAACCGGTTTCGCACACTTGTTCGAACATATCATGTTTACCGGATCGGAACATTATCAGGATTTTGATAAAGTAATGCAAACCGTTGGCGGGGGCAGCAATAATGGATCGACGACCACCGACCGTACCAACTTTTATGAAACCTTCACGCCTTCCGGCCTGGACAGGGTTCTCTTTGTTGAATCAGACCGGATGGGGCATTTGTTAAATGGCCTGGACAGTGCTAAAATAGAAGTGCAAAGAGGTGTGGTGCAAAACGAAAAAAGACAAGATGAAAATCGGCCCTATGCACTTATAGAAGAACTCACTCAGAAAAATACTTATCCACCAAATCATCCCTATTCCTGGCCCATTATTGGATCCATGGAGGATTTAAATGCAGCAACGGAGCACGACATCAAAGATTGGTTTCGCCAGTACTACGGGCCCAACAATGCGGTGCTCGTGATTTGTGGCGACGTAGTAGCGGAAGAGGTGTTTCATAAAGTACAAAAGTATTTTGGAGAAATCCCGGCAAGCAATCCTATTACCAGGCAAGGCAAATGGATAGCTAAAATGACGGGAACACACATGGTCCTTGCGCAGGACAGGGTTGCACAGCCGCTGTTGCAAAAAACCTGGAATGTGCCGGAGTGGGGAAATACACAAGCTACCTATCTGGACCTGCTAAGTAATGTACTAACCAACGGTGCCTCATCAAGACTGTATAAGCGCTTAATCACACAGGAACATTTGTGCACAGAGGTTTATAGCTACACCAATAAAAATGAAATCGGACAACAATTTACAATAGGTGCCCTGGTGAATGAAGAAAAAAACATAGACAGGGTAAATCAAATTGTCGATGAAGAATTGACAAAGATTTTTTCAGAAGGAGTCACAGAACGCGAGCTGCATCTGTCTAAAATCAATCTTTTTTCAGCATTCATTAGCTCCATGGAACGCATTGGAGGTGAAGGTAAGAGCGAAATACTTGCAATGAACGAGGTATTTGGAGGAAGTCCGGATTTTTACAAAACCACTCACAATGATATCCGCAATGCCGGCGTAGCCGACCTGAAAAAAGCAGCAAACGATTGGCTTAAGGACGGGGAGTTTATTTTAAAAATCCTTCCATACCCCGCCTACCAGAACAGTGAAAACATTGACCGCTCCGAAATGCCAGCGCTTGCGCCCATTTCTCCTATGAAGTTTCCTGAAATAAAAACAATACAATTAAAAAATGGCGTACAGGTATATCTAGTAGAGCGGCATGAAACACCCCTGGTTACAATGGATGTTTTATTTGATGCCGGATTCGAAAAAGATGATGTAGCGAAGGCTGGTACTATGAAATTGATGACCGACCTGCTCTTAAAAGGAACGGAAACAAAAACCGCCGGGCAAATCAACGATAACATAAATGAATTGGGAGCGCGCCTGTTGGCATCAAGCAACCTGGATCAAACATACATACAATTGTTAGCATTAAAAGACAATATTGATGCCTCGGTTCAGCTTTTAAGCGACGTAATGTTACATGCCAATTTCCCTGAATCAGAATTTGACCGATTGAAAAAAGATCAGATAAAGTCGATCGATCAGGAGTCTACAGATCCGCTCCTGCTGACATCCCGCATCCTGCCCCAATTGCTCTTTGACAAAACCGATTCCAGAAGCCTGCCATCCAGCGGTACCGGTTTTAAGGAAACCGTGAACACCATTACAAGGGAAGATGTCATTAAGGCCTACCGAACAATATCAGCTTATAAAAATGCCAGAGTCTTTGTGGTGGGTGACATTACGGAAAACGAGCTTAAACCCATTTTAGAAAAGTATCTGGTTCATTGGCCGGCAGGAGACATTGTTTCCAAATCAGCGTATGCACATCGAAAACCAAGTCCAATGAAATTGTATTTTATGGATATGCCCGATGCCATCCAATCTGTGATATGTGCCGCGCAATTGTTCCCGGTTGAAAAGGACTTAAAAAAACATGTAGCCAATCAAATGATGAACACCTTATTGGGCGGTTCCTTTTTGTCGCGGCTGAATATGAACTTGAGAGAAGATAAACATTGGTCCTATGGAGCCACAAGTAATTTTAGCACAACAAAACAACACGTAAAGCATGCATTGTATACCTCTGTTCAAACAGATAAAACAAAAGAAAGTCTTCTTGAAATTTTAAAGGAGTTAACAGAAGTCCACAACAAACGACCGTTTAGCGAAAAAGAATTCAAACAACAGCAAAATGCCACCTTATTGGCACTACCGGAAGAATATGAATCGAACAGTGACGTATGCAACAAAGTTGAGGATGCCGTTTTTTATAACAGGGGCCTGCAATATGTACATCAAATTTCCAACATCATCCAGCAATTATCGCTATCAGATATACAGACCGCAGCGAAAACCTATATCAAACCCGAACAATTAACCTGGCTTGTTATCGGGGATAAAAAAACGGTCTACCAAGATTTAAAAGACTTAAAATGGGGAGAAGTCATTGAACTTGATACAAATGGAAATCGGGTTAAATGAACAGATACAAACACACTTTTGCATCCTTCCTTTAATGGCCAGACAACATTAATTTACTAGTATATGAACTAATGCTGTACAAAGATTATTTTTCAAAACAATCAGTACAATATGCCAAGTATCGTCCAGCATATCCTTTAGAACTGTTCCTGTACTTGAAATCATTAACTGAAAAACATGAACTTGCCTGGGATTGCGGTACCGGAAACGGACAATGCGCCATTCAACTTTCCAGTTATTTTGAAAAAGTGTATGCTAGTGACCCAAGCGAGCAACAGATCCAGAATGCATTCCACCACGAAAAAATCATATACAGGGTCGAAAAGGCAGAAGAATCAAGTTTGGAAAACGAAACCGTAGATTTAATAGTCGTCGCTCAGGCTTTGCATTGGTTCGACCAAAATGCATTTTTTAATGAAGCTGCGAGGGTGTTGAAAAAGAAAGGCGTGTTGGCTGTGATCTCCTATCTCAATCCGGTTGTTTCAAAAGAAATTGACGCGATCACAACTACTTTGCACGATACCATTTTAGCTGGCTTTTGGCTTCCAGAGAACAATATGGTTAATCACAAATATCAAAGCGTAGCTTTTCCTTTCCAGGGAATCCCTACTCCTGAGTTCAAAATAGTAAAAGAGCTATCTGCAGAAGATTTCAAAGGACACCTAAGTACCTGGAGTGCTGTCCAACGTTTTAAAGACATCCATAATTACGATCCCCTTGATGAGATTGAAACCGCATTAAAAAACCTATGGAATCCAAATGAATTAAAAAAAGTGTGTTGGAACTTACATTTGATCATAGGGCTAAGAAATAATTTTAAATTTTAAAATATAGCTCTTTTCTCTTTAAAGGAACAATAGTTATCCAGAATTACGTTCACCTTACATGGACTACGAGTTCGGAGTAGTATTCAAAAGCAATGGTACAAATTCAGCAGTTCTGAACAATGATAATTCCAGGTATTCATTCGCATTAGAATCCCAAAAATCAGTAAGGACTATTGACTGACCCATCCCTACTATGACGTAAAAAAGGGGCGGCATGCCTAATCTAAGAATACCTGCTCAACTACAATCCTTTCTCCAGGACATTTGCATCCATATTTGGCAAGGAATTTTAATTCACATGGTTGTGCCAAAACCGGAACTAAAGCTCCATTGCATAACAAATTAAAAGACGCAGCATGCAGGCATGTGTGAAATTTTGAAATACATCAGACAACGAAATTATTAAACCGGGAGCTGGCCTATTCATGATATTGTGTAAATTAGCCCCTATAGTATCTTTCATTCGTACGCTTGTAAAAAAGAATTAAAATACTTTTTTTATGCAAATTAAAAATATCAAACCAAATCACATTAGTGAAGATTATCATGTGGTCAGATGGCAGTTGTCGTTCTTCATCATAGCACTCGTCCTGCCATTTCTGATTATACCTTTTACCGAGTCAGGCAATTTGCCCGAAACTGTTGGGAAAATAATAGACATGCTTTTTGTCAGTGGCACCATACTATTAGCTGTAAAACTTGCTCGCGAAGGTTGGGATATGGCAGCTGCTGGATATACTATTCTGGGCATCGGCTGGGGAGTCCTTTTTGCAGCAATTGATTTTCATAGCCTGAATCTGGATTTGGAGGTCCGCACTTCTGCTGCATATTTCTTTTTACCTTCAATGATTCTCATTTGCTACTACAAGCCTTTCCCAATGTATATTAAAATTCTGACCATAGCCTGTATTATTCCTTTCCTGATAGCACTTTTAATACAAAAAAATGCGGAAGACAACAACAATATGGTTCATTTTTGGCTATTGATGGGATTTAACGTATTTCATCTGACAAGCGTTTTTTGGGGATTTTTCTTTTTCAGACAACATAAAAGAATGAGGCTTATTACAGAATAATCTCGAAAGAGATCCTGTGATTTGATTCCATTGCGGCACTCTGGAGGAATTTTAAGTAAATTGTCAAGCAAATGAAAGCGCCAAAGTCATATATTTTCATCAGTCTTTTTTTATTAAGTCTGCTCTTTTCTTGCAGCACCCTTGAAAAAGCATCCCTGCATGGATTAACAAGTGGATACTATACCTATACATCCGGAAAGGAGCGTGCCCGTGATGTGTATTTGGATGTAACGGAAGAAAGCATGGATGTGTACAGTCAATCACATGGGCAACCTGATATGTCCCCTTTCAGAATCCTGAAATTGAATGCAACAGATAGCCTTTATGAAGAACGGATGGTGTTCCACAAAAGAAGTCTGGATGTCGATCTGACTTCCATACTTTTTAAATACCGTCCTCCTGCTTACGGGATACCCGCCCAGGTAACTTCGGATTTTAATTTTGCACTGTACGCTGGCTGGCGCTACGACAGCTACACCGTAAAAACCAGAAAAGATCCACTGGGAAAGAGCTCTTATAAAGTACACGATCTTGGCTTTGACATTGGAATTTTTGCTGGCCCCGGAATCACACAAATCAGTCCCTACACCACACAGAACATTGTTCCCGATGAATACAGCGGATTGGTAATCCAGGCCGGATTAGCCGCATTTATAGAATCCAGTTTTGCCAGCTTTGGATGTGCTGCCGGTTATGATTATTTGTTGAACAAAGACCACAACGTATGGATCTACCATAAAAAACCCTGGGTGGGGTTTATTGTAGGTATTGCCTTGAATTGACTAATCGCAATTTAATCTCAACTTAACAACGTACAACAATGAAACAAAATTCAGGTATTTGCCAAAGTTGCGGAATGCCGCTTGACAAGGATCCCAAACATGGTGGTACGAATTCCGATAAAAGTAAAAGTACCATGTATTGCAGCTTTTGCTTTCAGGATGGGAAGTTTCTGGATGAAGGGATAACACTGCAGCAGAAGATTTTAAAGAACATCCAAATTGCAGTCCAGATGGGTATCCCTGAACAAAAAGCCCGGCAAATGGCAGAGCACATTTTACCAGACCTTGACAGGTGGAAATAATGTTCGTTTTATTGTAGCTGGCAGTTACTTAAAGGTATAGATAAAAGGGCCAATTGAACGCATACATGCTTTTAATGTAACGAAAAACTCCGTATCTATAAGACCGAAAATACCACGACCTCCAATCTTCCTTGTTCTTTTATAAATCCAATTTAAAAATGTTTGAATTTAAAGATAAGATCGTTGTAATCACCGGTTCCGCAAACGGTCTTGGCAAAGCGCTTGCAACAGAATTTTACAGGCAAGGCTGTCATCTTGCGCTCATAGATGTGGACGCATTTGGGCTTGAGAATGTTAAAAATGAGTTGGAATGCAAAACACAAAAAATCACTGTACATCCTGCAGATGTATCCAACGAAAAAGATCTTATCAGAGCACGACAGGAAATTCTGGATCTCCATTCTAGCATTGACATTTTAGTAAACAATGCCGGAATTTCAATCAGTCAAAACTTCGAAGAAATGGATCTACATGATTTCAAGCATGTTTTTGACATTAACTTCTGGGGAACCATACTATGTGCGAAAACTTTTTTAAAAGACCTCAAAACAAGACCATACAGCTTTATTGTAAACATTGTCAGCAATTTCGCGTTGATGGGCTTTCCCGGAAAAACTGCCTATGGCTCTTCAAAAAGCGCAGTCCTGGGCTTTACAAACGCCTTAAAAACAGAACTCCATAACACTAGTGTTAATGTATCTTTGGTAATTCCCCCAATTCTCAATACAGGACTCGTGAAAAATGGTAAACACATGGATGAACGTAAAAAGAAAATTGAAGCTTCTTATTTAGAAAAAAATGGCATGCCTCTAGATAAAGCAGCAAGGATTATCGTGCGGCAAATTCAAAGGAAAACCTACAGAATAAGAGTCGGGCCAATGATGTTTTACATGGATACCCTGGTTCGTTTGTTCCCCTCGACGGTACACCGATTTATCGGTAAGAATAAAGGGCGGATCGAATTTATTTAAAAACAGAGACCCGTAAATGCGGAACATGACGTAAACAAGTTACTATATCTTAGATAAAAATGAATAATAATAAATTCGCAGAGATAAATGTCTTTATATAAAAGATGTACCGCAACATAAAGGTTATGCTATTTATAGCTATAACTATATGTCAACAAATCACAATTGAACACGTAACCGCAAATATGCAATCCATCAAATACAACAGGAAAAAATTTTTAACCGCTATTGGTTCGGCAACAGCAGCCAGCCTTTTATCAAACACCTTGCCTCCCTCTTCCTATGCGGCGGCAGATAATTCACTTCAGTCACTCAATCCATTTGAGAGCGAATATCTTTTTTCGGAAGGGCTCACCTATTTAAACA
>CAZDQG010000012.1:7449-23875 GCA_964507535.1 uncultured Saprospiraceae bacterium
CTCAATCCATTTGAGAGCGAATATCTTTTTTCGGAAGGGCTCACCTATTTAAACACAGGAACGCTGGGACCATGCCGGAGGGATACTGTAGATGCTGTTATAAAGCTGTGGAAAGAATTGGAATCCCTGCCCGTACAATTTTATGGAAAATTTGGTGCCGAGGATTCCGCTGAAAAAACGAGAAGGATCGCAGCATCCTTTCTCGGTTGCGATCTGGATGAAATGCTGATCACCACCAGCACTACCAATGGGATGAACGCTCTTGCACAGGGATTGCATTTAAAAGCCGGGGACCGGATCCTTGCTACCGATCAGGAGCATGGTGGGGGCTTGCATTGCTGGAATTACTTCGCAAAATATTATGGTGTGATCGTGGATAAAATTGCTATTCCACCAGGAGAGAATAATTCCGAACAGATCTTGGAAAGATTCAAGAAGCAGCTCCAAAAAAATACCAAACTCATTAGTGTCAGCCATGTTTTATCTTCCACCGGACTTCGAATGCCCCTCGCAGAAATTGCAGCATTAGCCCGTGAAAACGGCAGCATATGCATCGTAGATGGCGCTCAGGCTGCAGGTGCAATCCGTGTAAACGTAAAGGAATTGGGATGCCATGCCTATGCTACAAGCGGACATAAGTGGCTTATGGGCCCCAAAGGAACCGGTCTTTTGTACCTTTCCAAGGAAGCTCAGGAAATGATTCGTCCCATGCAGTTTGAGTTGTCACACAATACCTACAACGATGGAAACGGCGTGGTTCACCTGGCCTGCATTTTAGGCCTGGGCCAGGCGATTGAGTACCTGGAGACCATAGGCATTCGCAGTGTAGAAGAACACAATATTTCACTCCGAAACAGGCTCTACAACAATTTAAAAGACCTGCATGATGCACATATACTGAGCCCGCAACAAGGGCCTTTGGCTTCTCCAATGCTCACCTTGTTACTTCCGGACCGGATTGAAAAAACGGCATTTGTGAAAATGCTTTTGGAAAAATACAAAATCAGCATTCGCCCTACACATAAGGAATTTGGATTTAACGGAATCAGGTTTTCAGCGCATATTTTCAACACCACAGAACAAATCGACTTTGCAAGCAAAGTTTTGCATAAGGAGCTCAGCATATGATGCGATAAATACCTCATGGCTTTCAAGCTAAACTGTGGTGAAAATCATAGCGAATCAACCCACTGGGTCTTTTTCTTTAATGGGCCGTAGGCAAAGAGCGAAGACCACATAATAATGTTAAAATACATCCTAAAAGCCATCTAACTTTGAAAGTGCAACGTTCGGCACTAACTTTATCATATAAATTAAAATCAAATGCTTATACCTGTACTTATTTTTGCATTCCTGATTTTCATATCAGGATTCCGCATTGCCCAGGAATACCAAAGAGCCATCGTATTCCGGCTTGGACGTTTTGCTTCGGTAAAAGGTCCCGGCTTATATTGGCTGATACCATTGATAGAGCGGCAACAAAAAGTGGACATCCGTACGAAAACAGTGGATCTCGAACAACAAGAGACCATAACAAAGGATAGCGTAACAATCAAAGTAAACGCGGTACTTTGGTTCAAAATAGTGAACCCGGAAAAATCCATTCTACAGGTGGTGGACTACAATAAAGCCGTGTACCAGTTTTCGGTTTCCGCCTTGCGCAATATCATCGGCCAGCACTCTCTGGATGAAGTACTGCGTGAAAGGGAACAAATCAATTCGACCTTGCAAAGAATTGTGGACCAGACAACCGAACCCTGGGGCGTAAAAATTGAAATGGTGGAAATGAAAGACGTCGAAATACCGGAAGGCATGCAAAGAGCAATGGCAAGAGAAGCGGAGGCCATACGGGAAAAGAGAGCGCGTATTGTAAAGGCAGAAGCAGAATTGGATGCCTCCATAAAACTGACACAAGGAGCAAAAGAAATGGAAGGAAGTCCAATTGCACTGGAATTAAGAAGAATGCAAATGTTGTCTGAAATTGGAATCGATAACAATACCACCACTATTGTACTCGTTCCCTCAGATTTTACAAATGCTGCCAAAAGTGTCACGGACTGGGTTTCAAAAAAGAAAGCAATCGAATAATGACTTGTTATCCATTGTCAGCTTGTTCACAAGCGAATAAACGTTTGTATGCTGACAATTCGTTACTTCTGTAGATGTGCATTTTTGTAAATACCTGCCTTCGGATTATGTTGTTTTTTTTGAATAAATTACATTTGTAGTGTCATTTGTTTCAAATGAAAATTATAGTGCAACTAATATAAAAATCTAAATATTCTCAGTACATCATCATCCTATGAAAGCACAAGGAAATACCGTAGAAGAAATTTTATCAAACCTGCCGGACGACAGGCGGGAATCCTTCAATAAGCTCCATGAGGTAATTGTAAAAAACCTCCCAAAAGGATTTACAGCTGCAATGAGTTACGGGGGCCTGGGATATGTAGTGCCCCATAGCATATATCCCGCAGGCTATCATTGTAAACCTGAAGAACCCTTGCCATTTGCAGGCATCGCCTCGCAAAAAGCTTCCATCAATTTCTATCACATGGGACTTTATGCAGATCCCAAATTAATGTCATGGTTTGTGGACGAATATCCTAAACACAGCAAACAAAAACTGGATATGGGGAAGAGCTGCGTGCGGTTTAAGAAAATGGATGATATCCCATATAAACTCATCGGAGAATTGATGAAAAAAATCAGTGTTAAGGATTGGATTGAGATGTATGAGAAAAACTACAATCCAAAGACAAAGAAAAAATAAGTGACAGAATATGTCCTTGATAAAGGATAATTACTATGTAGCTCAAGTATGCCTGATACAATCAGCGAAACGTCTGGAGCTTCAATCCCTTTAAGCATTTTTGTATCCCTGCTTCCCTAAGCAGAATCTTATAAAGGCAGTGCCCCGTGCACATTGTCCCTCGTGCAATTTTTAGATATGCTAATTGATGGGGTTTCACACTCATGAGAAATAGATCGAACCGTGACCAGCAGTTCTGGCATGGGCCGATTATATATTTTTTACTGTTGGGGCCGTCGAGTCTGTCGTTCTAATATGCAATAATTTTGGAGTCAAACCCTGCCGAATTCCTCCATGACAGACAAAACTCTACAGATTTTTGTAATACATTTAAAGAAAAATAACTATGGAAAAATATCTTGGATTCCTGCTATTGAGTTTACTTTCTATGCTTTCTTGTGCAAAACCGACACCATTGCCAAAAGAGAAGGAAGCGTTTATTGGATTGTGGCAGTCCTATTCCGGTTTTCAAATGACAATTCTGTCCGACGGAACCGCAAAAGTGGTTCCAATCTCCGATAGAACCAACCCTGATTATACTCAGCTTGATGTAGGAATCACAGCCAATTATGCCAAACACATGTTTGTTGAATTCAAAGGAGATAGCCTACTTGCGCTTTTTAAGCCACAACTTCGCTATACCGCTTTTCGAATAGACAAAATGCCTTATACGGTAGGAGACTCCACCAAAATGATGCTAAATGGCGTTTTACTTTACAAGACAAAATAAAAGCACGAACACCATTTAGAATTCAGTTATATAAATCCATTCTTTCCATTAAGGCATATACGACCGTTATTGCACCTAGTACAATAAAAGGTTGCGTTAATTACTATTAAACAAAACTACCCAAATAAGTACTTCTTAAAATAATCAGATACACTCTTCCTGAAAATAAATTTGAGTAGCAACTTACATTGTTCTGTATCCTACCTTCTATAATTCGCATTTTTACAATGATACATTAAAATGCACCGCGGGAAATTCGAAGGTTTTCAAAATCAAATAAACTTTCAGCTCGTTGAATGTTTTTATACAGGGTCCATATTTTGTAAAAAGTTGCCTGTCTGTAGTTTGATAAACGCCCTGTTTTAAAACCAATACCATGCGCCAAACTACATTAACCAGGGATTGCTGCTGCGAAAGACACCAAATCAATGTACAATGCTCTAAGTGATTCAATTCTGCATATGACTGAAAAGACAAAAAAGAGCTTCGTACTACTCATTTTTATCAAAATATTTTAATTTTTAAATACACATCAGGATACTTTTATGTATCTTTAAGATTACATAGCCCCCTGTTTTCAATAGTCCTCATTCCAGCCGATTCATCTCCGAAATCGACCCCTGTTACATTCTGTTTTTGAGTTGCACCTATCCTCAATTGGTGTACCATTTAATTAAAACATAAAATAAATTATCATGAACCTGGAAATCTTATGGAATGTTCAAAATGCGCTTCGCACCCACTGCGTTAAAATCTTGGTCCTACTCTTCGCATTTAGCTCTCTTGAAATTTTAAAATCTCAATTCCAAACAAGCATAGGTTATCCCTTTCCGTCCAATGAAAGAGCATTACGTGGAGTTAAAACAATTACAGGCAATTTTTTTATGTTAGCAGATAACACCAACCATCCATTTAAAATTTCCAATGCAAATGGAGATTTGCAGCATATAGAAGTAAACTCACCAGGTACTTTGATGAATCCATCCAAATTAATTGGAACTGATGGTAAAGAAACTGCCGTGTGGATGGAAAAAACTGTTTGCGGTGCCGGGGGATATATTATTGCAGCCAATGAGGATCTGGGTTCAGGCAGCAATATGTTAGCCTTTCGTACAGACCTTAATTGCAATGTCATTTGGTCTCGTACATTAGGATCAACGGCCGGCAATGAACTGGCCGCTTGCATTAAAGAAGATGGAAACGGGGATTACATAATGGTTGGTTCCAGAGAGAATAATGGCATCTATGAAATTCAGGCAGTAAAATTAGACTGCAATGGAAATCAAATCTGGTATAAAAATTATGCAACAACAAATTCAACAAAAGCTGTTTCAGTCACAAGTTTTGCGACTCAAATAAGTGCTTGCAATACTTCTTCAAATTACTTTGTAACAGGAGTCTTTGTAGCCCCTAATGGAAATGATGAACTGCTGATTTTAAATATTGATGCAATATCAGGAAATTTGATCTGGATCAATTCCTATGATATAGCTCCAAATGCTGCAGATTATCCCACCTGCATTCAAGGCTCCTGCCTCTTTAATGCTGGTTTGCAAAAAGAAATTTGGGTCTCTGGCTATTCGACAGATCTTACCACCCGGAAAGCACAAACGTTCATGTTGAAAGTGGATATCAACGGAAATCCAATTTGGGCCAATAATTATGAAATTGTAGGAGATGTCGAATGGGCTACACATTTTGAATTTACAAATATTGGCGACTTTATAATAACAGGCCGTGCAGAAGGACTAATCTCCCCTCCCAGACCCGCAACAGAGACTGGAAATTGCATGTTAATGAAACTTTCACATTCGGGAAATCAAATACTTTGGAATTATGCCTTTGATCAGGGATTTGCCTCACAAGGCAATAGTGTGGAGGTGTTACAAAACAACGAATGTTTCATTAGTGGCTTTAGTTATAAAGCAGATCCTCCATCCGGATTTGATTTCAATGTGTTAGCCATCAAGACCGATAGCATAGGACATACCGGGAATACCTGCTATCATAAGCTAATAACCGACATCATCCAAAGGATTCCCAGATCGACTCGACGTACTTCCACAGAAACAAGTGCAATTGATTTTAAAGCACTGCCCCTAATCAGTAAAACTTATCTGGATACCCAATATTTCTGCCAGATCCAACAACAATCAAAGTGCGATTCCCTCTATACAGTCCTGACTCCAATAAACAATGGTCAGGCAAGCTGTTGTTATGATCTTTTTATACATAATCCCACTCCAAATTGTTTCAATCAATTGAGCATGACTCTGAGCTCAACTTCATTTGGTACGTATAATGCAAATCCGAATTGGATATTCAGCTCAAATGGAAGTCAACTCATCATTACACACAGTTCTGGTTTCATTCCTGCCGGTTATATAAATCCAGGAACATTTTGTCTGGGAAGTTCAGGCAATCCTCAAACAGTACTCATAAATTACCTGTATAGCAGTGGCGGACTTACTGGAAAATGCGAGGAACAACTTATCATAAGATGCCCCGCTGCTCCATTCCAAGCCTGCCAATGTGACTCCAACTTTACAGCGGGTCCAAACCTCGTCCAAAATGGAGATTTCAGTTTAGGAAATGTCGGCTTTTCATCCAATTATATTTATAGCCCTCCAAACCTCGGTCTTGTCAACGGAAGATATTCTGTAAGAAATTCCACAAATCTGGTAAATCTTGCATGGGCTTGTCTGGACCATACGCTTGGCACTCCGCTTGGCAATTTTTTGGTGGTTGACGCAACCACAACTCCGGGGACTGTTTGTTGGAAGGAAAATGTAAATGTAACTGCAGGTGTTCATTATTCATTTTGCGCCTTTGTAAACAATCTGGTAAATACTTCAAATAATTTTACGGATCCTACTGTTGAACTCTGGATTAATAATACCTTGCAGGCAAGTATTACGTTGCCGGAAATACCTGATAATTGGGTGCGCATCAGTGGAAGCTGGACCAGTACTACCACCGGAGCAATCCCAATCGAAATCAAAGCAGGCGCTCCTGTACATCCTTCCGGATCAGGCTGCGATTTTGCCGTGGATGATATTGCTTTTCATGCCTGCATTGAAAATCCAATATTCGAGCCAGATACCTGTTGTACAGTCTGCAAAGGAAATGCTAGCTGGACTCCCGTAACCAGTCAGTTTTATATTCAGGACATGGTAGTGTATGATAATAAACTCATTATAGGCGGGGTATTCAATAGTGGAGGATTTTCAAATATTGCTGCCTGGGATGGCACCAATTGGTTTAACCTTGGGAGTGGGGCGAATGGAACCGTAGAGGCCCTGACCGTTCACAATGGAAAACTATACGCCTGCGGTTCCTTTTCAAATATCGGAACAAATATTGCAGAATGGAGCGGACCCATACCAGGAGGAAGCTGGAATACTTCTTTCCCCGGCCTGAGCGGAGGAATATTCAGTCGCGTTACGTCCTTGCTTTCAAGCCCGCAAGGCCTTATCGCCGGGGGGGCATTTCAAAATCCTACAAACAACATAGCCATGTGGAATGGTATCAGCTGGAACACCATTGGAACAAATGGCATAACAGTACCAAATACGAACTCTGGAGGTGTGCACGCTTTAGGATTATTTAATGGGAAGCTCATAGCCGCAGGCGTATTCAGTCCTCCCCTCAACAATATTGCGCAATTGAATGCAAACGTTTGGCAAAATTTAGGCAATGGCATTAACCTATTCAGTGGAAACAACGGAGAAGGTGTAAAGGCCATTCTACAATTTTCAAATTTCAAACTGGCAGTCGGTGGAAGATTTATGGAAGCAGTCAACACAGGAAATGTTGTCGTCCCAAACACCCAGTTTGTAGCACAATGGGATGGCTCCACTTGGTCATCAATGAACACTGGTGTCAATACCAGTTTCGAAGGATTGTATGACTTCAAAATTCATTGCAAGGACTTATACGCATGCGGACTCTTTACGAAAATTGGAAATAATGCAATTTCAGGTGTAGCACATTGGGATGATGCCCTAAATACTTGGGCCCCCGTTTACAACCATCCGAATCAACTGATACGCGCCTTGGAAAATTTTAAAGCAGACAGCAATTCTACATGCGATCTGTTCTCAGCAGGTGAAAAAATCTTAAATCATTTACAATGCGCAACGCTAACTGATGATCCAAAACAGAAATGGATAGATGTCTTTCCAAATCCGGTATATTCGAATGTACATCTCAATTTAAGCAAACCTGCGGAATCCACATGCACGGTCAACATAACAGATATGTACGGCAAGCGTAGATATGTGCATTCCATTTCTAAGGGAGAGTCCGGCATTACCATTGATTTTGCAGATTTCAAGAATGGAGTGTATATACTGGAACTGCTGGATCAGAAGGGATTACACTACTACCAAAAGATATTAAAACTTAAATAGGACCAGATGCATTGAGCGTATGCATGCAAATCCACAATAAAGCACGTTGGAATATATTCGATAAATTAAGTAGTTTGTATTCGTCTACGTCCAAAACCACGTAGACATGGCTTTATTAGATGCGGAATGGCTAGCTACCCCTACCACATGCATTACTTATTGGTAGTTTCTGGGAATACCAAAATAAATAATCATCTGGCAAAAAATCCTTTGTTAAGAAGTACTTTTCATGGATATTTATTTCACAATATATTTTCGGCCTTAAATGTACCGTGTCAAACTTTGAATCATTATGGAGAAAAAATACAAATACACAGGCTATTTCATGATGCTCCTGGTGCCTCTGGTATCTTTGGCATTCTATAAAACGTATTTTATCAGCTTCCCTGAATTCCCTGAAAAAATTCAGTACTATGATCACATCCATGCTACTTTAGCAACTTCCTGGGTGCTCATGTTAATTGTACAACCATTATTCATACTCTACAATAAACATCGCATACATCGGATAATTGGAAAAATAAGTTATATCATTTTCCCTTTACTCATTCTATCCTTTATTCCGCGGGAACTTATTGTATGGAATTCCGCCAACAGAAAAGATCTTTTTTTCCCACTCGCAGACTCCCTTGTACTCATCACACTCTTCGTGCTTGCCATATACAATAAGAAAAACACTCCCAATCACATGAGGTATTTTATTTCATCTGCCCTGGTGCTCCTGGGACCCATAATTGGTAGAATTGGACCCATATGGCTCGACCTGTCAGGACTCTTGACTCAAAACATTCAATACACCACCATCCAAGGTATACTTTTAAGTCTCATCATATACGACCGGAATCTAACAAAAAGCAAACCCTACATCCATGCAATTGGCCTCTTTGTGCTACACCAGCTTTGCTTCTATCTGCTATTTCTCTGAATGAACTTGCGATTAAAATAATGTAGCACGATTACAGCTTTAATAAATTTTATGTAAGCTATTTAGAATAACTTCTACGCCTTCTATTCCTAATAAAACTAATACAATTTAATTCAATTTTCTCGAAATAATTTCAACGCTATCTGGAATCCATAATGAAAATGCTCCTTTTAATGGTGGGGCACAACCGTTTAAAAGTTAAAATTCAAAATACATACAATGCGCCCGTTGAAGCATGCACATAAATAATCCTCTTTGTTATAATTCTATATTACTTTTACGAAATTTATTATATAAAGATTCATTTGAATTATGACGAATAACAGTGTATCCTTACATAGGATCTATACAGCCTCTCCTGAAAAAATATACCGGGCCTTTACAGATGCAACTGCAATGGCATCCTGGATTCCCCCGTATGGTTTCCTTTGCGTAGTACATCATATGGAACCCAAAATTGGAGGTAGCTTCAGAATGTCATTCATCAACTTTACTACCGGAAACAGTCATTCCTTTGGTGGCTCCTACATAGACCTTAAACCAAATGAATTTCTAAAATACACAGATACTTTTGATGATCCAAATGTACCGGGGGAAATGGTAACATCTGTATGGTTAAGAAAAGTAATGTGCGGCACAGAGATTAAAATACTGCAGGAGAATATTCCTGCCATGATTCCTGTTGAGATGTGTTATTTGGGTTGGCAGGAGTCTCTTGAGAAATTAAAAAAATTGGTTGAACCGGAAATTCCAGACTCCAATTAAATCTAAGCCTTTAAGCACTTTTCAATGTAGCCTATTGCTTACAGTATGAAAAGTCTTCCCATACTGAATATTCCAAATAGTGACTATTTATAAAATACCATATTGCCAATTCCAATTTAATCGAAAAGCTTAATACAGATCCATTTCAGTAAAAGCCCAGCTTAGAGGAATGAAACAAAATAAATCAGAATCCAATAGTATTCTGAATTTCTATAAATTTGGACAAAATTTGGTATCAAACAAATTTTGTAAAGCAAGAAAATAATAGAATCCAAATTAAAATAATAAATATGTATATTATAATGTATCTTTTATTAGTTATCGTAGCAATCATAGCATTGCTTTTAGGAATGGCCCTCTTTATGAAAAAAGAGCATTACGTCAAAAGGGATATAATCATTAATGTACCAAGTCAAACAGCTTTTGATTTCTTAAAACTACTTCGAAACCAGGAAAAATTTAATAAGTGGGCCAAAGCCGATCCCAATAGAACATGGGAATACAAGGGTACCGATGGAACCGTAGGATTTATAATTTCCTGGAGCGGGAACAAAAACGCAGGAGAGGGTGAAAAGGAAATTATGCGGATTATCGAAGGTCAGCGTATTGAAACCCAGATTCGCTTTGTACGGCCCATGCGCATGGTAGCCAATGTTGATTTTGAAATTGAAAAAATATCGGAAACACAAACAAAAGTTTCGCTGATAAATTCAGGTAGTTTAAAATATCCCATGAATATTTTTATTCCTATGGCGGAGAAAAATTTTCCAAAGGACATGGACGAGAGTCTGAATACTTTGAAAAATGTATTAGAGAACTCATCCGCTATCTGAGAGCAAACTACAGAACATGCATTGAAATAAAGTATTGAAAGGTTCAAGAGCCTAAAAATAAAACCAGCACCAAGACAACTCACAATTCTTATATCCGCTTTACGAAATTCCGATTTAAGGTATTATCTAATCTACACACGTATTTTATTTTCCTTCCAAATTGTTTAACCTGGATTCAAGATTTTGCAATCTGGCGAGACACTCATCTAATTTTACCCGGAGATCCGCATTCTGGTTTCTCAACTCCAAGTTCTTCGCATAAATTTCCTGTACTGCTTTTACAAGCGGAACTGTAAATTCCGAATACCTTAAACCATACAGATCATTTGGATTTTTAGGAGCATCCACACCACTAAAATTAAATCCCAAACTATTTGCAATTGCTTCCACTTCCTGCGCAATAAATCCTGATGTCTTTTCGGAAAGGACAAGACCATGAAGTTCAGGAGTGGGATCGCCCTCTTCTTTGATACGTGTATGCTTTTTGGAAACGCCTATTGATTCATTGATCTTATCGAGGTTCAACTGGTAACTTACAGGACGGAGCTTAAGGATAAAATCGAGTCCCGGAATATCTTCTGCAATATTTTCCTTGAACCTCCCGTCAGAAATATTGGTCCAGCTCTTGAACCCTCCGATAGAGGTAACAAATGTATTTCCGATTCGTACCATATTGCTTGCTGTTGCAGTCGCATCAATTCCAAGACAGGTGGTATTTGCATAATCCTCACCATTAGGTCCCGTATTGTAACCCAGTGATGTATTGTATGATCCCGATGTATTTAGGAATAAGGAATTGGAACCTACTGCAACATTTTGAAATCCTGTAATATTTGATCCAAGCGCAGTCTTTCCCACAGCAACATTGTTATTACCAATAGTGTTTGATGCCATTGCCCAAAATCCTAAAGCGGTATTGTAGTACCCATCAGTATTTCGAGTCAATGCCCTAAAACCAAACGCATCATTATTCGATGCTTTATTAACAGCCAGAGCTTCATAACCAACCGCAGTATTTGCCCCCCCTGACTCGTTTTTGGATAGGGACCTCGACCCAATTGCGACATTATAATCCCCTGACAAATTCAAATTTAACGCTTGAAATCCTAAACCTATATTGTGATTACCAGTTGTATTTCCTGCCATTGATTGAAAGCCCAATCCGCAATTATAATTACCTTCAATGTTATTATAAAGACTATAATCACCTAACGCAAGATTATATTCACCTGTTTTATTAGATTTAAGAGTACTGAATCCCAGCGCGCAATTCTCACTTCCGGATGTATTATTTTGCAAACTCAGGCAACCCACAGCTGTATTGTTTATGCCTGTCGTATTTGAATAAAGCGCCCGATATCCCATGGCTGAATTGTTACCGGCAGTATTATAATAGAGGCATTCCGCGCCTACAGCCGTATTCCCGCCATAAATCGTATTTGAAAACAAAGCATAAGATCCTATGGCTGTATTGCTTTCACCACTTGTATTTGAATACAGGGCGTTTATTCCGACTGCAGCATTTTTTTCTCCGGTAGTATTCTTATACATCGCATTAATTCCAAATGCTGAGTTGGAATTTCCGGTAGTATTGGAATACAGGGCTACTTTACCAACTGCGGTATTGGCAATGCCCTCTGTGTTAGAATACAAGGCTTCCTTACCTAATGCCGTATTATTGAGTCCCTTTGTATTTTGATACAGGGTAAGACTTCCTATTGCGGTATTGGAACTGCCACTGCTATTATTAAACAGACTGTATTCTCCCATACCTGTATTGTAATTTCCCGAGAGGTTATTCCTCAGAACAGCTACGCCGAACGCAACATTGTTGACACCCTGATCATTCGCTGCCAGGGCATACGCACCGACGGCACAATTGTTGGACCCATTGTTAGCCGACAAACTATATACCCCCAAGGCCGTATTCAATCTACCGCTATCATTTCTATTAAGGGCAGCGTAGCCTACAGCCGTATTGAGATAACCTGTAACATTGTTTTTTAATGCATCAGAACCAATTGCAGTATTGCCATATTTGGTATTTTTAGACAAGGCATTTACTCCAATAGCAGTGTTGTCAATGATCCCAAAATTTGTCTGAACAGGTTTGAACAAGGCATTGTAACCAAAAGAAGTATTGAAAGCCCCAATTTGCCCGGATTCTATATTATTCCTTTTGATTACAAAATCCTTGTCATCGGTGGTTCCAATAAAGTTAAGGGTGAGACTTGTCCCGGAACTACCCTTAAGTCCCCATGCATTCAATGCGCCATCTGCTCCGGCTGGTCCCATATCGCCCTTCGGTCCCGGCAAACCCATCTCACCTTTTTCTCCTTGTGGGCCAATGTCACCTTTATCTCCCTTAGGCCCAGACTTGCTATGCAATGCTGTATCCGCAACGAGGGCATACGGAACAGTATATAGCGGAACGGTACCCATATCCAGAAAACCAGTTCCATTATCGACTTGAATTTCAAGAAAGATATTCCCCTCATACCAGGGAACGTTGGCAAACTGCCCTTGCAGCGCCAATCCATTTCCAAGTAACAGATTGACAATTCCCGTTGTCCCGATAAAAGTAGTATGCACCTCTTCAAACACCACAGGACCGTTTACTTGCTTGGTGTGAAAACGAAACTTGAGACTTGTATTTTGATTGGCTACAACAGTTCCATTTTTATCGCGGATGACTGCCTGATAATTAAAAAATTTAGGAGTTTGAGCCAACAAGGAGGAAAAAGGCATAAGTAATAACACCAGTACGAGGAAATATAAACATTTCATGATGTCATGTTTTACGAAAGACAAAAAAATATACCGCACAAAGAAGCATAAGTACTCCCATCTTATGGAAATACAAAAATTATTGCGTCAATGTATGTTTACTAAGTTACTACAAAATTTACCAAATGCAAACTATTATTCTTAGAAAGAAAGCAAACTTGGAAGATTACATATCCACCCCAGGTATCAGGCATATAAATATTTTACTTAAAAGTGTTCTTACATAATCAGGAAGCACCCAAATCACATGTTTAGAAAGAGTCTCCAAATCGTTCTTTAATTAAATGGTATATGCCATTTATGCACGTACTACCAGGATCATAATCATTACCAGATATCAGATAGCTTTGGCCCTTCGAGTACATGCAATAAAAACAGGACTATATACTTGGAAAAAAATTGAAAATGACCATCTATCTGCAGCGATGGCTACATAAAAGAAGTTTTGTGCTTATACTAAAAACGAAAAATACTATTACACTATCCTTTTAGAAAACGAAAAAAATAAAATTCACACAGGTAAATAAAATGCAAAAGAAAGCCAATGAACCCAATGTATTAATTACTAGCTACTAATTATTCCAATTATAACGCTATTGGCCAGAAATCTTTTAAAAATCTCAAGGTCAAATCTAACGAAAACGATGCAATTAATAACTTATAATAACGCCAGTGGTTAATGTATATTCAAAGTAAATTCTCCAGTTGAAATGGGCTTTTGCTGCTTTGCTAAAAGAATTTGCTTCAATACAATACGGTTGCCAGAGCTCATTTTACCAATCTCTTTACGCACTTCTTCCGTAAAAAAAGCTCCTTTATTGAAAAGAACTCTGGTTACTTTGTTTCTTCGATAAAAGAGAATTTTGAAAGACTCGACTTCCAAATCACCTTTCCAATCAAGTTGAGCCAAACCACGACAGCGAAATTCGAGCGCGGATAATTCCTTAGATATTGCCTTTGAAATGTTCACGCCCTTAGCTTTAAAAACTTTTGGCAACGAATCGCATTGGGAAGCATCAATATACAGGGAAGCTATTTTACTTATCTCAATCTGCTCGATGTGGGTCTCTGGATCAAAAATGATAATGGTATCAATTCGATCATAGACACCCGTTTCAAAAGTTTGAGCAACACTCTTCTGAGTAAAAAGCAATACTATAAAAAGACTAACAAATACAGATGGATTCAAATACTGCATAGAACCCTGCAACAATCCTTTATATAATTTCATAGTACAATTTTTGATCGTCCTCTCTTAACTACAAGTATGGAGCAGAAATCACTCAAAATGTTCCAGTAATCAATTTTTAGTAAATTGAATACCTTCAAAAGGCATAAAATAATTAGGCAAACAACTGATGGTGTTTGCATCCACAATTTTAAAATCGATGCCCTTAAAACTAAGTTGTTGCACACTGGGAAGTAGCGTAACTACAAATCGATTGTTCGCATTCGCCTCGTCCTTGATCAGTGTAGGAATATCGGGAAACAGGGAATGCTTTACATATATTTTGTCGACATGGTCCTTGTCAATATGAATGACCCCTTCATTGTTGGATTCATATGCTTCCTTTTTATCACCAGCAAAAGCAATACACTGCATATAAGGCAATAACTGCTTATTAGGAGCCTGACAGGTAATGACATAACCGGAACCTTCATGAAATTGCTTGTCAATGGCAAAATCATTTCCAGGAGCTTTATCGCTCTTAAGTTTCAGAATATCTCCCTCAATCGTAAAGGAACCTTTGGCATTGCGGTCAACAGCCCCATAGCTATAAAAAAACTCGAATGTACCATCCGCTGTAAACTTAAATCCAGCAACCATCTCCTGCTTTCTAAAATAAAATTCTCCCTGAAAAGCTGTTTGTGCCATTGCATTAAATTGAATAAAAACTAAAAAGATATATATAGATTTCATAAAATCGAATCTTCAAATAGACGCATCCTAAATTACAAAGTACACTCTACCGCATGAAACAGAACTTAAATGTAAGGGATCCTCACCAATTTTACAACTACCAGAGCGGCAATTTTAAGCTCCTGGAACAAGAACAGTTTGGCATTGCGGATTCTAATCTGTTCACACCATCTTGTCACAAAAACCTCAAATATATTTTTAAGTTAAAATGACTTTTCCTATATTGTTATGGGTTTCGATTACTTATTTTACTTCATTTTAAAAATGAATGGCTATGATTGGTAAAATTATTAAATATCTGCTTATAAGTATAGGCTGTATTGCCCTCCTTGGTCTTGCTGCTGGTTTGTTTATACAACTGAGGGGTATCCCGAGCTACGAGGTAAAAAAAATGGAATATAAGGCGGAACCAACACCGGAACGTTTGGAGCGCGGTAAGAAGTTGGCATTGTTACTTTGTGCCGGCTGCCACCTCAATCCTGCAACAGGAAGCTTAACTGGGAAACAAATGCTGGATGCACCAAAAGAATTTGGAACCATCTACTCACAAAACATTACGAATGATACTACATATGGAATTGGCAGCTGGACCGATAGTGAAATCTTATACTTGCTACGCACAGGCATAAAACGCAATGGAAAGTATGCACCTCCTTATATGGCCAAACTTCCACACATGGCCGACGAAGACCTTAGCTCTATTATTTCCTTCCTCCGTTCAGACGATCCGCTGGTTAAGGCTTCCAATACCATCGATTATCCTTGTGAACCCACATTCCTGACAAAATTTCTTTGTACCATGGTTTTTAAACCCATCCCAATGCCGGACCATAAGATCGAATTACCCGATACCAACAATGCAACGGAACTAGGAAAATATCTTGCATTCAATCTGGAATGTTTCAGCTGCCACTCGGCTGATTTTAAAACCAATGATTTTGAACATCCCGAAAAAAGTGTTGGTTTCTTTGGAGGAGGCAACAAACCTTTAAATACGGAGGGACAAGTGATGCTGACTCAAAATCTGACACCGGATACCGAAACCGGAATCGGGGGAATGTCGGAAGAGGCTTTTGTAAATGCGTTAAAAAATGGGATTAAAGAAGGCCAACCCGCTTTGCGTTACCCCATGAGACCATTTATTCAATTAAGTGATCAGGAAGCAAAGGCCATCTATGCCTACCTTCGTACGATTCCTCCGATTAAAAACAAAGTGCCTCGTTCCCCTTTCGACTGAAATG
>CAZDQG010000012.1:23975-26518 GCA_964507535.1 uncultured Saprospiraceae bacterium
GCAGCAAGAATATTGAAAACAATAAAACCAACCAAGGAGATAATGCCTCCCATCCCAGGCCTCCATAAGGCCAGGAGGAGCCCTGCAAGTCCAATTCCCCAAACAATAAAAAGCAAAATCGTATATGAATCCGGAGGCGGACCTTGCTTCTTAAGTCCTTCGAAATAGGAACCTACCAACATGACAAGCGTGAATGCCACCATTAAAGTGCCTATAATGCGGGCCGCCCAGTGAATGGCGGTCATGGCTGATTGCTTTTCCATAGGTACTTTTTTTGTTACCAAATTTATTACAAAGATTCCTGACCAAAACTAGCTTTTAAACGAAGAAAGAATATGGTTCTAATGTTTTTAAATATGCAAGTCCCTTATATGAAACCATTCTTCGGCAAATTTCTCAAACTCACCTTCAGGAAAACTAATTTCGCGAATAATTTTGCCGTGTTCCGAAATCTTAAGCGTATTCCCGGAAATAGTAACGCGTCCTTTCTCCGTCATTATGGAAATTAGCTTCTTCTGCGTAAAATGAGAGTCCGGTGAGCTTTGATGGTAATTGCACATTTCCCGGAATTCATGCAATTCTCTTTCTATTGCTGTAAATCGATACTGTGGTATCAGTTTGCCGCCCTCTGCCTTAAAAACGATATAATCCTCTGTATCCGATTCCTGGATTATAAAGTCACCTCTTGGATCTGATTGCAGCACATCCAATTCAATAGAAAGCGGAAACTGGGTAAATTCTCCGAAACCGACATCCGTTAAAAAATCCCGCCCATCTAGCTTGACAATGATTGACAAATGGTCAAATTCGCGGCCATACGTCTCGGATTGAGGATCATAAACGCGGGCTGATACAATGTTCACATGAAATCCAAGTTGACGAAGCAATGCACTAAATAATCCATTTAATTCATAACAAAATCCTCCACGCTTTCTTTCAACTATTTTTTGATAAAAAGAATTTATGTCAACCTGAATGTGTCGTTTATAGTGGATGTCCAGATTTTCAAATGGCACATTCAAAAGCTGAGCATTCTGAAGATTCCGCAGGACATTCAAATCGGGTTCATAAGATCCGTTGTACTTAATTCTTTTTAAATATTCATCTACGATCATACATGTATTTTTTCATGCACGAAATACAATGTTTTAAGGTATCAGGATTAAGCCTATTAAAATTTATCAACTTAAACAAACAACATCGACAGACTACACTACCTCCCGCTATACCTATTTTACATTAATACCATAACGCATATGTTTGAATACAATCCTGCCAGTGCGTTGAGGAATTGCTTAAACAAGAATATTGCATTCGCTTCCTGTAGTAAATCTTACCCGTTCGCAACGTATCCACTACATAGTCCAGAGCTCATTCCCTTTTTACCGCGATATAAATTTCATTTTTATACTTTGGGCTGACTATTTTTATTTCTTTCTCACTTCTATTTTGTAGGCTGATTTTTAGTCCCTTTTTAATGACTGTTTCAATTTCGCGTTTGTAAATCTGTGGTTCCTCATCTTTACATTTTTCAAACTCCTTTTTTACAAGCATCTTTCCAGTGGATACATTGAAATCTACATCCATCCAATATTCACAGATTTTCCCGTAGATACTGGAATAGCCAATCAAATAAAATGCCCCATCCTGATAGCGGTATTTATCAGTATGCCCCCATTTCCAGCTACTTCCACCTTCCTGACTAATGAGTAAAATGCCTCTTTGAATTTCCAGGTCACCAAATGGATCACCCATCATACCTCCATCGCGGCTTCCATAAAGTGCCTGAAAGGATTCCTGCCACAAATCCCAGGATCCATCCTGCATTTTGTAAATACGCAACACCCGTGGAATGTTCTCGTATGATTCGCCCTGTGCTTTTATATTATAAGCTACAACAAGTTCGCTTTTTCCATCCTGATCCAAATCTCCAGACACCGTATCGATAACTTCGTATTTGGCTGGAATAGGGATGTTCTGCCCAACTGCGGCACGATTCATTCCAATAAAGAAAATCAGGAACACATGCAATTTGATCATATCCTGCGATCTGTTTTTGTAAATGCGTTAAATAAAAATTTAAATGTACCAACTTTTTTATAAGGTATCACGCGATGGCCTTTGAAAATTCCATATCAAAAATCTACCCTAATTAGACGTTTGAATGCTATGAAGAATAACGGAATCTGCATAGTACTACCGCGGCAGGATGAAATGCGTTCTCAGGAAGCAGTTCGACACTCACAGTCATGATAAAGTCCGTTACTTTTTAGTGTACGTTGCCTGTGTCAAATAATACATCAGATCGCTCGCCTTAGCCAGGGCAGGCCCTGCCATGGGGTCCTGAAATAAGACCCGGGTAGGTCCTTCTCCAAAATAAAGTCCATCCGAAACCAAAAACGTAATTCTGGAATTTCCTTTTTCAGGAAAAGATCTTCTGGGCTTGTCCCATGCGCCAATCCGTGCCACAATATCGCGACTGCATGCAAATAATTCATTGCACATGTTGTTTGCTGTCGTATCGTCCTTTGTTTCCCAAATTA
>CAZDQG010000012.1:26618-94029 GCA_964507535.1 uncultured Saprospiraceae bacterium
CTGATCACAAAACAAGAGATTGTAAATCAAGTTCGCTGCTTGATTTTTATAGGGATGAATCGAAACCTGGCTTTGTGGGTGCATCTTTTCAAATTTTTAAATACGGCTTATGTCTCCCGGCTATTTGTCTATCCATCTTGTGACGAATAACAAAAGTACATTTTCTGGTATTTTACGTCCGTATTTTAACTAGCCTGAATGCCAATGACTCCTTGAATCAAAGCGCATGTACATATGTTGAAAATGCAAAGGCATGCATTGTAACCACTTTACTGGCACGCTTTAAATCTGATTCGCATTAACAGTAAAATTCCGGAAGCTGTATTACATTTGAATCATAACATAAGCTCCCTTCCGGGACCTGCCGCGGAAGGATAATATCTTTTTAAATGTATGATGAAAAGAACAATACTCATCATAGGACAGGGGAACATAGGAAGCTTTTTAGGCGCTTCCCTCAAACAAGAGGAGACAAACAATGTAGTCCACTTTGTTAGAAACAAATCTGAAAAGCCGAAAACTACCACGCTACTTTTCAGAGACCGGAGGAATACTTCCAGAAAAATCAATAAAAATGAAGTGTACGAATATACACAGACAGAGGACTGTAAAGATGTGAAAAACGCAGACCTTATCATCATTCCGGTTCGACATACGCAATGGAAACAGGTGCTGGATCAATTAAAACCCCATGTCCATCCAAATCAAACATTCGTCCTATGTGGTAACGTGCTGGACGATTTTGAATGGTTCGAAAAAAACATCCCATGTCCCTACGTCTTCGCCTTTCCAAATTTCGGAGGTGCCATCATCGATAATAAATTGACAGGCTGGCTTACTTCAAAATGTACCACCGGAGTTTCCAATCCAAATTTTCAGCCACAACTTCAACAGCTCATGAATATACTACAGCACGTGGGCTTCAATCCGAAAATGGAATCCGACATAAAAGGATGGCTAATGACCCACTTTGCCTATAATGCCGGCATGTTGGCAGCAGCTGCCAGACACGATGGTTTTCAGAACTTGACATCTTCCTTTTCCTATTTAAAAAAGATGTTTGAATACATGCAGTTATGTGTGGATGTAATTAAAAAATCGGGCATTCCGGTACATACGTTCCCGGATGGGAAAGCAGTGTATCGTCCGGTTTGGTGGAATGCTCTGAAAACCTATCTCTTGTTCTTAATACCTGGTCTTGCCAAAAGCGCGGATGCTGCAAAAGATCTGGATGAATGGACAAGTTACATGAAAAGTCTACAGCAGTTTGCGCAAAAAAATCAAATTCAAATGCCAGATTATGGTTCCGCAAAATTCTAAGATGTCGCTCTGGCAAAAATGGACAATCTGCTGTGCATCCGGTGAATTACTTGGTATTGGAATTGCAGGCGGCATTGCATTTTTGGTAAATACCTATGTTGGAGAACCCGTTTCATTTTCCTCCAAAGTAATCGTCTTGTCTATGATGATGCTTGCAGGTTTTATCGAAGGATACATTTTGGCGCAGTTCCAATGGTACGCTTTAAAAGACAAATTCAAAAAACTCCCCAGAAAACAATGGACCTTCAATACAGTGCTCGTAGCCGTACTAGGCTGGTTCCTGGGAATGCTGCCTTCCCTGTTCTTTATACACAGTGGGGATTCCACAACTTCAAATGCAGCCTCCTTTGACTTTGAAAACCCGTTCGTCTTTACCACATTATGCCTTAGTGCCGGACTGCTGTTGGGAAGTATATTTGGATTCTTTCAATGGCTCGTATTGAGAAAATATGCGCTACATTCTCATGCCTGGATAATAGCCAATGCCACCGGATGGGGTCTTGGTATGATCTGGATCTATGTATGTGCATCCTTGCCCAACGATGAAACAAGCTTGCCATTGCACATTTTAAGCGGAATATCGGGCGGACTTCTGGCAGGTCTCAGTGTAGGTGCCATAACAGGGCGCACATTAATAATACTTAAAGAAAAGTAAATTGGCAAACATACATTTGTATGTTCGAACAAGCCCTAAAACCATGTGTACATAAAGACCATGTTATTTCGATATCCGCCACGTTACCTGCATTGGAATTCCGGAAATAAGATTGCATGGTAAATCCTCAAGTAGTAAAACAAGGCCTCATCATTTCCCCTGCCTGATAATGCGTATTCATAATTTAATAGCTGCTGTCTCCATAAAGTAATTATAAACAAAACCAGATGTCTGCCAAAAAGAGTACTTTTAGTACTTAAATTTTAAAGGTAAAAGCTCAAATAATAAAAACCGGAATCATGAATGGCGAAAACTTGTTTACAGAAAAGCAAAAATTTACCCAATGGTGGATATGGATTGTGCTCTTGGGAATGAACGCCCTCTTCCTCTTTGGGATATATAAACAATTCATCCTTAAACAAACATTTGGTAAAAACCCCATGAGCAATAACGAACTGCTCATTGCAACCGGACTTTGTATAGCCATCGCCTTGTTTTTTCTGAGCCTAAAACTGGAAACCATCATTAAAAAAGATGGGATCTACGTTCGCTTTTTTCCATTCCACCTGAAATTCAAATATTATTCCTGGGATAGTTTGACCAAATCCTACCTGCGACAGTATTCACCACTGATCGAATATGGGGGTTGGGGCATGAGACTTGGACTATTCGGAAAAGGAAAAGCTTACAATGTATCCGGAAACAGAGGCTTGCAACTTGAATTTACAAACCAAAAAAAGCTACTTATCGGAACGAATAAACCTGAAGAAATAAGTGCAGCCCTGCTCAGCATAGGACAACTCAAATCGTGATGTATAAAGCGCACTCTGATCTTTTGGTACAACATATTTTTGAGCATGACAAAGAAATCCAGCTTGCATGAATTACAGATCCCAATGACATCCTGATGCAATGTATCGTTTTAACGCTCTGAATGCACATTATGGATTCTGTTGCAATTTTGACTATACTACTTGAAATGTATCTCCTCGCAAAATGAAACAGATTGCCCTTCTCCTTATATGCATATTGCATGTACATCCTTGCCTCGCACAAAATGTACTTTCGCTGCATCCCATTTATACGGAACACACCGCGGTCTTGGTCCCTTCCATACAAGGCACGTGGAGGATTACCGATTTCAATATTGCAATCAACATTCAAAAAAAGGGGGATAACTTTTACATTCTGAGTTATAAAGACGAAAAAGACTCTTCCTCCTTTGAAGTTGTATTTGTAAAAATCAACAACCAGCTCTTCCTTGATTTAAAACCATTGGTAGCAGCACACTTGCCGGATGAAGAAGTACAAAAGTCGGTAGTGAGCGGACATCGCATTTGCAAGGTGTTTTTAGATAAGGACACCATGAAACTACAAGAACTCGCCTATCCCTGGTTCTATCATCACATGCAAGAAAACAACAACTTTGAAAATAGCGCCTGGCATGAGCATACACTTTTACTAAACATGCCTACTGCAACATGGGCTCAATTCCTTTCAAGTCATTTGGAAGAACCTGGTATGTTTCAGCCTTTTGTTGAACTCATGCAGGTTTCTAAACAAAAAGAACAGCATCTGAAACCTCATCCCATAAACTTCGTCAACAAAGAATTCAAAGCTATGGCCTGCCTCCCTGCCTTTCCACACGTCGACGGCTGGCTTGGCGGTGATGGCGATGTCTCTGTCAGGTTAAATGATTCAACCCTGCTTTGGCTGTTCTCGGATTCCTGGGTAGGCAAGCCGGAGCAAACAAGGAAATCAGGCGGATGGACGATGATCTCCAACTCAGCAGCTTTATCACATTGCTCACAAAATGGCCGGTACAACATACACTACTTTTGGCGAAATATGGCTGGCCCATCACCTGAACCGGTATTTCAAAGTTTTACCGACAGATATAAATTCTGGGTCAATGATGCTTTCATGTTGCAAAATCATCTATACGTGCTCTTGGAAAAAATTGGCAACAAGGAATTTCCAGCCCCGGACGAACTTTTCAATTTTTCCTTAAAGGGATTTACCCTCGCAAAAATTCTAAATCCAATGGAAAATCCTTCCAATTGGAACATTGATTACATTCCCCTTCCAGGTTTTGCTAACCCCTATATGGGCTTAAGGTCACATGCCATTCAAGATGAATGGATCTACTTTTTCGTAAGCAGAAATGACCAGGCACAGCTTTTAGTCCGTAAGAAATGGAGGGAGCTCGACTACCCGGAAATACCCTTTGAATATTATGCATTGGACAAAACCTGGAAATCAAAGTTGAATCCACAGGACATGGACACCCTCTATTCAGGATTCCGTGGAACAACGGTTAGGTATCATCCTGAATTCAAAAAATGGATTATGCTCTCGGATATTACATTTATGGACCATACTATAAAAATGCGGACTGCAGATGCACTAACCGGTCCCTGGTCAGAAGAAACCACAATTTATCAAATTCCGGAAACGATGCCGGGTACCGCATATTACGATGCGGACAATTTTTGCTATCTGCCCAGAGAATGCACGCCTGACTTTAGTACGAACGAAAAGTCACTGCTCATCACCTACGACATCAACAACAAAAACATCACAAGGATCATAAACAATCCTACAATGTATACTCCTAAAATCATCAAAGTGCCCATTGCCATTCCTGTTAATCCATAGTTGCGACGACACAGATGGCAACTACTGAAACAGTTCAACGACCTTTTAGTCCCCTGTTAAGAGAGCCAAAGCACAACGAAGATTCGTTCATGCCGAATTGTTTTTGTCATAAAAGTGATGAGCTGTGATCCCCTTTTACTTCCTCATTGGCATATGAACACAATGCCAGATCACAATCAAAATACAACACTAACAGGAATACCGACTGCGTTCAGTTTTGACGAAGCATAAGTGCATATCAAAAGGCAAAACGTTCTTGCAGTTCACAAAATGTGAATGAAAAATGAAACTGTATCGAGACCAAAATGTGCGGATGAACATCCTGTCACAGTTTCTGAAGTGAAGTTTTCATAGTTATCTTGAAGACACCCAAATATCCGTAGGTGACAAAAAATAAAATTACTACGAACGTTCGTTAATTACATCTGAAATAAAAATTGTACTCTCCATCGACCAGGCAATTGCTGTTTCCGCAATAGGGCATGGCGATAAACTGACAGCGTAGGCGTGTGATGCGCACTCCGGCAGGCACTAGTTTATTGTAAAAACGGGAAGGAATGCAGCTCCATTTAAAAAGGCCATCGCTCACTTCCTTCATCGCAAGCTGGGGTGTATTATTGAGGTTAAAGAGCGTAGTATAACGGTACTCCTTTCCATCTGTTCCATACGCACGAAGGTAAACGGAAAAGGAATCCTTGTTTTGCACACTTATCTTTTCCTCGATCTTATTATCATAGTACAATACAAAGACATCGTCCGGCGTGCTCACGAGACTGTCAGCAGCAACATCCGGGAAACTATACACCTTGCGGACCGCACCTGGTGGCACGTTGACTTTAATGTGGGCATCGTTGGTTTTATATTCTTTACCACCAACCAGGCAATCTCCACCGGAACCACCATCCTTCGCTTTGGCCAAACAACAGATTCCACGGTCATAAATATCCTTTGCCTTCACTCCATAAAATTTCGTTGGAATCATCTTATAACGATACACATTTTCACTAACCTTTTCCATTTTCATGATCTCATTGGAAGCACCCCACTCCCCCTGCTTGGCTTTATCTTCTTTAGGCCCCCATGTCCAGAGATATACATCTCCCGTATAACCCACAAGTAATTTGCACTTAGGGTCCTTGGAAACATCAATATAGATATAGGCTTCCTCATCCACATTTGGCGAACTGGGCTCTATCCATGCAAAACTAAGATCATCAACAGCATTTGCACAATCAACTCCCTGAGCCCTGAGTCCAGGCACAGTGAAGAATACCTGCAAGCAAAAAACAAAAAATAGTATAACTTTCATGATACGATCAAATTCGGGTGTAGGTATAAATGTAAGAGACTACGGACTTTCCGGCATAACTGCCGGCACAGGCATCGCCAATGCGATGATAGCGGTAGCGCAAAGTGTTGTCCACCACTTCACGCACCGGGTGCAAATGATCCAAAAGAATATGGTCCGTACTGTCGTTTAAAATAATCTGGGTTGGATACTGATCATTGTCAAAACGCCAGCTGCCTTTAAGGGGAATATAATGAACGCAGTTGCCTGGCGTAAGCTCGTATTCCGTAGCACTAAACTTTAACAGGGAAACAGTATCACCCAACATCACATCACTCACATCAAGCAAGGTCTCCGGGTCTGCAATGTCATCTGACATTTCAATCTTAGTCAAACTCCATGTGTCCTGGATTCCTTTCACCTGTGAATAGGGCGAACCTATGGCAGGAGCTTCCTCCTTGTTGCACTGAACCATAAAACTAACTATTGTTAGTACTATGAAAATATGTATTTTATTCATTGGACATTAGAAATTTATAGTAAATCAGTAGCATTTTGCAGTAGGGTTGGGCTCGAGGTCCGGATTGCCTTTCAGCTCATTGTCGGGAAACTGGCATACCAGACCGGGGCAATCCCAACGGGCCAGGTTCCGGATAAGCAAATCCGCTTTACCACGAACAGCCTGGCGCTTCAATTCGTGCAAACGGTTGTTCTCAAAATAAAACTCGGCGCGGCGCTGAATGCGGCATTCTTCAACCTGTTGCTGTGTGCTGATGCCAATCAATTCGTTCAGACCCGCGCGCTGGCGGATGGCATTCAGATACGTCAGTCCATCTTGGCCGGATTCAGCAAGGCACTCCGCATACAGGAGATACATCTCTGACAGATGGATGACCGGGTTCGTATAAATTGAAGTGTTGGAAGTATTGAATTTTTTACAAATTGTATAGTTGGATTTCTTCTCAAACCATGAAGCTCTCTTGTCGTTGGGACCGCTCACCGCCAAAACCGCAGCAGACGAAGGAATGACATCCGGAATTGTTTTGGTCAATGAAAAATAATCTTTCTGAATGGAAATGTTTGCATTGTCATTGCTGTAGTCCGTACTTACCAAACCAAAAATGATTTCCGAACTCTGGCCATATCCAAATTTAAGCTGAGCCGTAGAGTCCAATTTTGCTCCGGAATCCTGTATGACTCTCAATGCAAACTCACCGGCTTTTGCAAAATTATTTTGTTGAAAATAGATCTTGGCAAGCAGTGCCTCTGCAGCAAACTTCGTTGCATACACGCCATTAGCATCAGGTAACAGAGATGTTGCACGTTCTGCATCGAGAATGCATTGTGCATATACCTGCCCTACCGATGAGCGGTTTACAACTGCTTTCCCAAACTGTACACGAATCGGAATACCCGGATGCGAATTGTCAGCAGTATAACCGTAAGGCTGGGCAAAGTACCGGCACAATTCAAAATGCATCAGCGCACGGATAAACAAAGCCTCCCCTTCCATCCTTTTCCTGGTATTATCATCAAGCCCCGGAACATTATTCAAATTTTCAAGAACCAGATTGGACCGGGCTATCGCCTTATACCCATCGTGCATCAAGGAACGCGTAGGACCCAGAAAGATATCAGACGTCCATGTATACAAAGCACGCCAATCATTGTTGGTCAGGAAATCTCCATTGACTCCGTCAGACATCAACTCGGACATCAGCTGTATTTGCCCCCCATAGACAGATCCATAGGAAAGCGCATCATAGGAAGAATTTAGAAGCTCCTGAAATTCAACAGGAGATTTGATAAACTCTTTGATGTCAATAGCCGAGTCGAGCCGTGCTTCTATAAAGCTATCATCACAAGAGGTACATACTGCGAGCAGACAAACGACTGTTAGCAATCTCTTTGGTGCATTTATTATATTTCGTAATTTCTTTTTCATGTCGCTTACATTCATAATTTGTACAAACATCATCCCATGCAAACATTAAAAATCCAGTTCCAGGCCAATCACCCATGATTTCTCCTGCGGTGCCGTGAGATAGCTTACTCCAAATCCACCGACATTTCTTTGCTGGTCCGTAGTACGGTCGCGAGCAACTTCGGGATCCCATCCAGGGTATTTGGTAAAGGTGAGCAGGTTGTTTCCCGTAACATACAAGCGGTAACTGGGCGCATACTTTTGTGAACCACGAATGACATATGACAAGGTCACATTCCTTAAACGCATGTAACTCGCATCATACAACCACAAGCTGTGGTTGTTTTGCCAGGCATTGTCATTTCCACCCCAGTTTAACATGGTGTTGGTCAAACGGGGATAGCGGCTCACGTCACCTGGTTTCTGCCAACGGTCGTAAATCAAAGGACGCATGTTCCAGTCTGTAGTGACCACTCCTAACTGACGTTTGGCAGCATCGTCGTATAATTTCCCCCCTGATTTGAAAAAGACCAAAGCACTCAGACTCCAGGATTTCCAACTGAACGTATTGGTAATACCTCCATAAAAATCAGGTTGCAGGGTACCGGCAGGTACGCGGTCCTCCGCTACATTGTACGTAAATGTTTCGTTACCGTTTTTGTCCAGGTAAACAGGCCTTCCTGTCGCAGGATCCACATGCGAAAAACGAACGATGTAATTGACACCTACAGGATACCCCTCCACGACACGGATGTCCCCAAATCCACCATCTAATGCATCGGGAGTGGCGGTTCCTACTTCCAGGACTTTATTTTTTATTGACGTGAGATTGAACTCCGTAGACCATTTGAATTTTCCATTAAACTGGTGTGTGGTCAGGCTTAACTCAATACCACGATTCTGAATCTTACCGACATTGTCATAAAAATTTAAGTTCTCCAGCCCTGTGGAAGACTGCAAGGCAACAAGCAGCAAAGCATCTTTGGTGAGGTCATAAAAATAGGTCAATCCGCCACTGATCCGGTCATTGAATAATCCAAACTCAAGACCGATGTCGAATTTCTGAACTTCCTCCCATTTCAAATTTGGGTTTCCAATTTTCTCCTGATAACGCGTTTTCTGCTGGTTGTACTTGGTGTCATTTTGTAAATCAGGACCAGGGTTCAGCTTAAACGTTTCATACTGTTGCGACCAGGGGATATTCGCATTTCCGGTAAAGCCGAAAGAGCTTTTTATCTTCAGATAATTAACGGTGGTTTTACGAAACCAGTCATTTTCTGAAATCAAATATCCAATTCCGACAGATGGAAAATTTCCAAATCGCTTATTGGGTCCGAATTTGGAAGAAGCATCCCTGCGAAAGGTCAACTGCGCATATAATTTCTTATTCCATGTGTAATTTACTTTACCAAAGGCACTGGCAAATTTGTACCCGTCGCGGTCAATAAAATACAGGCTGGTATTCTTATTGAAAGGACTCCAGATACTGTCTACTTTATAAATCAAATCGTTCACACCACTGTAGCTTTGGTCGTAACCCGTAACCTGAAAATCCTGGTATTCGATTCCACCAAGAATACTGATTTCATGCGCGCGGTTATCCATGGGCAGGTCATACTGTGCAGTCAGATATCCATTGTAGTTGTCGACATTCGACAGGTTCATGTCCGATACATTCCTGTCGCGGGTCCAAATGGAGTCGCGGTAGGTAAAATCACCTAAACGCGACAGGTCCGCTCCCAAATTCAAATTGATGGTAAGATGGTTTACCGGATACAGGTTGAGTGTAAAACTGTTGATGTATCTCCATTCACGGGTCCTGAAATCAATGTGCTCCTGCTGTGCAACGGGATTCTGCTGGATGTTGAAAAATCCGGATTCCTTGTAAAAAGGACTGGACTTGGGAAACTCATTATTGTACACCGGAAATATAGGCAAGGCATTGGACTGTGCAAGCCCGAGTCCGCCTGCCCATGCCTGGAAGGCACGCTTGTTCAACCCCCGCACCACAGAACTGCTGAATCCCAGCTTCATCCAGGATGTCGGACTGTAATCCAGGTTAAAGCGTGCTGCATAGCGCTCAAAATAATTGCCTACGAGAAAAGATTCGGCTTTGCTGAATGTACCACCAATAAATGCTTTAAAACGATCCCGCCCAAATGTAAAATTCAGATTGTGCTCTGTTTTTAAACCCGTCTGAATCACCTTGCTGATCCAGTCGGTATTGATTCCTGCAATATCGTCATAACTAAGGCCTAAGGGCAATTGAAAACGGCCTACTCCTCCGTCATTTTCATAGGCTTCCTGTTGAATTTGCAACCACTCCTCGCGATTCATGACCTGGATGATGTTGGTGGGTCTGGAGTTGCCTATAGAAGCGGAATAATGCACACCAAATCTTTTTTTACCTCCGCGCTTGGTTGTAATCAGAATAACTCCGTTCGCTCCGCGTGAACCATAAATTGCAGCAGAAGAGGCATCTTTTAGAAAACTGATGTTTTCAATATCCGCAGGGTTAATACTGTTCAGGGGATTGTTGTTTTGCCCGCCCCGCTCGCCATTTAAAAAGTTTTCGTTCGATAGAGGAACGCCATCCAAAACAAACAAGGGGTCTCCTCCAGCAGTGATGGAATTAGTGCCCCGCAAGCGGACGATACCGGCCGCTCCTGCAGCACCACTCGAATTTGTCAAAAGAACACCCGGCGACTTTCCCTGCAATTCTGAAATCAGCGTTCCGCCAACCTGATCTGTCAATTTATCGCTTTTCAAAGAAGACACGGAACCTACTCCGGAACGCACATTCTGCGTGCCGTAACCGACCACAACAACCTCGTCAATATACTTTTGTTCCTCCATCAAACTAGCGTCCCACTGCTCCGAAGTGCTTCCGGAAAACTTGAATATCTTTTGAATGGTCTTGTAGCCGATGTAATTGATTTGGATGGTATGCGTCCCGTTGGGAATCTTCTGAATAAGAAACTCGCCACGCTCATCGGAAACCGTTCCAAGAGTACTCCCAAGAACGGAAACTGCAGCGCCAATCACAGGTTCCCCTTCGGCAGTGATCTTTCCGCGAACTGCATTCTGAGCCCAGCCGGATGAGCCGATCAGGCAGCTGAAAAACAGGTATAGCCAAGGCTTCATAAAATTGTTTTGCGCTAAAATATTAAATCTTAACTAATTTTATCATTCGAATAAATGGTGTGTAAAAATGAAGAATAAGAAACTTTATTTCTTATATTTTATTTTTTGTAATATTTATTTTGGTCTGGCACAGACCTCTTTTAGCGATATTAGCCAAATTGCAGGCATCCGCCAGGCAGGTTCGCATATCGGCGTGGCTGTAGCTGATTTTGACAGAGATGGCTGGGATGATGTATTTGTGTCCAATCGCAAAGGACCCGATCGGCTGTATCGCAACCAAGGCAATCAAACCTTTTTGGATGTAGCCAGTGCAATGGGCCTGGACCAGGCAAAAGATACAGAATGTGCCTTGTGGTTGGATGTCAACAACGATGGCTGGCTGGACCTATTCCTTGGACAATACGAAAACACCTGCCGCTTGTTTCTAAATATCAATGGGCAGCGGTTTGCAGATATCACCCAGGTCAGCGGAATCCAGAATACGGGCAATGTCCGCGCATGCCTCGCAAATGATGTAGACCTGGATGGGGACCTGGATATATACATTACCAATTTAGGAAAAGAAAATGCCTTGTACATCAACGATGGTGCTCTGCATTTTGAAAATAAAATCCAGGCCTCCGGTGCCACAGACAGCAAACTATCCATGGGTGCTACCTTTTTTGATTATGATCGCGACGGAGATGCAGACTTGTATTTAATACATGACGCCAATCAGGATTTTATCCTGTACGAAAATGACGGAAGCGGAAATTTTAAGGACATCTCCGCAAAAGCCAAAGCAAATTTTAAATCTCAGGGCATGGGCGTGTCCGCAGGAGATGTCAACAACGATGGACGTATGGATTTGTATATTACAAATTTATACGACAACGCCCTGCTGCTGGGTCAGTCCGACGGTACATTCACAGAAGTGGCAAAATCAGCAGGAGTCAACGATTATGGAATGGGCTGGGGAAATAATTTTATGGACTACAACAATGACGGATGGCTGGACATATTCGTTTGCAATGATTACTATTTTTCACCTTACCTGAATTTACTTTACGAAAATCAAGGCAACATGAAGTTCTCCAATGTTGCTGCAGGAACCTCACTTGCAAGTCAAAATGGCTCCTATGGCACAGCGTGGTTAGACATCGACCGCAATGGATCACAGGATATTTTCGTCGCCAATTATGGCAGCGATGGAAACCGCCTATATTTAAATACCACTGCGGTCAACGGAAACTGGATAGAGTTTCGTTTTGACTTAAACTACGCAAACCGATTAGGAATTGGAACGAGAGTTCTCGTTGAAGCCAATGGACAGCAATGGGTTCAGGAGTTAACGGCCGGAAGCGGCTATGCATCCCAAAATCCGCAACGCCTTCATTTCGGACTGGGATCTGCGGACCATATCGATCGCGTGCGCTTTTATTGGCCGGGCGGGGAGACACTAGAATGGAATACCTTGAAAGCAAACCGGCAGTACGTGGTCACAGATGATAATGTGATTGTACAAACCAGCGAGCCCGGAGGATCACACAATGTTGCAATACGTCTCAATCCGGATCAAACGGGATTGTATTATTCCGGAAACGAACAATCGTTAGCATCCTTGCGCCTGGTAGACTTGACCGGACACATTCTTCTTCGTCAAAATACATGGGCCCCGGGACAGGAGATCAAACTGCCTTCCCATCTGAATGGGGTGTACCTGTTGCAATACCTTCTGAATGAAAAGTACTATACAACAAAAATCTTTATTAATAACTAATTATATACAAGGCTTATGAAACAATTTTACACTTTCTTGTTTTTAATGATGATCGCGGGTTACAGCCAGGCCCAAATGATTGAGGTAACCTTTCAGGTGGATGCTAATCAACTGGCCTTGACAAAAAAAATATTCTCTAAAGGAATTCATGTGGTCGGTAGCTTTCAGGGATGGGATCCTGCCAAAAACCCCATGTCAGATACGGATGGAGACGGCATCTGGACGTTAACAACCATGATTGACAACGGAACCCAGATTGAATACAAATTCAATAATTCCGATTCATGGAATGGCAATGATGAAGCTAACAATCGTAAGCATACCGTCACCGACAACGGCGGTGGCAAAGACGTGCTTCCCCTGGTGTGCTTCAACCAAGACGCTCCCTGCACGAATACCGGAGTTACTGTGAGCGTGGATATGAACGATGAAATCATAAAAAGCGCGTTCAATCCTGCTACCGATTCCGTCACCATTGCAGGTAGTTTCCAGGGATGGAATTCAGGTTCACACAAAATGGAAGATCCGGATAAAGATGGCGTATACTCCATCAACCTGACCTTGGCTGCCGGCAACTACGAATACAAATTTGTAAAAAACGCCAGCACCTGGGAAGGGGGCATTTCCGGAAGCTGTGTGAATGCAGGTGGTAACCGCGTGATGAATGTACAGCCAAATACAACCCTTCGATCTGTGTGCTTCAACAGCTGTGAGGATTGCAAACTGACAGGACCTCCGAAACGCATTCAGGTTACATTCCGCGTGAACATGAACAATATGATCAAACAGTTTGGAAAAATTGACACCTGCTATGTTGCGGGCTCCTTCCAGGGATGGACTCCGGGTAAAGCGCAAAGTGCACTTGTGGATCCTGATGGAGACGGCATATACGAAGGACGGGATTCTGTCGATGGAAAATCAAGCTATGAGTTCAAGTATTTGTATGGAAGCAGCTGGGGATATGATGAAACCAGTCTGGGAGGTTTGGCCTGCGCTACAGGAGGTGGCAACCGGAAAATTGAAGTTGGAGAAAACGACACCACCCTGATCGCATATTGCTTCAATACCTGCGACGATGGATGTACACCCTTGCCCGATAAAATTAAAGTGCGTTTTAAACTTGACCTCAGTTCAGAAATACCTTCAGCAGATGGAATCTTCATTAAGTCCAGTTTTCAGTGGCCACAATTCAAACATGAAGTAACTCCTCTTAAACTTATTGATCCCGTGAACGGAATCTTTGCAACAGAAGTATTGGACATTGTGCCTCTGCGTCAGGACTTTAAATTTGTCAACGGCAAAACAGACAATGATCAGGAAAATGCAAAATTCAAAGATTTGGGATGCGGAATTATCAATACCGTTGGAGAGCACTTGCGCTCTATTGATTTCACAGGGTTGACTGAATTCCAGGATGTAGGCTTTGTATGGAATACCTGCGATAAATTAACCGGCACTAAAAATGAAAGCCTGGATGTACAACTCAGATTGTACCCAAATCCTGCACATGACGAAGTCGTCCTGAATTTCAATCCCGCAAAAGGAGACCGCTACAGCCTAACTGTACAAGATGTTTTCGGAATCCAGAGAATGGAACGCAAAGATGTACAACAAGGTAAACTCGTATTAAATGGTCGCGAATTGGGAACCGGAATTTTCCTGGTGACCCTGCGCAATCAAAATGGTGCATTTACAACTTCAAAAATCGCCATACAATAACATCTCGTATATAACAATACACTACGTGGGGGAGACATTGCGGTGATCTCCCCTATTTTATTTATATTCTGCTTAAACCGGTATTACCCAATCACACATTGCGTTAAGATTCCATAGCATCTTCCAAAGAATAGATTTTGGACCTACCTTTGTAGGCTCCTTCCCTTGAAAACGCAGCATGCTCATTTGAGGAAGGTATGTACCGGGAACACAAATAACTGGAATGATTAAAAACAAGCTACGATTATATTGCGGGGCAGTTGCCGAAAATCGAGCTGCCGCGTTGAAGTTCTGCTTTCTGCTTTATGTATGCCCTTTTATTGCACACACCCAGGTAATCCGCGTAAGCCCTGCGTTTTGCACTGCCGAAGACACCGTAACCATTATCTACGATGCCAATGAAGGCAATATGGGTTTAAAAAATGCTACCCCGCCCATCTTCGCACATACCGGTGTCATCACCTCCAAAAGCAGTTCATCAAATGACTGGCGTTATGTTATAGGCAACTGGGGCATCGCCGACTCCCGCGTATTGATGACTCCTTTGGGCAATCAACTGTATCAGATACGCTATCCTGTTCGTAAGTTCTATAACGTACCTGACTCTGAGAACATATTAAAAATGGCCTTCGTGTTCCGGAATACCAACGGAAGTCTTGTCGGCCGGGATGCTTCAGGGGGAGACATATTTTATCCGGTATACGAAAAAAACAACCAGCTTCAGGGCCAGCGGATATTGCCTTCCACCGACTACTCGTTCCTTAAAAAGGACAGCAGCTTTACCTTGCAGTATGAGTGTTCAAAAGCAGCCAGCATCCGTATTTTCAGAAACGGGGCTTTGATTGACAGCATTACTGGAAAAACATACAAACGTTTGTTCGTATGCGATGCAGAAGGTCAGTTTGACATCAGGATCGTATGTTCGGATGGCACCACCAGCCTTGAGAACGCCTTCCGCTACTTTGTCGGCATCCGGACACCGGTAGTGGATGCTCCTGCAGGTACCGAACCCGGCATACGTATCACCAGCCCTCTATCCGCTCGCCTGGCATTGATGGCACCGGGAAAACAACAAGTGTTTGTACTTGGAGACTTTAATAATTATCTACCGGATACCGCATTTCTCATGAAGCGGACGCCGGCAGGAGATGTGTTCTGGCTGGACATCAGGCCCTTAAAACCGGGATTTTCCCATACCTACCAATACCTCGTAGACGGCACAATCAAAATTGCAGATCCAATGAGCACCCTGGTATTGGACCCCTGGAATGACAGCGGCATTGACGCAAATACCTTCCCCGACCTGCCTTCTTATCCTTTTGGCAAGACTACCGAACAGGTAACCGTCCTGCAAACAACTCCGGAGGCATATATCTGGCAGACTCCACATATAGAAAAACCTAAAAAGGAACAGCTGTTGATTTATGAGCTGTTGTTGCGCGATTTTGACAACACACATCGCTTTACTGCGGTTCTGGAAAAACTCGATACCCTTAAAAAAATGGGCGTCAATGCAATTTCATTGATGCCTGTAAATGAATTTGAAGGCAATAGCAGCTGGGGATACAATACATCCTTTGCAATGGCTGTAGACAAGTATTATGGACCGGCGAATCGCCTCAAAGAACTCATTGACAGCGCTCACAATAAAGGTATCGCAATAATCCTGGATGTTGTGTTCAATCATGTCTTTGGACAAAGCCCGCTTGCAAAATTGTATTGGGACGCAGGTCTCAATAAACCTGCCACAAACAGTCCTTTTCTGAATACAGATGCCAGACATCCCTTCAATGTAGGTTATGATGTAAACCACGAAAGTCCTTTCACCAAACGTTGGGTGAAACAGGTCTTGAAATATTGGCTGGAAGAATTCCATGTCGATGGATTTCGCTTTGATCTGTCAAAGGGATTTACACAGAAATATTCAGGAAATGATGCCAATGCATTTGCAGCATATGATGCCTCGCGCATCAAAATCCTGAAAGAGTATGCACAACATATACGAAGTCTGGATTCCAACAACATCACCATTTTGGAACATTTCGCCGACAATACTGAAGAAAAGGAATTGGCAGAGGCTGGAATGTTGTTGTGGGGCAATATGAATTATGCATTTAACCAGGCCACTATGGGATATACAGGAAACGATCTGAGTGGAGCCTGGTCCAATACCAGAGGTTGGAACTCACAGTCTCTGATTGCCTATATGGAAAGCCACGATGAAGAACGTCTGATGTATAAAAATCTTCAATACGGAAATACATCCTCAGGTTATTCTGTAAAAGATCTGTCCACTGCATTGGCCAGACAGGAAATGGCAGCTGCATTCCTACTGATGATTCCGGGACCTAAAATGATCTGGCAATTTGGTGAACTTGGATATGATTATTCGATCAACTATTGCCGCAACGGAACAGTAAATCCCAACTGCCGCTTGGATGAGAAGCCGGTACGGTGGGATTACGAGCAGGATCCCCGCCGAATCCGCATCCGGCAAACCATTGCGAACATTCAGGCATTTAAACAGGCAACTCAAATCACCGTCCAATCCACTCCTGTCCTGAATGTCGGAGAAGGTTTTATAAAATCGATACGCTACTCGCTCCAGGATCTTAATGTGTTACTCCTGGGAAATTTTGATGTAAAATCACAAAACACCCGCCCGCAATTTGCACATACCGGATGGTGGTATGACATACTAACAAATGATAGCATTTGGGTTGCGGATGTCCAGGTGGACATGAATCTGAAGGCAGGTGAATTCCATCTGTGGGCAGACCAGAAACAGCCGACCGCTGCTGAAAACCACCTGCACAAAAAAATGGATCTGGTGGTCTATCCCAATCCGGCCAAAAGGAATTTTAATCTGTTTGGATCCCTGGAAATCAAATCATGCTGGCTTATGGATGGCCTGGGCAGATATTACCCCTTGACCCTATCTACACAGGATCATCAGCTTTACGTATGTGAAACACCGGCTTCCATTCCTGCAGGAATGTATTTCCTTAAGATCTGTACAACATCCAATGAACTAAAACTTGCGAAATTGATCCTCGAATAAATATTTGGTTTCTCTGCACATCTTACACATCCGGTTCCGGACCGCTGACATATCTCCTGATAGTGTGCTTTCGCAATAACTCAGTGCCACTTACCGAACGGCAAATTCAAGCATAACAAGACCACCGGCTGGAACGTGAATGTTTGGGGACATCCGGATGGTTTTTTGCTCCAGCACATCAAATGCATCCTGACCTTCACGTATAGGTAGAAGGGATTGAAAATCTTTCCACAATTCCCGGGTATCTGTATTGATCATAACCAGGAGTACGCGATCCTTTGTCTTCCTGCAAAAACTGTACAATCCGTTCTTGGGCAACCATTGAATCATTTCAGCATGATCAAAAAAGGAAGACCGTGATTGCCGGTATTGCGCAATGCGCTGGAAAAACAAATAAGCTGCTTTGCGATCTGCGGGCATGGTTTGAGGATTGAAACAAGACACGCTATCCTGATCCCAGCCTCCGGGAAAATCTTCCCTGACTTTTCCATCGGGGTTGGAAAAATTCTTCATTAAAATTTCTGTGCCATAATACACCGAGGGTATCCCCCGCAATGTCAATAACAACACAACAGCCTGTTTCCACTTTGCAAAATCTTCGCCGATCACAGAAAAAATCCGGCTCATGTCGTGATTGTCTAAAAAGAGTACATGCCGCTCCGGTTTTTTGTACAAATAGTCCTGTGCCAATGTGCTGTGAAGTTTGCTGACTCCTCCTTCCCAGCTGTACGGCTTGGTGAGTGCCTCATGCATGGAAAAAGCAATTTGAAAGTCTATGGGTGTAACCAAAGGAGCATTTTTCCCAAGATAAGAGTCCGAATTAAAGAAGGACTGGACAGCGCAGCCCTGTACCCAGGATTCCGAGAAGAGCGTCAGCTGAGGATTATAACGGTGGAGTGCCCGCAGCCAATCCTGCATAAAATGCTGATCAGAATAGTACCAGGTGTCTATGCGCAGGCCATCAAGTTGGGCATATTCACACCACCAAATCACGTATTGTATCAGATACTGTTTGAGCACAGGCTGGTCCTGATGTAAATCAGGCATGTGATGGTCAAACCAACCTTCGGTTAATTGCTTCCGGTCAAAAGGATCCGCATGCGGATCGATAAGTGGAAGTGCATTGTAGTTTGTTCGTGTAAAAGTATCCCAACGGTGTACCCAATCTGCAGAGGGCATTTCCTGAATGAAGTAATGCCTGTTCCCGCAGTGATTGAGAACAACATCCATGATCAGCTTCATTTTGCGTGCATGAAGGCTGTCACTTAAACGCTTGTAATCTTCATTGCGGCCGAGCCTCGCATCAATCTTGTAATGATCTGTTATAGCATAACCGTGATAAGACTCTTTGGGCTGGTCATTTTCCTGCACCGGACATAACCATAAGGTACTTACTCCGGTCTGTTGCAAATAATCCAGGTGACGAATAATTCCTTCAAGATCCCCTCCATGACGCTCATACATTTCATTGCGCTGCACCTTGGTCTGCTGCATCCCTTCCACGCGGTCATTGGATGGATCCCCATTGCTGAAACGGTCCGGCATGATCAGGTACACAAGATCAGAGCCCTGGAGACCTTGCCTGGGTTTGCCGGTTCTTGCTAACAACTGGTAGTCATACGACCGGATGCGCTTATTTTTAAGAAGCTGTATTTTAAATAAACCGGGGGATTTTATGTTTTTGAGATCCAACCAAATGCTGAGATAATCGGGATGCGGCAGACTATCGATCTGCAACAATTTTATTCGGGGATCGGAAATTTTTACTCTTGAATGGGCAATGCCCTGGTCGTGTATCAAAAGCTGGAGTCTGCTGTCAGGTAATCCAACCCACCAGTTTGGTGGATCTATGCGGGGACGCATGGAGTCGGAAAAATGAATTACCTGATCCGGAGATCCATGCATGTGCTGCACATCAGGATGCGCCATAAGCCTGCCACCCGTAAAAAAAGTTATTGACAAAATAACCATAGCAGCATGCCCGCTGGAAAAGAATTTCATACACATTGGAAAATTACTTTTTTTCATGCACCATAAAACACAATAAACCAGCAATAAAAAACATCAGTCCTCCGGAAGCGACAGCATGAAGGGTGTTCTGATGGAACACATTCTTCATAAACCAACCAAAAAATAATGCAGCTAAAATTTCAGGCAAGACAATAAAAAAATTAAAGATACCCATATATACCCCCGCTTTACCCGCAGGCAGGTGGGGCGCAAAAATCGCATATGGCATAGACAAGGTGCTGGTCCATGCTATTCCGATACCAATCATGCTTGTAAACAGCCATTCCGGCTTATCGTGCAACAAGAGACTGAAAAGACCTGCAGCGCCAGCCCACAGACAATATTGATGCGCCTTTATTTTTCCAATTTTATCTGCAAGGGCCTTCAATACAAAACTGAAAAGAAAAGTCACCAGCGAATACAAAGCAAACATCAGGCCGCCAAATTCAATTCCCTTCAGGTAATTTGGATCGCGATTTGAACTCGCCTTAAAAAAATAGGTGGCCACTGCGTCGCTGTAATGAAACCACATCAGAAACAAGCCCAGCCATGTAAAAAACTGGACCCGCGCAATCTGCTTCATGACAGGCGGCATATTCATAATATGCGCACCAATATCCCGCATCGCCTGCAATCCCATTTTGGGATTGTTCTGTTGCGCCCTCTTTTCGCGTTCATCCGGAGGATACTCCTTTGTAGTCAGAATGGTGTACAGGACTGCAATAAAAAAAACAGCTGCACCTATATAAAATGAATATTTCACAGAAAGCGGAATTCCCCCCTCCACCGGCTCACCGAGACCCATCCAATTGGTAAAAATCCATGGCATTGCCGATGCAATTACCGCACCAAGACCTATGAAAAAACTTTGCATGGTAAACCCTGTAGTAAGTTGTTTTTCCGGCAACAGGTCAGACACAAATGCACGGAAGGGCTCCATACTGATATTGATGGATGCATCCAGGATCCATAAAAGACCTGCGGCCATCCAAAGTGCAGAACAATTAGGCATCAGGACAAGACTAACAGATGATAGTATAGCGCCGAATAAAAAATAGGGTTTGCGGCGCCCGATAGTATTCCACGTCCGGTCCGACATATACCCGATGATGGGTTGCACCAGTAATCCGGTCATCGGCGCTGCAAGCCACAATAAGGGGATTTGGTGATTTTCGGCACCCAGAAATTTATAAATGGCGCTCATATTGGCCATTTGAAGGCCCCATCCAAATTGGATGCCCAAAAATCCGAAACTCATGTTCCAGATTTGCCAAAAACTCAATTCGGGTTTCGTTTCGGATGCATTCATCTTTTATAAATTATAAAAATTCGATAATCCCATGGTTTTAACTCCACCACACTTCCCTTCTTCAAAGTATGAACGGTGCCATGTAATCCATCCTGATAGGTTCCGGGAATTATTTCGGATGTGATTTCCAATATCGTTGGTTGGGCACTGCAATTAAAAAATGAAAGGACCTCGTTGTGCGCTTTCTTCCTGCGTAAGGCCACAATATTCATATCCTTATTGGTCTGAATAAAATCATACTGCATCCCGGAATATTCCGGATGCAAAGCAGGATGTGCCTTCCTTAATGCACAGAGTTTTGCATAAAAATCCGATTTGGAAAACGAACCAAACGAAATGGTATCCTTCTCAAAAAATCGGAGTTTCTTCATCAATGGCTCTTCTTGCCCGCTATAGATCAAAGGCACCCCGTTTAGTACAAAACTCATCGCAGCAAACATGGGATGTGAGTCTCCAAGCAATTCCGACTCCGGTCCTTTCCAACTGTTCTCATCGTGGTTACTTGTAAAAAACATATGATACCCGCGGTGCACTTTTATTACATCCTCTTTCAGATAATCCCTAAGATCCGATGCAGATTTCGTACCTGAATACAAGTCCCTGCACAGGTGCATAAATTTCCATCCATAATCAACATGAAAATATCCGCGATTTAATAGTTGAGGATCTTCAGATTCAGCAAGCATGAACACAGGACGATGGTACTTTGAAAAAGCAGTTTTCACTTCCTGCCAAAATGCTACCGGCACCATAGATGCTACATCACAACGAAACCCATCAATATGAAACGCATCCAACCAGTATTTCATAGAATGGATCATCTCTCTGCGCATGGAAGCAGATTCATAATTGAGATCGGCTACATCGTACCAATCCGTCTGAGCAGGATGGACAATGGTATCCGTTACGGGATCTTTCATATACCAATCGGGATGAGACGCGATCCAACTATGATCCCACCCGGTGTGATTTGGAACCCAGTCCAGAATAATTTTCATGCCATAAGAATGCGCTCGCTCAATGAGTTCGCGAAGATCTCTTTTCGTGCCAAATTCCGGATTAACTTCGGTATAGGATGAAATGGCATAATAACTTCCAAGTGGTCCTTTGCGTTTTACAAAACTGACAGGATAAATTGGCATCAGCCAAAGAACGCGTATACCCATTTTCCGGAGTCGCGGCAGATGTTCTGTAAAAGCGGCAATGGTACCTTCAGGGGTGTACTGCCTGATGTTTACTTCATAAATAACAGCAGTGTTCAGCCATGTGGGCACCTTCAAATCATGCCGTTCCTGTGCCTTTATTGCAATAACCGAGGCTACCAAAAAACACAGAGCGAATATCTTCTTCATGATGGAATCCGCTTAATTGTTCTTTCCTGAAATCCATCCAGATGAAATTCGGTATCATTCAGTAAAAGAGTGATGGCTTTTCTTCCCATATTTTGAATCCGCAAAAATTCGCGATTGTAATTTACTTCCACGCGTTCCCCCTGGCAAATAAAACTGAATCCCAAAGATTTCCAATGCTCCGGCAACCGTGGCCTTAAGCTTACCTGATTGCCTGTCAGCTCCAATCCGGCAAATCCTTTGACCACAGCCATCCAGCTTCCAGCCATACTGGTAATATGCAGCCCATCGCAGGTGTCTTCGTTGAAATCAATAAGATCATAGCGCGAAGCCCGTATAAACAATGCATATGCCTTATCCATCTTATCCAGCCATGAAGCCAGGATGCTATGAACACAGGGAGACAAGGAAGATTCGTGGACAGTCCGGGGTTCGTAAAAATTGAAATTATTTCGAATTACATCAATGGTAAAATGGTCTTTAAAGAAAAACAAACCCTGAAGTACATCGGCCTGTTTAATAAAGCAAGATCTTAAGATGCGATCCCAACTCCAATGCTGGTTCAATGGCAACTGCTCCGCATCCAGATCATCGACAGTCAATAAATCTTTATCGAGATAATCATCCTGCTGAAGGAAAATTCCCAATTCATGGCTCTGAGGCAAATACATTTCAGAGGCTACCTGTTTCCAATGCTCCAGTTCCTCAGGCGATAACTTTTCCTGCTGCAACAAGGTGCGCTTCTGTTCGGAATCATGGGGCATACGGTCCAATACTTCCAGGCCATATTCAATACACCACTTGGCCAAATAAAGAGTATACCAATTGTTGTTTACATTGTTTTCATACTCATTAGGACCGGTGACTCCGTGCATTACAAATTTCGATTTCGGCACAGACCAGTGTACGCGTTGAACCCAAAAGCGATTAATGGCAATGATTACAGGCAATCCATAGGTATACAAATATTCGTAATCCTGGGTCGTCCGCGTATACTCATACAATGCATACACCAGGGCACCGTTCCGGTGGATCTCTTCAAACGTTATCTCCCATTCGTTGTGGCATTCTTCTCCGTTCATCGTCACCATGGGATACAACGCTGCCCCGTTTTTAAATCCAAGTTTGGATGCATTGAGGATGGCTTGCGGCAATTGCTTGTAGCGGTACTTTAGAAGTTGCCTCGCCACTATTGCAGGGGCCGTTCCAAGATAAAAGGGCAGACAATAGGCCTCGGTGTCCCAATACGTAGCTCCTCCATAACGCTCACCTGTGAAGCCCTTTGGACCAATATTGAGCCGGGGATCTTTACCCGTATAGGTTTGGAAAACATGAAAGATATTAAAGCGGATTCCCTGTTGTGCTTCATCATCGCCTTCGATACAAATATCCGCCCGATTCCATATTCCCTGCCAATAAGCATTTTGATCTGCAAGCCGTTGATCAAATGCGATCCGTGACCACCAGGACAATTTCTCAAAACATATCTCTGCCAATTGATCTTCGGAATAGTCCAGAGAACTGATTTGGCAGACAGATTTCTCAAGACTGAGACAATCACCGGATTGCAACATGAGATCAACTGACTGCGAGCCATACCTCGGCTTAAGTTCCGTTGCATATTCTGTCTGCAGTGGACTGCCATTTAAATGGAAAGCATTAAAAATTCCGGTAGCTACGGAGAACCCGGTCTTTTTTGTCTTCGCCTGGAGCACCATTGCATTTCCTGAGCGCTGCTCCAATACACCCTCCCAAAAATCTTCGGCATAATTGGCATCTTCGTTGCGCACATCAAAATTGCAATAGGACACAAAACGGATCTGAACATGATCTGTAAGACTGGTCAGGTAAAACTGCATTGCGCCACCTTCATCCCAGGCCATGCTTAAAAACCGGATGCAATGCAATTCAAGACAGACACCATCAGGAGTTTCCAGACTTACCGTTCGCTCCAAATAGCCCCGGTCCATATGCAGGATCCTTGAAAATGCATGAAGCTTGCAGGCAAAAAGATCCAGCTTCCTGCCATTAATGTATATCTCCACACCAGACCAATGTGCTGCGTTGAGGACTTTGGCATAATACTCGGGATATCCGATCTTCCACCACCCAACCCTCGTTTTATCCGGATAATAGATGCCGCTGATGTAATTTCCTAACAAATGTTCGCCTCCGTAGCCTTCCTCGAAATTGGCCCTTCCACCCATCCTTCCATTTCCAATACTAAATATACTTTCACTGTTTTTTTGATATTCAGGGTGAAATTCACGTTCAATGATTTTCCATGGATCTGTTATCAGGTAATGCTTCATTGACTTAGAGTATATTTTTATATCTATTGTAAATATCTGAAGGCTGCGTTTGGTCAAATCCTTCAATGACCATATCGGCTTCATGCAGATGTTCTTCTTTGCCCACACCCACGGCAAACATGCCTGCTGCGTGAGCTGCAATCAATCCTTTTATAGAATCTTCAAAAACGATGCAGCAATCAGATGAAAGCTCCAATCCATGAGCTGCTTTAATAAAAACTTCCGGATGAGGCTTTGAATGCACTACGGAATTGCCATCTACAATGATTTTAAAATAGCCCAGGATCTTTGTTTTTTCAAGAATCATCCTTGCGTTCTGACTGGCAGATGCAATCGCCATGGGTAGGTTCAGCTCTTTGCATTGGTCCAGAAAATGTCCCACACCGGGAAGCAGGGCACGCTCATCCAGGCCTGAAATAAGGTCCAGATACAGCTTGTTTTTTTGATCAATCCAGATTTCCTTTTGAGACGCAGATACGTCCATGTGAGCTGCATGAAGGATAAGCTCCAGGGATTCCTTCCGGCTAACCCCCTTTAATTGCTCATTGAACGCCTCATCCATTATAAATCCGATATCCCTGGCAATCTGCTTCCATGCCCTGAAATGTTGATTAGAAGTACTGACCAGCACTCCATCCAGATCAAATATGAATGCATAAGGAGTCGGTTTGTCCATCGCTTTATCCATCAGTTGCAAATTACGTTCAAAATATTCACAGATACTACATTTTTAGCCTCTGCTTTTTTAAATCAAATGATATCCAAATGCATACGGGCATTCATGCAAGATGCCTCATATAAAATCACAAAAAAACAGGGGTCGGCAATCGAAAATTGTTCTAAAAAAACACCCTGTTCAAGCACATTTTTTCAATCCTCCCTAGATTCAAAAAATGCCTAGGCAATTCAATATGTAAGAATATATTGACCCTTTTGTATACGAGATAGCTTAAGCACGGATCGCATATGTAAAAATTTTAATCCAGATATATCGCCGCTCCCTAAAGCTTTTGTAAAAAGGTATGAATGTCCGTAATGTTTAATACAGAATACCTGTGCTCCATAAGATTAACACAATAGCGCAAGAAGGAAAGGGGGCCCACATCCTACACTGATATACAATCCCCAACTAAAATAAATAATCCAACTCCTGTCTCACATTTTTTTCGAATGCTGTTAAACGATCCGTATTTTTACCATGCGCATAATTTAGTAAACATGTTCACTACGAATGAGCCTCTATGACTTTAAAAATATTATTTATCGTTGGAATAATCGTTGATGCGTTCGCTTTCATATTGACGGTTGGTAATCTTTGGATGATTCAACAATCCGGCATTTCTGCCGATTGGTCCGGGGATAAGGGTGTAACGGGACTTACGATATATGGTCAACTAATGCGGTGGATTATTCCCGCTGTTCTTTTGCTGCTGATTATGCTTGGCTTTTGGTTGAAATCCAGAGGCAAATTAGTACTTGCAAACATCATCCTCTGGATTCCGGCACTTCCCTTTTTCATAGGTGTATTAATATGGGCTTTCCTGGCCCTTGCCTTCATACTGTTTTCAAAACAGTAATTCAAGACCATATCGTCTAAAATTCGGGCTGTGATTTGAGCATCCTGAATAGTGTAACAAACAAGAGCATGTCCGTTCCGCAGCCCTTCATTGAGAGGGCACATCAGAGCCTTAAACTTTTTAATTTAAGAAATCCGTATGCAGCTGCTGGCGGCAAAAGTAGCTCCTTTCAATAGCTAACCAGCTACTCAATCCTGCGCTACTCTTTTTCCTAAATGATAATGGTGGTTTTTATCCTTGGCATCTGCATCACCCATGTCATGCGGAAAAACCTCAAAGGTCTGCACATCACACCCTTTGAGAATCTTATCCTGAAAATACACATGATTGCGATCCTTGGCATAATGTTCATTAAGTATTGCAAAAGAACCCACATCTACAGAAGGGATGGAATGATTTCTGTAATAAACGGAATGGGCGTCTTTCGCGTAGGCTCCTTCCCCAGTAAAGTTCTGGTTCTCCGGAAAAATAGAAAATGAACTGGCATCTGCATCCTTCATGAGCGCTGCTTCATAATATACCTGTTCCCTATCCAAACTGTATCCACTACCCAACACTTTAAATGATTCGGGATTACGAACTGAAAGTTTCTCGCCAAAATAAAATATGCTTCTTTCATCACGTGCATAAGGATGATCGATCACCGTAAAACTTTGTGGAGAATTGGATATTACCTGGATATCCGGTTTGCCACTTGTGGAAAATTGATAGTAATATACTTGCTTTGCATCCTTGGCATAAATGGAACCAACAAGCTCAAATGAACTGCCCTGGCTGCCTTTGATCTCGTCGCGTTCGATATAGGCTGCCTTATCGTCCTTTGCAAACTGTGCATTGAGTATGGTCAGTGAAGTTACATCCTTTACCGGAAAATCGACACCTTGATAATATGCCTTGGTCTTATCGCGACCATAGCCCAGTTCTAAAGAAACAAAAGATCCCGGATCCGCCTCCGGCATGCGATGTACTTCATTCTTTTTAGTAAGGTAATAACTGCGGCTGTCCCTGTACGTTTGGTAAAAAATAAGCTGCGTGGCATCTTTTGCATAATAGTCATCAATCACTTGAAACGACTTAGGGTCCATGCCCTCAACGGGCTGATCATGGTACCATATTTTATGATCGCGAACAGAAAACCCATATTCCTCTATGGCTGTTCCTTTTGCAGAAGGTGCAGCCTGACTCACTTTCTTTCGGCATGCCAGAAAATAAACAGCACATATTGCAAAAGCAGTAATCCAAATAATCGTCATGATTCTTCTAGTATTATGATCCACAATTATAAAAGGCATTTCGTTTCAAATTCAGTTTGCTAAGGTATACAATGTATTCCACTTTACTTTGCGCATCATAATTCAAAGAATTGTTATAGGGAATTTAAATCCTGTGGGTTCGCAATACTATTTTATCTGAACCCTATTATAGTATATCTTTGAATAAAAATTCAGTAACCATCCAGTAATACAAAATGAGCCGTCTATTCACGTATCGTTTAAAGACTACAGAATAGATAAAATGAACAGAATCAGGAATTAGAAAAAAATGAACAGCTTATGAAAACAGCTTACGTATGTTTGCTTTTTATTCTTGTCATCCACAACAATTACGCACAATCTTTTCAAATTGGACATCTCCAATATACATTCATGGATTCCTCAAGAGCCAACAGACAGATCCCTTGTGAAATATACTATCCATCGGATGTTGCCGGAAACAACACACCGGTTGCTTCCGGAAAATTTCCAGTCCTTGTCTTTGGCCATGGCTTCGTTATGACCTGGTCCTCCTACGATATTTATTGGCAAAACCTCGTGCCACAAGGATACATTATGATATTCCCAACCACAGAATCTTCTCTTTCACCTTCGCACATGAATTTTGGCAAAGACCTTGCCTTCCTCTGCAGCGCAATGAAATCTTCAGGAAACGAAGTATCCTCTCCTTTTTACCGGGCTGTGGAAACTACCTCCGCAGTAATGGGTCATTCCATGGGTGGGGGCTGTGCTTTTCTTGCCATGCAATACGATACTTCCATAACAGCAATGGCAACAGTTGCCGCAGCAGTAACCAACCCTTCTTCTATTCAAGCAGCTGCTTCGATTCTAAAACCAGCCCTTGTTTTTGCTGGCGCCAACGATTGTGTGGCTCCACCACCCGCTCATCAAATCCCCATGTACGATTCCTTATGGAGTACAAGCAAAACCTATATAAGTCTAACCGGAGGAAACCACTGCCAGTTTGCATCCTACAATTTTTACTGCTCATTTGGACAAAGCACTTGCACACCACAGGCAACAATTGATGTCTTAACGCAACAAAATCTGGTATTTTCATACCTCCTGCCATGGCTCAATTTCTATCTTAAAGGGGATTGCGATGCAGGCAAAAAATTCCAGAACCTTATTTCAATTTCCAATGGAATCAGCTACAAACAAAACAGAAGCTTACTATGCGATCCAAATTCCGTCGATGAAAGCTTGGATGATACAATCTGCGATATGTTTCCCAATCCCTGTGATAAATTGCTTACTATAGGATGTACAGAAGAAAAAAATAATCTGTATTATAGAATCAGGACCCTGCTGGGTCAACATTTGAAATCTGGCGTACTGCAAGAAATGCATTCAGAGATCGATGTTTCTGATCTACCTGAAGGGCCCTGTTTGATCTCCATAAACAAGGTCTCCAAACTTATCCTCATTAAAAGGTAGACACTAAATGTAGAGATATTCATGTCTGTGAAATGCAGCTTTAATTCTCCTTCGGCTCAATTAAATGGCGTTTGCATACCAACATATAAAATGCATATAGTCTAAAAATGAATAACAACAGAATATATAAAATGTCTTTCGCCAGTGTGTATCCGCTCTATATACAAAAAGCGGAAAAAAAGGGGCGCTCAAAGGATGAGGTGGACGAGATTATTTTTTGGCTTACAGGGTACACTAAAGAATCTCTCCAAGAGCATCTTGAAAAGAAAACGGATTTTGAAAATTTTTTCGCCCTGGCCCCTCAAGTCAATGCCAATGTCAACAAAATAACAGGAGTGATTTGCGGTTACAGGGTAGAAGAAATTGAAGATGTACTTCTACGGAATATCCGCTATCTGGATAAGCTTATTGACGAACTGGCAAAAGGAAAGCCAATGGGAAAGATCCTAAGAAGGTAGAAGCAATTGTGGGCGTCCTGTTTAACAACTTTAACTTGTATTCTAATTACATGTAAAATAGAGCACAATAGCTAATTTTACATGAAATGTGCTTGGCATTGCCAACAATCAAATGATCTGAATTAGGTTTATGCTGCAATGAAAATTCAATGACTAAAGATTTAAAATCTTAGATTTATAATATAAATTGCGTCTATGGATAAAGGGAAGCCAAACTCTAATAGGCAAATTCAACATAGTCCCAATGCCTCCGAATTTACCAAGCCCTCCTTATCATACTTCAACATTGCTGAAAAATGGCTTCAATCTCATTCCATTTATGTCGTAGTGTCCTTGTGTTGCCTTGCACTTATTCCCCGGGCTTTGTACTTCCAGCAAGCTAGAAATTCTCCAATTCAGGCATTTACAAACTGGAAACAATCTGACATGGATTTTTTCAATTCCTGGGCAAAGGTAATTGCATCCGGAAATTGGATGACCGACACAATCCTGCACCCATATCATTTGTGGCATGATGAATTTTCCAAAATTACATTTGAAACATATCCCGATGTTTCAGAAGCTTATTACACACTTCATTCGACAGCTGGTTCACAAATTGATACAATTGCTGCCAGACGCCATCTGATCAACGATATCTATCAAAACAAGGTATTTCATCAGGAACCCCTGTACCCTTATTTGATCGCTCTGACCTATACATTTTTCGGAGCGGATCCCAATCATGTCTATGTATGGCAAATGTTGATTGGCGTTTTAACAATACTATTGACTTACTGTGTCGGCACGAGATTATTTTCTGCATCCGCAGGCTTACTGGCAGCCTTATTTATTCTTATATCGGGACCGCTTCTGGTATATGAAATGGTTTTATTGAGAACCACTTTAACGGTCTTCTTTACTGTGCTCTTGCTCTATATGATGCTTCGCGTTCAACAACACCCAAATAAGCATAACATGCTCTATTATGGAATTATTTCAGGACTTGCATTATTATGTCAATCCTATTTCCTGGTATTTCTTGCGATCTCATGGATTTGGTTGATATGGAAACTGAAATCACAAGAAGCTTCCAGCCTGAAACTGTACGCATTTTATATTGGAGCGTTCCTATTCATCATGTCATTTGTCTTTTACAGGAATTATAAGCTTGGAGCTCCCGTTTTATCCCTGGCGAGCAATGCCGCTATGACCTATATACCATTTAATTGCAGCAGCTCCTACCCTTTAGAACCCTTTCATATTAATATATATTCGCTTGTGGAAATCATGCATAACACCAAAGGCAAAATAGCTCCCACTATTATCGAATGCATGTCGACCTTTAAAAACTTTGAAGACTTTTTCCGGATTTACAAGCAAAAACTCGAGGGCATTTTGATGTCATTTGAATTGGCGAACAACATGAATTACTATTGCTACAAAGAGTTTTCAAATATGTTAAAGAATATGCCTGCACCATATGTTATACTGGCACCACTTGGAATTGCTGGCGTTCTCCTTGGCCTTTGGAGAAATCGGTCGAAGAGTATCCCTATTTTTATAATGTTGTTGGTTTCATTGATACCTATGATTATTGGAGGTTGCTTCTCCCGTTACAGAGCTCCGCTTAGCCTGGTTTTCGCAATAACTTCAGCCTATTTTGCAACAGAATACTTGAAAATGATTTTACACCGAACCTGGAAACCTCTCATTTACTCAAGTTTGGTTGCTGTTGCATTGTTCATTTTTACTTCAGGGCAGCCAAGGTCAAATCCCACTATATTCCCATACCTCTTGATTGATTTCAGAATCATATACAATGATTATTACAAAAAACGCCTTTTGGAATTTGAAAAACAAAATAATTATTATGAGCATGATTTATTGACCAGAGAAATGATAGGATATTTTCCCGATTATTTTTTTAAAGTAAAAACAAAGGATCGTATTCAAAGTACCGATGAAGTGGACTGCTCAAACTTTATAGTAAACATCCTCGACATGAATACTACAGTCTGCAAAATTTTGGGAAAGAATCAACAGGCTGCTGAAAATGAGGGACGAATTGAGATTTTAAGAAAACGAGTACTTTCATTTCAAAATAAAAGTAAATAAGCATCAATAATACAAGTGTAATGCATTGCATCATCATCTTAACTCTTTTGATATCCTTTTACGATTGCACATATGAAAAATTTGTTATTTTAATTTAACGAATACAAAATAAATGCAAAATTCAACCACACGACTCGAGACATTCAGCGACGGCGTATTTGCCATAGCAATTACCTTGCTGATACTCGAAATCAAGATTCCACCACACGAAACCATTAGTTCAAACCACAGCCTTCTCAATGCTATCACAGGACATTGGACTTCCTGGTTAGCATTTTTACTTAGCTTTTTTAATCTGCTCATTTCCTGGGTCAATCATCACAATGCGTTTAAATTGATCAGCAGCACGAGCCCCTTGTTTAATTTTGTAAATGGATTTTTTCTATTGACAGTGGCGATCATCCCATTCCCCACTTCCCTGCTTGCAGAATACATTAATACAGAATCGGCAGACACCGCGGTCATGATATATTGCCTGGCCATAACGCTGCACAGCATCGCCTGGATTTTATTTTTCAACTCCATGATTCGTCCGAAAGACCTGACAAAAGATGAGAAAGCCATGAAAGAAGTAAGGAAACAACGGGGCAATTGTATATTTGGTTCCTTCTTGTATTTTGGTATATGCATCCTGGCATATTGGCTCCCCTGGATTGCATTACTGCTCGTCATTGGACTCTACCTCTTCTGGATTTATGTGGCTGTTACTACCAAAGTCGAAGAAAAATAATATATAGCACTGCTTTTTTGCCATAGGCTTTTTTAAATACTACCTCTTATTACTTCAATTTAAATCAAACTAACAGCGTCGCTTGATTTAATAAAACATACTATCCATCCTGTTGAATAAAATGAAATAACTTCCGTATATTCACATAAAGGACCGAAATATTTAAACCTTTTATTGAAATGCAAATCCTTCTATTAAGCATACTGTATCTGATCTTTCCCTATATAGGGTATGTTCAATATCGCAAGCTAAAAAAGCAAGGCCTTTTCCCAGGATATACATTCCATCTTAAAGACCTCCGGAGCTTTCAAAATGTTCCGGAGCCCATTATGCTCATACGATCAGGATTTTGGGCGCTGGTCATTGCCCTGGTGAGTATTATTCCCTTGCTGGGATTGCCTGGTGGTTTCGTCCTTGAGCTTGTTCAATCCTTTCATTTGTTTCCAAATCATGAAATTACGGGTGATGAAGTATGGCCGGCAGCCATTATTCTTTCACTGATATTGCCACTTGCATGGCCCCTGTCCGTATTTTCAGCACGTTATGTAAAAAATTATATAAAGCTGCAACCCAAAGCCTATTTTTTACTGATTTTTTTATTTTGGCTCGTATTGAATGTTTATATACTGTACACATTATTTTAACCCACCCTCTACCTTCTTCTCCGCATTTCTTCCATGATGCCTTCACACCAAGTATCCGAAGCCTGGTGAATATTTGAATTATATGAATTGAAAAATTATATAGAAAACAGACAATTACTGCTTATGCCTAAAACAGTTTGCTCTGAACTAACAAACAATTGGTAGATAACAGCTTTAGATGTTCATCTTAAAAGCATGATCGCGGAAAGGTTCTCTAAAGTACGTAATCCAGACCTCCTAAATCACATGGCTTAAACAGTCCACATTTGAAACGTGAATTGACATGCTTCCCGAATTCATGGCAGCAGTACTCAGGACGTTTTATGTTTGAATTCGCGCTCTAAATCGCGGCGCTCGTCTTTCTCGCGAATGCTTTCGCGCTTGTCGTAAGACTTTTTACCGGAAGCAACAACAATTTCCAGCTTGATCATGCCACGCTCCGAGAGATAAATCTTATAAGGGACGAGGGTGAAGCCTTTTTCTGAAATCTTCCGCTCGATCTTGCGGATTTCTGTTTTATTCAACAACAACTTCCGCTCCCGCTTAGGATTGAATTCGCGGTCCTGACTTTGCTTGTATTCCGAAATGTGCATATTGCGTATCCATACTTCTCCTCTTTCAACGATGCAATAGGCATCACTCAGATTGGCATTGCCAGCCTTTATAGACTTCACCTCACTGCCGGTCAACTGAATGCCTGCTTCATAGGACTGCAGGAAATGGTATTCGTGCGTCGCCTTCCGGTTTACAATTTCTAGGGTCTTCACTGGCTTAAAAATCGCATATAGTCCATTACAATTTTACGGTCACCATTCATATTGGAAATCGTCGTATTCATCACGTCAAAAGATTCCTTATGGTATTGAATTACCTGAGGAAAATCATGCTTGTCATTTACAAATTTCAGCTCCACCAATGGATCCGGAACCCAGGTAAAAAGAATGGGTTTATTTGCATTTTCCTTTATGATGGCTTCCAGATACCATGTTTCACCATCTTTTGAGTAGATCCTCAAATTCTCCGTGATATTGGCATAGCCTTCATTGAGATCATAGGCAAGTCCCTTGTATTCCCGCTCACCGGTCTTGGTCCATTTTTCATACATCTCCTTGTCTTTGTGCTTCCAAACACCTGTTAGCCAATCGACTTGTATCCCCTTCTTGTTTACAATCGTGTATGCGGGTTTACAGGTCATCATAAAGATGGCTAGCATGCAAATTCCCGTATTGAACATTATTTTTTTTGACATGTCCTACAGCTTTTCAAGAATAAAATTCGTCATCTTTTGATATAAATGGATCCTTGCATTATCACCTCCAATGCCATGATTGCGGTTGGGATAAAAATACGTGTCAAACTGCTTCTTGTTTTTTATAAGAGCATTGGCCATTTCCGCCGTGTTTTGGAAATGCACATTATCATCTGCCATCCCGTGCACCAGTAAATAATTCCCCTTTAACCGGTCAGCAAAATTCACTGGAGAGTTTTCCTCATATCCGGACTTGTTGTCGGAGGTCCTTTTCATATAGCGCTCAGTGTATATACTGTCGTACCATTTCCAATTGGTTACAGGAGCAACTGCAATTGCAGATTTAAAAACATCATTGCCTTTCAGAATACACAGACTCGACATATACCCCCCATAGCTCCAGCCAAAAATGCCAATCCGGCTGCCATCCACATAGGGCAGGCTGCTCAGATATTTTGCGGCATCGATTTGGTCTTCCGTTTCGTAATGCCCCAATTGCATATAGGTCATCTTCTTGAACTCTTCACCGCGACCTCCGGTTCCCCTGTTGTCCACTACACAAATGATGTATCCTTTCTGCGCCAACATCTGGAACCACCAATAATTGCCGGTAGAATTCCAACGATTCATCACCTGCTGACTGCCGGGACCTCCATACAAAAACATAAAAACCGGATATTTCTTTATCGGACTAAAATCTTTAGGTTTCATCAATAGAGCATTGAGCATCGTGCCTTCCCGGTTTGCTATTTTGGTAAGCTGCACATCCGCAAGAGCATATTCTTCCATGCGCTTTCGCAATGCTTCATTGGTTTCCAAAACACGAACCGTATTCCCATTCAAATCGGTAAGACGGTATTCCACAGGCCGGGAAATATCCGATGAGCTTACAAAAAGGTATTTCAAGCCGGGACTCGCCTGCACATTGTGTGTGCCGGGAGCCTGGATAATATCGCGGGTCGTGCCGTCTTCCAAACGGATTAAACTTATTTTTCTTTGAATGCCTTCGCTGGTAGCAAACTGACACAAAATACTTTTTGCTTCGAAATCCATTCCATACACTTCCGTGAGTTCATCAGTTCCTTTCGTCAGTTGGCGTAACAGCTTTCCATTCATATCGTATAGATACAAATGGTTGAAACCATCTTGTTCACTGGTCCATAAAAAACGCTCGCCGCTTAGGAATTGCAAATGGTCGTGAATATCCATGTAGTACTTGTTACGCTCCTCGAGCAGAATTCTGTTGCTCTTGGTCTTTGTATTCACAAGAATCAGTTTTAAATGATTCTGATCACGGTTTAACCAACTTACACAAAGTTCATCATTGTTTAAAGTCCATTGAATCCTCGGTATGTAATCATCTTCTCGGGGACCCAGATCCAACTCACGCAGCTTATTCTTTTTCAAAGAATAATTGTACACCGTGAGCTTTGAATTTTCTTCGCCCACTTTGGGATATTTAAAAGTATATTTTTCAGGATAAGCTTCCCCTCGAAAGTAGTCCAAAGTAAATTCCTTGACCTTGCTTTCATCAAATCGGATAAATGCAATCTGATCACCAAGTGGCGACCATTCATAGGCTTGTGTCAACGTAAATTCTTCCTCATACACCCAATCTGATGCTCCGTTAATAATATTATTGACACGTCCATCCTTTGTGATGCGGACAATTTTATTTTTCATTAAATCCTGGTAGTACAGGTCATTTTCATATACAAAAGCGACCTTGCTTCCGGAAGGATCATAACTTGGAAACTTAATTTTTCCATTCGGAAATATGCGGGTGATCGTTTTTGTTTGTACGTCGTAGGAATAGTAATTTGCTACCGAAGAATATCTGTAAATCGCTTCCCGGCCTGTCGCCAATAAAATTTTCGTTTCGTCGGCACTAAAGGAATACGATTCAAGCCGGCCTTTGAAAATGTCCGCAAAATCTGCGGCATCAAAAAGCACCGCAACTTCCTGGCCACTCTCCAAATCATTTTTTAAAATTTTAGTACCGGATTGCTTGGTGTAATGCAGGCCGTCTTTCATAAAATTAAACCCGGGAATTCCCTTCGCGCTGAATGTGCCCTTTTCATATATATCTTCAAGGCTGATCATTTTATCCTGAGAAAAAAGGATCAGCTGAAAGCAAAAGAGTATGAAAATACTCAGTCCTGTGCGTATCATATTTTTCCTAAAAATTTGATTGTGAAATTGAGCAGTTTGGATTTATAACCTCGAAATGGGGGATAAAACAAACGAACCGGATTAAACCAGGGTCCTTGAACGCTGATGGCACGAATATGTGAGAAGGCTTCAAATCCATATTTGCCATGGTTAAATCCGGAACCGCTATGCTGTATTCCACCAAATGGAAGGTTGAAATTACAATAATTCAAAAGACAGGTATTGATGCTGATCCCACCTGAACGCAATTGATCCGTCATGTTTGCAATCCACTTCCTGTCCCGGCTGAATAAATAAAGGCTGAGAGGTCGCTTCATTTCAAACAAGGCATCGAGGATCTCAGATGTATCCTTATAACTGATAATGGGTAATACCGGACCAAAGATCTCATCTTCCATGACAGGATGATCCCAACGGGTATTGAAAAGCAAAACAGGTTTTATCTTGAACTTTTTGCTGTCTGATTGCACAGGAGCGTCCAATATTGCACCATTGGAAACACTTTCCTCGATCAGCTTCTGCATGCGATTGAAATGGGCTTCGTGAATCAATCCACTATAATCGTTATTCGAAAGCATGTCCAAACCATAAAGTCCTTCCAAAGTCCTGTTCCACTGCTTTGAAAATTCCTGCTCCATTCCTTCAGGAAGAAGTACGAAGTCGGGAGCAATACAGGTCTGGCCTGCATTAAGGCACTTTCCATAAACAATATCATGGATGACTTCTGAAAGCCGAACGCCGCGGTCCACAATCACAGGTGTCTTTCCTCCCAACTCCAGGGTCACTGGAATCAATTGATTGGAAGCAGCTTTAAGTATTTTCTTTGCGGTTTTTTGCGAGCCGGTAAAAAAGATGTGATGCAAAGGCAAGTTGGTCAATTGCTCAGCTACCAAAGCATCCCCTTGAACTACCATGACTTCCTCAGGACCAAAACAAGCTGCAATTAAGTCACAGATGATTTGGGCAGTGTGGGGACTGAATTCCGAAGGTTTCAGTATAATGCGGTTTCCCGCACCATATGCCGCTATGAAGGGTATCATGCAGAGATTAAATGGATAGTTCCAGGGTGCAAGGATTAATACGACACCCCTTGGCTCAGGTCGTATATAATGACTCGTGCCCGTCAATTCAATGGGTGTGCTTACTTTTTGCGTACGCATCCAGGATTTGAGATGGCGAATGGCTTTGCGCACTTCCAGCAGACTGGTGAGCAACTCCGAACTGTCGGTTTCAAACTCAGGTTTGTTGAAGTCTGCTTGTAAAGCGTTTCGAATGCCCTGACGCATTGCAAGCATGGCTTTCTCAAGCCTTTTTAAGCCTTGAACCCTTTTTCTGTAATCCGGATAGGGCTCCATCCGGTACGCCTCCCTCAAAAGCTGAAATCCGGACCAAATCTCAGGATCAATACCCATTGGGGCTGTTAAATTGTGTTGCGGGGACATGCCGCAAAGATAGGTAAGAGCCCGGCATCTGCCCGTTCAAATCAACGAAGCTTAAAATACCCCGCTTCGTTTGATTACAAAGCCCTCCTGCTTAAATGCAGGTATCTCACGCAGGTCCACGGCTTCAACATGTGCCTGCGAAGGCCCCTTCTCGCACCAATTCAGAAAGGTCTGCAATGCTGCTTCCGGACCGGTAACCTGTATGTACACTCTGCCATCAGGTAAATTGGCAACGAATCCCGACAAACCAAGTTCCGCGGCAAGCTGCTGTGTATGTGCCCGGAAATATACCCCCTGCACCTTGCCACTTACAAAAAGCTCCAGGTAACGCTGGCTCATATTTTCATTCTATCTTTGTAAAACAAAATTAGCCTTTCACATGCATTATCACAGTATGGGCCGCATCCCGGCAAAACGCCATACCCAATTCCGGAAGCCGGACGGTCAGTTGTATCAGGAGCAGCTCTTTTCTACTGAAGGTTTTTCAGATTTGTACTCCCTCTTATATCATTGCAATCCACCTACGCAAATCCGTCAGGTGGACGATCCGATTTCCATCAAGCCGGAAACCATCCACGACAGACAATTAAAACACCGATGCCTGAAGGGCTTCCACATCCCGCCTGCAACCGATTATTTAAAAAGCAGGGTGCCCGTGCTGGTCAATGAGGATTGTAAACTTATCCTATCGGCACCAACGCATAGCCAACGCGACTATTTTTTCAAAAATGCAGATGCAGATGAAGTGATCTTCATCCATGAAGGAAAGGGTTTACTTAAAACGATGTATGGTCACCTGAGATTTGCATATGGCGATTACCTTGTCATCCCGCGGGGAACGATCTACCAAATGGAATTTGATGGCGACCAGAACAGGCTGTTTATCGTGGAATCCCATGGACCGATTACATTCCCTCGCAGATACCGAAATGATTTCGGACAGTTGCTCGAACATTCACCCTTCTGCGAACGCGACATCCGGAAACCGGATCAGCTCGAAACCTTCGACGAACAGGGAGACTTCCTGGTATATATCAAAAAACAGGACATGCTCTATCCGTACCACTACCTGAATCATCCCTTTGATATCGTTGGCTGGGACGGATATGTATTTCCCTTCGCATTTTCCATTCACGACTTTGAACCTATAACAGGACGGGTGCATCAGCCTCCTCCGGTGCACCAGACCTTTGATGGCAAGAACTTCGTAATATGTTCCTTTGTGCCCCGCCTGTATGATTACCACCCTTTGGCCATTCCGGCTCCCTACAATCACAGCAACATCGATAGCGATGAAGTATTGTATTATGTGGATGGGGACTTTATGAGCCGCAAACACGTAGAAAAGGGCATGATCACACTGCATCCCGGCGGCATCCCACATGGACCTCATCCGGGAACTATTGAAAAAAGTATTGGCGCAAAAGAAACCAGGGAACTTGCCGTCATGGTAGATACATTCAGGCCTTTACTGATGACTAAAGAAGCTGCTGGGATCGAGGATCCCGATTACCATAAATCCTGGCTCACCGGCGGTCAAAATAACGGAGGTATGCTTTTAAACAATATTACTTCCTGATACTTTCATTACGCTATAAATCATTACACCATATGCAGACGTTAACCGAAATAAAACCCAAACAAACCTCAGATGCATTTCCAATCCTTGGAACAGATTATATCGAATTTTATGTAGGCAATGCCAAACAGGCTGCACATTATTATCAAACAGCCTGGGGATTCGAACTGGTGGCATACAAAGGTCCTGAGACAGGGAACAGAGACTATTGCAGTTATGTACTTCAACAAAATAAAATCCGCTTTGTCCTGACCTCTTCATTATATCCCGACCACGAAATTTCAAAACATGTACTTGCACATGGAGATGGTGTCAAAGTGCTTGCACTGTGGGTGGATGACGTGCGTCAATCCTTTGATATCGCCATCTCAAGAGGTGCGGAGTGCGCCTTCGAACCCACTATGCTAAAAGATGCAGAGGGTGAATTGTTAATTGCCGGAATCAAAACATATGGAGAAACCATTCATACACTTGTCGAACGGAAAAATTACAAGGGTGTGTTTATGCCCGGTTTCGTGGCTAAACAGAGCTTGCTGAAAACACACAGCGTCGGACTAAAGTATGTCGATCATTGCGTAGGCAATGTGGAGCTTGGCCAAATGAACCGCTGGGTAAAGTTTTACCAGGATGTTCTCGGATTCAGCTTGCTGATTACTTTCGACGATAAAGATATTTCTACTGAATATACGGCCCTGATGAGTAAGGTTGTCTCCAATGGAAATGGATACATCAAGTTTCCCATCAACGAACCCGCAGCCGGCCGCAAGAAGTCCCAAATCGAAGAATATGTTGAATTCTACCGGGGCGCCGGAGTGCAACACATTGCCATTGAAACGGATAACATCCTTTCCACTGTGGACCAGCTGCGAAAAAATGGCGTGGACTTCCTGTATGTTCCGGACACCTATTACGAAACCGTTATGGAACGTGTCGGCACGATAGACGAAGACTTGAATGAAGTAAAGCGATTGAATATCCTCGTGGACCGCGATGAAGATGGCTACCTGTTGCAGATATTCACCAAACCTGTACAAGATCGTCCGACCGTATTTTTTGAAATCATTCAACGCAGAGGAGCCCGTTCCTTCGGCAAGGGTAACTTTAAAGCACTGTTTGAGGCCATCGAACGGGAACAGGAATTGCGGGGCAACCTGTAATCTACTACTCCGACAAAGTAAGCGGACATCAAATTACTAACGAATGTTCGTTTGACTTCAGAAGTAATAAAAGATAAAAAGCACATGCTCCTACGCACGTGCTTTTTTTATTTATGTTCGATCACGATTTAAAAAAAATGCCCCTTGTGGGGGCATTCAAAAATATGTTCAAAGGAAAAAATTAGTTTCCACGCTGGCCATTTACAGGCAGCTTGTTATTATTGTCAAACGCTTGGTTTACTTCGGGAATACCGGAATTCACCATCACCGGCACCGGAGTTTCAAGACCTTTTATACGAACCGCTTTGTAGTCTTCATATCCTTTGCGCACGCCTTTCACTTCCCAGTCAAAACTGTAGGTACCCGTGCCCTTGTGCAACTCTTTTACCCGAAATCCCTTTGCTGATTTTTCAACTACAGCAAGGCCTTCAGACTCCGCACTTCCCGGAGTTAAATGTACCGTCATAGTGGCCGGATTAATGACCAGTTCAAAATGCTCGGAGAAAGGAACAAAAACTTCTCCGTTGACAAGCTGAGCAGTACCTCGTTCATAAGCAGCTGCTTCAGGTCCTTCGACGCAAGCATACCAGATTTCTTTCGTTGGATCCTTTGGGTGATCCATTGAAAAATTCTTCACATTCGCATTTACAACAGACTGCGTTCCATTTACAAAAATACCACCTATCAATTGAGAAGAGTTGGTAGGGTTAAAAACGCCAACATAAGGTGTAACCGTATTATTTACCGTTGCAGCAGTGATCACTCCACCGGGACGTCCGCCTACGGCATTATAAATTTGACCTACACCTTCGAATGCACTGAGTGCAACACCAAGCAAACGAAGGGGTGTATTGCCATTGTAAGCTCTGTTCAATAAAACAAATTCATTGGTTACACTTTTCTTGGAGTTGCCGTTGAGCGTATTGGTGATTCTACCAAGCTGAAAGGTATCGGAATTGAACCGGAGGTAATGCTGCGCATAAGTGGTTGGATATTCTTTGACACTGGATCCATAACAGATGGTGTCACCCACTGCATTAGAAGGTTTTGTCCAGAATTCATCCGCCCATTCTGACGGAGCAGAAGTGACTTTAAATTTTGCATTTGGCCTGAAGTTTAATTCAAAATAAGCCTGATTGAACGGAGCTGTTCCTGCTTTATCAAAAGTGATGGATTGATTTCCATTCACATAGCTCAGTATATTGGCTCCATTCATTTTCCATAAGCTGTTGCCCCCCGTAGGCAATACAATGGATCCTCCATTTTTACTTAGTGACAGGGTGTTATTCGTGGTGTCAAAACTGATTTCCTGCAATTCGTTGGTAGGATCCGCATCTGCATCATTCTTCAGGGGAGTCAGGTCAACATTGTTGCCCTGTGAAATCGCTAGATTGCTGGTTGCTGCATTGAAGGTCAGATTTTGCAATTCATTTTGAGGATTTATGTCAAGGTCATTTGCAGCAGATCCTGCTTTTGTAGCATACACTGCAACAGGAACCGAAAGAATCGGCGACGTACCAATGGGTGAAAATGTCGTTCCTCCAGACGCATCCATGTCTACTTTCAACTGATAGCCTCCTTTCGACCAATCAATCGCATCGCATGTTCCTGTAGGATTGGTTCCCTGACATACATTTACGTTGAATAAACCAATGGGAGAGGTGGTTACAGCATGTTGCTCAGAATACACAGGAACATTGCTGGAGTTCAATATGGTCAGACGTAAAGAAATCGCCTGATTATTTAAACTCGCATTTTGGTTGTTGCGAGCAACACCCTGGTATTTGAAAGCAGTGCTTTGCGCATCAGCCCATTGTGCCAGAAAAAGAAAAACAAGGGCAAAATAAATTTTATTCATGTCTATTGTTTTTGAAATTATTTGATTTTTTCAATGGTAAAAGATTGACGACTGTCTTTGTTCACAGCCTCCATAAAATAGAGTCCCGCCGGAACGGATTGAAGATCCCATTCATGGCTGCCGTTTTCAAATGCAGCACGGGTGATACATTTTCCTTCCTGATTGATCAGATGAAGAACCAGCGGGGAACCCGATTCATTTAAAATGGTCAGTGAGGATTCAAAAGGATTGGGATAGAGGGATACGCCCGAAATACCAGGATTTGAAGTAGAAACAACCGTCAGGTTCGTCTGATGAAAACCCTGTGTAATGGTGTTGGCAGATCCTTTAATAGTTTCAGTAACCCATTCCCCCAAAGTCCATTCCAGACTGAAGCTTCCTGTCTTCTGATAGTGGCCACCGTTTGATATCACCGTGGGAGTAATTTGTTGCCCCTCTGTCCTTATGGACCAGATGAGGATACAAAGAAGTGCAATGTGTCTCATGAGCCGTTTCTTTTAATGATAAAAATACCATTTTCAGTCTAAAAAGAGAACCTTTCCGGGAGGATTATTAAATTTAAAATTAACTAATGTATTATTGTCTAATATCAAACAAATTAGACAATATTCAGCCCCTCATTGGTTCAAAGCATTTCCAAGATTCTTTTCCTTAATTCCGGCCCTGACGAAAAACTACTCCCCGGGCTCAGAAGCCACAATCTGAGTATTGATTTTCTCAACTTCTTTATCGATGTAGTACAAACTCATGGGCCCTTCCCCAATGAGCTGGATGCGATCCAGGATTTTCAGAACCGTCGCTTCTTCTTCGCGTTGCTCCGTCACGTACCATTGCAGAAAGTTTTGTGTAGAAAAATCATTCACTTTCTGTGCCTGTGTCATTAACTCATTGATAGATTGGGTAACGGATTGTTCCTGCGTAAAGGAATTCTTGAATACCTCCCGGATGTCCGTAAAATTTGAATTAGGCTTCATCAATGCGGGAATTTCAACGCGCGCATTGCGCTCTATGAGGTAATGCAAGATCTTCATCATGTGCGCGTACTCCTCACTAGACTGCCTGTAAAAATATTGGGCACATCCTTCCAGACTTTGCTGGTCACACCAGGCTGCCATGGACAGATAGCTATAACTAGCAGAAGCCTCCTTTTCAAGTTGGGCGTTCAAAGAAGATTCAATAATGGGTTCTAACATACCTAGGATTTGAGATACAAACAATAATATGACAAGAGAGTTTAATGCAGCTGGTGTTTCTTTATAAGGCCTTCAGAAGCTTCGCGGATGAGCTGTAGTGCATGTGCAAACCGACCATCGTAGTAGGGATCGGGAACCTCGCGCACTCCGGTATGAGCTGCATAACTCATAAATAATTGGATTTTTGAAGCCTGCTCCGTCGTACGCGCCATGGATTGCAGGTAATGGTAATTGTTCTCATCCATGGCCAAAATGAAATCAAACCGGTCCAGATCTTCCACGCTTATCTTCCGCGAAATTTGTCCCGATATGTCGATTCCATTACGAGCCGCCTCTGCAACCGCTCTTGGATCAGGTGCTTCGCCATTATGATAGCCGTTTGTTCCGGCTGAATCCACCTTCCAATCCAGTCCGCGCTGGGCAATCAAATACTCCATCATCCCTTGCGCCATAGGAGACCTGCAAATGTTGCCAAGACATACCATTAATAGTTTCATTTCAAAAATTTGTGGCCAAAAATAAAAAGCATTATTTTCTTTGTACCGTAATAATTCAAGATGCCCCTCTCTGCTGTCATAATCAGCTTTAACGAAGAAAAAAATATCGCACGGTGTTTAACATCACTGCAAGGCGTAGTCGATGAAATAATTGTAGTCGATTCTTACAGCACGGACAATACGGTGGCACTTGCACAATCCCTTGGTGCGCTTGTTTTTCAACACCCATTTGAAGGTCATATCCAGCAAAAAAATTATGCACTTTCAAAAGCAAGCAATGACTGGATCCTCTCCTTAGATTCGGATGAGGCCCTCGATAAAGAATTGCAGGAGTCCATTCGCAGCATTTCAAAGCAAACCATTTCGAATGGATATTTGATGAACCGGCTTACACAATATTGTGGAACCTGGATTCGCCATTGTGGCTGGTATCCGGATAAAAAATTGCGCCTGTTCAATCGAACAATGGGACAATGGGGTGGACAAAATCCACATGACCGCTTCATCCTCTATGAGGACTACCAGAACCTTAAAACACTGAAGGGAAATATCCTGCACTACAGCTATTACACCGTAGACGAGCATTTCAAACAAATGGATTACTTTGCAGGAATAGCCGCACGGGCAATGCTGGAACAATCAAAAAAACCTAAGTTTTTCAAACAAATCATAAATCCCATTTGGAAATTCCTGCGTATGTATTTTTTACAATTGGGCTTCCTTGATGGCTGGCGCGGATTTCAGGTATGCTCCATTTCTGCGTATGGCACCTTTTTAAAATACCATCGCCATTGGACCTGGAGACATCAAGTACCAACAGTCTTTAAATAATTCAACCAGGAGAAGTTTGGCAAACCAAAATGAACCCCCATTTGTTATCCTAGTCATGAATAGGAAAAAACGAACACTCGTTTTGGGCGCTAGCCCAAATCCCCAGCGATATGCCTACCTGGCTGTGCAATCCTTACAACAACATGGACATGAAGTTGTCCCGGTGGGCATTCGGGAAGGGAACATCGGATCCAGTACCATTGACACCAGCAGACAGATGCATGCAAACATCGACACGCTTAGTTTGTATCTCAACCAGGACCACCAAAAGGATTGGTACGCTTACATCCTTTCTTTACACCCAAGACGAATCATCTTTAATCCGGGAGCAGAAAATGCAGAGTTTGAAAAAATGGCCCGCGCACATGGAATCCAGACTATGCACGCCTGCACCCTGGTACTTCTAAGTACAAACCAGTATTGAAGTACCGGATATTCTAAATCTTCCTTGTCTTTGTAGTCTGCATTCAATTCTCGTAATGAACCGGACCGCATTTTTACATAAATAGTTTTATGGAATACCCTATTTTTATTGCATGAAGTACCTGCGTTTTACATTACTCCTTGGTATCTGCAATGTGCTGCATGCACAAAATATCCAAGCCCTGTATGAGCAATTGCCACCTTTTTATGCAACATGCGATGAAGCCTTTAAATCTGCTGAATTGGAATGGGTTGAAGAGCGTCTTTTCAATGATTCGCTTTTCAACCGGGTCAAGTCCTGGGCTCCCGGCGGCCCCATGAAAGAATTTGGGACGCAACTCGATAAAATGCAGGCATATATCGAACGATCCAGCGAGAACAATAGCTTTGCCTTGAACGCGCCACCGGAAATTAATAAAGAAACAATGGCTTCACTGGACCACCTTTCCCAACTTCAGAAATCCATTCGCAAACAATGGGATGTAAACAGCAGCAGCATTACCAATTCCAATACGGAATTTGTTGTGCCAAACGAACTGGATAACAGTTGTGAGCAAATACAGGCTGCTATGAAAAATCTTCAGAAAGTTTCTGCAGATCTCGACAAGTCCTACCGCATCTTTTATCAATCGATTCAATCGACACTTTCCAGTTTTCAGGAAAAATTTTCCGAGCTTGCTAAAATCAAACATCCCATGGTCAACAACCAATGCCTGGATGAATTGTCAAGCTTGCTGAACATCCTTTTTGAAATCAACAATACCCTGAATTTTCACTATAAAAATATGGTGGAAACGCGCATGGCCTGGAACAATGCCTTATGTAAATAAAAAAAGACCCAACATTTTGAGTTGGGTCTTCTATTTCAATTGTCCGAAGTATTTTAAAATTTAAACATAGACGCCCTTTTGCTGCAAGAGGATTTTCCATAATATCCCAACGCAAAATTGAACTCCATATTTAACTGAACAAAGGCCGGATTGGTCTTGGCATATTTTGCATACGGTTGTGCCGCAGCAGAAGGATTTGGATAATTCAATGCCTGTCCGTCCTTGTTTATCATATCCGTAAAACCATAACCCAAGCGGATTCCCAGCATGGTTGTAAATGTTTCATAGTTCAGAATATAACCACCTATGCCAAATATTGCAGAGATGTAATTCTTTTCATAGTACGCTTTTACATCCGTATTCTCCGGAGCAAAATCATCCTTTTGAGTCACCTTGTTTACCAGAGACAACTGGGGCCCCAGTTCCACATACACACCATTCCGCTGATTTCGGTACAACAATGCCAAATCCAGTGTTTGCCATTTGATGTCGTGGTAAAATGTTTTATTGTTCCGGAAAAAGTCAAAATCCTGATTATAGGTCGCAGTGGATATATCAAAAGTTACACCGTTGTATAATCCGAAGTACATGCCAAATTTTGCACCTAGGGAATACCCTGTGGAAATATGATGTTCATAATTCTTATCATCAAATAAGTTGGTGTTAATCATACCGGTAAGCCCGTAACCAACCTTTACTCCGGCATCCCACCAATAATAAACTTTTTGTGCATCCAGGTTTAAAGCGGCCGAAAATAAAGCGACCAATAATACAAGTTTTTTCATGATTGCTGATTTTATAAATAGTTTAGTTTTACTGCGGAAGTGCTTTGACGTGTGCCCTCACTTTAATGCCACTGATCATCATTTCGTCTTCGGATTCAATCCCCTTAACATTATATAACTGACCGCCTGGCGAAATAGCCTTCACACCATACATAATTCCATTGGACCCTATGGCTTTGATGTGGATCAGTTTTCCGGAATGTGAAACGCCTTTTACATCGAGGATTTTTTTATCGGCTGTCAACGCTTTAATATTATATACTTTTCCATCAGGTCCAATGGCTTTTACGGGCGCGTACTTATCTGTACTTGCCAAAACTTTTACAGGACATTTTTGACCACCAATAATGGCTTTAATATCCAGTAAATGAAGATTGCCATTTTCAACAAAAGCTTTGACATCATAGATCTGTTCCTTTTCGTCCATGGCTTTCAGGTCCAGAAGTTTTCCTTCCGGATGAACAGCTTTGACGTTCCAAAGATAATCCGTGCTGGTGCCAGGTACTTGCGGAAGTGCTTTGACATGAGCCCTTATCTCAACTCCATTCACTACAGTTTCACGTTCTGAAGTGTTGAATTTGACACCCTTGACATCGCGCATCTCCCCTTCCGTCGAAATGGCTTTGACTCCATAATATTCTCCATCCTCCCCAATCGCTTTGAGGTGAATGATATTTCCAGCTTGACTGACTCCTTTTACATCCAGTTTTTTGCTTCCGGATAAGGCTTTGATGTCGTAAATCATACCATTGGAGTCAATGGCCTTTACCGGGAAATAAGCATCTTTGTTTAAAAGCATTTTGATAGGAAGTTTTTGGTCCCCTTTCAATGCTTTTATATCCATAAATAAGGTATTGTTATCCTCTTCGAGCGCTTTGACATCGTACATTTTTCCTTCTTTGTCAAAGGCTTTTACATCCAGAAATTTTCCGCTCGGATCAATTGCTTTGACATGCCAGATCGTTTGAGCGGGTAACATGCTCGTACTAGCCAGTACAAGACCCATGCAAATCAACTTCATCAAGTTAATGGAATTTGTCTTTTTCATATAAGGTGTTTTAGCGGGTTGTAACAACCCATGATTTAATGCAATCCTCTTCGCTCCATTTCCTTGTGGAGCAACTTGAGTTCCCTACTCATGTCGCCCGTTATACTGGTGTTCTCCTTTGCCCTGCGCATCAAATAAGGAACGACTTCACTCACCGGACCGTACGGCACGTATTTCGCGACACAATACCCTTGCTCAGCTAAATTAAATGTGAGATTATCACTCATCCCCAGCAACTGACAAAAATTGAGATGCGGATGGTCATTGGGCAATCCATGCTTCTTCATCAACTCCACTTGCAATTCGGTGCTGGCTACATTATGGGAACTGTTGCATATGCTTATCTGATCCGGAAATTGTACACAAAAGCGAATGGAATCATCGTACTGTAAATCGGTGCTGACTTTATCCGGTAGAATCGGATCCTCCATTCCTTTTTCATGCGCGCGATTCCGCTCCTTCTCCATATATGCCCCGCGAACTATTTTGGCTCCCAAAATAAAATTCTTCGAACGGGCTTCTTCAAAACTGTTTTTTAAATATTCGAGACGGCCTTTACGGTACATCTGGTAGGTGTTGTAAATAATTGGCTTCTCCTTGTTGTATGCAGGCATGTATTTATCTACCAACTGGTCAATCGGATCCTGTATCCAGGACTCTTCGGCATCGACGAATAAAGAAACGCCAAGCTCCGCAGCCCTGTTGCAGAGACTCACAAATCGCTCTTCCAGACGCTCCCAGGCAATTTTGTCATACGCGCTTAACTCTTCTCCGGATTGCAATTTTTCCAAAACAGAAAATGGAATGTAACCGGTAAGCTTCGTGCTGAGACCCGGAACATTGGGATTGGATGCGGCAAACTCAATGGCTCGTAAATTTTCCTCCAGCGTTTTCTCAAATTCTTCGTCCGTGGACTTGCCTTCGACACCATAATCCAGAATCGTCAATGCATGCTGTGAATACAACTTGTCCACAAGTTTTTGACATTCCAGCAGGGTAGTTCCTCCACAAAATTGATAAAAAATGGTTTGCCGGATAATCGGATCGAATATGTGAAACGGAAATCTCGCTGCAAAGGTCCCTAAGACATTACCTGCAGAAACCAATCTCGGATTGTTCATCCATTTAAACAGCCAGTAAGTTTTTTTAAGTTCTCGGTCTGATTTGTAGGAAAAGGCATTTTCCGTATTGCTAAAATCAAGCTGGGGGCCTTCGATATCTTCCATATTCTTCTTATTGGTTCCAGAATTGCCAGGACATGTCGGCTTGTAACTGCAACATCTCCAGGCCGTTCTTAATATGAGAGTGGTTTTGTTCTCCCAGCCTCAAAAATAGCGTTTTTTCAGGATTATACACCAAATCATATAAATAGTAACTTGCTTCCAGGCTGGAATATGGAATTTCCGGTGCAGTATCAGTTTGGGGCCACATTCCAAGAGGAGTCGTATTGACAATGAGTTTCCACGAGGTGCTCCATAATTCCTCGAGATTCTGAATAGAGATGGGGGTTTCCCTGCCTGCCAATACATGCGGAATATCCCTTTTGTTCAGAGCCCATCGCACTGCCCTGGAGGCACCCCCCGTTCCTAAAATCAAGGCATCTCCTGAAAAATCATCAGGTAAAAATCCTTTGAGGCTTTCTAAAAATGCGGGCCCATCCGTATTGTGTCCAACCCAACGGGATCCTTGCTTCCGTATGCAGTTAACCGCACCAATCTCGCTGGCGACAGGGCTCAATTCATCCAAATAGGGAAGGATTTCTTGCTTGAAAGGGATCGTGACGTTCAAACCCACCAACTCCGGCCTTTGGCTGATCCATTCGCGGAAATAGCCAATATCCTGAATCTCAAAAACCGTGTACCGGCAATCCGAAACCTGCTCGTTCTTCCATTTTGTATGAAAATAAGCCGGAGAAAAGGAATGACCAAGTGATTTGCCTATGATTCCGAATTCGCGCATATGTACTCCCTAATGTATGATGAATTCCCAATATGGGTTTATATTATAATTTCCACTGAAACAAATTCACTTTAGAAACTCCTCTGCTTGAAGGCAACGGAATCCTGTCCCTACCCCAAATTTCCCAATTGCCTGCCGTATCAATAAAAAGAAAATGTGTCAACCAATCACAAACCGATCCGCAGCATGATACGCATACGACACTTTAAATTACGAACGAACGTTTGTAAGTATGTTGCAAATCTAAAACTCCTTATTAGAATATCCCGATAGAAGCCTGAAAGGCCGGAATTCCAATTTCAGTTGTACACCGGCATCCACTCGTATCGGTTCCTCGATTATACCATTCGTTAAAAGCAGCTTTCCGGCTGAATATCCCTGCATTCCTTATTTGGAACATGCACACTTTATCCTCCACTTCCTTTTATTCGGATTCCTTCCCCTGCTGGCTTGGTCTGATCTGTTGGATCCCATGACGGATCCTTATTCAATGCCTTTCTGCATTCCATAGTATCAACACGTTTAAAAACTGGGCGGGGACTGCCTTTTACTTCTCTGCCATTTTGTCAGCATTGTTTTTAGTGCTATCTTTGCATGCTCATTTCGACTATGGAACTATACAAGGACGATTCACAACAGCTGGTATTGCCTGAACACAAAGAAGGTAAAGCTTCATGGCCTGCATCGACAGCTTATGGAACGGGACGAACGTTCTATATTGAAAGCTACGGTTGCCAGATGAACTTTTCGGATTCTGAAATCGTCGCCAGCATCTTGTCGAAAGAAGGTCTGTCTCCCACTACCCAAGTGCACGATGCAGATCTCCTATTGCTCAATACCTGCTCCATACGCGAAAAAGCAGAGGAAACCATCCGCAAAAGACTGCGCGAATTCCGAAGCTTCAAAAAGCAGAAGCCCAATTTGCAAATAGGCATCCTGGGCTGTATGGCCGAGCGATTAAAAAGCAAACTACTGGAGGAAGAAAAGCTGGTGGACCTGGTCGTAGGTCCCGATGCCTACCGCGAATTACCGAATCTATTGAGGCAACTGGAGGAAGATGGGCAAAAAGGCATCAATGTTTTTCTTTCAAGAGAAGAAACCTATGCCGACATCGCTCCCATGCGTCTGGACAGCAATGGCGTTACAGCCTTCATTTCTATAATGAGAGGTTGTGACAATATGTGTTCATTCTGCGTGGTGCCCTTTACCAGAGGTCGCGAAAGAAGCCGCGACCCCTATACAATTGTTGCGGAAGCCCAATACCTTTTTGAACAAGGATTCCGTGAGGTGACCTTGCTTGGTCAGAATGTAGATTCCTACAAATGGGATCATCCCGAAACAAAAGCACGTTGCGATTTTGCATCCCTGCTCGAAATGGTGGCGCAGGTAAATCCCCTGCTTCGCGTGCGTTTTTCGACTTCTCATCCAAAGGACATTACCTTGAACGTACTGCAGGTAATGGCCAGGTATCACAATATCTGTAAGTACATCCACCTACCCTGCCAATCCGGAAACAGTCGCATCCTTGATCTGATGAACCGCACCTACGACAGGGAATGGTACATGCAAAAGATAGACGAAATCTATGCGACACTACCCGATTGTGCAATTTCCTCCGATATCATCGCAGGCTTTTGTTCTGAAACAGAAGAAGAGCACCAGGATACCCTGAGTTTGATGGAATATGCGCGATTCAGCATGTCCTACATGTTTTGTTATTCAGAAAGGCCCGGCACCCTTGCAGCAAAGAAATATCCGGATGACATACCGGACGATACTAAAAAAAGAAGGCTGAATGAAATCATTGCCTTGCAAAATAAAATCAGTCGGGATCACAATCAAAAGGATATCGGAAAAGTTTACGAAGTCCTGGTGGAAGGCAGGTCCAAAAAATCAGACCTCATGCTCAAAGGCCGAAACTCGCAAAATAAAATGATTGTTTTTAATGACGAGGGTACCAGTCCGGTAGGAACGTATGTACGCGTCGAAGTTTTGGAAAGCACGAGTGCAACCTTGATAGGGCGTATCTCAAATACTTGAAACCATGGAATCTGTTCAAACGATAAAACAGCGTTTTGCCATTTATGGCCGCTCTGAAACACTGCACCAAGCCCTGGATACTGCCATTCGCGTAGCTTCAACAGACTTGACCGTGCTCATTTCGGGCGAAAGCGGATCCGGTAAAGAGATCTTTTCAAAAATTATACACCAGTTAAGCCCCCGCAAACACAATCCTTTTATTGCAGTCAATTGCGGCGCCATCCCCGCAGGAACTATCAACTCCGAATTATTCGGTCACGAAAAAGGCTCCTTCACGGGTGCTACAGGAGACCGCAAGGGATATTTCGAAACTGCTGACGGGGGTACCATATTCCTGGATGAAATTGCCGAAATGCCCAAAGACACACAGGCCTTTCTGCTTCGTGTCCTTGAATCCGGGGAATTTATACGTGTCGGCTCATCTAAAGTTTTAAAAACCAATGTGCGCGTCATCGCCGCAACCAACGTAAATCTGCTGGATCGCGTTCGCAATGGGAAGTTCCGAGAGGATTTGTACTATCGCTTAAACACGGTTCCAATACGCGTCCCTTCACTAAAAGAACGAAGGGAAGACATCCTCATATTATTCCGGAAATTTGCCCAGGACTTTGCTGAAAAATATAAGACAAGTCCCATCGAATTGGATGCCCAAAGCGGCATGCTGATCGAAAATTACTCCTGGCCGGGAAACGTCAGGGAATTGCGAAATGCGGTAGAACAACTTTCGGTGCTTTCCGATAAAAAGGTCATCAGCGAACAAGACCTCCTCAAAATCATACCAAACATCCATGCCCGCAATTTACCCATTGCCGGAACAGAATACAGCGAATCAGGAAGTTTTCAGGAACGCGAAATACTCTACAAACTCCTGTTTGATATGAAACAGGACCTGAACCAGCTAAAAACCATGTTTTTCCAACTGGTCCATGCCAACGACCTTGAAATGCCTGAATCCATGGAGCCTGTGATGCCCACCGCCCAGGGATTGCCCTTTTCACCCGTAGCCACTTCCGCTGCCTGGGGAGGCGAAACGCTCCCTTATGATCCAGCTAAAGAAACCCTGAGGCCCGTGGTATTATCTGGCGACACAAAACCTGCATTTGATACCGTAGAAGTTATGGAGGAGCCGCTTTCTTTGGACGAAATGGAAAAAGAAATGATCTCAAAAGCTTTAAAAAAGTTCAACGGAAAACGCAAAGATGCTGCGGACGAACTCGGAATATCAGAACGCACACTGTATCGAAAGATCAAACAATATTCACTGGATAACTTATGAAGATTGCAGGATTGATACTACTCTATTGCAGTCTCTTCCTATGCTGCTATTCCTTTAAGGGAATCAGTATTGCGCCTGAGATAAAAAGCTTTCGCATCAATCCCGTCGAAGACCTTTTCTATAAAGCACCCGCATCCTACCCGGTCGAATTTTCTGAAGCGCTGCTAAATAAAATACGCAAGGACAGCAGACTGGTTTTGGAAAACCAAAATCCGGACCTCCTCTTCCAATGCCGTATAACTCAGTTTGAAGTCAACAGCCAGGCCCCGCAACCAGGCATATTGTCTGCAATCAATCGCTGTACTATTACCATAGAAGTAGAAATGAGCAATAAAAAGGATGAGAAACAGAATTGGAAAAGCTCCTTCACGCGTTTTCAGGATTTCGATGCCAAGGAAAATTTCTCAAATATCCAGCAACAAATCACCTCAGAGATTAATAAACTGTTGGTAGAAGATATCTTCAATCGCGCATTCACAAACTGGTAATATGGAAAAGAAAAATCAGTGGACTAAGGAAGAAGCACAACTGCTGAAATCGGGGCAGGGGTTGTCTGCAGGTATTTGGCTGCAGGCCGGGGATACTCCTTCCAAGTTGTTCCCAAGGCTTCCGGATCCGGCATTTTCCATCTCCAAAGATTGGCCGGACTTTGATTTGCCTCCTGCTGATGTCCAAAGCCTTCCTGTCTCCAATGAACCGACCGCCACGAGCCCTACCACTTCGATAACCAGGGAAAAACCAGCCGTCCCGGAACACATAGAATTGCTTAAAGCGCCTACTGTGCAACCCAAGCCGGATGTGATCCATGAAACAACACAATCGCCTCATCCAATGAAAGATAAAAAGTCGGAAAAGAAGAAAAAAGATTCCAGTATGGAAGGTTCTGGCTTGCCGGAATCCGGAAAATTAAAGGCGGAAAAGAAGCCAAAGGCAAAAAAGAAACCCCTTGCAGCTACCGAAGAGAAAGGACTTGATTTCTACCATTGGCTGGATGCCCTGGGCGCTAAAAAGAGTTCCAAAAAATCTGGCAAAACAAATAAAGCAGCAGGTTCCGAGCGAAGTGCAGCGGTCCTGTCTGCCGAAAACAGCCTTAAACTCGGAGCCGCTATCGTATCGGAAACATTAGCCAAACTGCTTGTCCGTCAAGGACATAAAGAGGATGCTATTGCGATGTATGAAAAATTGATCCAGAAATATCCACAAAAAGAAGCTACATTTGCAGCCGCAATTGAAAAATTAAAATCCTGATACGTATGCTGACGCTGATTACCATTCTGATTGCCCTCGATTGCATCCTCCTCATCGGAGTGGTGCTGATCCAAAATCCTAAAGGCGGGGGTATCGACTCCACATTTGGTGGACAAAGTGCCAATCAGATGTTTGGTGCAGCCAGATCTGCTGATTTTATTGAAAAACTTACGTGGTGGCTTTCCGGTATTCTTATTGCCTTATGCGTGGTAGCCTCCCTTATTTCATCTGCCGAAGGAAATCTTGGCAACACAGCTCCTAACTCCGGCACACCAACAGAACAACCGGCAGATCAACCAGCCGAGCAACCGGCAGGTCAACCTCAGGGAGCTCCTCAGGGCGATCCCCAGGGTGCTCCTCAACAGTAATCCTGGACGGTACCTGGAACATAGCTTATTTCTGACCATACACAGGCCAGGACAACCTTTTATTTGTTCTTTTTAACAATGATTTCTGTAAGCTCTTTCTGAATTCTTGTACCTTTCATAAATGAAAGTTCACCAGCTTGCACTATGGGCTTCCATAGTATGGATGATCCTTACCGGATTGCTCCATTCATTGAGTTTTCTCTCGGACCCGGAAGGGAGCAATGAATTGGAAAAACACATGATGGACCTAATGATTCATTATAAAATGGATATGGGCGCAGGCATACACCGGAGTTTTTTTCAAATACACAATGCACTAAGCGCCTGTTTTACAATATTATGCCTCTTTGGAGCCGCACTGCTGTGGTACCTGATCCGAAAAGGATTTCCCGGAGGGATCCGAAATGACATATTGCTCATTTACCTCTCCGCATTTGGGCTTCTTTTATTGATAATGGCGTTATGGACGTTTCTTCCTCCCATCCTCTGTTCTGCTTTGATTTTCCTAAGCTTGATTTTAGCTCGATGGACCTCCCCGAAAGAAGCCTGAAAATGCTACAGCAGAGATTTTCTTAAAAATTGAAGATTTTGATCAAAACGCATTGGATTTTGATCAAAAACGACCGATTTCTGTCAACATGTCCATGATTTTTGTGCCATTTGCATGAATTTTTTCAATTCTGTCGCCTTTTTGTGACAAAATTGCCTGATTTACGGCTTGGCATAGTGTTCGCTGAATTGAAGTGTCAAACTTAAAATTTCAGTTCATTTAACCCAAATTATGCTCATATGAAGCCAATCAATGATCGAGTAATCATCAAACCGGCACCAGCCGAAGAAAAAACGAAAGGTGGAATTATCATTCCGGATACCGCAAAGGAAAAACCTTTACGTGGAGAAGTGGTCGCCGTTGGACCAGGTAAAGACGGCAATATGATGACCGTACACAAAGGAGACATCGTTCTTTATGGAAAATACGCCGGCCAGGAGTTTCAATACAAAGGCGTAGACTACCTCATCATGAGAGAGGACGACATTTTGGTAATTCTTTAATCTTAAATTTTAAAAAGTAAAATCATATGGCTAAACAAATAAGCTTTAATTCGGATTCACGCGAAAAATTGAAATCCGGAATTGATCAGTTGGCAAACGCAGTTAAAGTAACGCTCGGACCAAAAGGTCGTAACGTCGTTATCCAAAAAAGTTTTGGAGCACCCCAGGTTACCAAAGATGGTGTAACCGTTGCAAAAGAAATCGAATTGGAAGATCCAATTGAAAATATGGGCGCCCAACTTCTAAAGGAAGCAGCTTCCAAAACCAATGACCTCGCCGGCGATGGTACCACAACTGCTACAGTTCTGGCACAAGCCATGGTTACCGCAGGTATGAAGTATGTTGCTGCAGGTGCTAACCCAATGGACCTCAAAAGAGGAATTGACAAAGCCGTCGCTGCTGTCATCGCAGACCTAAAAAAACAATCTGAGCAAATCGGAAACGACTTCTCTAAAATCAAACAAGTTGGTTCCATTTCTGCAAACAACGACGAACATATTGGTGAGTTGATTGCGGATGCCATGAAAAAAGTGGGCACCAACGGTGTAATCACAGTGGAAGAAGCAAAAGGAACAGAAACTACGGTAGAAGTTGTAGAAGGTATGCAATTTGACCGTGGCTATTTGAGCGCCTACTTCATCACAAATGCAGATGACATGACCGTCGAATATGAAAACCCGGTCATCCTCATTTACGACAAGAAGATTTCCAATATGCAGGAAATGCTTCCAATCCTTGAAAAAGTAGTGCAAACCGGAAAACCATTGTTAATCATTGCGGAAGATGTGGACTCCCAGGCGCTGGGCGTATTGGTGGTAAACCGTCTTCGCGGAGGTCTTAAAGTGGTAGCTGTAAAAGCACCGGGCTTCGGGGATCGCAGAAAAGCAATGTTGGAAGATCTCGCCATTTTGACCGGAGGAACAGTAATCTCAGATGAGAAAGGATATAAACTCGAAAATACCGAACTCAACCACCTGGGTACCTGCGAGAAAATTACGATCGACAAAGACAACACGACAATCGTAAAAGGAAAAGGTCAGAAAAAAATGATCGAAGCGCGTATCGCTCAAATCAAATCTCAGATCGAAACCACAACGTCCGAATACGATAAAGAAAAACTTCAGGAGCGTCTCGCAAAACTCGCAGGAGGTGTAGCCGTATTAAACGTTGGTGCACCCACTGAAGTAGAGATGAAAGAAAAGAAAGACCGCGTTGACGACGCACTGCATGCTACCCGCGCCGCTGTTGAAGAAGGTATTGTTACGGGTGGTGGCGTTGCACTCATCCGTGCTATTGGATCCCTCGACAAGGTGGACAAAAACAAAACCATGATCGAAGATGAAAAAATCGGAATGGAAATCGTAAGAAAGTCACTCGAGTCTCCGATTCGCGTAATTGCAGAAAATTCCGGCGTGGAAGGTTCCGTTGTGTTCATGAACGTTGCGGCTAAAAAAGGGTCCTATGGTTTTAACGCCCGTACCGGCGAATACGAAGACCTCAAAAAAGCAGGTGTCATCGACCCAACAAAAGTGACCCGCATTGCTCTTGAAAAAGCAGCATCCATCGCAGGTGTAATCCTGATGACCGAATGCGTTGTTAACGACAAGCCTAAAGAAGAAAAAGGTGGAGGTGGACACCACCACCACGGCGGAGGAATGGAAGGCATGATGTAATCATCAAATTATTTCAATATAAAAGGTCCTGTGCACACAGGACCTTTTTTTATGCCCCGTCACCGGCAAAGATTTGACTGTACTTAAAAATTAATCAAGGATTTTATTTGGACTACAACGCAATTGTGCATATTTTCGCTTGCAAGAACCTATTATAATTTCACAAATCATCTGCGATTATGTCCACACACCCACTTCCGAACCATGAAAACAACGAAGCCGGGCTGCAATCGGAAGAAATAAAGAAACAAAAAATTGCAAAAAAACAACACATGGGTTTTCTGTTTCTGGCAATTGGATCTTTTCTTGGATTTCTCAGCTGCGTCCTGACCATGCTCGATTTTGCGCCAGGTTGGAATGGTTTTTTTCTCTATGGACTTACAAGCGCTGCAATTCTGCTTGTTTTTTATGGTCTCTACCTCGTGTTTGAATAAAAGACAACAGAGTGTAAAAATCCCACCCGAACAAGTAATGCAACGCGGACCGGCGGACTCGCATTGGGCAATCATATGAATAGTACGGAGTGGAATTTATTTTAAGCCATAGCGCATTGTGCAATCCATATGTTTTTGAATGGATGTAGATTTGATTCAAAATCCGGACATTCCTTAAGAGGTGGATTTCCTACTTTTACCAACTTAATTCAAAGTTCATGTTCCTACAAAAATCTATCATCGGTTTTATTTTGATTGTTCCTTTTCTTTTGGCTGCACAGGATACCACTTCGGTGCAGGTATTTACATGGGATCAGGCAACGCGCAGGATGACCCTCAATTTTCCTGATGATCCGGCTACCTCCTACCGCAAAATTCTAATGCGATATAATATGCGATGCCATAATGCCGCAGTCGGAAACGGAAATGTAGGATGCTACGAATGGGACTATAGCTGCAACACCTTTGTGACTGATTCGAGCCGACTTGACAGCACACCTGCGAATTCACCAAGTCATATCATTACAGGTAATTCCGGATTTCAGTTCTATTTCACAAGCATTCCTACCTATAGCTACTATCATAAAATTCAAAAGCAAACTGCGCACGCACGCATCGTTTCAGAAAACACCAGCAATCTCGGAAATAATGGCTCCGCCAGGATTTGGGAGGCAGATGGCCGTGCACGGTACCAGTTTTTATATACGGCAAATGAATTGACCGCTGCAGGATTTAGTTCCGGAAATGTAAACGGCCTTGTGTTAAACGCACGCGAACAAACCACACTACCACATTGCAAGATCCGAATGAAACAAATCCCTGCCACCGAACTCAATCCTAATGCACCGGAATTGGAAGGGCTCACAGAAGTGTACTATGTAGATACTGATGTCAAACAAGGAGCCAACAAACTCTATTTCCATACAGCCTTTACCTGGGATGGCAGCAGCTCTGTCCTGATTGAATTGAGCTATACGGACCTAAACCTCCATGGCGATCCCGTCTTTTCCTCCCAACCCGCATCCGGAAAAGCCATCGAATCAACGGCAAAAGAACCCTCTGTGGTTTTGGAAGGCATAGCCGCAAAAATGCAGGGAGGTAAGTTGAGCCGATTTAATGACGAGATTACCGTTAGCTTTTGGGCTTTCGGAACAGCCCACTTCCAACCTTCCAATGGCAGCATCCTTGAAGCCAATAATTCCAAAGGACAACGGGCACTCAATATACACCTCCCATGGGGCAACGGAAGCATTTATTTCGACTGCGGAGGACAGGATGGTTCCTACGATCGGATCGAAAAGCAAGCCAACGTAAGTGATTATGAAGGACAATGGGTACACTGGGCATTTACCAAAAATGCCCAAACCGGTGAGATGAAAATATATAAAAACGGAGTACTGTGGCAAAGCGGGACTGCAAAAACCAAAACCATGGAATTGTCGCAATTCAGCCTGGGCGATGGTGTCAATGGAACCGTGCCCTTTTATGGCCGTATACGGGAGCTTTCCATCTGGAATAAAGCACTTGATCAACAAACGTTAGTTAGTTGGAAAAACAAAAGCATCAGTGCCCAGCATCCTGATTACGACAGGCTCATCTATTATTTCGACATGAATGAACCGGAAGGAGACCTGATTCTCGACAAAGCCAAAGATCCACAGGACCTGCAGTTGCCTGTCGCCCTGAGAAGATTTGAGGAACGCGGCGAAAACAATACGATGAACTTTAAATCTGTGGACTTCCGTCCTGACATAGGCCTGCTGCGTGGAAGCTATACAGGCACCACCACTACCATGATCACGGTCCTGGATTCCATTCCGGCAAATCCCAGAAAAGTGCTCCAATACAAAGTCTTAAACAATAACCGCATTTTAGACTCTACCTATTACCTGTACTATGCCGGCGAAGATTATATCCACCTCGACAATGGCAATAATGATGGAACCATCTTCATTGAACCGGAAGACCTGATCGATATCGTCAACTTGAATTATTACAACAAATTTCCTGCAAAATTCGAATTGCTCTCCCTAGTGACACCCTACGGGAATGGATTGGACCTTGGTAAAGACGGAAAAACATTTGTATTTGATGTCACTGATTTTTCTACAGTACTCAAGGGTAGAAAAACGATTTCCATGGAACTGGGGGGAGAAAACCAGGAGGAGATAGATCTCCGGTTTTTATTCATCAAGGGCATTCCGGAAAGAAAGGTCAGGGATATATCCAACATATGGCCTTTTCAGCGTGGTTATTTCGGAGATATCCTTGCAAACAAAATCTTCGAACCGAGAACCTTCCCTCTTCCGGTTCAGGCAACCCACTACAAGCTCCGTTTCTCCGTGACAGGCCACGAGCAAAATGGGGAATTCACACCCCGCGATCATTTTGTAACTGTGAATTCCGGTGGATCAAAAAAGTTTCCCTTCACAGTATGGAAAGAATGTGCCTACAACCCCATCTATCCCCAGGGAGGTACCTGGATATTTGATCGAGCCGGATGGTGCCCCGGTGCACCAAGTGAATTATTTACTTTTGAAATCGGAAATCTGGTCAACAATTCAAAAAACATCAGCTTTGATTATGGACTGGAACCTCCTACACTTGGATCCGCCAACTATCTGGTTTCTTCACAGCTCGTCTCCTATGATGACTATGCTTTTGACCTGGATGCTTCCATTGAAGAAATCATCCGTCCCCAATTGGGTCGTGTTGAATTTGAACGTCTGAATCCGTCCTGCAACAAACCCACTATAAGAATCCGCAACTCCGGAAAGCAAGAACTCCGGTCTGTGAAAATACGCTATGGGATGAAAAACAGATTGAAGGAGGAGTTTATATGGAACGGAAGCCTTGCCTCTTCACAAATGACAGACATCGAATTGCCGGTGAGTTCCAAAGATTTCTGGACACCGGGTCCCGACAGCCTGTATATCTTTGAAGCAGAACTTATAGAAGCCAATCAACAGACGGATGGATATGCATCTAACAATCGTTTGGAAACTCCCTTTAAACCCGTAGACCGCTATCCGGGTAACCTGGCTTTTGAATTCCGCACCAATAATGTACCGCAGGACAACAATTATAAAATTGTGGATAAAAATGGCACGGTGGTGCTTTCCAGAGACCAGATGACCGCAAACACCACATATCGCGATGAACTCATGTTGCCTGAAGGATGCTATACCCTCTATGTAAATGATGCTTCAAATGACGGACTGTACTTTTGGTACTATGCCAGCAACGGCAATGGCGTTGCCCGCATGATGCGAAAGTTTAATGCAACCTATCTCCCCGTCAAACAGTTCAATCCGGACTTCGGCGCTGCCGTACAATACGATTTTGTCATTACAGGACCGGTAGGTACTGGTTCCATTGAACAACCAAGCTTGTTGAGCATTTATCCAAACCCTGCAAACGAACAACTGTTTGTATCCTATGAAGATGCTGGTTCCGGCTTTCTTAATTGGCAAATCGTACAGCTGGATGGACGGATTGTACGCGAAGGGAAAAGTCAGGCAAGCCAAAATAAATTCAGGGAACGCATCGACTTGCACGCACTTGCACCGGGAAATTACCTGATCAAATTGATACATGATCAAAAAATCCTGGTCCGGAAATTTACTTGTTTTTAAAACTTCTGATCTGAAACAAACGAACTCTGCATGAATTTCCTCATGCGAGCTCAAACATTCGGACATGTATCTGGAATGAGGTCAGGAGATCATACGAACACCTGTTTGTATGGGATCTCCCACTAGCTATAAACTCCAGTAAAAAAGACTGTCGGGTTCGTTGAGCTTGATACTTTTTTTGGAACCCTTCAGTTCCAGATGCACGATGTTGGATTGTTCATTGCCACGGTCGTACAAAATACGGTTGATGATTCGCACAGATCTGGGGTCTTCCACCACACCGGATTCAAAATAACACCAGGTTGCTTCCTCTTCTTTTTCGTATCCCAAAAAGTTAAGACCCACAAACGTACCGTTTACCTGTAATTGAAAGTGATTGAAAAGGTACTTCGCAACCAGTGAATCTGTCACCTTCTGGTCCCGGGTGTAATATAAATTCACCATGGATCCTTGCAGCTTGCGCAGCTCCTGCTCAAAATCATCCGTAAACAGACGCGAGCTGATTTCAAATTGCTTTCGGTTTTCATTGAATTTAACCTCGCTTACACTTAGGTAAAAGGGATGAACAAATGAGAACAACAACATTCCAGAAAGGAGTACAAATGTTAAAAAGACCTGTCCTCCCCTTTGCATTTTATAGCTTTGCATACAGCAAAACTAATACGATTGGAGGACTTCAGACTTTGGTTTGAAACAGGTATACAGCATATCCTGGACTGGGATGCCCTGGATCATATCTTTTACATTATCGCGGTCTCCATTCCTTTTGTGCCAAAAAATGCAAGGCAATTGGTCCTTGTAGTTACGGGATTTACCCTTGGCCATTCTCTGACACTTGCCTTAAGCACCATAGACTTCCTGAACGTTCCTTCGGCAGGTGTTGAACTTGCTATTGCCCTTACGATTATGATCAGCTGTATCATGAACGTGAGAGATCTGAAAACCCATCATTTGAATATCAAAATGCGTTACCTGACCGCCAGCATCTTTGGCTGCATCCACGGATTGGGTTTTTCCTTTTTACTCAAATCTATGCTCGGCAAGGAAACTTCCATCCTCCTTCCACTGTTTTCCTTTAATCTTGGCCTGGAATGTGGACAATTGATCATCCTGACCGCTGTCCTGAGCTTCAATGCCCTGATTTTGAAAATCAATAAAAATTTTCACCAAAAAAGCACAACTACGATAAGTTTCGTAATTTTGGCCTTTGCACTGTATTACCTCGTGCAAAGGACTATATTAATTTATACAAACGCATGAAACAACTTCTTTCGCTTCTCTTCACAATCGCCTTCCTGTGCAGCCTGCATGCGCAGAACATTCGCAACAATCCGAATTCTAACCACGGAAACAAATTTGAGCAACTGGGTACCATTCTTCAGGATCCCAACGAATACCGGACAGCCTCCGGCGCTCCCGGTCACGGATATTGGCAGATGCGTGCCGATTATGACATCGATGCACGCCTCGACGAAGCCAATTTGAAACTCTTTGGAAAAGAATGGATCCAGTACCACAACAACTCACCGGATGTACTGTATTATGTATGGCTCCAGCTCGATGAAAACGAACACAGCCCCAACGTTTCCAGCACTTATGCTGCAGTCGAAAGTAAAGTGGGCAAAAGAGTCAGCGAAAATGACCTGGAAAACATAGACAGGAGAACGATGTATGCAGGCCATGGCGTACAAATTGAATCTGTACAAGATGCCTCCGGCAAAGCACTTTCCTACATTATCCACGAAACTATGATGCGGGTCAACCTTCCAAAACCACTAAAACCAGGTGAAAAAGTAAAATTCTTCGTGCAATGGAATTATCTCATACCTGACCGCATGAAAATGGGGGGGCGAGGTGGATATGAATACTTCCCTGAAGACGGAAACCACCTGTTTACCATGTCCCAGTGGTTTCCACGTATGTGTGTCTACTCTGACTTCCAGGGTTGGCAACACAAACAATTTACTGGACGGGCCGAATTTGCTTTGCCTTTTGGAAATTATAAAGTAAAACTGACTGTTCCCTCCGATCATATCATTGCTGCAACAGGACAATGCCAGAATTATAAAGAGCTCCTTACTCCTGCACAATATGCACGCTGGCAAAAAGCACAAAACACAAAAGATGTCACGGAAATAGTACAAAAGGATGAAGCCATAAATGCTGAAAAGTCAAAGGCTGCCTCAAGTAAAACCTGGATCTATAAGGCAGATAACGTGCGCGATTTTGCATGGGGATCATCGCGAAAATTTATTTGGGATGCCATGCCAGTCTATGTTGAAGGCCACAAAGTCATGTGCATGAGTTATTATGCCAAAGAAGCCTATGCGCTGTGGCGCCGCTACTCGACAAAAACGGTAGCACATACCATTCAGACCTATTCCAAATACACCATACCCTACCCGTACCCGGTTGCCATTTCTGTAGAAGCATCCAATGGTATGGAATATCCTATGATCTGCTTCAACTTTGGACGTACAGAAAAAGATGGCACCTACTCAGAGGGATCAAAAAATGGTATGCTCGGTGTCATCATTCATGAAGTTGGCCATAATTTTTTTCCTATGATCATCAATAGTGATGAAAGGCAATGGACCTGGATGGATGAGGGAATCAACACCTTTGTACAATACCTTACTCAGGAAGAATTCGACCTGAATTTTCCATCCGGTCGCGGAGCCGCTTCCAAGATTGTGGACTACATGAGACTTCCTAAGGAACAGCTGGAACCCATCATGACCAATAGTGAAAACCTCGTGCAATTTGGATCGAATGCATATGCCAAAACTGCTACAGGTCTGGCCATCCTCCGCGAATCCATTATTGGAAGGGAACGCTTTGATATGGCTTTTAAAGAATATGCCCGTCGTTGGGCTTTTAAACATCCAACTCCCGCCGATTTCTTCCGGTCGATGGAAGATGCATCCGGAGAAGATCTGGACTGGTTTTGGCGGGGCTGGTTTTACGACATCGAACCTGTCGATATTTCCCTTGACAGTGTCTATGTGCAACTGAGCACGACACCGCCCCCTCCGCGCGAGGCGGTCTACTACATGCAGGGAGAAACGCCTACAGAATCTATAACCAAGTACCGCAATCGCACTTCCGGGATGTCTTTCATGGTGGATCGCGACACGAGCCTCCGGGATTTCTATTATTATTACAAATCACCCCGCGCTCCTGCTCAAATAGCCTACAACCCTGTAAAAGCACCACAGGAACTTCAAAAAGGCGGTGACAGCACCTACCTCTATGAACTCCATTTTGCCAATAAGGGAGGAATGGTCATGCCCATAATGCTTCGATGGAACTACACTGACAGCACGTACGAAGATGAAAAACTCAGCGTGCAGCTATGGAGAAAAAACGAAAACAGCGTAATCAAAACCTTCATCCGCAACAAAAAAGTGAAGTCCATTGAAATAGATCCCCTGCTTGAAACAGCAGACATAGACACCAACAATAACAAATGGTACAGCACCGAAGAGGTTTCCAGATTTGAACTGAATAAAAGCGAGGAGCGACGCCAGCGCCGCAGAAACAATGCTTCCGGAAATCCAAACCCAATGCAGCAGGAACGCAATAAAGGAGCAAACTAACGAACGTTTGTTTTATTTCCTGATTTACTTTCGTGCAGTCTGGTACAGTGGCTCAGCTCTTAACAGGAATGCTCAACGCTCTGCATGTACTGTTTGAGGAAGGCTTTTGTGCAAAAGGGCAAATCCGCATACCGCAGAAACGAGCGAGGCAATCAGTATTGAAAATTTAATGCCATTGATCAGTGCGGCATCCTCAAAGGCCAGTACAGTTATAAAAATAGACATCGTAAAACCAATACCGGCCAAAAATCCTATGCCCGCTAGATGCTTCCAGTTCATGGAATCGGGAAAACGTCCCAATCCACTGCGCTTGGCAATATAACAAAGCAACAAAATTCCAATCGGCTTTCCTAAAAACAAGGCAAGAAATACGCCTATGCCCGCATTACCACTCATGACCGCTACACTTTGCATATCCAGCAAAATACAAGTATTGGCCAGTGCAAACAAAGGAAGAATGAAAAATGCAACCGGCTTATGCAAAGCATGCTGTAATCGAAAAGAAGGAGAATCCTCACCTCCTTTATGAAATGGTATCAGAAAGGCCAGAATAACCCCTGATAAACTTGCATGTATTCCTGATTCGTGTATAAAATGCCACAGTCCAATTCCAGGTAGAAGATAAAACCATAAGGACCGAAAACCCATATAGCGAAAGGCAAGAATAAGGCCAATGAGTAATAAGGCATACGATAGGGCTTCCCAATGCAGCCCTTGATTGTAAAACAAGGCAATAATCAGAATGGCACCCAAATCGTCAATAATAGCAAGTGCGGTCAGGAAAATTTTTAATCCCAATGGAACTCTTTTGCCCAACAAAGACAGCACACCAAGTGAAAAGGCTATATCCGTTGCCATGGGAATCCCGAATCCAGAGGCATGAGGCCCTCCAAAATTAAATCCCAGATAGAATATCGCCGGAATTAACATTCCACCCACGGCTGCAAAAACAGGCATCAGGCTATTCCGGAAATCCGATAGCTCACCAACATACAATTCGCGTTCGATTTCCAATCCGACAAGCAGGAAAAACAAGGCCATCAAACCGTCATTAATCCAATACCCCAAACCGTGACCTGCAATGCTTGTATTCCAAAATGCGGTATACCCCGAAGCCCATGGAGAGTTGCTGAGACTTATAGATACCAAAGCTGCAAGCACCAACAGGCCTCCACCCGCTTTTTCAGATTGAAAAAATTCAGTAAACAGCTTCGATACACGCATATATTTTTTAATTGGTTCCGGCTTGCAATCCGAATCATAAACATAAAAGTAAAGATTCCGAATTAAGATTTTGTTCATTATTCACATAAGACCTACAAGAATCCGAATAATGGCCGCATTTTTGCACTCAATTTACAGCTATGGACATATTCGATCGATCGCTCAAATTGCACGAGGAACTTCGCGGCAAGATAACTGTGGAAAATAAGCTGGACATCCATTCCACAGACGACCTTTCCCTGGCCTATTCACCTGGTGTTGCAGCGCCTTGCGAAGAGATTTTTGCACACCCCGAAAAAGTATACGACTACACAATAAAGGGAAATACGGTGGCCATCGTAAGCGACGGCTCTGCAGTACTTGGATTGGGAAATATCGGCGCCCATGCCGCTATCCCCGTTATGGAAGGTAAAGCCATGCTGTTTAAACGCTTTGCAGGTATCAACGGCTTTCCAATCTGCCTGGCAACCCAGAAAACGGAAGAAATTATCAACGCTGTAAGGCAGATCGCCCCCGTCTTTGGCGGCATTAACCTCGAAGACATCTCTTCACCCCGATGTTTTGAAGTCGAAGAAAAACTCCAGGACATAGGAATTCCCGTATTCCACGACGACCAGCATGGTACCGCCATCGTCGTACTCGCTGCCCTCATGAATTATTGCAAGCTGATAGGCAGAAATCTTGAAGACCTGCGCATCGTGATCAACGGAGCAGGAGCTGCCGGCATCGCGATCGCCCGGTATCTGGGAAAAAGGGATCCCAGCGCCCTGCGGCAACGCATTGTCAAGGAAATCATCATGTGCGACACCATGGGGATTATCCATCGTGGCAGAATAGGACTCGAGGGGATTAAATTGGAACTATTGAATTATACCAATCCGCGCAACCTTAGCGGAACCGTAGAACATGCACTTGTTGGTATGGATGTGTTCATCGGTGTAAGCAAAGCCAATTTGCTCAACAGAAACCATATTCGCATCATGGCCAAAGATCCACTCATCATGGCACTTGCAAACCCCATTCCGGAAATTCTTCCGGAGGAAGCCAAAGCTGGGGGCGCATTCATCGTGTGCACCGGTCGCTCGGACTTCCCAAACCAGGTGAATAATGTCC
>CAZDQG010000013.1:0-92707 GCA_964507535.1 uncultured Saprospiraceae bacterium
ATATTTCCCGATTAAGTCTTGGTTCAGGTGGAGATTGGAGAATTAGCAGGAATGTAATATTGACTTATGGTATTCGGGCAAATATGAACAAGGATTTTCATGTAAATCGGATAATACCTGCTGCTGGTATTTCATGTTTAATGCGTTAAATGATATTATTTAAAAAAAGTAATTTAAGTTATTTCAAATATCGTAAGGAAGATTAGAAAGTAATTAATATTGAATATTTAAATTGATAAATACAGCTATAATATTAAAGTCATTATAAAAAAATTAAAAAAAATAAAATTTTAAAAAAATTATTCTTTAACATTTAAATTTATTATTTATGAGATCAATTAATTTATTTAGGTCAATTATTTTCTTTTTGGCTTTATTTGGAGTTTCATCAATGGCTTCTGCAAAATGCTGGTCAATTAGAAAGGTGAAAATTTGTATTGATCTTGCTGTTACCGTTACTGTTACAGCGAGTACAGGTACTCCTAAATCCATTACCGTTGCTGAGCAAAATAAGTTAAATGCATTATTTGATAAAAGTTCTGCTACATTTTCTGAAGATGGGAATTTTCTGTTGGTAAAAATGCCTAAAGGTTTAAAGGGTTATGGTATAGAAATAAAAAGTGACGCCCTTTCTGAAAAGGGTTATAGTCATAGAAATAATTTAAAGGCCAATATATTAAAGGGAAAGTATCTACCTGAAAAAGATGGAATTACTCTTAAGATTCCGGTTAAATATATTTAGAATTAATTTGATGATATAAATTAATGTGGTTTTAAATGGAAACATATAAATATTTCATGGAAACTTTAACATTTAAATTGATATCAGTCGAATGTTGAACACTTGGTTGAAAGTAGTAAAGTCAAGTTTTGTAGTTTACATTTTTTGACTTTACTATTTTCCTAAAAGTGATAAATAAAATAATCTATTTAAAAGAATTTGGCCTACACATAAATACTGATCCTCCCAAATGTATGGAAACTGAACTAATGAAATAATCCAATTTAAACACACTCGACATCCTCAGTTGATGCAAACCGGTTCAGTTGGTGAATTCCTTAAATTAATGAAATATGTTAAAAACACATTTCCGTATTTTAACATTTATGCCTCCGCATTTCTATTCCGAAATGTTAAAATTAATTTGTTAAAATTTCGGGACGCACCCTTACACACTAACAGCTATTAGTTGGTGTTTCATTTTTGAATGCCTTTACAGGCGGGCTGTACACAGCAATAGCGAAATGGCTTTGTTTATTTTTTGCTTAGAAATAGCATGGCTTAAAAAGTTAAAGTTGAATTCGGCGCCTTTTTTCAAGGCAGCTTTTTAATTTCATAAGCGTATGATGTAATATAGCCGCGAGCAAAGCAATTGTGCTGTGCAAACAGTTGTTTTGGGATTGGCAATATTTGTACGTAGTAGGTTATAAGTATATGTTTTCTAAGAGTCCAGGCGCTGCATTGTACTTTTTTATTGCTATGCTATTTTTGGGATCTTGTCGTCACGAGTCCCATTTTCACATGCCCTCCTCACTCGATTACCACGACGCTATTTGGATTGGCTGGGAGGAGGACACTACACTCGGTTACTCCAAATCTATGGCACAATTGATTCAGTTGCTCTCAACGAGGGTCTCCGTTAAATTGGTATTTCGTTCAGATCCACTTATGATGTCTGCAAAGTCGTATCTCCGTTCCTTCGGGATTGATACGAATTCCTATACCTGTTCGATAATGGAAGGCGACCGGTTTTGGATACGCGATTATGGTGCTCATTTTCTGGTCAACGATTATGGTAAATTGGCGGTAGCCGATTTTACCTACGATGGCTATGGGTATCCGCATTTTTTGAAGCAGCAATTTGGCAGCAGTCCGGAAATCAACGCATACATATTGCAACTACATCAAAAAATTCAGGAGACAGACGCGGTTGATAGCTTGATGGCTTTGGAGACCGGAGCATCTCTATTAAAATCAGATGTCGTATTCGAAGGGGGTGCCGGTGAAGTGAATGGCAGGGGAACCCTTTTGGTGAGCGAACAGGTGGTTGTTGAAAGGAATCCGGGTCTCAAAAAAGAATATATCGAAAGGGAATTTAAACGCCTTTTGGGTGTCACCAAAGTAATCTGGTTAAAGAATGGTCTGGCAGAAGATCCACTGCACAGTATGAGACGGATTACGGGGAACTATATTGCAGGTGGAACAGGAGGCCATACGGATGAATTTGTACGATTCGCAAATCCGAATACAATCTTGTTAGCCTGGGTGGAAGAAAGCGAAATCGGCGACAATCCCATCCTTCAAATGAATTATAACCGCATGCTTGAAAATTTGCGAATTCTGGAAAGGGCGACAGACCAGGATGGTAAGCCCTTTACAATTATTAAGGTTCCCATGCCTACTCCCATTATAAAAAAAGTGGTGGCACGCAAGCATATGGACAAAACCTGCGACCCATTGGATGTGTTGGTGGGAGGTTTTATCCCCTCAGAAGCACCTCATGAAGGGGATACTTTAATGCGCATTGCAACTGCAAGCTATCTCAATTTTATTGTAACAAATGGCCTTGTGGTCCTTCCCAGCTATGTGGACTCAGGAACTTCCAGGGATCGGGAAGCACGCATCAAGAAAATCTTTGAATTCCAATTTCCAAACCGGGATATTGCATTTATAAATGTCATGCCACAAAACTGGAAAGGGGGTGGATTACATTGCTCGACCATGGAGCAGCCGAGCCCCCCGAAATATTATACCGGACCCTAGCAAACGAAGCATTTTATATACATTTTTTTTCAATAGGCACAGCCATCTGCATCCTGCAAGATCCCTTTTTCCTGGAGATTTCCTTTTTTGACTTTTTTCCAGGCATTAGCTGCATTCCAGCAAAGTAAGTCCTGTCCAAAATTACCTAAACATAGCTTTCTGTTCAGCGAGATGAACAGAGCCGATTCAAGCCTTGTCAATAATGCTTATTTTTACCTTGTAAGTAGCCCAAGAATTAAGCCTAATATGATTCACCGCAAGATATACCAACAGATTTTTATGGCATTGTGTATGTGCCTGTTCCAGATTTCATGGTCACAAGGGCAGGATCCCTGGGAAGGAAGTTATGATGTGGATGTAGACGGAACTTCCACCGGAACGACACTCGACATTTCCAAAGCAGCAGATTATTATCTGCTGCATTTGAACAACAATCAGACGTACAAAGCTTCTCAGATTCCTTCCGGATTGTATGGCAAAGATGAATTAGGTCAGGAGTTTTATCTTAAGAAAATGGGCGGAAAAACGGTCATGATTATTGCGTCTCTCACTTTTAATTTAAGCCGCAAAACCGCAAACGAACCTACTGTCTCAACGGTAAAAAAAGAGGATCAGACAAATCCAACGGTCTCCTCCGGTGATCCATTTGAAGGCTTGTACACGGTGCGGTTTATGGGGGAAGATTCCGAAAAGAAAATACGTATTCGTAAAAAATCAGAAGAAAGCTACACAGTTGATCTCGATGGGGAATCCCTGGTTGGTGCACGAAAGGGCAATACATTGGATGTGAGGGATCAACAGGGGAACAGCATGAACATCAGCTTTGACGGAAAATACTATAAAATGCGGGTCATGGATTTGATGGATTTCGATATGGTCCGTCTGGCAGATGTACCAAAAGGAAAACAATCAAATGGAGCGCCTTCTAAAATAGATCCTGATTTAGTAGGTTCCTGGATTCGGAGCACATCCTATTCAAGTGGTAGTGGCGAATTTTCATTTAGTATTGCTACGGTAACGGAATATCAGTTTTTTGAAGATGGACGCTATCGTTATTCCAGCAGAAGTGCGGGAGGTACTTCAGATGTGGGAGCGGATAGCGGGGCAAAGCAAACAACCGGGGCGTACTCCACAGAAGAAGTAAAATCCCGTGGTGAAAAGTATATACTCATAGACGGATCGCGCATTCCCTATCATATCACAGAAGACCGGAATGTATTAATACTGAATGAACGCAGCAATATCTTTAAAAGACAATAGAACGATGAATGATCATTGTCTAAAGAAAAGACACTGCGCTGATTTTATCCCCGGTTCATGGATATATTAAGAAGTCTCCACGATTTTGTACATTAGCCGCGTATTGATAAAATTCTTCTTATATGGTTCGAAATAGACATCTCTTTCATTCCTATTATATCCAAAGTATGCATACTTTCAGGATGAATAACATGCAGGGAATTTTGAAGGTCTTTTGCATTTTCCTTATGGTACTGAGTATTCATGCGTGTAGTTCCGATGAGGACAGTGCTATTGAGAGTCCTTTCTTTTCTTTTTTAAGCCTGCCGGATATCCGCATTGATACCATTGAAAATGCAAGTGCTGTTTGGGAATATGGATTTCGTTTTTCCAGTTTAAAGGCAGGCACCATCACACGGCTCGGTATAAAAGTTCCGACCACAGGCAGTTACAAAGTACGCTTGTACGATTTGGCAAATAACCAGCTCCTGATTGAAAAGGAGGTCCAGTCCAGTGAAAAAAATGCAGAACATTTTGTCTCTATCAGCGAGATTAAAATAGGAAGTGGTGCGGACATGGGTTTGAGTCTTGTTGCAGATGTTTTCTTCAAAGCTCAGAATTTAAGTGGTGCAGAATTTCCCTTTCCTCAGGACAAAGGAAATCTCCGGATTATCTCTTTTAATGAAGAAAAATGTGGGCCCAATGGATGTGCAACGTTTCCGGCTACCATCAACAAAACTGTGATTGCGCCTTGTGTTAATCTTGAGTTTAAGGCCGATAACTGAAAAGACTATTGTTCCATGCATATTCGCTTGTGGACGATTGCTAAAATCTGCGATCAAGATATTTCATAATATATTGAATCCATCAATTGCTAAATAAACAGTGTAGAGGAGTATGGCATCAAAAATGGACTTGGGAAAGAATATTCAAACATCCCGGCAAAAATCTGTTCGCAATTTCCTGACGTACACGATCATTATATTGGGTATCCTTTTGTTTGCCGGAACCTTTCTGGATTCTCTTTCGCTGGACATGTTTGAAGGGTATTCCAAACAGATTGAGCAATTCACCGATGCCCTTTTTTACTCTTGTATAGGATTGCTTTGTGTCGTCATTGGATTTGAGCGGGTGCTCGATCTTTCCAATTTGGAGCACGCGATGAATCGCCAGACGGAGATTCTGGAATCCATTGATGACCATATCAGCGGCTTCAGGCAATACAAGCTTTTAGAAACGTATCAGGATATTTACAATGTGTCCATCCGCTTGATTGAGCAATCGGAGAATCACATTCGATCTGTTGTATATGCCAATTCACCGAAGGCTCCGGATTCCTGGAATGAAAAAGTTGCGGATATTCTGAAAGCAAAATCGGATGCAGGCATGCCTGCTCAATTTGATATCGTGATCAACATGAATCCGGATGATTTCAATCCAACATTCATGGAAGCTACGGATAAGCGATTTAAAATATATCAGGATCGTGGTGCGGATATCTATTTTCACCGCTACATTCAGTTTATGGAAAAAACAATTGGTTTGGATTGCCTGATTATTGACAACAAACATCTGATCGTTAGTTTTCCGACCATCCTTTCAAACCGCACACAAAAGGCTATATTGTTTGAACATCAGGATGACCTCGTCGAGCAATTTATCAACTGGTTTAATTCGTATGCAATGTTCGAGGCCATGAGTTACAAAACCCTTGTAAAAAGAAGTAAAACAGTATAGGCTTTCCCAGGCCTGCTGTGGAACAACCTTTCAGTATAAATTTCTGCAAGAAAAAAATCGGATTTTAGCGTTTGAATACGGCTCCAAATATTTTCCCCAAAAGTCCCCCTCCTGATTGTTGCCCGGCGCCGGAGTTCCCAAGTACACCGCCGATGACATTTCCAAGAAGATCTCCAAAGCCACTTTGCTGAGCGGATTGGGCAGAGCCCATCAGGATGGATGCCAGGTCTGAAAGGCCCATACCCTGCCCTCCATTGGCATTGTTTCTCATTTTACCAATCGCAGCCATTACGATTGGTGCGAGGATCGGCATGAGTTTCATGATTTGACTTAAATCCAAACCCGAGGTTTGGCTTACATGTTGTGCAACCTGCTCTTGCTTTGAACCCAAAATGTGACCTAAAATGCCAGCCCCATTCATCGCAGGGTTTGTTTGTCCTGACATCATATTGCCTACAAAACCGGCCAGGTCATCCAGTATACTTCCGTCGTGATTTTTATCCAGAGCCGATGCAAGAGCATTTATACCATCTGTGCTTGTTGTATTATTGGCAAGACCACCGAGGAGTGCAGCAAAAATGCCATTGGAAGCAGCAGCTGTTTGTTCTTCACTGGCGCCAATTTGTTGGCTGATTTGTTGTATTGCCGGGCCATTTAATTGGCTTTGGAGTAATTGCAGGAGATCCATATGATATGTATTTTTAGTTTAGTAAACAAAGTAAAGGAAATATTCAAAATAGATTGCAGTTCTGTGATATTGTTGCCTTTGAATTTGCATATAAGATTATAAATGTACTCTAAAAACGTGGTTTTCAAAAAGCCCAAATAGTAATTAAATAGCATGCAATGGTTGAAACCATACGTGTATCACATTGTTTCTTTTGAATCAATTCACAATTTAAAAATAATGTTATGATAATTGCTGTACTTGGAACAGGAGATGTGGGCCAATCTATCGGGAGTAAACTTATTGAAATAGGCCATCAGGTACGCATGGGAAGCCGCAGTGCAGACCATGAAAAAGGGAAAGCCTGGGTTGAAAAAAATGGAACGAATGCCTCGTTGCATACTTTTTCTGAAGCATGCCGTGGTGCGGAGATTATATTTAATTGTACAAAGGGGGAACAGTCCGTTGCGATACTTTCATCTGTAGAGAAAGGTGTAATGGATGGCAAAATCTTGATAGACTTAGCCAATCCATTGGATTTTTCAAAAGGTATGCCTCCTCGATTGTCCATTTGCAACGATGACTCATTAGGTGAAGAAATACAACGCCAGTTTCCGAATCTCAAAGTTGTTAAAACACTAAACACCATGTGGTGTGGAATTATGGTAAATCCGGGAATGATTGGTGGTGGCGACCACGTGAATTTTATTTGCGGCAACGACAATGAGGCAAAGCAACAGGTCAAGCTCCTCTTGCAAAGTATGGGATGGAAGGAATCCAATCTGCTTGATCTGGGTGATATCTCTGCCGCCAGAGGTACGGAAATGATATTGCCAATCTGGTTGCGCATTTACATGAGCACCCAAAATGGTGCCTTTAATTTCAAGTTGGTGCGTTAAATTTCATTTGATTTTGCTGCAATAGAAGCTACTTATTACAAAGTGGCAAATATTTTGCTGTGAAATCATGATGAATTGGTCAAAATGGCCGTACGGCCATATTTTTTGCGTTAAGGTCCTTTTTTATGGATTCTTATTCTTGAATTTTGGCGCGACAAGCTATTTACATGCTCAGGTGTCGGATCAGGATTTTACAGAGGTCTATAAGAGTATCATTAGCAAGAAGTCCGGTGTTCTTCTTGGAACATCAAAAGACCCCCATTACCGTCAGGATTCGACACTTTTAAAGGAAACCCAGGATCTTTTGGACTTTCTGTATGATTTTATGGATGACGAGCACAGGATGAATGGAAAAGGATTCTTTGATTTTTCCGGAAATGAAACGAATAGTAGCAGCCTCTTCAGAATAGGAGCAGGTGTCGATATCGATCAGGGCTTGTATCCCTATGAACTTGATTTTTCAACCCGTGTACAGACCTTGTTGAAGGATGGGAATTTCGAGGAGAATGTGTCGAATATCGATATTTCTTTTGATTTTCATCCGTATCAGCCGGATCCTTTGGAATGTAAATCCAAGTATGAGCAGGAGATCGAGAAATTGACCAAGGAGATGCAGGGAAAACCCGAGTATGTGGATGAATACAAACGGCTGATTCAAAAGAATCAGCTCAAAATTGAAAGTGCAAACGAGGTGAATGGCTTGTGGTTGGAAAACTACATAATTGCCAAGCGGTTTAGCGATGATTACCTTGGGATTGACCAGCGATACGAAATTGGCGGAGGTTTTAACTTCAGCCATTACAGTAAGAAGCTGACAAAGAAAGGGCTTTCAAACAGGGCAGCCATGTTGAAAAAGCCATCCTACGAAATCCATGGAAATGATTTGATACGATGCCTTCAGTCTTGTGCACCTATAGACAATGCATTGAATTTGACGGATCATGAACTGGAAGTCCTGAGTAAAAGTAAATCCCGGTACCTTGTCTCGAACCGGAAGCAATACAGTAAGTTTAGACTATCCCTTTTGCTTGGATTTTTCTACGAGCTGGAAAAAGTAAAATTTTCTAAAACACTTTTTTTCAATGGGGCCGACACTACCATCAAGTATGAATTCAATCCGACACATGCATGGATGGGAGAAATCAGGCCTGGCCTGGTTTGGAAACCCAAGGATAAGTACAAATTAAAAATTCATCCGTACATTAAGTTCCCGCTCGGTAAGCTGAAAAATGTCATTACAGATGGAAATTTGAGTGATGAACGCATCGATTATTTTCTGGACATTCAGACGTCTTTTCAAATTGCCATTGAAGAACATTTTTCCATCTCCTTTAATTACAATTTGATCTATGACAATGCGCCGCGCAGAGTTTTTTTGACCCAAAATGACGGATCCAAAGTGCTCTTTTTTGGGGATCAAAAGCGAAGCAATTATGGGATGTCCCTAAACTTTGATTTTTAATTTCAGGAATCTTTTACATAGATTTTGGTTCAGCGTATCTTTGATCATTCTCATTATGGTTGTCTACAATGTAACGGTAAAGATTGATCCTGAGATTCACGAGGAATGGCTTCAATGGATGCGTTTGCACCATATTCCAAAAGTTTTAGGAACAGGCATTTTTAATAAGTGCCGGATTTCAAGGCTCGAACTCAAGGAATCTGATGGTATCACCTATGTCATACAGTATGATGCCAAATCCCACGAAGCCTTAAATAAATACATGGCCCAATATGCTCCGGATTTGCAAAAGGAACATATCGATCGCTATGCGAACCGTTTTGTTGCTTTCCGCACTTATCTAGATGTGATTGAGGAAATATACCCAATTGAAAGACAGTCTTGATTGATATGGAATTGCGCATAAAGGGATGGAGATAAAGCGTACAATACAGGAATAAACTGTAGTACTTATTATTGAATTTGGAATAATGACGATTATCAGTACATGCTATGACAGACATCAAAAAGTGCTGATAAAGGAATTCGGATTTTTGAGCGGCACCATATTTCTATTGAATTCATTCATAAAATGCCTTCACAAAGAGCAGGTACAGAGAAGAAGGTAGATTGTTACCATTGTGGCAGCGAATGCCCTGACCTCCATATCAGGAACGGGGACAAGTATTTTTGTTGCGAAGGGTGCAAGCTTGTGTTTGGTTTGCTGGAGGAGAATCAGATGTGCAATTACTATGATTTGAATGCGCATCCCGGATTGCAGCAAAAATTTAGTGCATGGCGAGAAAAATTTGCCTTTTTGGATCTTCCGGAAATGCATGAAAGGTATGTGCAATTTTCGGATGGCCGTCAATCACACGTTCATTTTTTTCTCCCTCAAATGCATTGCAGTTCATGTTTGTGGTTGCTGGAAAACATACGCAAAATTGAACCGGGCATTGTGTATTCGCGTGTTCAGTTTGAGCATAAAAAAATCCATATCGTATTTGATGAGGAACGAATTGGACTGCGAAGGGTTGTCGAATTGTTGACAACACTAGGTTACGAGCCACAGTTGGATATTCCGGATCAGATGCCGGGAAATACCATTGCATTTGAGAAAAACAGAATTGTAAAAATTGGTATTGCAGGATTTTGTTTTGCGAACATCATGATGTTCAGTTTACCAGATTATTTCAGTGGTGGCGCTATCATGGAACGCGAATTGGGGAGGATGTTTACCGGTTTGATTATTTTGCTTTCGCTTCCTGTTTTATTTTATTGTGCCTCAGAATTTTTTGTTGGAGCCTGGAAAGGCTTGAAGGCCCGATATGTGAATATTGATTTACCTGTTGCCTTAGCCGTCGCCCTTACTTTTGGCCGCAGTTTGTACGAGATACAAGCAGGGCTTGGAAACGGATATCTGGACAGTATGTCGGGCATCGTTTTCTTTATGTTGGTAGGTCGGTTTATTCAGGATAAATCCTACCAGGCGCTTTCATTTGATCGCAACTACCGCTCGTTTTTTCCGATTGCAGTTCACAGGATATATGAAGACAAACCGATACCCGTTCCTATCGAAAAATTAAAAATGGGTGACCGGATTTTAATTCACAATCAGGAAATCATACCTGTTGATGGATGGATTATCAAGGGGGAAGCTGCATTTGATTATAGTTTTGTAAGTGGCGAAAGCGAAATCGTATATGCACATGAAGGCGAGCGCGTATATGCCGGAGCCCGGCAGACGGGTTCGATGATTGAGGTTGAGGTTGCCAAACCGGTATCGCAATCCTATCTTACCAGTTTGTGGAACCGCGAGATTTTTGACAGTGTGGATGAGCGGCAAAAAAGTCGCATTGACAGCATGGCCAAGTACTTTACCATCGTTGTATTGGTGCTTGCTTTTAGTGCTGCTGCATACTGGAATTTGCAAGGTCGCCCGGACCGCATGTGGAATGCACTTACAACGATTCTCATTGTGGCATGTCCCTGTGCTTTGTTGTTGGCTTCCAACTATACCAATGGCAACATCCTTAAAATTCTTGCACGAAATAAATTATACCTCCGGCACTCCGATGTACTTGAGCGCCTCTCAAAGACAAACCATATCGTTTTTGATAAGACCGGAACCTTAACAGTGGACAAGGCTGCTGCATTGCATTACCGCGGTGAGGCCCTTCCACCAGATGTATTCCGTAGGGTGTATGCACTTCTGGCCCAATCAACGCATCCGCTTAGCACAGCCATTGTGAAGTCCTTTGTCCATGTAAAGCCGATGGAGGTGCGGCATTTCAAACAGACAGAAGGTCAGGGGATAGAAGCATGGATCGAGGAACGCCATGTAAAAATCGGTTCTGCATCCTTTGTTGGTTACAAAGGGGAAGAGGATACGCATGAGGGCTCTTCCATACACATCTGTGAAGAAGGGAAATATTATGGTTGCTATATGGTGCAACAACATTATAGGGAAGGACTTGCAAATGTGTTGGAATCCCTGAGGAATAGTTATAGAATTTCTGTAGTATCCGGGGACAATACGAAAGAAAAGGCATTTCTCTCAACGCTGTTACCTGATAGTTCGCAATTGCGATTTAAGGCAAGTCCTTCCGATAAGCTTGAGTATATAGAAACCTTGCAACGCGACCAAGGGCACAAGACGTTGATGATTGGAGATGGCTTAAATGACGCGGGTGCACTTAAGCAAAGTGATGTAGGAATTGCTGTGACCGAAAACAAGAACAACTTTACCCCTGCGTGTGATGGAATCCTGGATGGATCTTCTTTTATTAAAATACCTCAATTGCTGTCCTTCGTTAAGGATGGGCGCAACATCATAAATGGCATTTTTATATACTCCATAGTGTATAATGTGGTGGGTTCTTATTTTGCTTTGCGCGGTGAATTGGCGCCTGTCGTTGCGGCGATACTTATGCCGGCCAGTTCACTGAGTATCATTGGCCTTGCATTTGGCATTACCGAGTGGGCAGCAAAGAGGCGGAAGTTGGCAAAATGAATTGTCAGGCACGATTTTGCCGGCTGCATGTATTTTCTATTTCCATTCTTTGTACCTACCATTTAAAGTCATTTGAATCCTCCAAACGGTTTATGTTTAATGCTGATCATTTCCTTTACGTCTGGATGTGTTTGCACTTTAATATCCAAGGATGTAAGCTCAGATTGTGTCGGTTATCGGAAGATCTAATTTTTGCAAGGAGTGGAAGTGATGGCACCATTTCTTGCCAAATAAATTTATAAATGACTATAAAACAATGATTTAGAAAAAATCAATGCAAATTCTTTTGATCCGCGATAAACGCTTTAATCCACAGAATAAGCATTGATAAAAATCATGTATTGTATTGATAGATATTGGGATAGCTTTGTTTTGAGCTGTCCATTTTTGCATTCTAATCCTATCAATGAGTGTCATTATTATCTTATTAGTAATAAGCATGTGTATTGCCGGTGGGTTCCTTTTTGCCTTTTTATGGAGTTCCGGCGATGGACAGTTTGATGACATGTATTCTCCGGCACAGCGGATGTTATTTGATGATCATACGGAAATCCAACAAAAATCAAACGAATGAATATGCAACTTGATCGTTTTCAATACGACAACAAGATTACCAGAATGTTTGCCATAGCAACCATTTTATGGGGAGTGGTGGGTATGTTAGTGGGCGTAATTATCGCTTTTCAACTCGTATTTCCAGCGCTCAATTTTGATCTTTCCTATACCACCTATGGCAGGCTGAGACCCCTGCACACCAATGCTGTAATATTTGCATTTGTTGGTAATGGAATTTTCACTGCGATTTATTACTCGTTACCACGATTGCTGAAAACGCCCATGTGGAACAATCTATTGAGTAAAATCCACTTTTGGGGCTGGCAATTGATAATTGTTCTGGCAGCATTAACGCTCGTTAGTGGGATTACCACCGGAAAGGAGTATGCAGAGCTGGAGTGGCCGATCGATATTCTGATTACATTGATTTGGGTTGTTTTCGGCATCAACATGTTTGGAACGATACTTACACGCAGGGAGCGGCATATGTATGTGGCGATATGGTTTTTCATCGCCTCCTGGGTAACAGTAGCCATGTTGCATATTGTGAACTCATTTGAAATGCCTGTCAATTTGTTCAAAAGCTATTCCTGGTATGCTGGTGTTCAGGATGCATTGGTACAATGGTGGTATGGACATAATGCAGTGGCATTTTTCCTTACAACCCCTTATTTGGGATTGATGTATTATTTTCTTCCAAAAGCGGCAGATCGTCCTGTTTATTCGTATCGGTTGAGTATTGTTCACTTTTGGTCATTGATATTCATATATATTTGGGCAGGTCCGCACCATTTGTTGTATACTGCTTTGCCTGATTGGGCACAATCATTAGGTACGGCATTCTCGATTATGCTTATCCTTCCCAGCTGGGGCGGTATGTTGAATGGATTGTTTACACTACGTGGAGCCTGGGATAAGGTACGGGAAGATCCTGTTCTTAAGTTCTTTGTGGTTGCTGTTACCTGTTATGGTATGGCGACATTTGAGGGTCCCATGCTTTCATTAAAAAATGTCAATGCCATTTCCCACTATAGCGACTGGACTGTGGCGCATGTGCACATCGGTGCACTGGGATGGAATGGCTTTTTAACATTCGGAATGATGTACTGGCTTTTCCCAAAAATGTACAACGTCAAGTTATACAGTAAAAAACTAGCATCAACACATTTTTGGATTGGCACATTGGGTATTATTCTGTATGCCATTCCAATGTACTGGTCTGCATTCCGCTCTTATTTTATGATGAAGGCGTTTACACCGGAAGGGCAATTGCAGTATCAGTTTATGGATATTGTACAAACGGTAATTCCATTTTACTTTTTAAGAGCATTGGGTGGAACGATTTTTCTATGTGGTGTTTTAGTAATGGTTTACAACCTTTATAAAACAGCAAAGCAAGGAAGTTTCATAGAGAGTGAATCAGCAGAAGCAGCTCCTCTCGCAAAAGAATACACGGTTCCAAAGACCTATATGTGGCATGGATTTCTGGAGCGCAAACCATGGCTCATGCTCGTACTTAGTTTAGTGGTTGTAGGAATTGGAGGTTTGGTAGAATTGGTTCCTACCTTCCTTATAAAATCAAATGTACCCACGATATCAAGTGTAAAGCCTTACACCCCTCTTGAATTGCAGGGTCGGGATATTTATATTCGCGAAGGTTGTTACAATTGCCACTCACAAATGATCCGTCCGTTCAGGTATGAAGTGACGCGATATGGTGAGTATTCCAAGTCAGGTGAATTTGTTTACGACCATCCGTTCCAATGGGGAAGTAAGAGAACGGGTCCGGATCTTGCAAGGGTTGGAGGTAAATATCCTGATTCATGGCATTTCAATCACATGCTCGACCCACGCAGTATTTCACCAGGATCCAATATGCCGAACTATCCCTGGCTTTTTGAAAATGATTTGGATGTATCCACTACAAATTCAAAAATTCATGCCATGAGAAAGATAGGTGTACCTTATGCAGAGAGCCTGGAATCGAATTCAAATGACATCTTAATGGCACAGGCGAAAAAGGTTTCGGACAACCTGTTAAAAGACAAAATCGAAATTGCTCCTACAAAAGAAATTGTGGCATTGATCTCCTATTTGCAACGTCTGGGAAAAGATATCAAAGCTACAGGTGTAAGCACGAAGTAATGTTCAACGAAGAAAAAGAAAACGATGAAATTTAACTATTATCTTGAAAAAATTGCAGGGGTAGAGATCTATCCCTTGATCTCACTGATTCTTTTTGTCGCTTTTTTTATTGCTGTTACCCTCATTGCATTTGGCACTAAGAAAGAGACCATTGAACATTTGGAGAACCTTCCATTAGACAAACACGAATAAACTAATAAACAATGAGAAAATCATATTTAAGGCTTTCTATCCTCTTGTTGATCTGCAATTATATGTTCCCTGCTATTGGTATGACGCAGGCAGCACCTGCAGCGGCAGCTGCACCACAAAGTAGTTGGCCATTTGATTTGGACACCGCTTTGTTCAGCATTGCTTTAACTCTTGCTGTCTGTATTCTTGTTCTTGTTGGGTTATTGCGTACTGCTATAAAATACCATTTTAAAAATAAAATGGGTGGTGGGACTATGAAATCTGTGATAGCAGCAATGGTTTTCATGGGTTTCTCAGCACATGCATCTGCACAGGCAGCTGCTGCACCTGCAGCAAAGTCAGATTATTTCATACTTTCACCCCAGGGCTGGATATTATTGCTTATCATCGCTGTGGAGTTATTAATATTGATCTATCTGGTAAAATGGATCAAGCAGTTTACAGGAATAAGCAGCTATACGATAAGGGAAGTACAAGCTAAAGGCCCTTCCTGGTGGGATCGGATCAATGCATTTAAACCCATTGAACAGGAAGGAAATATAGATACCGGACACAATTATGATGGAATACGGGAATTGGACAATGTGACCCCGCCCTGGTTTTTAGCAGCTTTTGCTGGCACCATTGTTTTTGCGGGAATTTATTTATACCGCTATCATGTTGCACATGCCGCACCTTTGATGATCGAAGAGTTCAACATTGCAATGGAAACGGCAGCGAAAGAAAAAATGGAATATCTAAAAACGCAGGCGAACCTGATCGATGAAAATTCCGTTACCGAACTCGAGCCCGGAAAATTTGAAGAAGGAAAGACGATATTCAAAACAGCCTGCGCAGTATGCCATGGAGATAAGGGACAGGGAGTCGTTGGTCCAAATCTTACGGATGAGTATTGGTTGCACGGAGGCAGTGTAAAAAATATTTTTACCGTAATCAAATATGGGGTCATTGATAAAGGGATGAAATCATGGAAAGATGATTATTCACCGAACCAAATAGCCCAGCTTGCCAGTTATATCCGGTCCTTAAAAGGTACGAATCCACCGAATCCAAAAGATCCTCAGGGTGACATATATAAAGAGACAGCAGGTGCTCCGGCTGCCCAGCCTGGTCAGGTTGCACCCCCCAAGGACAGCACAGGCGCTACCAAATAAAAGATGAATCTTGAAGACCTGCAACATGCTGAGAGTTTCCGCGATCGCGTAAGTTCCGTTACTGAAAAAGGAAGGCGAAGGTGGGTCTATGTATTGAAACCTTCCGGTCGCTTTTATAAGTGGAGAAATTATTCGGCCATATTCTATTTGCTTGTATTTTTTGGTTTGCCTTTTGTAAAGTGGGATGGGGAAGCTTTTTTCATGCTGAACGTCATAAAAGGAAAATTCATCCTGTTTGGTAAGATTTTTTGGCCGCAGGACTTTTTCATATTTGCTGTTGCGATGATCACGTTCATCATTTTCATCGCATTGTTTACGGTTATTTACGGACGTTTGTTTTGTGGCTGGGCATGCCCTCAAACCATTTTTATGGAAATGGTTTTTCGTCGCATTGAATGGTGGATTGAAGGGTCCCCAAACCAGCAACGCAATTTGCATGACAAAGCCTGGGATGTAGGAAAATTCGTGCGAAAGGGATTCAAGCATTTTCTGTTCCTTGCAATATCCTTTATTATTGCAAACACCTTTCTTGCATATATCATCGGGACGGATGAATTGTTCCGGATGATGCGAGAACCCATTTCGCAAAACCTGAGCCTTTTGGCAGGTTTGGTGATTTTTACCTTATTGTTTTATGGTGTTTTTGCATTTGTTCGCGATATCATTTGCACTACGGTTTGTCCATATGGTAGATTGCAAAGTGTTTTGTTTGACAAAGACACGATGCAGATATCCTATGATTATGGGCGAGGTGAACCTCGGGAAAAAATTACAAAGGGAAAGCTTCGCACGGAAGGAGATTGCATAGACTGCAGAAAATGCGTTGCTGTATGTCCTACCGGAATTGACATTCGCGATGGCGTGCAAATGGAATGTGTAGGCTGCACTGCATGTATCGATGCATGTGATGAGGTTATGGACAAGGTGGGTTTTAAAAGAGGACTCATACGGTATGCTTCAGAAAATGAAATTGCAAATAAAAAGCCGTTCCATTTCAATAACAGAATGAAGGCCTACTCCGGCTTACTTGGCTTTCTGATCATCCTGATGTCCGTTCTTGTCTTTACGCGACGTTCAATCGATACCTATGTGCAAAGGGCGCAGGGTCAATTGTTTCAGGAAATCGAACAAGATAAAATTAGTAACTTGTATGTTGCAAAAATTATAAATAAGACCAGCAGGGAACAGGAGGTAGAGGTGAAGCTTGAAGGGACCGATGGAGAAATCAAGCTGGTTGGAAAAGAGAAGCACCTGTTAAAGCCTGAATCTGTAAACGAAGTGGAATTTTTTATTGTTTTGAATAAGAATGCGTTGACGGGGCGAAAGACAAACCTGGACCTGGGTGTGTACCAAGGTAACAGACGAATTCAATCCCTTCAAACAAATTTTTTAGGACCATTTAAATAAATATGCGATGAGTTGGTCATATCGGATTCTTCTTGTCTATGTTGGATTTATCAGCATGATGCTATATTTTGTTTTTGTTTCATCTCAACAAAGCAACGACCTCGTGGATGAATCCTATTATGAAAAGGAACTTGAATATCAGAAAGTAGTGGAGGGATCTGCAAATTTGAGTCAACTTAGTTCCGGTGTTCAGGTACATGTTCAGGATCAGGATGTTTTTATTAAGATTCCAGCTGAAAGTGCAAGGCAAGATAGCAGGTGTAAGATAGTCTTCATATGTCTTTCTGATAAATCCAGGGATCGGACATTCCAGATGGTTCCTGATTCTGCAGGGGTCTTTCGAATTTCAGGAAATGAATTTATACCGGCACAGTATCAGATTCGGATGGAGTGGGCTGTTGGTGGGAAATCGTATGCCTACCGAAACAGCTTTTATTATTCGCGTGCATGAGTTTTGCAGCAATAGTATTAACGGGATTCAGTATTGGATTTTTAGGCAGCCTTCATTGTGTGGGTATGTGTGGCCCTATAGCATTCAGCATGTTGCAAAACAGTGGCAATGTTGCAGCAGTCCTGTTGTATAATCTGGGGAGGGCTTTATCCTATGCTTTTATGGGTTTGGTACTTGGCCTTATAGGTAATCAATTTGCGCTGGCCGGTTACCAGCAAGGATTGTCAATTGCAAGTGGCATATTGATTCTTGTCTTATTTTTTGCAAGCAGGTGGACGGACGTCAAAATCCCCTATCTGGCCTCCTGGCAAAATTCTGTTCGCAATCTTCTTTCTGGCATCATGAGTAAGCCGAAAACCTATTGGTTTCCATTTGAGCTTGGCCTGGTGAATGCATGGCTGCCGTGCGGTCTTGTCTATCTTGCACTGCTTCCAGCCCTTGCCACGGGAAATGCGTATGCTGCAGCGGGATTGATGTTCTCTTTTGGTTTAGGAACCATGCCTCTTATGATTCTTCTTTTGACTGCAGGAACCATGTTGTCAGTTTCCATCCGCCAGCGCATCAATAGATATATTCCTTATCTTATTTTGATAACAGCTTGTTTGTTGATTTTGCGTGGACTGGGTTTGGGAATTCCCTATCTGAGTCCCTCGGCTTCAGGAAGCGTGCATTGTGCTGAATAAGAACAAACGTTAGTTAGCTCCGTTTTTTTCAAATTCTTTTTCAATATTTTTGTCAGGTATCAACCACATTATAGCAACGGCGAGGATCAGAATGCCGGAAATAACGGGAACATAAAATGCGCAGATCACGCTGACAATGTATGCGAATAGTGAAATCTGGCCTTTTTGATTTTGTTTGCGATGTGCCGACTCAAATTCCTCAGGATGCAAATGTTGTTTTACAATCAGGGATTGAAGGATATAATATGCAATGGCTGGCAGCAGCAAGGTAATCGAATACACTGCTACTGTATTGTTTGCAAAGTGATTTTCTCCCATCCAAGCAGTAGCAAACGGAATCAGGGAGAGCCAGAAGAGCAGGTTTAAATTCGCAAGGAGGATTCCCGAATTCACTTTGCTCAGGGAGTGCATCAGGTGATGGTGATTGCCCCAATATATGCCGATATAGACGAAGCTCATGAGGTAGGAAGAAAACGTAGGCCATAGCTTCAGAAGATCAGACCATTCAGAACCATGGGGCACTTTCATTTCCAGAACCATAATTGTAATAATGATGGCCAAAACACCATCGCTGAAGGCTTCAAGTCGTGTCTTATTCATTTCGTTTTGTTATTCGTTTATTTTACAAATGTAGCTTTCCATTGTAAGGAAATGTACATATAGCAGAGTGAACTTTATAATTTGATGCAACAGGGTGAAATTACGTGCAGGGTTGTTACATTGCATTCATTGGGAGTTCCATAAGAAGTAATTCCGTATTACCCTCCAGGGATTCAAAATGTATTTGGGGTGTATTCCATACGCCAAAGCCATCTCTTGTTCCAAAGACCTGATCTCCCGATCGTACCTTACCATTGAGGACAAAAACATACATTCCATTACCCTCTTTTTGCAATTGGTAACTGATGTTACATCCTTCATCCAGGCGACTCATATTGAACCAGGCATCCTGGTATATCCAGACACCTTCATCGTCGGGATTAGGGGAGAGTATCTGTTGCCATTTGTTGTGGCGATTTGAAATATCAAGACTTAGTTGATCGTATCTGGGTTGGACATTTCTCTTATTCGGAAGGATCCAGATTTGAAGAAAACGAACTTCTTTGTCTTTGTTCTTATTGTATTCGCTATGATAAACACCCGTACCTGCACTCATCACCTGAATGTCACCTTGTTTGATTACCGTGGTATTACCCATGGAATCTTTATGCTCAAGATCGCCAAATAAAGGGATGCTGACAATTTCCATGTTGTCGTGGGGATGGGTGCCGAAGCCCATTCCTTCGCTGACTTTGTCATCATTGAGGACGCGAAGGACACCAAAGTTCATGCGTTCTGGGTTATAATAGTTTGCGAAGCTAAAGGTGTGATAGGAATCTAACCAACCCAGGTTTGAGTGACCGCGGGTGTTGGATTTATGAATGATCATATGTTCCATTTTAATTGGTTTTGAAGGAGGAATGTGATTGAAGCCAATGGGTTCCTGATGTAATTTTTCAAGCGGATTTTCGGGCTGGAGGGCTTTCACCACCGTTTCTGAAGTTGTTATAAAGCAAGTACCTAAAAGAGTGTTTTTTAAAAATTCTTTTCTTCTCATGATGCAAGCTGATAGATAGGAATGAACACAGTTGCGATCAAATAGATGCGCTAAAACGAAGAATTGTCATTAGGAAAAAGTTAAAATCGAAGGTGCCAAGGGGCTGGAATACATTAATTCAACTCATTCAGGTGATGGGCAAGTTCCGTCAGCTGATTTGGTTCAATGCATAAGGGAGGAGCAATCCGCAAGGCATCGGGAGCGAATAAAAAGCTTTCTGCCAGAACCCTGTGCCTGGTGTATAATTCCCGGATCCAGGACATGGTACGTTCCTCATGGTCGAGTTGTAAGGCGATGAGCAGTCCGGCTGAACGAATTTCCCGGATATGAGGATTTGAGATGACATGTTTAGACATGACATGTCCGTGTTTAGAAACAGATTCCATATATCCTGAAGAAAGGAGTTTTTTAAGACCTGCCAAAGCAGCTGCACAACTGACAGGATGCCCTCCGAACGTTGTCAACTGGCCTAAGGGAAGGCTTTTGCTGAAATGGCTCATAAGTTCTTTGGAAGCAATGACTGCCGAAAGAGGCATTCCGGCGCCAAGGGCTTTGCCTGCCACCAGGATATGCGGGCTGCAAGGGGTTTGCATAAAAGCAAATAAGGAGCCTGTCCGGCCTAATCCTGTTTGAACTTCATCTGCTATGAACAAAGCACCCGTTTCCTGGCATTTTTGATACAATGCATTCCACCATTGTGCCTCAGCTTTTCGAACTCCTGCTTCAGCCTGAACAACTTCTGTCAGAATGGCTGCAGTATGGCTGGTAATTTCAGTGAGGTGTTCTGCATTTCCAAAATCAATAAATCGGATGCCAGGCAAAAGAGGTAGAAACGGAGCCTTATGGGGGGCATCAGAGCGCAAGGATTCAGCACCGAGGGTGCTGCCGTGATAGGCTTTTCTGCACACTATGATTTCTGGTCTACCGGTTGCCAATCTGGCCAGTTTCATTGCGGCATCGATGGCTTCGCTGCCCGAGTTCAGGAAATAAACAGAATTGAGATTTGGTGGAAGCAACTGCACCAGCATCTCTGCAAACTGAACCTGTGGACTTTGGATATGCTCTCCGTATACGGTGCTATGAATATAGCGGGCTGCCTGAGCTTTTATTGCATCGATAACTTCTTCCACCCCATGTCCAAGGTTATTGACGCCAAATCCGGAGCTCAGGTCCAGATAGGCATTCCCAGCGTAGTCAAAGAGATAGCATCCGCGGGCAGATTCAACCTCAAAACCTTGTGGGATTTCGCTTGTTTGTGCAATACGTTCGAGAAATTGACGTCTAAGGAACATATGTAGAGTATTCAGTATATGCGGCGGATCTTATGGACAAACCGCATATTCTAATCATATTTGTGGTAAAATTAGTGGAATATGCCGAATCGATTTTTTAATGGAATTGCAATCGTGTGTTTTTTTGCTGCACTGTCCGGTCAGGCGCTGCTTCAAGCGCAAGAAAACCCCAGTGGGCTTAAAGGTATTGACTTCTTTCACGGAAGCTTCAAGGAAGCTCTTGAAAAGGCAGAAAAGGAAGGCAAACTCATATTCATGGATGCCTTTACATCCTGGTGCGGTCCGTGCCGGAGGATGTCTGCGAACGTTTTTCCCGATGAAGCTGTTGGTGAGTTTTACAATGCAAATTTTATTAATATGAAGGTAGATATGGAAAAGGGCGAAGGACCTGAGTTGTCGCTGAAGTATGGTGTTCGCTCCTATCCTACTTTTTTATATATAGGCTCTGACGGAAAAGTGGTGCACACAGGATCAGGCGCGCGTCCTGCAGAATCATTCATTGAACTGGGGCGCGATGCGCTTAAAAAATTTGACCGTTCCGGAGACTGGGCGAAACTCTATGATGCCGGTAATCGCGATGCAGCAACGATTTTGGGGTATATCAAAGCGCTGAATCAGGTTGGAAAACCCTCGCTACGCATTGCCAATGAATACCTTTCCACCCAAAAAGAACTCAGCAAAGCTGAAAATTTGGAGATTATTCTGGAGGCTGCAACAGAAGCAGACTCCCGTATTTTTGATTTCCTGATTCAAAATAAAAAGGCCATTGTTCAGCTGAAAACTGAAGAATTGTATGAATCGAAAGTGACCATGGCTTGCAAGAAGACGGTTAAAAAGGCGCTTGAATACCGCAATGAAGCACTATTGACGGAAGCGCAGGAAAAAATGAAAAACTGTCCTTCTAAATACGAAGCTTTTAAGTATACGACAAGTATGGATTATTATGGCGAAACGGGTAATCCGGATAAATTCCTGGATGCTGCAAAAGCCTACGCATCCAAAACAGCTAAGAATGATGCCAAGCAACAAAAGGAGATTTCACAGCTTTGCCAGAAATATTACAAGGACAATAAGAATGTCATGAGTCTCAGCGAGAAGTGTGCAAAGAAAGCACTCGATCTCAAGCAGGAGCAGGAATTTTTTATCAATTACGCGCGCATACTTTATATCAATGGTAAAAAGGACCAGGCTGTACAGATTGTTCGCAAGGGAATTGAAGCCTCCAAGACCAAAGGCGAGCCGACGCAAATGCTTGACTATTTGTTGCGGGATTGGGGCGTGGAAGGGAGTTGATTTTTTGAAAAGAGGATGGGCCTTCTTCGGGAACAATTGAAATCACGATTGAGCCTGCTATACAAATAAACTCTGCATATTTTTTTCCATAAAGTCATGCAGGCATTTCAATCTGGTTTTGCAATAATGATAATGTGTGCGTGCCCGCGTAATGCAATTTTCATTAAGCTAGGTTCTGGTTGCGAAGCATTTTGTTCATTGCTTTTGATTCATCAGAGACGCATTTTTGCAACAGAAGGTATTGTCAGTACTTTTTAACATGTACTTTTTATTCCTTGAAATGAAATTCAGAAAGTGTATCATATGGTTTGGACACATGCTCATTTGGCAGAATAGGTATGTTAGAATTTAAAAGGGGTTTAGGAAATGCATCTTTCATTAATTTCGGGGCCAACTTAAACCAGGGGATTTTCGTATAGTCAATTAGAAATAAATACAAAGTATGAACCGCATTTTTTGCCTTCTCGTTTTGGGGATGATGTATGGTGCTGTTGTCGCCCAGTCGCTTTACGATCCTTCAAAAATTCAGGAAATTAAAATATATTTTGCCTACAAAGACTGGGATCAAAAATTGGACTCCCTGCGGGCAGCGGACTCAGATGCCCGGCTTATCGCGGAAAGGGTGGTGCTCAATGGAGTCAGCTACGACAGTGTCGGTATCCGTTATAAGGGGAACAGCACCTATAATGCAAGCAGGGTAAAGAATCCTTTTAACATAAAGTTGGACTATATCCATTCCAATCAGAAGGTAGAGGCTTACAATACCTTAAAACTTTCAAATGGATTTATGGACCCCAGTTTTCTCAGGGAGGTATTGGGTTATCAGATTGCACGACAATATCTACCTGCCCCCAAAGCCAATTTTATAAATGTCTATGTAAATGACGTGCTGATTGGCCTTTATACGAATGTGGAAGATGTGGACAATGTGTTTTTATCCAATCATTTTTATTCGAGCGATGGCCCGTTCTTTCAATGCGACCGTACAGATAAACAAGTAAGCATTCCTTCCAGCTGTCCTCCGGGAATGCCCGGCTCTGCATTGAAATGGGTAAGCATGGATTCCGCTTGTTACTATAACAATTACGAAAAAGAATCTGACCAGGGGTGGCAGCCACTGATTCAAATGATGCAGACCCTATCACAAAATCTTGCTACTGTTGAATCCTTGCTTGACGTCGACCGCGCACTTTGGATGCTTGCTATCAATAACTTTTATGTAAATCTGGACAGTTATACGGGATCTGGTCACAATTACCTGGTATATGCAAACAGTATCGGCAGATTCAATACAATCCCCTGGGACTTTAATGAATGCTTTGGAGCCTTTGTTAATGCGGGCACGGGTCCTGGCCTAAATGTCTTGCAAATGCAGCAGCTCGATCCCTTGCTCCATATTTCAAATTCCGAACGCCCGTTAATCTCCAAACTTTTTTCAATCCCAAAATTTAAAAAAAGATACCTTGCTCATCTGTATACCATTCTTGAGGAGTCGAAGGCAAGTAATGGGTACGAAAGCGAGGCTGTAAAACTTAAAAACCTGATTACATCTTCAGTTACAAACGATAAGAATAAATTTTTTTCAGAAGCAGGCTTTAATACAAATCTGTATTCCGACTTTACAAACGGAAGCGGTGGCATGGCAAAAACGTATCCTGGATTGATTTCGCTCAGCAACGCAAGAGTTAATTTTTTAAGCAACCATGCTGCATTGAATGTACTTAAACCTGTCATTTCAAATGTTGAACATGCACCGGTTTCGCCCAAACTGAATACCCCCGTAATTATATCTGCCCTGATCCGGAATGCAAAATCCACATCCCTGTTTTATCGCTTTGACAAGACGGAGCGTTTCATAGAACTGTCCATGTATGACGACGGACTGCATCAGGATGGTGCCGCAGGAGATGGTGTATATGCATCGGAGGTGAATACCGGGCATAACCTTGAACTCCAGTATTACATTTATGCAGAAAACGAAAATATTGCTGCATTGTCACCTGCCAGGGCTGAGTATGAATTTTACTCGATACAAATAACTACCACAAATGTGGAAGCCGGAAAAATCCGGATTAATGAAATCATGCCTTCCAATGCAAGCTTCATCAAAGATGAATCCGGCGAATATGATGATTGGATTGAACTTTATAACACAAGTGATCAGGCCATATCCTGTTTTGGATTATACCTTTCAGACAACCCAGCCAATAAGCTGAAATGGGCTTTCCCGGATACGAGTATTCCTGCAAAATCGTATTTGATCGTGTGGGCTGACGAAGACGGAAAGGATCCTGGATTGCATGCAAATTTTAAACTTTCAAAATCCGGAGAATCTCTTGCTTTGTACAATCAGGATAGCAGCGTAATTGATGAACAACTCTTTCCTTCGATTCCGGATAATTTCAGTTATGCTTTTTGTCCAAGTTCCTGGATGGTATCTTCTGATCCCAGCTTTGCAAAGGAAAACCATTGTCCAACCGGATCAAACGGCGCAGAACCTGGAACATTTTATGTATGGCCTAACCCTTTTCAGGATCTTTTAGTTCTTGACTATGAAGGAGCTAATCCAATTGAAATCATTATATATGATGCAATGGGACAAGGAATTTTCAGAAAAGTCATGGCCCGTTTTTCACATGGCGGATTGGTAGTCTCATCAAAGGATTGGAATCCCGGGATCTATGTACTCTATTTCAAATCTGGCGATAAGACGGAACGGATTAAACTGTGCAAATTTTAAATGAACTGGATTTCTGATTTTCGTTGGGGAGCGCAGCGATTATTCCGTAGCACTGCAATTTTTACTATACAATTCTAACAATGCAATAATCACTTTAGAATAAGCAATCAAGGTTGCTTTTCCTGCATCCGTTCAAACTCTTTTCTTCCCTCCAGTCGCTTTTCTTCTGTTTTCCAATAAAACTTAAAGAGATCCTTGTTGAGTTTTTTTACCATATAGCGGCAGTTCTTTTTCAAGTAATCAGAAGAAGCGAGGCGGTTAATTAAGGTTTTCGCGTTGTTTTCTGTTATAAAGGGAAATTTGCTTTTCATGGTGAATCCATCTGTTGTTTGAAAAAGCCAGCCCTCATTTTCAGCGTCCGGGGTGAGGTCCTTTTTCAAGATCAGAATGGAATCTTTGGATACGGTGGTTGGTGGCAATTCGTTCAAACTGTCTCCAATGAATGAAAAATCTGCAAATCGTTTTTGCAGAAGCACACTATGTTGGTTGTCATAATAGAAATAGACCTTACAAAAACTAAAGTAGGTTCTAAAGGCAGTGATGAACTCTTTGTTAAATTGGTTTCGTGCCAGGCGAACCTCCTCAATATCCTCTTGAATTTTCTTTTTACAGGATGCGTCGCATTCTGCATGTTCCATACTTCGTTCCAGGAATTGAAGCTTCTTTTCCAAAGATTCCAACCGTACCAGGAGGGTGCCGGATTTGAGTTTCCGGATAGCTTCTTCTTCTAGAAATGGATTTTGGGCTTCCTGAGCAGCAAGCGGCCAAATGTTAAAAAAGAATAAAAGTACCGGAAGGGTATGCCAGAAGTATAGGAATTTGTCGTTTTTAGCCATGCTTTCGCGTTTATTATAGAAAACGCAAAGTTGATCATTTTGCCGCCACCTTCATTTAATTTTTATCAATTATGGCTCAATACATTGACATAGAAGCGCTCAACCAGCAAATTGCTATTGAAAGTGCCTTTTTGGACCGTCTCATGGAACAGCAAAAGCACATTATAGTCGGCCAGCATCAGATGCTGGAGCGCATGGTTTTAGGACTTTTGACCAAGGGGCATATTTTACTGGAAGGCTTGCCGGGTTTGGCAAAAACCCTGGCCATTAAAACCCTGGCACATTCCGTTGATGCGAAGTTCAGCCGAATACAGTTTACTCCGGATTTACTGCCTGCAGATATTATAGGTACCCTGGTTTATAATCCCGCGGATCACCAGTTTTCAGTGCGGAAGGGACCGATATTTGCACATTTCATTCTGGCAGACGAAATCAACAGGGCACCTGCAAAAGTGCAATCAGCATTATTGGAGGCGATGCAGGAAAAACAAGTGACCATTGGGAAGGAAAGCTTTCTCCTGGAGGAACCCTTTTTGGTATTGGCGACTCAGAATCCAATTGAGCAGGAGGGAACCTATCCCCTTCCGGAGGCCCAGACTGACCGATTTATGATGAAACTTTTAGTGGATTATCCTTCGCCTGAGGAAGAACGGGAGATTCTTCGACGAAACCTGAACGATCAAATCCTGGAAAAACCCAAGGCGGTGATCCACACGGAAGATATCCTGAAAGCACGCAAGGCGATATCAAAAATTTATATGGATGAGCGTATCGAAAACTACATATTACAACTTGTATTTGCGACGCGCAGGCCCGCAGAACATGGCTTGAAGGATATCGCAGATTACATACAATATGGGGCTTCCCCCAGAGCAAGTATTTTTTTAGCAATTGCAGGGAAGGCGAGGGCATTTATGCAGCACAGAGGATTTGTAATCCCGGATGATATTCAGAATGTGTGCCGGGATATTTTGCGGCATCGCATTGGCCTCAGTTATGAGGCGGAAGCTGAAAATGTAAACCAGGAAGAAATCATCAGCCGCATTCTGTCTAAAGTTCAAGTCCCTTAAAATAAACTATGTCCAGCCATAAAATTTTTATCCTCCTGTGTTTGTGTGCATCCCGGCTTTTTGCCCAGGATACCATGTCTGCATTGAAAATACAGGAAGTAATAGACTTGTTTGGTTCCAATAGCAAGGGGCTCTGGATCACGCATTATGCAGGCATCGCAAGCAATGGCGACCCATATATGCTTACCTTGGGTCATAATCAGAAAGACCAGCGCGGTTTTCTGCAAATCCCTTCTAAATCCATAGATCTTTTTGTAGAAGGCCCGTACTATCCCGACCAAATCAAGCTCGTCGTGCAAGATAGCAGTTTTGAGCACAGAGGTTTTCTTCTTGGGGATGTAACCCGTACGCGAATCAATGCAAGGTACATGGATTCCAAAAACGAGTCCGGTATCTACATCGAGTTCGAAAAAGTGGGACGCGAAGGATTTAAAACACTTACATGTCCATCAGCGATGTGGTATCGCAGTTATGAAGGAATTATGGATCAAAGTCCTGTTATCGCGCAATTACAAAAGGATAGTGATCTGCGAATTTTTGGAACATTGAGCATACCTGGCAAGCTTACCGGGTATATGGTAAATGGTCATTGTGAAGACGATGAATGCAACCGGATGGCTCTTCGGTTAAACGATTACTTTGGCGAACGGGTAAAGGAGTTTAAACTGACCAATCAGCCAAACAACAAAGCCATTACGGAGGAATTGTTCAAATCTAATTATCCGGTTTATGAGAATTGGACAAAAACCCAACACTACCGTTACGAATGTAAAAACATGAGTGCTCCTGGTTTGAAGATATATGCCCAATATATTCAAACCGGTGATCGCGATTTTGATCAGTGGCTTCTCAGCTTTTTTGATAAATGGTCCGATCAGTTGTTAGCATATTACAAAGCCGGACCTGTTGAGCAAACCCTGGATTGCAATGCCTACATGGATATCGATTGGATCAGTCCGGATTGGATAACGGGCATTTTCCGTTTTAATGAACCCTGGAGTGAGGGCGAACGGAATCTTGCATTTAATTATGATCGAAAACTCAACCGCATCATCAGTGTTGAAGAAATGTTTGAGAAAGATTTCGATTACAAGACTTTTATTAAAGAATATATCGACTGGAAAAAACAGGAGATGATGAGTTTGAATCCTTCCGGCAGATTCAAAATGTACATGGAACTGGAGCATTTTAAAAACTGGACTTTAAAGCCGGAAGGCTTCTGCTTTACTTCGGAATTTAATCTGGTGTGGGGCATACGCAAAATTATCATGCCTTATACATTGCTTCAACCTCACATCCGTAAGTTTGGGCCATTACGTAAACTTTTTTGAGCATGCTTACTCAGGAGATTCTTAAAAAAGTCCGGCAAATCGAAATAAAAACAAAAGGCCTCAGCCGTCATTTGTTCAGCGGGGCCTACCACAGTCATTTTAAGGGAAGGGGTATGTCGTTTTCCGAAGTTCGGGAATATCAGCAAGGCGATGATATCCGGTATATCGACTGGAATGTGACTGCACGGTCCGGCCAAACACAGGTCAAAGTATTCGAGGAAGAGCGGGAACTGACTCTGATGCTCATGGTGGATATCAGCAAGTCCATGTATTTCGGGTCACAGGTACGGGATAAATTCAGCTGGCTTACCGAGATTGCAGCAGTGCTTGCTTTTTCAGCAACCCAGAATAATGATAAGGTCGGAATGATACTATTCAGTGATGTGATCCACTTGTATCTTCCGCCAAAGAAAGGACGACAGCACATACTGCGGATGATCCGGGAATTGATTGTGTTTCGGCCAGATTCCAGGCAGACCCGATTCGATCTTCCTCTTCAGTATTTGAATCACGTGCAATCAAAGAGGACCATTGCATTTTTGCTTTCGGATTTTTACGATCCGATTCCGGAATCCATCCTTAAAATTGTTTCGCGCAGGCATGATCTCATAGGTATACAGCTTCGGGAGCAGCTTGAAAAAAACTTTAAACCATCTGGACTGGTTTCATTTCGCGATCTTGAAACCGGACAAGAAATGTTAGTTGATAGTTCTGCAGCGGGCTGGAGGGACGCATGGCTGAAGCAAAACGAAGTGCAGACGGGTAAAACGCGGCAGGCATTTCATCGTGCTCATGCTGATTTTATTGAACTTCCATTGGATGATAGTTATGTCAAATCTTTGCTTCACTTTTTCAAAAGGAGAGCCTGATTGAAAACTACAATCTGGATCGGAGTATTCATTATCTTGACATGTGGGAGCATTCCCGTGCATGCCCAGGCTACATTTGAACAAGCCATTGACAGCAGCTACATGTTGATTGGCAGTCAGCAAAGGTTGCATGTACGCTGCGCGGATGAACGCATGGGCGATAAGATTTTCGACGTGTTGGATACCCTGAAATGGCTGGAGATTGTCGATAAGGGAGTGTGGAACCGACAGGCTGACCTGGTAAACAGAGAAGTTCTTTTTACTGTTTTTGACAGCGGGGTATTTCGCATTCCTCCTTTGGGTATAGATCCGCATTCGGATTCCTTACACATGTTAGGAAATCCCTTGATTCTGGAAGTAGCTTATCCAAGAGACAGCCTTACCGCCTTGCGCCCTATCAAGGCCATTATTGAAACTAAGGATAACAATGGTTTGATATGGAAAATGGTCATTTTTTCTTTTCTGATTCTGGCAATGTTGTTTGTCCTTTGGCAATTTTTCAAAGCAGACAGAACCAAACCTCCACATATTCGTATCTCAACTCCTAAGTCGCCTGCCCAGTTGGCTCTGGATGCCTTGCGGAAGCTCAAGGAGGAAAAGTATCCTGAAAAAGGAATGTGGAAAGATTATTGCGATGAACTTACATTTATCCTTCGAAGCTTTATTTCAGAGGGGTTGTTGATACCTGCACTGGAAAAGACATCAGCGGAGCTGATTGCAGAGATGGATCGCAGTGCTGTTGCTATAAAACATGTGGATTTCCTGCCGGAGTTCCTGCGTTCTGCGGATTTGGTTAAGTTTGCAAATGTCATACCCCCATATGAAAACGGAGTTCGCTGGTTTCAATTTGCAGAAGATTTCATTAACACAAATGGCCCTTCAAGTGAACGATTGCTGGAGTCGAGAAGGATGCATTTTCTGAGACTTTTAGGTCCTGAAACTGCAAATCAGTTTGACGATCCGGAACAAATGGTTCCCCGGGAGCTCATGCAGTTATATCAAGGCGGGTCCTTATCCGAGTTGGATTTATATCATCAACTTGTCAGAAAGAAATCCTTTAAGCTGCCTCAGGAGTGGATAGACTGGCACCTTTCTCATACAGGAAGTTTTTACAGATGGCAACGAATCATTCTTTCCATTCACCCCAATACCGCGGTTCGACTTGCTGTTTTTGCTTTTGTACTTCCATTTGTGACCTTATTTATGCCGGTGTTATTTATAGTAGCAAAGTGGAATAAGGAATCTCTTATGGAACGCGGGGTATTTGGGCTTAGCTCACGGAATAAATTGATTGTTCGAAATCTGACATCGAAATGATCTGGAATCTGGACCGGTTGCAATGGGAATCGCCCTGGTTTCTTCTGGGACTGCTCATGCTTCCTTTTCTTTGGTATTACTTAAAAAGGCGGTCTGCATTGACAGATCATGCCTTATTATTTCCAAGTTTGCGTTTTGTGCCTGAAGGTCTGAGCTGGAGGGTGATGCTGTTCCGGATGTTGCCATACGTACGTTTGTTAGCATTGGCGCTGATGATCATTGCATTGGCACGGCCCCGGTGGATGCTTCGTGAGGAGAAAGTAGATGCCCAGGGAATTGCCATTTTCCTTGCCATGGATCTTTCTTCATCGATGTTGAGCCGTGATTTTGAACCCAACAGGCTGGAAGTCAGCAAACAGGTAGCTGTTGAGTTTATTGAAAAGCGTCCTTACGATCGCATAGGGCTGACTGCTTTTTCCGGTGAGGCATTTACTCAGTGTCCTCTCACTGCCGACCATTTAGCCCTTCAGTCCCTGTTGTCTGAATTGCAATGTGGTTTTTTAGAAGATGGCACTGCAATAGGGATGGGTCTGGCATCTGCAGTAAGCAGGTTGCGTGAAGATTCTGCCAAAAGTAAAATTGTCATACTGATTACCGATGGAGTCAATAATGCAGGAGATATTTCGCCACAAATGGCAGCTGAACTGGCCAAGCAGTTTGGAATAAAAATATATGCCATAGGTGTCGGTACCAATGGCGAAGCTTACTCTCCGATAGGCAGAAGTCCTCACGGTGAATTTGTCTTTGGCATGGCACCCGTGAATATTGACGATGAGTTGCTGACGCAAATCAGCGCCTATACCGGAGGAAAATATTACAGGGCAACCAATGTGGAAAAGTTAAAGGAAATATATACAGAAATTGACCAGTTGGAAAAAACTAAAATAGAAGTGCGTTATATAAAAAGATATTCTGAAGAGTATCGCATGTTTTTGTTGGGTGCATTGTTTTTGATTCTTCTTGAATGTGCAGCGAGGTTCACCATTTTAAGAAAATTACCCTGATATGTTTCGCTTTGAAGAGACCGGATATTTTTGGCTGTTGGTGATTCTTCCACTGGTGTATGGACTATATGTGTATTACCAGTCTCAACGCAGGAATACCATAAATCAACTTGGCGAAAGCAGTGTGCTGCTGCAGTATATTTTTCCTTTCAGAATGCATTACAATTCAAAACTGGCACTCTTGCTCACTGCCATGCTTTTTATTGTACTTGCACTGGTAAATCCCCAGTTTGGTAAAAAGCAGGAGAAAGCCAAAACGCAGAACATCGATGTATTTCTGGTTTTGGATGTATCGCAAAGTATGATGTGTGCCGATATTAAGCCTTACCGACTTTCGCGGGCCCAGTTGTGGATACGTCAGTTCATCGAGCACTTTCCATCGGAACGCATTGGCTTTATATCTTTTGCGGGCAGCGCCTATTTGCATGCCCCACTTACCACGGACCTTGCTACGCTGTATTCTATAAGTTCCATGGTTTCTCCTAAAAGTGTTGGGACACAGGGTACGGCTATTGCAGATGCACTGAAGTTAGCCATGAAATCCTTTGCAAAGGAAGAAGGATTCCATAAAGTGATCGTTCTTATAAGTGATGGTGAAGACCATGAAGGGGAAGCCCTGGAACTCGCAAAGAAGGCAAAAGAAAATGGAATTACTATTTTCACAGTGCCTGTAGGTACAGAGCAGGGTGGTGCAATTCCGGACCTTTCGAGAGGAGAGGGTCAATTTAAAGCAGACGCGAAAGGCCAGCTCATTGTAACAAGGCCAAACAGGCAATTATTAAAAGATATAGCGGAACAGACGGGTGCGGAAATGTTAGAAATTCAAACGGGAGATGGTGGTTTTGATATGCTCAAGAAAAGATTTTCTGCATTGGCACGAAAGGAAATTACCTATCAGTCGTTCAGCTCTTACAATTCCTATTTTCAGCTCTTTCTGTTTCTTGCTGTAATAGTTCTTCTAATTGAAACCGTATGGACAAGAAAAAAATAAGATACGTACTTCTTTTGGCAATGGTGCCATGTGCTTTTGAGTTGGTACAGGCTCAGAAGGCAAATCCTTATTTTCGTAAAGCAGATCATCTTTATAAAGATTCGAGTTATGCAGAAGCAGAAGAAGCCTATCGCAAAGGACTGGTCCATGAAGGTGAAGGTTTTAAAGGAAGCTATAATATTGCAAATTGCCTGTATCAGCAAGGCAGAGCGGATGAAGCATCAAACTATTACCAAAACAGTTTGAAATTTTCTAATACTTCAAAGGTGGATCAATCTAAAGCCCAATACAACCTGGGCAATGCCTATTTCCAGCAGCAGCAGTTTGATAAGAGCGTGGAAGCCTACAGGGAAGCACTCAAACTAAATCCAAAAGACAATGATGCCCGCAATAACCTGGTGCTTGCAAGGCAACAATTAATCCGGCAACAGCAACAACAGCAGCAGTCCAATCAAAACCAAAATAAAAATCAGGATCAAAATAAAGACCAACCACAGACGCAAAATCAGGAGCAAAAGAATCAGGATCAAGGTCAATCAAAGCAAAAAGAAAACAAAACACAAGCGGAACAAACTCAAGACCAGCAAGAGCAAGGATCCAATTCAAAACTGAATAAAGAACAAGCAGAACAAATCATGCGCATGATCAACGCCCAGGACGAGAAAATCAGACAACGTATCCAAAAGGCGCAATCCCGGTCTCCAAAGCGGGAGAAGGATTGGTGATGTTGAACTATGTATCAAATTACGCTCTATGAAATTGCTATTACCAAAATACTGCACTGTTAATTTCCTTACTGAACTGAATAAAAAAAACAATGTTTTATAATACAATAAAAAATGGAACTATGAAAAATCTAGTCTTACTTATGATGATGAATTTTTCGGTGATCTATGCCCAGAAAGTCGAATTCAATGTGTCTGTCAGCAACGACACCTTGTTGTTAGGAAACTATCTCGAACTGCGGTTTGAAGTGATCAATGGTTCAGGTACATTCAGTCCACCGGATTTATCGGGTTGGAGAATCGTAGCAGGGCCTAACACTGCATCGAGTTATTCGATAAACAATGGCGAAGTCAGTCAAAGCAGTTCCTATACGTATTATCTTGAAGCTCCTTCTGAAGGCGCATTCATCATAGGTTCTGCAAAATTGAAGTCAGAGGATGGAGACATGAAGACACCTGAGATCAAAGTTGTCGTCCAAGCCAATCCGGAAGGTATCCGGCAACGCCCTAAAAACAAGGCAGAGCGGACTTTTCCGGAAGAGCCTGTACCCGCTCCTGTTGATCCGGTCAAGAAAAAACGCAAAGCCATTAAGTTGTAAGTATGAAATTCTGGTTAGGATTTGCTGTAGCGTGTATCGCACATTCCATGGTATGGACACAAGTCCGTTTTGTGGCTATCAGTGATGCCCGGCAAGTTTTACAAGGATCCAGTTTTCAAATTCGATTTGAATTGCAAAATGCAGAAGGCAGTCAATTCAGCCCACCTGATTTTTCTGCTTTTAAAGTCATGAGTGGTCCTTCCCGCTCTATTCAAACATCCATAATAAATGGCCGCCAATCTTCCAGCATGGCGTATGTATATGAACTTCTTTGCCCAAAGGCAGGAACTTATACAGTGGGTCCTGCAAAAATAAGTGCAGGGGGCAGGGTCCTGCAAACGATGCCTGTCACTATAGAAGTTGTGAAAGCACAGGCTGGCAGGGAAGCCACTTCGGACGTATTCATTCGGGCAGAATTGGACAAAAGCAAGGTGTATGCAGGCGAGCAATGTATTCTGACCTATACATTGTATACGCGGATTTCAATTGAAAATATTGAAGCCGCTGCAAGGCCCGATTTAGATGCGTTTAATGTGGAGTGGGTCAATATGCTTGAGAATCCCGTACAACGCGAAATTTTCAAAGGAAAGGAGTACATGACTAAAGTCTTATCGAAGACTGTACTATTTCCAATTAAAACCGGAAATCTAAACATTGATCCTACCGTGTACCGGATTGTAAAAGGAGAGCGGGATCCCTTTGGATTTGGAATGCCTTCCTTTTTTCAAGGTCAGGTAGAAACGATATCCAGCAATGGTGTCGGCGTGACGGTCTTGCCATTGCCGGATCCTATCCCGCAAGGTTTTTCCGGCGCGGTGGGAGACATGCAGATGCGCATTACGAGTCCCGGAAATCGGTACTCCCTGGATGATGCCATTCAATGCAGTATAGAGGTTCGCGGAAATGCAAATTTTTTGCTGGTAAAACCCAAACTGAACGTTCCGGATTCTTTATTTGAAATCTCAGATTTTAAAGCTGCAGATCCGATCAAAGTGGCGGACGAACCGGAAATAATAAAAACATGTGTCTATCAATTTTTACTCTTGCCAAAAGTTGCAGGTCAATTTGAACTTTCTCCGGAATTCGTTTTTTTCGATCCCAAAAACGGAAAATATGTCAGCCTCCGCGATCGATTGAATATTGAAGTAAAGGGAGAAAAACACAAAACAGGGAATGCAGGCGAGGAGAAAGAGGCCCACGCATTTATTGAACCCATGCGCCTTCATCATAATTCAGGCCGGTTAATTGAAAACCCCTGGTTTTATGTTTTTGCGATCTCCCCTTTTTTGACTCTGGGATTTATAGTGTACCAGCGCCGGCTTAGAGTAAAAGGGACTTCAAAGAATGCAGATGCTACCCTGCTTTCAATTGTGGAAAGTCCCGACCAGGTGTTGGAAGTATTAAGAAAATCGGTAATCGACTCGTTGTGCCAGGCTTTTCCGGAACTTGCCCAATCGGATTCGGCCCTACACTTCCGGAAAAGATTATCAGATTTGGCGGAAAAGGATGATTTTGCAAAGGCATGCAATGCATTATTGCAAAAAATGGAACTACGAAAATACAGCGGCCAATTGGACCAGCACAGCGTCGATGAATTTAACCACCAGGCGAAGGAATTGGGGATAAAGGCTTAGAATCAAAGATTTAGAGCATTTTAATCCGGGGAAGCCTTTTTCGTTACCCGAAAAACATGCTACAGAATCGTTCATCAGCAGAATTTCAAATACAGGTATCTAAAAGAGCGAATCCGAAGCCCATTCGCTTACCTTCTAAACGGGGAAAGCCTATCTTTGCGGCTCAAATCTGACTATGCAAAGACTAAAATTAGCCAGCATCTTAGGCCTGGAACCTACGGGACAGGAGATAACTGTCATGGGTTGGGTGCGAGCTTTTCGCAGCAACCGCTTTATTGCTCTGAACGACGGCTCTTGTTTGGGTAATTTACAATTGGTGGTTGACTTTGAAAAGTATCCTGAAGAACTCATCCGAAGAATTGCCATTGGGGCAGCGATAAAAGCCAGCGGAGTTCTTGTTTCCTCGCAAGGCGGGGGACAAACCATGGAACTTCAGGTTTCCTCATTGGAAATTTTAGGAGATTGTGATGCCTCGACCTATCCACTGCAGCCTAAAAAGCACAGTATGGAGTTTTTGAGGCAGATAGCCCATCTGCGTTTTCGTACAAATACCTTTGGTGCCATATTCCGAATCCGTCATGCATTGGCATTTTCGATACATGACTTTTTCAATCAGGAAGGATTTTACTATTTGCATACTCCGATTATTACGGCATCCGATGCTGAGGGAGCTGGAGAAATGTTCAAGGTAACTACACTTGACCTTCAAAAGCCACCAAAAACGGAAACCGGAGACATAGATTTCAAGAAAGATTTTTTTGGCAGAGCCACGAATTTGACCGTTTCCGGACAGCTGGAAGCGGAGCTTGCGGCTACTGCCCTCGGTCAGGTGTATACCTTCGGACCTACATTCAGGGCAGAGAATTCCAACACACCCCGGCACCTTGCAGAATTTTGGATGATCGAACCTGAGGTGGCCTTTAACGATCTCAACGACAACATGAATCTTGCTGAACAACTTTTGAAGTATGTCATCCGGTATGTGATGCAACATTGCAAGGAAGATCTAGATTTTCTGAACAAGCGGGAGCAGGAAGAGGACAAACAAAAACCCCAGAATGAGCGCAATGAGATGTCCTTGCTGGAGCGCCTGGAATTTTGCACTCAAAATGATTTTGTACGAATAAGTTATACCGAAGCGATCGACATACTGAAGCAATCCACCCCAAACAAAAAGGGAAAATTCCAATATCCGGTTGAGAGCTGGGGAACCGATTTACAAAGTGAGCACGAGCGTTATCTCGTTGAAAAGCATTTTAAAAAGCCGGTCATCCTCGTCAATTATCCAAAGGAAATTAAAGCCTTCTACATGCGTCAGAATGAAGATGGCAAAACGGTAGCTGCCATGGATATACTTTTTCCGGGTATTGGTGAGATTGTGGGGGGCTCTCAACGGGAGGAGCGTCTTGACAAATTGCAACAACGGATGTCAGAGATGCACATACCACAAGATGAAATGTACTGGTATCTCGATACACGACGGTTTGGAACCTGCCCGCATGCCGGCTTTGGATTGGGCTTTGAAAGGTTGATTCAGTTTGTAACCGGGATGACCAACATACGAGATGTCATTCCTTTTCCGCGTTACCCTGGAAATGCCGAATTTTAAGTTCTGCGATACAAGTAAGTTTATTCAAAAAATACAGCATACAATATTATGGATACTAAAAATTTAAACTGGATTTTGCATGCCCTGTCTTTGGCAGCTATTGTATTTCTATTTGTACAAAACCGGCAATTGAAGTCCACCCCTGGTTCTGCACCATCTTCTTCGCACACAGCTACGGGAGGCGCAGATGGCCATATTGCTTTTTTCAATTCGGACAGTCTTCTTCCCAAGTTGGAATTTTTCCGGAAGTCAGAAGAAGAATTTAAGAAAAAGCAGGAGCAATATGTAAATGAACTGAAGGCCAAGGAGCAAAATCTGCAGAGGGAATTTCAGCGATTGCAAAAAAATGCAGAAAACATGACCCGTAATGAAACGGAGCAAGCTCAGAAAAAGCTGGCCATGATGGACCGGGAGCTTAGCGAACAGCGCGAGAAAATGTCTGCTCAATTTGCATCGGAGACTGCGGAATTCAACGAAGCATTGCATAAGAAGGTAATCTCATTTTTAAAAGAATACAATGCAGACGGCCGTTTCCAGTATATTTTCAGTGTAGCCCGTGACGGGAATATTTTTTATTCAGACCCAGGCCTCGATATAACGGAAGATATGGCAAAAGGTCTCAATGAAACCTACAAGTAAACCAGGTTGTTCACTTTATGGCGGCTGTAACTTACTAACGTTAGTTTGTATTATACCATGTTATTATTGAAATCCAGGATATCTGAACTGGATTCCATGCTATGGTTCAAAGGGGTAATGTGCTTTTAGCAATGCTTGCGGAATCGTGAAGCATCCATTTTCGTATTTCTTCTTAGCTGCTGAAACCGATGAGCTGAAGGATAAAATGCTTATCCGTAAATAGAAGCATGATATTTTTATGCGCACTGTAAAATCCTTTTGCTCGGTAGTGGTGTTTGCGACTATTATCGAAGGGTAAGGATTGGTAAAAATGCAATGTCCTGAACGCATGTTCCGTTTATTAAATGCCTTTATTTTATGTGTATAAAACGTGAGTAAGGCGTAATTTTGTAAAAAATCTAATCATGTCATTTACAGATAAAATCAATGGGGATTTAAAAGAAGCTATGAAGGCCCAGGATCAGGTTGCACTGAGGGGAATCCGTGCTATTAAGGCAGCGATATTGCTTGCAAACACGGATGGAACCGGAAAAGACGTAGATGACGAGCGGGCTATACAGATACTTCAAAAACTGGTCAAGCAACGCCGCGAGTCTTTGGATATATACCAAAAGCAGGGTCGGGAAGATCTGGCTCAGGTGGAGCGCGAAGAGATTGCAGTTATTGAGCGCTATCTTCCGGAACAAATGAGTGAAGATGAACTGCGTGAGGCCCTGAAGAAAATCATTCAGGAAAGTGGTGCACAATCCGCAAAGGATATGGGGAAAGTAATGGGATTGGCAAGCAAACAATTTGCAGGTAAGGCGGACGGTAAAACCATTTCATTGATGGTTAAGCAATTGTTGGAATCCTAGAATTGGGATTTCTCAATATGCTCTGACGTCTTTGTGTTCCATATAGTTCAGGAAAGCAGTATTTACCACCTTATTTCCTCCCGGGGTTGGATACAATCCTGAGAAATACCAGTCGCCTAAATGATTGGGACATGCAGCATGCAGACCTTCCAGTGTCTGAAAGATCACTTCTACTTCCAGGTCACTATGTGCAGGACGAAGCATGTCACCTATTTTTTTGGACACCTGATCATAACTGAAAAGCGCATAAAGCGGAATGAGTTCATTTTTCATTTTTTCCGGTGGAAGTTCTTTCTGCGCAAGGCATTTTTCATAGGTCTCTTCGAGCACATGTTCCATGTGGTGCTCATGTATGAGTTCAATCAGAGCAAGGAAGGCTACAAATTTTCCCATTTGAGACATGTCAATGCCATAACAATCCGGATAACGGATTTGTGGTGCAGAGGATAGTATGATTATTTTTTTCGGATTCAGTGTAGACAGGATATGGACAATACTGTCGCGCAATGTAGTACCCCGCACTATAGAATCGTCGAGTATGACCAATGTATCTTTTTCAGCTTGGATCACCCCATAGGTCACGTCGTACACGTGTGAAACCATTTTACCCCGAACGGCATCATTCGCGATGAAAGTTCGCATTTTATCGTCTTTTACAACGAGTTTTTCAATTCTGGGTTTTTGCTCCAGAATTTGATGGATACGATCTGCTGTGAGGCTTCCATTTGAACTGATAAGTTGATTTGCTTTTCGAATATTCAGATGGTCATGAAGTGCTTCGGTGAGTCCGATAAAAGCGGTTTCTGAAGTATTGGGAATAAAACTGAACACGGTGTTTTCAAAATCCCCATTTATGGCATTCACGACAGCAGGAGCAAGTTGTTTTCCAAGATTTTTGCGTTCCTGGTAGATGTCAATGTCATTGCCTCTGGAAAAGTAGATGCGTTCAAAGGAACAGGACAATTTTTGTCTTGGTTCGATACAAAGTTCCTCAGTAACCTTACCGTTGAATTTGATGATCAGTGCGTTACCTGGAGGCAGTTCCCGGATTTCTGAAGAAGGTATTTCGAAGGCTGTCTGGAGGGCAGGACGTTCTGATGCCATTGCGACGATATCTTCATTCTGGTAATAGAATGCCGGACGTATTCCATTGGGATCGCGTAAAACAAAGGCATCGCCGTGACCTATCATTCCTGCAATTACATATCCGCCATCAAATTTTTTAGATGCTTTCTTGAGTACATTGCAAACATCGAGGTTTTCGAAGATCAGCGGATTGATTTCCTGTTGACTGTATCCTTCCGGTTTATACCAATTGAAAAGTTGTTGTACTTCTTCATCCAGAAAGTGTCCGATTTTTTCCAAAACGGTAATCGTATCGGATTTGATTTTAGGATATTGACCCAGGCTGACCAGTTTTTGGAATAATTCTTCAACATTGGTCATGTTGAAATTGCCAGCCAGAACCAGGTTCCGGCTAATCCAATTGTTTTCCCTGATGAATGGGTGGACTGTTTCAATGCTGTTATCCCCATGTGTACCATACCGGAGGTGTCCCAGGAGCAATTCTCCAACAAATGGTTTGTTTTCTTTCAACCAGTGGGCATCATTAAGCTGTTCATCGCTCAGATGTTCGAAATGCTGCATAACTCCTTCAAAAAGCGATTGCAAATAATTGGTTGCATTACTTCGCCTTCTGGAAATATATTTTCTGCCGGGTTCGATGTTCAGTTTTATGGTTGCCAGTCCTGCACCGTCCTGACCACGGTTGCGCTGCTTTTGCATGAGCAAATGCATCTTTTGGAGCCCATAAAAGCAGCTTCCGTATTTCTTTTGGTAATAATCTAGAGGTTTGAGCAGTCTGATCAAAGCCAGGCCACATTCGTGTTTTATTTGATCGCTCATGGATTTTTCTAAGATGCAAAGATACAATCTAAACAACGCATGAGGCTCATCAAAGTTTTTATTTTGCTATGGATTCGAGTCCATTTTGTGTCGTGGATTGGCTGAAGGCTGCTCCTGTATGAAGGAGAATTTCTGAAATTTCCCTCTCAAGTGCTTCTTTTTTAAAACGGAGCGTATCCATCAGCTTTTTGAGAGCTGTTTTTTGGTCTGGGTATTTTTTACAAAAAACAGTGCCATCCAACCATGCTACCTCCAGGTCATGCCAGTCACCAAGTTTGCGATTAAGGGATTTCAAATGGTCCGTAAAAGCCAGAAGGCTTTCCGATTGGTCGAACATTTTCAGGATCTGCATCAATTCCCATAAATGCCGGATTCTGATGCGTATGGGGTGTAACTGTTTTTTCCAATTCTTTTTGCGCACATGATCAAAAAGGATTTTGAAATTTTTTTCAAGGCCCTCATAAAGTGCGTTCAAGAGTTTTTGCGAATCACAGGATTCAAGGTAGTAGGAGCACCCCAGACCCAGTATTTTTAATTGATGCGTGTGCATCTTTTTTAGATATTTTAAAAATGCAGTTTGGGCTTTTCTTTCCTGGCTGTCAACAAAATTCAAAAGGGAGTCGGGAAGATCGGGATCATTGCTTACATACAAGCTTCGGTTGATTTGCATTTCGCGTATGACTCCCAGGAGTTTAAATAATTGCAGGATTCTTTTGTAAGAGTTCTTTGACTCCGGATTATCGAGAACCAAATGGCTCCCTTCTACAAAGGCCCTGAGTTTTTTAATAGAAAGTCTAAAATCATGGAGCAGCTCCGGCTCAATACCCTTTACCAAATATTTGAACCGGGACTCCAGTTCCTTGAATAGTTGATCATTGTATTGGATGCATTTTTTTTGGATATCCATGCCAAACTTCAAACTTTGACGAATATAAGCAGTTCATACAGCATTTACCTTAGATGCGGTTGGCAGGAATCCAATTAAAGTGGATAGCAACAAATTTTTACAGTAAAAATGGTTTTGGAGCTTGTTAGAATATATCTCCTGATTTCGCGCCTGTTCCGTTACATTTGTTGATCAAAACGGGGAGCGCTGTTGTTTATGAGAGGTATCCTAAATTTGAGCACATAATATGGCGGATTTAATCCGATTATTACCTGATGGAGTCATCAACCAGATTGCTGCCGGGGAGGTGATCCAGCGGCCGGCTTCTGTAGTCAAAGAGTTGATGGACAATGCTATAGATTCAGGTGCCCGCAAGATCAGTGTGTTGGTACGGGAAGCGGGCAAGGCATTGATTCAGATCAGCGATGATGGCTGTGGGATGAGCCCTACGGATGCACGTATGGCTTTTGAGCGCCATGCAACCTCAAAAATTCAGACATCGGAAGATCTTTTTCATTTACATACAAAGGGATTCCGGGGTGAAGCCCTGGCATCTATTGCTTCGGTTGCACAGGTGGAGCTTAAGACCAAACCTCATGAAAGCACAACGGGAACCCGGATTTTGATGTCGGATTCCAAACTGAAGACCCAGGAACCTTGTGCATGTGCATCCGGAACACAGATCCAGGTCAAAAATTTATTTTACAATATACCTGCACGACGTAAATTTCTGAAGTCAGATGCCATGGAACTTCGTCATATCCAGGATGAATTTATCCACCAGGCATTGTCTTATCCGGAACTGGCATTTCACTATCAGAATAATGAGCAAATTGTATATCAGCTTCCAGTAGCGAATTTGAAGAACCGGATTCTTGGAATTTATGGTAAGAAATATGACGATGCGCTTTTACCCGTAAATCCCCATACCGATGCAGTTGAGATCAGTGGTTTTATTGGCAAACCTGATATTGCAAAAAAGACAAAAGGGGAACAAATACTATTTGTCAACCGGAGATTTGTACGTAGTCCTTATCTGCAACATGCAGTGCATGCTGCATACGAGCAATTGATACCGGAAGGCATGCATCCTTTTTTTGTTTTATTTATTCACATTGACCCAGAAAAAATAGACGTCAATGTGCATCCTACAAAGGATGAAATTAAATTCGAAGACGAACGGCTGATCTACCAGTTTTTAAAGGCTGCAGTGAGGTATTCCCTGGCGCAATACAGTTTGAGCCCGCAGATTGATTTTGAAAATTCAAATCCCGGAGTAGGCCGCCTGATGCAGCACGATGCTGTTTCGAGTTATGAAGCTCAATCGCATGTAATTGACAACAGAGGCAGTTCAACCAGTTGGACTTCATTGGCGTTTTCAAAAGCAGAAAAACCGGCAGGGCAAGAAATGCAAACAGGCGTTTCCAATGCGCAGGTCATGATTTATCCCAGTCAGCAGGATGAGCTTCCGGTGACCGGAGCTGAAGCCGGATTTAAAGCGCACCAGTATTTGTCTTCCTACCTTGTTGTACAGTTGAAATCCGGGATCAGCCTGATCGATCAGCAGCATGCCAGTGAACGCGTATTGTACGAAAGATACAAACAGATGTTAGCATCAGGCGAAGGACAGACGCAGGGATTGCTTTTTCCACAGACCTTGCATGTGAGCAAGCCCGATGCACAAATACTCAAAGAGGCACTTCCCTTCTTTCAAAGTATAGGATTTGAAATGGAGGAATTCGGTTCTGATTCATTTATTATTCATGGTGTGCCCACATTGATTGAAGGAAAATTTAATGAGACGGAACTGATCATGAATGTACTTCGTCTCATGAAACTGAACCTTGAGTTTGAAATTCCCTATGAAGAAAGTATTGCGCGTTCCATGGCACAAAGCAGCTCCATCAAGCGCAACCAGATTCTTCAGCAGGAAGAAATAGACCGCCTCATCGAACAACTTTTTCTTTGTGAAGTACCCTATTCCAGTCCGTCTGGTAAAGCGTGTATTTTTCATTTAAACCTTGAAGAACTGCAAAAAAAATTCAGTTAACCCATGTTTCAAATCACCGATACCGTCAAACATTTGATTTTCATCAATGTCATCCTTTTTTTGGCTTCTATGAGTCCGTTGGGGGAGTACAAACATGAACTGTACCTTTTTTATCCGGAGAGTCCTTTTTTCAAACCCTGGCAGGTAATCACGCATATGTTTATGCACGGGAGCGTGAATCATATTTTATTCAACATGATGTCCTTGTTTTTCATAGGTCCTATGATGGAGCAAAGTCTGGGTTCCAAAAGATTTCTCGTCTATTACCTTGCATGTGGTTTGGGTGGCGCTGTTTTACATACATTTTCTACATTTGTTTCCATACATTATTTGGGTCAGGACGCAGGAATGGAAGTTCCTATGGTAGGGGCTTCCGGAGCCATAAACGGCCTTTTCGTAGGCTTGGCGCTTCTTTACCCTAATCTTCCGATGAGTTTACTGTTTATACCGATTCCCATTAAAGCAAAATATCTCGCGATCTTTTTCATTGTTGGGGATATGATTTGGGGACTGAGCGGATATCATACGGGTATTGCGCATTTTGCACATCTTGGAGGAGCTGCCATGGGATTGATTTTACTTACACTTTGGAATAAAAGGAGATAAGCTATGTTTGATTCACTTTACAAAGACATGCAGTACCAATGGAGGACTGGTGGATTCTGGGTTCGTTACATTTCGATTTGCGTGCTGGTCTTCATTATGGTGAATGTGCTCAAAGCGTGGTTTACATTTCAAGATGGGCAGGTAGCAGGGGTAAGTTACCGTCAGCTTGTTGATCTTTTTTGTTTGTCTTCAAATCCCCTGGATAACCTCAAATATTTTTGGGTTTGGTTAAGCCATTTGTTTGTCCATGAAGGATTTTTCCACTTGTTGTGGAATATGCTCTGGTTGTATTGGATTTCTGCAATTGTGGAAGATCTGATTGGCAGACGGCATGCTTTGTATATTTTCTTTGAATCTGCCCTCGCCGGTGGATTGTTCTTTCTGCTCAGCACGGTATTGTTTCCCTGGTACAGAGGGATTGAAGTGCATGCGCAAGGTTCCTCCGCTGCTATCAACGGCCTTCTCTTTGCTGCTGCAACCTTGTCTCCTAATTACAACATTCGTTTGTTTTTGATAGGAAATGTATCCCTCAAATATCTTGCAGCAGGTCTGCTCGTTTTGGATTTATTGTTTGCAGGTCAGAATGCAAATACAGGAGGTCATTTTGCTCACGTTGGTGGCGCTCTATGGGGTTGGGCTTATGTTGTGTTATTGCGCAAAGGATATGTGATGGATTTTTTGAAGAGTAGGGAACGTTCTAAGAAGGTTCAAGTTGGAAATGTGCGACCTATGAAGCAGCCGGAACGGAAGGACCCAAATCAACTTGACCGGATTCTTGATAAAATAAAACATCAGGGAATCCAGTCCCTGACAAAAGAAGAAAAAGACTTTCTGGACCGCGCAAGTAAAGAGTAAGCCATGTTGCGTTTTTTACTTTCCCTGAATATTGTTTGGGCTGTGAGCTGCGTGGTAATCTACCTTATAGTAGGCTTGAATCCTTCCACATTCTGGTTGTTCAGTATTTCAAGTCTTTTTGTTCCGGTCCTTTTTTTGATAAATATCCTGATCTTTCTTTTTTGGCTCATTTTTCACTGGCGTTATGCATGGGTGCCATTGCTAACCTTGCTATGCGGCTGGAATGCATTTTTCCTGATGGTTTCATTTGGTGAGGATATCAAAACAAAAAAGTGCAGCAGGGATCCTGTACAAATTATGAGCTATAATGTTTTTGGACTGAAACAACTGAAAGACACTTCGGAGACCCGTATGCAAATGAAAAAATCTGCATTTACGAGTTTTATCCGTCAGCACGAGCCTGATATCCTGTGCGTACAGGAGGACAACTTTTTTGCCGATGATATTATTAACAAAACGGGTTTATATCCTTATTTTCATTACCAGTTGCAACATGGGGCTGCGATATATTCAAAGTTTCCGATTACGAACAAGGGAAGGGTTGATTTTGGAACACGAACGAACAGTTGTTTGTGGGTGGATTTACTTGTGAGGGGAAGGGAAATAAGGGTGTACAGTGTGCATTTGAAAAGCAACCAGATCACAAAAGATCTGGGTAGTATGACGGATGATAAAAACGAGGATACGGATGAACGGCTTCATACATTAAGAAGAATCCTTCGTAAATACCGGAACAGCGCAATCATTCGGGCCAGGCAGGCGGAATCCGTTTTGGAAGATGCGCGGCAATCCGGAAAGCCCTGCATCATCGCAGGTGATTTGAATGATACCCCATTTTCTTATAGCTATAAAGTGTTGGCACAAGACCGAAAGGACAGTTTCCTGGAATGTGGATCCGGGCTTGGTGCGAGTTATGTCGCCGCATTACCTGGTCTTCGGATTGATTTTATTTTAGCTGATAGCAAGTCATTTGGATTTTGCTCCCATAAAGTATTACATACGAGCTACTCGGATCATTATCCTGTACTTGCAAAATTTTATGTACAATAATTTTCCTGTTCTTATTTTGGATCTTTAATAGGAAGTTCCTGAAGACCTGGATTACTTTTATTTTTCTGCCTAATCGAATACTTGATTTTTAGCTCTCTTTGCACTGAGGAATACCAGTACTCCATGAGAGCTTGGGTCTGGAACAGGATTAGTAAAGCAGTTCTTTAATTTCTCTGGGCATAGATTCGCGCTGCTTTGTGAATGTGCAATTTTCGGGGATGTTAGCCGTTTTAATTCAAATCATTTTTAGACATGAATTCCTCTTTACTTGACAGGACATACTGGAACAATCGCTGGGAACAAGCAGCGACGGGATGGGACATCGGGCAAGCATCACCGGCACTTTGTCAGTTTATGGAGCACTATCCGGACAAGCAAGCGAAGATATTGATTCCCGGATGTGGAAATGCATATGAAGCCCAGTATTTAGTGGATAAAGGCTTTAAGCATATTCATGTTTTAGATATAGCTCCTGCGCTGGTTTCAGAATTGGAAAAGAGATTTGCTTCTACGCCACAGGTACAATGTATTTGCGCCAATTTTTTTGAATGGCAAGGAAGCTATGATCTCATATTGGAGCAGACTTTTTTTTGTGCATTGGATCCTTCGCTTCGCAGTGCATATATACGTCAATGTGCTACATTATTAAAGCCTGGAGGTTTGCTTGCCGGTTTACTTTTTAATTGTGAGTTTGACCAGGCAGGGCCTCCGTTTGGTGGACAGAGAGAGGCATACCTTCCACTTTTTGAAGGTCATTTTCAGCTCCGGAGCATGGAACCATGTATGATCAGTATACCACCACGACAAGGCAGAGAGTTGTTTTTTATAGCAGAGAAGATCTGATATATTTGCGATGAAGCTTGTCATTCCTTTATTACAAGGCTTCGAATTCTGTTAGGACTTTTTGTGCGTACGCTTTTCCACGCTGCATGTCTGAGCAGGGATTTTTTTCGAAGAGAATGTTTTTTGAATCAAATGAATATGCGCGGGTACCGCATGAATCCACCCATCCGAATCCATTGTTGAATGCATAATATGCAAAGTCTTCTTTCATTCTTGAAAAAAGGTTGTTCCCAAATTTGTAAGCACTGTTGTCCAGACCAAGCTGATAACAAATACTTGGAGCAATATCATTTTGACTTACAACCGTATGTATCATGCTGTCTTTTTTAATGATGCCCCCACCAAACCAGATGGGTATATGAAAGCGCTCAGGTACATGGTATTCGACATTTCCTGGTAATCTGGCACCGTGATCTGCGACAATAACCACAAGTAAATCCTGCCATATTTTACTTTGTTCAAGTGCATTCAATAGTGTACCTAAGGATGCATCCGTATAATGGGCGGAGCTCAGGAAAGCATCTTCTTCTGAGGAGACTTTCCAATTTGGTTCTACGGGTATATGGTAGGGAGGGTGGCTGCTGAGCGAAAGACAGATGCTAAACCATTGGGATGTATCCGCCAGAAGTTTGTTTTGGACAGTATCAAATAAAATATGATCGTGCACGCCCCATTTTGCATTGTAACTTTCCGGAGGAAAGGAAGATCGGTCCATAATTTCATCACATCCGGAATTGAAAAAATAACTGCTCATACTAGCAAATGCAGCATCACCGCCATAAAAAAAGCGCGTGTGGTAGCCGATTGATTTAAGATCGCGAATAAGCGAAGGCAGCCTTTGGGTTTTTTCCGGGTAATTGACGATGGAAGTACGCGGTTGCGCAGGAAACCCACTTAATATCGAAGCGATTCCCATTTCCGTCCGTACTCCTGTGGCATAGGCATTCGAAAAAAAGAGGCCGGTTTTGAACCTGGCATTAAGTTGAGGGGTGATTTCTTTGTCCTTGTAAGTTTGAAACAGCAAATTAGAGGTAAAGCTTTCCAGAACCAGCAATAATATTTTTGGTCTTGTGACATGCACCATTTTCAAGCAATCCAAATTTTTGTTTTGCATTAAGGAGTCCATCTGAAGATTTGCCTGGGATGCTGTCATAAATGCAACGGTCTCTTTTGTTTTACGTGCATTATCAATACTGTACATGAGATTCCAAGGAAGGTTAAGGGCAGCGTGATTTGTGAACATTTCATTACTGAAATATACTTTTCCAGGATTCATAGGTATGATACCTAAACCCCCTCTCAATGGGATGATAACCAGACCTATAATCAGTACGTTGGCGAGGTATATCCAGGGAGATTTTGTTTTTTCTACCGGGCTTATGACGGATTTGTACAACAACACACCTGCAGTCAAGAAAACGAAAGCAAGGAAGACACTAACGAATGTTTGTTTCCATGTAATAAAACTCAGGGCTGTTTCAGGATGCTGAAGATACAGAAAGGCATTGCGGTCAAGTCTGTAGCCCCATTCGCGGTAGAGCAGCACGTCCCCTGCACTAAGTGCGGAAACGATTAAAATACCTGTCATGTGGAGTTTGAAAAGAATGGAATTGAGTGAAAGGTATGAATTCAGGAAGAAGAGCAAGAGACAGATCATAATCCAGTATGAAGCCATGGAAACATCCATGTAGGCACCATAGAAAAAGCTCAGTAAAATGTTTTTAAGGGTAAGTCCGGAACTCAGGCTCCCGTTGATTGCAATGAAGCTGGCACGAAGCAAGGCATACCACAACAACCAAAACCCATACATTGAGCACAGCCATTTTAAATAGGTCTTCCACATAAATTCAAAGGCAAGGTATTACTTTTGAATGGTTTATGGAAGAACGTGCGGTACGCTGGCGATTGGTACTTGGAGAAGAAGCAGAACTTCAAGACGAGCATACTTTACAGGGCGATGCCCGGGAGTTGGAAAAATTGCTGCAACCCATATATGGAGGGAAAGGGCAAGGAGGTTTTGGGCGTTCTTCAAAAAAAATCAAAGATTGGCTGGACGGTATACGGAAGCGGTTTCCTCAGGAAGTGGTGCAATTGATGCAGTCCGATGCTTTGGAAAGGCAAGGGGTTCGCGAAATGTTGTTAGAGCCGGAGCTCCTGGAGAAAATTGAACCTTCTGTTTCATTGGTTTCTACCATTCTGCAATTGCAGCATCTGCTTCCCGGCAGGACAAAATCGGCTGCACAATCCCTGGTCCGCAAACTGGTACAGGATATTGAACGGAAGCTGAAAATACATCTGTACCATGCAGCACAAAGATCCCGGCATCCACTTTCCAAGCCTGCAAAACCCGAGTTTGCTCTGATTGATTGGAAAAAAACCATTCACAAAAACCTGAAACATTATCAGGAATCCTTGAAAACCATTATACCTCAAAACTGGTATGGCCATCGAAAATCCTACCGTCTTCCGGAGGTGTATATTTTGGTTGACAAGTCGGAATCTATGGTGGGCAGCATGATTTATGCGTCTGTGATTGGCTCTGTATTGGCTTCCCTCAAGAGCATTGAGACCCATCTTATTTTTTTTGACACCGAAGTTTCGGATGTTAGTGGAATGTATGAGGATCCCGTGGATCTCTTATTTGCCACGGCTTGCGGAGGGGGAACAGATATTTCAAAGGCTATGCTGTATGTTTTGCAGAACATGACCCGTGCAAAGCAAAGCCTGGTTTTTCTGATCAGCGACCTGTATGAGGGAGGAAACAAAGAGGAGTTGATTTCCAGTTGTGCTTATTTAAAGGGGCAAGGTGCTTCCCTGTTTAGTTTGCTGAGTTTAAGTGATGAAGGCGAACCTGAATACGATCACGCGCTTGCTTCGCGACTGCGAATGCTTGATATTCCGTGTTTTGCATGTTCACCGGACCGTTTTCCGGAATTACTTGCTGAAAATCTACATAAAATTTAGGATAGTCTAAATTTTAAATTAGACGTGATTAATCTAAACCATTTAGCCTGAATTTGTTGTTTTATCTTTGCACATTACCATCGAAGTATGTCATTCAAAGAATTAAAGGTACCTGCAATTGGGGAATCGGTGACTGAAGTCACCCTCTCAAAATGGTTGAAGCCCAATGGAAGTTTCGTCAAATTGGACGAAGCCATTTGTGAGTTTGAATCAGATAAAGCCACACTTGAGTTCCCCTCTGAGGCAGAGGGTGTGCTGGTACAGCTTGCCGGGGAAGGTGAGGATTTACCCATTGGTGCCCTGGTTGCCAGGATCGATACTTCAAAGAAGGAAGGAGTCACAGTACCCGATGTTGCGCTCGCCATATCAGAGTCCTCAAACCCCGTTCAGGCAGAACGAGAAGTCAAGATACCCTCCCCCGCAGCAGCCAAAATACTTCGGGAATCCCACATCGAAGTGTCCCAGTTGAAAGGTTCAGGTAAAGAAGGCCGAATCACCAAACAAGACGCCCTGGAAGCACGTAATGCATCCAAAGTTCAGTCGGTACCAACGGAAACCATTGAAGCTGTGCAAGCAAAATCACCGGCTGGTATTCAAAGGAACATGCGCCGGGTAAAATTAAGCCGCATGCGCCGGACCATTGCGCGTCGATTGGTTTCTGCGAAGAATGAGACTGCCATGCTTACTACTTTCAATGAGTTGGATATGTCTGCCCTCATGAGATGGCGTAGCAACTATAATGAAGCATTTCAGAACAAGCATGGCGTGAAACTGGGATTTATGTCCTTTTTTGCGAAAGCCTGCGCCAAAGTGCTCATGGAGATGCCGGAAGTAAATGCCCATATCGATGGTGAAGACCTGATTTATCATGATTTTGTTGACATCTCCGTTGCGATTTCCACGCCAAATGGACTGGTTGTTCCACCTATTCGCAACATAGAGACCATTCATCTTGCTGATTTTGAAAAGCAGCTGAAAATTCTTGCAGAAAAGGCACGCAACAATAGCTTATCTATGGATGAGATGACAGGAGGAACATTTACCATTACCAATGGGGGTGTGTTTGGTTCACTGATGAGTACGCCTATTCTCAATGAACCACAATCTGCAATTTTAGGGATGCATGCTATTAAGGAACGGCCGGTCGTTGTAGACGGGCAGATTCAGATTCGTCCCATGATGTATCTCGCTTTGTCTTATGATCACCGCGTAATTGATGGATCGAGTTCCGTTGTATTTTTAGTTAAGATCAAGGAACTCCTGGAAGATCCCGCCAAATTGTTTCTGGATTTATAATTTCGATTTTCAGCTTCTATTTTTTATCATTCCTGTAGGTAGCAACCAGGGAAGCCAGAATGCTTAAGGATAAGATGCATGTAATCACAAGCAAGGAGTAGATGGGATCAATTTTGTAAATATCGGAACTCAGCATCTTGATTCCAACAAAAGCCATAATTGCAGCAAGACCGTATTTCAAATAGGAAAAATAATCCGCGACAGCGGATAGTGCAAAATACAAGGAGCGCAAACCCAGTATTGCAAATACATTCGATGTAAACACGATGAAAGGATCCGAAGTAATGGCAAGTATTGCCGGAATACTATCTACTGCAAAGATCAGGTCGGATATCTCAATCATCAATAGCACAATAAATAAAGGGGTTGCATAATTGCGATGATGAAGGCGGACAAAAAACCGTTCTCCATGGTAATGCTCTGTGACAGGAAACACGCGTTTGAAAAAGCGTATAATCGGGTTGGCCTCGGGTTTGATGGAGCCTTCATTTTGGAAGGCCATGCGGAATCCCGTAAGAATTAAAAATGCTCCAAAGACATAGATCACCCAATGGAATTTTTCAATTAGCCAAATACCTGAAAGAATAAAGACGATTCGCATGATCATCGCTCCGAGAATACCCCAAAACAATACTTTGTGCTGGTATCTGGCAGGTACTTTAAAATACTGGAAGATCAGGATGAAGACAAACAAATTATCAATGGAAAGGGACTCTTCTATGAGGTATCCTGTGAGAAACTGGATGGCCTTTTCGCTTCCGTAGAAATGGTAAATTCCAATATTGAAAAGGAGTGCGAGGGAAATCCAGAAGAAGGTCCACATCAAAGCTTCTTTAATTTTGACTTCCCTTGTATTTTTATGGAAAACGCCCAGGTCCAGGCCCAGCATCAAAATGATAAACAACACAAATCCCATCCATACATACCAGGATTCACTCATATCCGCGATTCTTGAAAGGTTTCTTATTAATTTCCAGTAGCCTGATCCTTAAAATCCTGTCCCCCAAACAGGAACAGTTTATGGAAGGTTCAAATGTAGTACAGAATTAGCAAGTCCGGATAAACTGAAAAACGCCCTGAAATAGTTAAGGAACTTGACAGAACCTGGGTTTCTTTTTACTTTTGAATAAAACAATCCGACATGAAACTCAAATTACTTCTATTTTTAGCCTTAGGCATCCTGTTTTTACACTCCTGTAAGGAAGATACCGCCGTTCCTTTTGAACTCAACAAAGCTTCTGATTATACTGCTGATGTAGCTATCAAATGGGTAAGTTTGCAACGGAATCTCGTAAAATCCACACCGGGTTTTACTCCTCCGGTTGCAGCGCGTTCTTATGGCTATGCCTCATTGGCATTGTATGAGTCTGTGGTACCGGGAATACGGACAAATAAATCCTATAAAGGACTTATTCAGGAATTCAACGGGCAGGGCCTTCCAGAGATCGAAGCCGGGAAAAATTATGACTGGGAACTATCTGCAAATGCTGCGATGGCCACCATGATGCGCAATTTATACAAGACGACTTCTTCAGCGAATCTGGCAGCCATTGACCAGTTGGAACAAGAAGTAAAAGATCAAAGTTCCACTAAGGATACCGAGGTGATTCAACGATCTATCGATTTTGGCAAGCAAGTAGCCAATGCCGTATATCAATACTCAAAGCTCGATCAGCAAGATGAAGCCTACCTGAATAATTTTCCAGACTATACAGTGCCTACAGGTCCCGGGAAATGGGAACCTACAGCACCAAATCAAAAACCACTTCAGCCTTATTGGGGTAATGTGCGTACTTTTTTAAATGCAGATTCACAGAACGGGCTTTTTACCGAGAACACTCCATTTTCCAGTGATCCAAAATCCGTATTTTATTTACAGGCGAATGAAGTGTACATTACCTCTTTGAATTTGACGGATGAACAAAAGCGAATTGCTAAATTCTGGAGCGATGATCCCGGATTAACGGCAACGCCTCCAGGACATTCCATGTCAATTGCAAGTATCGTCCTCAGGCAGGAAAATGCAGATCTGGCTTTGGCAGCCGAAGTATTTTCTAAAGTAGGGATGGCAGTGCACGATGCATTTGTTTCCTGCTGGAAATGCAAATATGTGTACAATCTTATGAGACCGGTAACCTTTATACAGCGGTACATAGATCCTCAATACACTACCTTGCTGTCAACGCCCCCCTTTCCAGAGCATACAAGTGGGCATTCCGTCCAGACTGCTGCTTCCATGGCAGTTCTTGAAAGTTTTTTCGGCTACCATTATGCGTTGGTAGACGATACGAATAAAGACCGTATAGACATCGATGGCAGTCCGCGGAATTTTAATTCTTTTGCGCAATTGGCAAGTGAAGCTGCAATCTCAAGGTTATACGGGGGTATACACTTCAGACCAGCCATTGAGCTTGGCATTGCCCAGGGTCATGAAATAGGCAGGAATATCGCCGGAATTAATTTGAAAAAGTAAGGACAGAAACACCTTAAAAAGAATAAATAGAGCATTCCACACCATTGGAATGCTCTTTATTTTTTATTCCGGTAATTGTTTTTTCATGGACTCTTGAAAGGCTTCACCTCTATCTTCTGGTTTTCAGAAAATGCTCCTGTTCGAAAGCAAAGACTATCTGCAATTAGAAGGTATATTCAATAACGAACTTTCAATCATTTGTTGTGAACCTACACCATTGAACATGGGCATTAGATGGAAGCACACAGTAAATTCAAATTAAAGTCCTCAGGCAATTGTGATTTTTTTATCCAAATACACATCCTGGATGGCATTTAATAATGCTATACCTTCCTTGAGGGGTTTTTGGAACGCCTTGCGGCCGGAGATGAGTCCCATTCCACCAGCTCTTTTGTTGACGACCGCAGTGATGACAGCTTCCTGTAAGTCACTGGCACCTTTGGATTCACCACCACTGTTGATCAGACCTACGCGACCCATATAACAATTTGCAACCTGGTAACGGCACAGGTCTATCGGGTGGTCGGAACTTAATTCAGAATATATTTTGGGATTGCTTTTTCCATAAGACGACCCTCCCATATTAAGTGCTGTATATCCACCATTGTTGGTAGGCAATTTTTGTTTGATGATGTCGGCCTGTATGGTTACCCCCAGGTGATTGGCCTGACCGGTAAGGTCGGCAGCAGCATGATAATCCACTCCGTCCTTTTTGAATTGTGGATTGCGCAGATAGCACCAGAGCACCGTAAACATGCCCAATTCATGGGCTTCCTCAAAAGCTTCAGCAATCTCAACTATTTGGCGGGAACTCTCTTCAGAGCCAAAATAAATAGTGGCTCCAACCCCCGTTGCCCCCATGTTCCAGGCATCGTGTACGCGACCATACAGCACCTGGTCTGCCTGGTTTGGGTAGGTCAGTAATTCATTGTGGTTTATTTTGACAATAAAAGGAATTTTATGAGCGTATTTTCTGGAGACGGAAGCCAATACACCGAACGTGGAAGCTACCGCATTACAACCCCCTTCAATGGCCAGTTTTACAATATTTTCCGGATCAAAGTAAGCCGGGTTAGGAGCAAAGGAAGCTCCTGCACTATGCTCAATTCCCTGATCGACGGGTAAAATCGAAATATATCCAGATCCGGAAAGACGTCCATGATCTATTAAATTTTGAAAATTGCGCAGGGTCTGGTTGCTCCGGTTGCTTGGAACCCAAATGCGTTCGACGCAATCTTTTCCAGGCAGATGCAGTTGACTTTTTGGAATGGTTTTGCACGCATGATCTAAATAAAAAGAAGCGCGGTCACCAAGTAACTGGAGAATATCTGTTTTAGACATAGACTAGGAATTGAAATTTGGATCCATTTTAAATGCGAATAAGCTTCAAAAAATTGTGTTCTGGAGGATACATCAGCAAGCTCTTAGGCGAATCGCTTTATTTCATGGGATTTTGAAGCACTGCCACGCCATTGGCAAGAAATTTCATTTCTTCTGCGGGCTCCGTAATTTTTGCAATTTCCTCGGGAGTCTTGCCCTCGTCTTCCGCATAGTGGCGCAGCTCATCTACAGAGGTAACCTCTTTAAAAGCTTTACCCTGGACAGTCACTTTGCTTCCGGAGAGATCTTTTGGTACAAAGAAGCCATAGTCCCTGAACTTTACAAACAGGCCTGTGGAATCATTTGGGTTTTGGCTGAGAACCATCCAGCAACCTTTCATTTGACATACGGAAGTCACATAACCTGTGACAGAAGTCATTAGACTGTCGCTCGCCTTAAGGGCGTCAAGTGTTTCCTGCACGCTCTTTGATTCATTCAAGAGGATCGTGTCACCATAGTATGCCGTAGCTGTTTCTTTTGTTGTCTCTGCTTCAATTTTGGGTTCGTTCTTGCAAGCGGCAAGGGAAATAAGGGTAAGTAATAAAAGGACCTGTTTCATATTAACTTTAATTTTTGAACCCCAAAGATACTAATTGCCGTTACTATTGTGTTTTTCTTACTACACGAGAATTCTGCATTAGCTTATAATATTAAATAACATCTTAATATATTTGACACTCATAATCACCATAATGAATTTAAAAAACGGCTTTTCAACCAGAATGATGACCCTTGGTTTACTGATTCCGCTTGGTATGCTCCTGAACACAACAGTGCTTAACGCCCAGGAATGTGTTAGAGGGAATTGCAAACAGGGCTTTGGAAGTTATGTCTATTCGAATGGTAGCCGGTATACAGGCGAATTTCGATCTGGTTTGAAGCATGGAAAGGGTGTGTATTATTATACCAATGGCAATAAATACCTGGGTGAATGGAAGGACGACCTGCGTCAGGGCGAAGGAAAGTTGAATTTTGCCAATGGCGATGCGTTTACCGGACAATTTCAGGGAGATTTTATGGAGGGTCAGGGTACGATGTTATTTGCCAATGGAGATCGTTACAGTGGGAGCTGGAAAAAAAATAAGCCGGAAGGGAAAGGTATATACTATTTCCGTTCCGGGGAACGATATGAAGGGGATTTCGTAGAAGCGCGTTTTGAGGGAAAGGGTACCCTATATTATAAAAATGGTTCCTTTTTTAGCGGAACATGGAAAGCAAGTAAAAAGCATGGCAGAGGCCTGCTTCAGGAATTGAACGGGAGCAGTATTTCAGGACTATGGGAACAGGATAAACTGATACGTAAACTGGATCCTGATGTACCATCAAAGGACATTGTTCAGAATAAAATGGAAGTCCAGAAGGAGCTGAACGTTGCGGACAAGACGAAAGAAAATAGTACAGAACCAAGCCAGAAACAGAATTCAGGAAACACATCTGAAGAAGAAGAATATTTTAATAAGATTATGGGTGTTTCTGAAGAAAAAGCAGAAGAGCCTCTGGTAACTGACAACTCAGATGTTCGCAGGTTCTTTGGGGAAGAAGAAAAGGAGCAGATACATCCTGATAAAAAAGTACAGACAGCGGTTCCGCAGGAATCCACCGTAAGTCAGGAAGCTGGTGGATCCAGTTCCAATGCCGCTGCTGAAAAGGATCATTCGGACATACATTCATTTTTTGGTGAATCAGACGCAGACAGCTCCAAAACAGGCCAACAGGTTCATACCCAAGTTGATCCGCAGTCTAACGGTCAAACACAAGTGGCACCTCAAAGCAAACCTGATTCCATTGCAGATGCAGACAATGCAGATATTAAAAAGTTTTTTGGTGAAGAAGAAGAAACCAAGCCCGGGTCCTCCGCAAGCGAACAAGTGTTAGTATCCCAAACGGATGGGCGGAACAAGACAGAAACCCAGTCCGGAAACCCAACTGTAACAAGACATGAACCGGATGACATGAATACGTTTATAGGAGAAGACGGCGAGGAGCACCAGTCGAGACCAAGCAATAATCAAACGGGAAGTACATCCATGTCAAAACCCGTGGACGGAGGATCGGAGATACCTCCTGTGAAAACGGATGAAAAGGTAAAGCCCGCTGAAGATCGCACCAGCCCAGCCGAAGAAAAAGTAAAGCCAAAGGAAAAGGAATTGGTAGTTGATGGAGGAAAACCTGTTCCTGCAAGGCAAGAGGAGCATTTGCCCAATTGTAATGCCGAATATTGTGCAGAGGGAAGAGGCAGTTTTACCTATGGCGATGGTTCGCGGTATATCGGTACATTTCTATCTGGTGAGCCTTCCGGACAGGGAATATGCTACTATGCAAATGGAGATCGCTACGAAGGTGCATGGAAGAACCATGCTCCCGATGGAGAAGGGGTCATGTATTTTGCCTCCGGATTGGTTTATGCTGCAGTGTGGTCGCATGGAAAAGCCGTTCAGGAATTAAGCCGCAAAAAGGAATTTATATTTGATGACAAAGTGCCTGTTGAGCGCAGCAAGGAGGTAAAAATTTGGGCAGTTGTGGTTGGAATAGCCCGTTATGAGCATATGCCCTCTTTAAAATATTCAGATGACGACGCATACAAGATTTATGCATTTTTGAAGAGTCCGGAAGGAGGTGCGTTGAAGGATGATCAAATCCGGGTATTGATCGACGAGGAAGCAAGTCGCATTGCCATATTGCAAGCAATCAACCAGGTTTTTATGAAAGCAGATGAAAACGATGTGGTCATGTTGTACTATTCCGGACATGGCTTGGATGGAACTTTTCTGCCTGTTGATTACGATGGCTATCAGAACCAACTCAAGCATGATGAACTTCGAAGTCTGCTGGACAAATGCAAAGCAAAAAACAAAGTGGTCTACATTGATGCCTGTTATTCCGGTAGCTTACTTGCAACAAAGGGACCCTATTCCAGTTCTCTGCTGGAATTCTATGATGAATTATCTAAAAGCAAAGGAGGCACTGCATTTCTGATGTCTTCAAAAAGTAAAGAGTATTCCCTGGAAGATGGCGGATTGCGGCAAGGAGTCTTTTCGCATTTTCTCATTCGAGGACTGAAAGGAGAATCTGACCGCAATCAGGACAAGATTATAAGTCTGAAAGAATTGTTTGAGTATGTGTATAAAAATGTCCGGGATTACACTGCAAATGTTCAAAGTCCTATGATTGCAGGCGATTATGATGAAGAGATGCCGGTTGGTTTTATCCGTCAGGATTGAAATGGAAAAATAATTTCAAGCTGTTATTCCGGTAGTAGGTTTTATCCTACCATTTCGAGGTAATGTTGAACGGCGTCGCGATCCAGCACGCCGACTACCTGGTCCTCATCCACTACCAGCATGAGTTCAGAATCTCCGCGAAGACTGTATAATGCGGTAATGAGTTGTGTATCGGAGTGCATGCTTAACAAATTGCGAACACAAATATCGCCGATTCGTACATCCGGATCTCTTTTAAATGCCGCACGCACCTGGGCAGCATTTACCCAGCCGCAATAGGTTCCAAAAAGGTTTATTACTGGAAAATAGCGTTCGGATGTATGCAGCAAGGTTTGAAAGGCTTCCCGTACGGTTGTATATTCGGTAAGACTCGTAAAGTGTTTGCGGTAACAGTCGGCAATTGTTTTTTGCTTCATTGCCGCGTCCAGTAAAACGGAGCGGTATTCCTGGGATGCACTAAAAAAGATAAATACGCCAATGATTGCAAGGGTATAAGCCCCATAATACATGCCAATGCCAATCAATATCACACAGATTACCTGTCCGGTAATGGAAGCATACCGGGTAGCCTTCAATCGTCCGAAGCCCATGGAGAGCAGTGCTCTGAAAACGCGTCCACCATCCATTGGGAATGCAGGAATCATATTAAACAAAACTAACATAATGTTGGACACCATGAGCAAAGGCAAAAATCCGGACCAGTTATTAAAATCAACCTGATCTAGTTGTTCAAGTGAAAAATAGTTAATTCCCTTTCCTCCTAAAAGAATAAAAAACAAGGAAAACGCAATGACGATATTAACGAAAGGCCCCATTACAGCGATTACGAGTTCCTGCATGGGTTTTTCCGGCATATTCCGCAAACGGGCCACCCCTCCTATAGGCAGCAGGATAATGTCTTCTGTTTTAATTCCATACCGCTTTGCGGTCAAGGCATGTCCGAATTCATGGAGCACGACACAAAGAAACATGGCAAGGACGAAGCACAATTCAATGATAATGGCTTCTACGCCAGCACCCTGAGTAGCGCTGCTGATCCCTACGTACAATAAAATAAGCAGGAACGACCAGTGGATTTTCACGGGAATATTAGCGAAACTTCCGATATACCAGGCTTTATCAAACATGCTGTTCAGGGTTCATGATGGTGTTATGTAGAAATAGCTTTCAGGTCCATTTTGTTGCAGATGCCTTATTCAATCCACATAGGTTGATACAGCTGACCTTGCAAAATGGCTCGAGAAATAACAATGCGTTGCACCTCAGAAGTTCCCTCATAGATTTGGGTAATCTTGGCATCGCGCATGAGCCTTTCCACATGATACTCTTTCACATAACCATATCCCCCATGTATCTGAACGGCTTCAACGGATTGTCGCATTGCAACATCCGAAGCATATAGTTTAGCCATACTTGCAGCAGTAGCAAAGTCCATACCCTGATCTTTCATCCAGGCTGCACGAAGCACCATAAGCCGGGCAGCTTCCACTTCAGTGGCCATATCGGCAAGTTTGAAGGCAATGGCCTGATGATGCGCAATGGGTTTTCCAAATGTGGTCCTTTCTTTAGCATACTGAAGTGCGAGTTCATAAGAACCAGAAGCGATACCCAGTGCTTGTGAGGCAATACCTATCCGGCCGCCGGTAAGGGTTTTCATGGCAAACTTGAAGCCATCTCCCTGGGGTCCAAGCAGATTTTCCTTGGGTACTTTAACATCGTTGTACATGATGGTATGTGTATCGGATGAACGGATACCAAGCTTGTCTTCCTTTGCTCCTACGGTCACGCCTGGCCAGGAGGTCTCCACAATAAACGTGCAGATACCGTTATGGCCCCTTGAGGGGTCCGCTTGTGCCATTACCAAATGCAAGCTGGAACTTCCCCCATTGGTGATCCAGTTTTTAGTTCCATTTAGTAAAAAGTAATCACCGCAATCTACCGCTGTGGTTTTTTGGGCAGTAGCATCGCTGCCGGCTTCCGGCTCTGAAAGGCAAAAGGATCCAATCCATTCACCACTTGCAAGCCTTGGAAGGTATTGTTGTTTTTGAGCTTCCGTACCCATTTTTTCAATTCCCCAGCAAACTAGACTGTTGTTGACCGACATGATTACGGAACAGGAATTATCAATTTTGCTGATCTCTTCCATTGCCAGGACGTAGGAAATGGTATCCATGCCCCCTCCGCCATATTCCGGGGAGACCATCATTCCCAAAAAGCCCATTTCAGCCATTTTTTGGACCTGTTCTTTTGGGAATTGCATTTTTGCATCCCGTTCGATCACTCCGGGCAGCAGCTCCCTCCTTGCGAATTCGCGGGCTGCATCTCGTACAGCCAGTTGTTCTTCAGTTAGCGAAAAGTACATATCGTTTGGATTAGAACGCGAAGATAAAGCCTTAACAGCGAATCAGGACATTCAAGTCACCGGGCAAATCAGGAAGGAGCAAGAGAAGGAAGCTCATTCATCGAATTGTTCTGTGGAAAACCTTCAAAAAAAGGTCTAGAGAAAATGATCTAAGGTTTCTTCAATCGGCTTCAGGTACGCTGGGCCAAAAAGCAGGACATGAACGAACAAAGGATATAAATTATAAATTTTAAAGCGTTCTTCATATCCTTTTTCCATGGGATAACTCTCCTGGTACACTTTATAAAAGAGGGGGTCAAAGCCGCCGAAAAGTCCGGTGTATGCAATTTCTATTTCCCGGTGACCGTAATAGACTGCCGGATCAATAACGACTGCCTTTTGGTCTGGGCCGCAAAGAATATTTCCGGTCCAAAGGTCTCCGTGGAGTAGACTTGGTGGACCATTGATGAGAATTTCGGGCACATGTACGAACAATTGTTCCAGACGCTTTACGAGCCTGACAGGAATGACGTCCCTCTCAACGGCAATGCGGATCAAGGGCCATAGCCGGTTTGAAATAAAAAAAGAAATCCAATCATTCGAAGGGGTATTGATCTGTGCTAAGGAACCGATGTAGTTGTTGTTCATCAAACCATGGTTCGTACCATGCACGCGGTGTAAATCAGCAAGGTCCTGCGCAAAAAGGATCCAAAAGTTTTTGTCAGCCCGGTTGGATGTGATGTATTCCATCAGGAGGTATTGCTGATCCTCAAAATCGCCACAGGCAATAACTTTAGGTACCCCTAATGTCTGGCTCTCTGCCAATTCATGTAATCCCTGGCATTCGAGTTTAAACATGTCCGGGTATTTCGAGCGGGTATTGAGTTTCAGAACATAGCTTGCTTTGGAAGAATGCAGCCTGTACACATCATTGATGCATCCACCACCTAATGGCAGCGTTTTTTCCAGATGCTCATTTGGACCAAGCAGCTTTTTAAAAAGGGCGTGGATGAGCTGTTGATGATCCATTAATAAGCTCGTTTCTAAACCTGATCAGGTTCCAGCAGGCGTACAAGTGCGCTTAAAACGGCCAGCATGATGAGCCTTCCAGGATCGGTGATACGGATTTCGTTTTCATCATCAGGAGCTATGGATAGGTCGATAAATTCAATCACCTCCTGTTCTTTGATTTCTGAAGTTAATTGTTCCACCATGTCGTCATACGCATTGTGCGCATTGATAACAGCCCAACTTGCCTCTTCGGCTTTGATGATAGCATTTTCTTCAAAAATCGGTATTGGGGTAAGCTGCTGGAAACTATCGTAGATTGCCAGAAAAAGAAAGAGCAGGTAATCCAACTCTTCTTCTGTGAGCAATTCGGAATGGCTTCCAATAAGTATGTCGATCAACAAAGCCTGTTCCGTTTGGATTTGGTCGAGCACCTTGTCGATGTATTTTGGATTATTTTGGAAGCGCAGTATACTGGCGTCCAGTTGGTGTGATTGAATCATATTATGGTAATTAAACTTGGTCTTTCCAGGCCCAAAGATACATACAGGCCGTCGTTCGGTAAGGCCGCCAACGCTCGGCAATCCGCATCATTCTTTTTTGTAAAGGTTTTCCCTCTTCTTTAAGTTTATACAATTTGATCATAGCCTGCTGAATGCCATAGTCGCCGGCAGAAAATACATCCGGCCGGCAGAGTCCAAACATCAAAACCATTTCTGCAGTCCATCGGCCGACTCCTTTAATTTCAGTAAGCAAATCAATGATTTCCTCATCGTTTAAGGTTTTCCAGTCGAGACGGTGCAGTTGCCGGTCCTCAAAAAATTGTGCAATATTTTTGATATACGCTGTTTTTGAATTGGAGAGTCCTGCGGACCGAAGGTCTTCTGCTGGTCTGGCAAGGATGTCTGTATTTGTCGGAAAACAGTTTTGAAAAAGTTCCAAAAAACGTTGTTGAATGACCCGTGCAACTTTAACGGAGAGTTGCTGACTGATAATAGAACCGACGAGATACTCCCTGAGGTCCGATTTTTGGCCAGGTACGTGCAATGCCTCTGCAGGCACCGACGAAATCAGGTGTGCCATTTTTGGATCTTTACGCAGGATCTCTCTGGCCTTCATGGTATGATTTTTTTGGTATATTTACAGGATAGCCCAATATATGGGAAAGGTACACATTTTAGGACTTTTCTTCCTTGTTGCTCATCTGCAACTGGAATCTCAGAAATCACTCAACATGGCATTGGCATCCCGTTACGATGACGACCAGTTGCCGCAGCAAAGTGGTGTAGCCTATAACGATGTATGGGGGTATGCGTATCCCGATGGACGTGAAATTGCAATCATTGGTACGCTTGACAGCATCTGGATATATGAGGTAACCAATCCTTTTCAGATACGCAGGGTCTTCAGCTTTAAAGGGGCATTTTCAACCATCTGGAGGGAGTTCAAAACCTACGGGCATTATCTCTATGCCATCACAGACGCGGTAAATGAAGGGCTCACGGTAATCGATTTGAAAGGGTCTCCGGATTCGATTAAAGTGATCAGGAGGGATCAAAGCATTTTTTTAAAATCCCATATGCTGTTCGTGGATACGGCCACTGCCCATTTATATCTGGCAGGTGCACGCGATAGTGCGGGCCCTGTGGATCTCATCATGTTGAATTTGCAACCTGATCCCGGTCATCCCGTTTTGATCAAAAAAATCGACTTGCCGGGGAACTATATGCATGATCTTTTTGTGCGGAATGACACGGCCTATTGTTCACATGGATACAATGGATTTTACATTTATAAAATAGAGGGCAATGGTGATTTTACAGAATTGGGATCCATCACCAGTTACAGTCAGCAAGGATACAATCACAGCAGTTGGCTGCATAAAGATGGGCGTTATCTGGTGTGGGCTGATGAAACCCACAACACCAGTCTCAAAATGGTAGATGTCAGCGATCCCTCAAATCCCGATATCATCAGATTGTTTCGTTCTGCTTTGGAAGCTCCACGCGACACGGCAAGTATTCCGCACAATCCCTATTTCAAAGGGGATTATGCCTACGTCAGTTATTATCACGATGGTGTGGTTGTTTTCAACTGTGCAGATCCGCGCAATCCCTTTATCATTGCGTATTACGATACGGAGCCATCCAATGTAGACTATAGTCAAAACTATGCCGGAGCCTGGGGTGTATATCCATTTCTGCCATCCGGAACTATTTTGGCCTCGGATATTCAAAATGGCTTATTTGTCTTGTTCCTGGATTTTCAGCTGGCACTTTGCGCCATGAATTGGGACATTGCTCAAACCGGAGATGTGGCCCATATTCAATGGGATGGAAATGCGAACAGTTGTATGGATGAAATAAATCTGCAAAGGGCAATCGGAAACGGAGTCTTTGAAGATATGGCACATTGGACCGGTAAGCTAACAAATGGTAGTTTCGAGGATAAGCTGGAGCATGCAGGAAATTATTATTACCGGATGCGATGGAAAGAAGGAGAACTGCGGAAATATTCTGCTGTTAAACAGATAAAAGTGAATAAAAATGGTTTTTATTTTCAGCCTTCTACCGGAATGCTCCATTCAGAACGACCTGAGACGGTTGTTCGCAGCATACGTGCTTTTGGTTTGGACGGTGCATTTATAAAATGTTGGGACGCACCTGTATTACCCTTGTCCCTGGAAGCCTGCGGTCAAGGCCATGGCATACTGCTCGAAATCCAACACGATAACCAGATAACTGCAATGAAAGTGCTTTTGAAATGATGCACGAAGGCCCACACAGGCATCCATCCTGTTACACTTATTTTCCCAACTCCTTCTTCAAATACTGACCGGTAAAACTGCGAGCCACCGTGGTGATTTGTTCCGGAGTGCCATAGCCTACGATCTCACCTCCGTTTTTACCACCTTCGGGGCCAAGGTCCAATACGACGTCCGCTACTTTGATTACGTCGAGATTGTGTTCAATGACCATCACCGTATTACCTCGATCGACCAGTTTTTGTAACATGAAAAGCAAATGTTGAATGTCCTCAAAATGCAAACCCGTTGTTGGTTCGTCGAGAATGTATAATGTCTGGCCGGTATCTTTTTTGGATAGTTCTTCAGCTAGTTTGACGCGTTGTGCCTCACCTCCGGACAATGTGGTTGCCTGCTGACCAAGTGTGATGTAGCTGAGCCCTACGTCGTTGAGTGTTTTGAGTTTGCGGTATATTGCCGGAATGTTTTCAAAAAAAGTCGTCGCATCTTCTACGGTCATCTCAAGGACATCCCCAATGGACTTTCCTTTGTAGAGGATCTCCAAAGTTTCGCGATTATACCTTTTCCCATTGCAAGTTTCACAGTGCACATGGACATCTGGCAGGAAATTCATTTCGATTACTTTCAGGCCAGCACCTTCGCAGGTTTCACATCGTCCTCCTTTTACATTAAATGAAAATCTCCCCGGTTTGTATCCCCTGATTTTTGATTCCGGAAGACCTGAAAATAAATTTCGGATCTCCGTGAATACACCCGTATAGGTAGCAGGATTGGAGCGAGGAGTTCTGCCTATCGGATCCTGGTCGATTTCAATAACCTTGTCGAGATGTTCGAGTCCTTCGATTTCGTCGTATGGAAGAGGGCGTTGAAGACTGTTGTAAAAATGCGCCCTGAGAATAGGGTACAAGGTTTCATTGATCAGGCTGGACTTACCACTTCCTGATACACCGGTCACACATATGAAGCATCCCAATGGAAATTTGATGCTGAGGTTTTTCAGATTATGCCCTCTGGCACCGTGCAGAACGATGTATTTTCCGATGCCTCTTCGCCTTTTTTCTGGGATTTCGATGTGTTTTCTACCAGAAAGGTATTCTGCAGTCAGTGATTTCTTTTTAAGAAAAACTTTTGGAGTTCCTTCTGCTACTATGGCGCCTCCGTGGACACCAGCGCCAGGACCTAAATCAATAATGTAATCAGAAGCAAGCATGATGTCTTTATCATGTTCCACGACCATTACCGTGTTGCCCACGCCGGCAAGCTCGCGCAAAGACTTAATAAGTCTGTGGTTATCTCTTTGGTGGAGTCCGATGGAAGGCTCATCTAAAATGTAGGTAATTCCCGTTAATTGCGAGCCTATCTGAGTTGCCAGGCGGGTGCGTTGGGATTCACCACCACTAAGGCTGATGGCACTGCGGTGAAGGGTTAAATAGTCCAAGCCAACATACATCAGGAACCCAACCCGGGCGCGGATTTCTTTAAGGATGTCTTTCGCAATGCGACGTTGCTTCTCGCTCAGACGTGCCTCCACATTGTCAAGCCAGTCATAGAGCTCCGCAATATCCATATTGGCAAGCTCCGAAATATTTTTTTCATCGATTTTGAAAAACAGACTTTCCTTTTTCAGACGGCTTCCTCCGCAATCGGGGCAATCGGTGATAATCATGAAATCTTCGGCAAATTGCCGGATCTTTTCCGAGCTACTGTCCCTGTACCAGCGCTTGAGCATATTGACCAGACCCTCATGGGCCAGGTGGAAACTGTCCTCAAACCACCCGTTTGGATTTGGATTGGGATAGCTGTCGTCACCGCCATGCAAGATCGTGTCCAATGCCTTTTTAGGAATTTTTTTTACCGGAGTTGAAAAACTGAACTTATGCCGGTCTGCTATTTGCTTCAGCTGACGGAACATATAATTTTCACGTACTTCACCCATAGGCACCAGGCCGCCTTCCTGTATGGATTTTTCAGGATCCGGCATCACCAATTTCAAGTCCACTTCATGGACCGATCCAATGCCTTTGCAGGAAGGGCAAGCCCCATATGGTGAATTAAAGGAAAAGGTATTGGGAGATGGTTCATCGTATGACAATCCGGATTCTGCATCCATCAACCGTTTGCTGTATGGAAACAATTTATTTTCCTCCTGAAGCAATATAAACAAAACATCCTGACCTACTTTCAGTGCAGTTTGCAGACTGTAGATCAATCGTTCTTCTTTACCGGGTCCCAATTGAATACGGTCGATGAGTACTTCGATATCGTGGATTTTAAAGCGATCCACCTGCATTCCGGGTTTCAGTTCGGTGAGTTCACCATCAATGCGCACCTTGTTAAAACCCTGTTTGCGAACCTGATCAAAGAGTTCCCGGTAGTGACCTTTACGCGATCTTACGACCGGAGCAAGGATTGAAACATGTTTGCCCTTGAATTGATTTTGAATCAGTTCAAGCATTTGATCTTCGGTATACCGGACCATTTTTTTTCCGCTAACATGGGAATAGGCATCAGCGGCACGGGCATACAACAAGCGGAAGAGGTCATAAATTTCGGTGATGGTGCCCACAGTAGATCGTGGATTCCATCCGGTAGTTTTTTGCTCAATGGAAATAACGGGGCTCAAGCCATCAATTTTTTCAACTTCAGGTCTTTCGATATGACCGATGAACTGGCGGGCATAATTGGAAAAAGTCTCCATATACCGACGTTGCCCTTCTGCGTAAATGGTGTCGAATGCAAGTGAAGATTTACCACTACCGGAAATGCCTGTGATCACCACCATTTGATTGCGGGGGATCTTCAGCGAAATGTGTTTCAGATTATGTTCTGAGGCTCCGACAACGTGGATATGATCCAGGTCGGTAATGTGGTCTTGGTATTCCATATTTGGACTCAAATTTAAGGGGAACCCGTTAACAGTGGTTCAGCAGTTTTTAAATGCAAATTTGGAGGTATTGTTTAAGCAGGAGCGGATCGTTTACCTTTACAAGAGCATTCACCTGAATTAAATCAGCTTCATGATGGATTTTAAAAGCTATTTTTTGCATCTGTTTGAATATCATGACAAGGCCAATGCCCGCATGATGAACGTCCTGTATCCATTGAAATCAGGCCTCCCGGAGTATGTCTACAAGATGTTTTCCCATATCCTGATGACGCAGCATGTGTGGCAGCGCAGGATACATGGAAAAAGCTTTGATTATGTCTTTTGGTCTATTCTTGACGAAGATGAGCTGCGCAATCTGGTTCTGAAAAATAAAACAGAACTGGACTTTGTATTGGAGCATTTTGAAGGCAATCAGCTCATTCGGTATAAGGCCCTGGATGGTCATCCGTATGAATGCACCGTAGAATCCATCATGAGCCATGTATCCCACCATTATGCCTACCACAGGGGGCAAATTGCCAAGGTGATCCGAGATAGCGGCCTGGAGCCACCTGGTACGGATTTGATTTTGTTTGACAGAATCGCACTTTAGGAAATCCGCTAAGCGGAGGAAGGCTTTTTACCCGAGCATATGCTCGAGCACGTCAAACAAACGGCCTGAAGATTCATGAATGACCTTCAATACAGATTCAATGGTAGTTGTTTTAAATCCGGCCTGATCGGGCGTAGAATTTGTCACGACGGAGGCAGCCATTATGTTCATTTTACTTTGATGGGCAACGATGACCTCAGGTACTGTGGACATGCCGACGATGTCCGCTCCCAGCATCCGAATCATCCGGTATTCAGCCGGTGTTTCCAGGCTCGGGCCCTGGAGTCCAAAGTAAATGCCTTTCCGGAATGGGATGTTTAAGGCTTTGCAACTTTCCTCTGCCTTACGTAGAAAGTCTCTGTTGTAGACTTCCGACATATCTGGAAACCGGTCACCCATTCGGGGGTCATATATGCCACGAAGGGGATTTTGCGGATGGAAGTTGATGTGGTCTTCCACGAAAACGATGTCTCCCGCCTGAAATGCTGGATTTACAGTTCCACTGGCGTTCGTGATCCAAAGATTTTGGATACCCAATTGTTTGAGTACGCGTATTGGAAATGTGACTTCCTGAGTGGTGTATCCCTCGTAATAGTGCAAACGACCTGAAAGCAGAAGTATGGGTTTGGATTTCCATTCTGCAAGCAACAGTTTGCCCGCGTGGCCTTCGACGGTTGACGGCATGAAATGCGGAATCAACTTGTAGGAGAAGTCTTTCAGGATGCGAATCCTGTCCGGTAAATTTCCCAGTCCTGTTCCCAAAATAAGCGCATGATTGGTGACCTTACCCAATTTCTTTTCAAGGAAGTTGGCGCTTTCTTCAATTTGATCAAAGAGTTCAAACACCGTTACGAATCGATTTGTACGTGAAGGGGATCCAGAACCTGATCCTGGATGGAATCCGGAACTTCGATCCAGTCGTATTCCTGGTTGCGCAATTGTGGTTCGAAACCAGCTTCTCGGATGGCTTTTTGGATGCCGGAAGCAGTAAAGCGAAATGAAGCTCCGGCGGCCGATACTACATTTTCTTCAATCATGATGCTTCCGAAATCATTTGCGCCTGCATACAGGCAAATTTGGGCCGTCTGTTTGCCCACAGTGAGCCAGGAAGCCTGGATATTCGGGATATTTGGCAACATGATGCGCGAAATGGCAATCATGCGGATGTATTCTTCTGCGGTGCAGGCGTTGTAGGCCCTGTTCAGTCGTTTGAGCATGGTTCCTTCGTCCTGGAATGGCCAGGGAATAAAGGCGAGGAAGCCTTTGGCGTCTGCAGGTTTTTCACTTTGCACATCGCGCAGTGCCACAAGATGCTCCATGCGTTCCATAAGGGTTTCCACATGTCCGAACATCATGGTTGCGGAGCTTGTAATCCTTAGCTGATGCGCTGCTCTCATGATATCCAGCCACTCCTGGCTTCCGCATTTGCCTTTGCTGACAAGTCTTCGAACCCGGTCAGAAAGGATTTCCGCACCCGCACCGGGCAGGGAATCCAATCCGGCCTCCCGCAATGCAGCAAGAACTTCTGTGTGCGTGGATTTTTCCAATTTGGTGATATGGGCTACTTCCGGAGGGCCAAGTGCGTGCAGCTTCAATTCAGGATAAAGCTCTTTGAGTTCTCTGAAGAGCTTGCAATAGTAATCCAATCCCAGTTCGGGGTGGTGACCCCCTTGTAAAAGCAATTGCCTGCCGCCGAGTTTGAACAGCTCGTCAATTTTGATTTTGTAGTCCTCGATTTGAGTGATATAGACCTCTTTGTGCCCCGGTGGGCGATAGAAGTTGCAAAATTTACAGTTGGCTACGCAGACATTGGTGGTATTGGAATTCCGGTCGATGATCCAGCTGACTTTGTTGTCTGGTTTATGATGACGTCGCAAAGTATGGGCTGTATTCATCAAAAGAGCCAGGGGAGCCTTTTGGAACAGGAGGAGACCTTCTTCAGCGGTGAGCATTTCGAGCTGAAGAGCGCGGTTCAACAAATCCTGTACCTGAGTTTCCGGAATCATAGAGGGCCAAAGATAAGGAAACACGGGTTCCATAATTAATGTTTAAAGGCAGGAGAAGGCGTGAGAACTTGGAAATCAAGCCGAAATTTCATACCTTTGCGTGACTTTCAGAGGAGGGGACAAAAGTTCCCTCTTTTTGTTTGGTAACGGACAAACATGTATACGGAAGAAATTGCGAATCTGCTGGCAGAGAAATTCAAGGAAGAAGCATTCCAGGATTGCTATCTGGTTGAGCTCGAGCAACATCAGAAGCTGATTCGGATTTTCGTAGACAGTGACAGCGGTATGAATTTTGGCAAATGCCAGAAATTGAGCCGCTATCTCGAAGCGATTTTTGACGAAAAAGGCTGGTTTGGAACCGATTATGTTTTGGAAGTTTCCTCCCCGGGACTTACGAGGCCCTTGCAATTTCCCCGGCAATACGTAAAAAATATCGGACGTGATTTGCAATTAAAACTAACGGATGGAAGTACTTGTGAGGGAAAGATTCTGGATGCGGATGATGCGCAGCTGACCCTTGGACGGGAGGAAATTCGCAAAGAAGGAAAAAAGAAAATCAAAGAACAGATTGAAACACAGGTGCCCTATGGGGCCATAGCTGAAGCACGAATTGTTATCAAAATATAAGGAAATGAAACTTGTAGAAACTTTTGCGGAGTTTAAGGCGGGAAAAAACATTGACCGGCCTACGATGATGAGGGTGTTGGAAGACGTCTTCCGTAGCCTCATTCGCAAAAAATACGGTTCTGATGAAAACTTTAACGTTATCGTCAATACGCAGAAAGGGGACCTTGAAATCTGGAGGATCCGTAAGATCGTGCCAGATGGTGAAGTGACCGATGACCTCAAGGAAATTGCTATTTCTGAGGCATTGGCCATTGACGAAGACTACGAGGTTGGCCTGGAGTGTTATGAACAATTGGAGCTCGACGATTTCGGTCGCCGTGCCATCATGGCTGCACGCCAGACATTGGTTTCCCGTGTAATGGAGTTGGAGAAGGATGATGTGTACCGCAGGTATAGCGAGCGCGAGGGTGAATTGGTTATCGGCGAGATCAACCAGGTATTGAAAAAGGAATTCCTGATTATCGATGATGCAACCAGCAACGAATTGCTTTTGCCAAAAACAGAGACCATCCGTGGCGATCATTTCCGTAAAGGAGATATCGTTCGTGCCGTCATTAAAAAAGTGGAGCTTCGCAACAACCAACCTTCCATCACCTTATCGCGTACAGACCCGAGTTTCCTGCAGCGTCTCATGGAACAGGAAGTTCCCGAAATTGAGGATGGCTTGATTCAGATACGCAAAATTGTGCGCATTCCCGGTGAAAGGGCAAAAGTTGCAGTTGAATCCTTTGATGACCGGATTGATCCGGTTGGAGCCTGTGTAGGGATGAAAGGAAGCCGTATCCATGGTATTGTTCGCGAATTGAGAAATGAAAATATTGATATTGTAAATTTTACCAATAATTTAAATCTGTACATACAGCGTGCACTTACACCTGCCAAAATAAGTTCCATAGAAATTGACGAACAAAACAAAAAGGCCAGTGTGTTTTTGAAAGCAGATCAGTTGTCACTAGCCATTGGGAAGGGAGGAGCCAACATAAAATTGGCATCCAAGCTTACGGGCTATGAAATTGATGTGTACCGAGATCAGGAGGAAGGTGAAATTGACGATGTGGATCTGGACGAATTCACCGATGAAATTGAAGAGTGGGTTATCGATGCCTTCAAGAAAATCGGATGTGATACTGCGCGCAGTGTTTTAAATTTAAGTGTAGATGAATTGGTGCGCCGTACAGACCTTGAAGAAGAAACCGTGATGGATGTGCTTCGGATTCTGGAAGAGGAATTTAAGGATTAAGGGGAGAAGAAGGGAAAAAGCAATATCCAGTTAATAAAAGCGAATGAAATTATTAGTCAAAGTAGCGACGGAGTTTAATGTAGGCCTGAGTACACTGGTCGAGACCCTTCATAATAAGGGGTTCGAGATCGATAATAAGCCTACAGCAAAGGTTACCGATGAGATGTACGCGGTATTGCTTAAAGAATTCCAGGGTTTTATTCAGGAAAAGGAGCAGGCGGATCAGCTTCATAAAGCGGCTACCGCTGCACCTGTCAAGGAGAAACCAAAAGTAAATATCAATCTATTTGGTGAAACGCCGGAGCCACCTCCGCCGCCACCTCCTGCCGTTAAAACGGAAACAAAGGCAGAAGAGATCATCGCTGCAAAAGTCGAAGAGGATCTGAAACCAAAACTAACGGTTGTTGGTAAAATAGACCTTGAAAAACCAGAGCCGAAAACAAAGAAGAAGAAAAAAGAGGAAGCGGCAGTTGAAGTTCCTGTTGAACCGGCCCCGATTCCTGAGGTTCCAACGCCCGAGGAAATTACCAGAATTGAAGCTCCTCAATTGCAGGGTTTGAAAATCCTTGGAAAAATAGATACAAATAAATTCAAGGAACCAACACGGAAAAAGGAAGAACCAAAGAAGGCTACGCCTGCACCCTCCACGGGGGGAACGTCCACTCCGGAATCGGAAGCGGACAAGAAAAAGCGCAAGCGCAAGCGCAAAAAAGTAAATACAACGGATTACCCTCAGGATGACCGCAACCGTACAGGTGTTCGTAAGAGAGAAGAAGTTGTAAAGGAAGTTTCTCAAAAGGAAATTGAAGACCAGATTAAAGCAACCCTGGCCAGATTGAATCAGGGAACAAAACATCGTCGCCAAAAAATCAGAAGAGACAAGCGCGAGGAGATGCGGGAAAAGGAAGTGGCGCGTCAATCTGTAGAGGATCATGCAGCAATACAATTAACAGAATTTGTAACCGTTTCTGAACTGGCAAGTTTATTTAATGTGCCGGTCACGAGCATCATTACGACCTGCATGAACATGGGTATCATTGTATCCATCAACCAAAGGCTTGATGCTGAAGTTATCGAAATCCTTGCTGAGGAGTTTGGAAATAAGGTAGAGTTTATTTCTGCGGAAGAAACAGATCTGGAGGAAGAAGAAGAAATCGAAGAAAATGAAGAGGACCTGATCCCCCGTGCTCCGATAGTAACGGTAATGGGACACGTAGATCACGGTAAGACTTCCTTACTCGACTTTATCCGAAAAACAAGTGTTGCATCCGGTGAAGCTGGAGGTATTACACAGCATATTGGAGCCTACGAAGTATTTGTCGGGCCAGAACATAAGCCAATTACTTTTCTTGATACGCCAGGTCATGAAGCATTTACGGCCATGCGTGCCAGGGGTGCAAAGGTCACGGATATTGCCGTGATCATCATAGCTGCAGACGACCATGTGATGCCTCAAACAAAAGAGGCCATCTCACATGCGCAGGCAGCCGGTGTGCCTATGGTTTTTGCAATAAACAAAGTCGATAAGGCTGGTGCAGATCCAGACCGGATTAAGAATGAACTTTCACAGATGAATCTCCTCATTGAAGAATGGGGTGGTAAATATCAGTCGCAAGACATTTCAGCAAAATCCGGTATGGGCATCGATGTCCTGCTGGAAAAAATCCTGCTTGAAGCGGAAGTGCTGAACCTTAAAGCGAATCCGAAACGAAGTGCATCAGGAACAGTAATCGAAGCTTCCCTGGATAAAGGGCGCGGTTATGTGACCAAACTGTTGGTTCAAAACGGCACCTTGCATAACGGAGATTTTATTCTCGCAGGTGAGCATGCCGGAAAGGTAAAAGCCATGTTTAATGAACGGGCAAAGAAATTAACAGAGGCAGGTCCTGCAACACCCGTATTGGTTTTGGGATTACCCGGGGCACCTACCGCCGGTGAGAAATTCAAAGTGATGGAAGATGAAGGCGAAGCAAGATTGATTGCAGGCCGCAGAGCACAAATCAACCGGGAGCAGGCTACACGAGCTGCGAAAAGGATATCACTCGATGAAATCGGACGCCGTTTGGCACTCGGAGATTTCAAAGAATTGAAACTCATCGTGAAGGGAGACGTGGATGGTTCTGTGGAAGCATTGTCCGATTCGCTGATCAAACTTTCTGTTGAAAAAATTCAGGTCAGCGTCATTCATAAGGCAGTTGGACCCATTGCAGAATCGGATGTTCTTTTGGCATCTGCTTCTGATGCGATCGTCATCGGATTCCAGGTACGTCCATCGCCCAGTGCACGTCAGCTGGCTGAAAAAGAAGGCGTCCAAATCAAATTATATTCCATCATCTATGAAGCCATTGATGAAATTAAAATGGCCATGGAAGGGATGCTCGAACCCACGAAGGAAGAAAAAATTGTCGGACAGATCGAAATCCGCGAAGTGTTCAAAGTTTCAAAAATTGGTACCGTTGCAGGCTGTATGGTTATCGATGGAAAAGTGGCACGGAACAATCCGATACGCCTCATCCGCGATGGCATCGTAATCTATCCCAACAAGGAAGGAGCTACTGCCGAAATCGCCTCACTCAAGCGATTTAAAGATGATGTAAAGGAAGTGAAGGAAAACATGGAATGTGGTCTTTCGATTAAGAATTTCAACGACATCAAGGTTGGAGACATTATCGAAGCCTACGAAATTACCGAAGTTAAACAGCGACTTTCCTGATCATAAGTCAGCTCTTTTATTAGCGGTTTTAAAGCGCAAAGACAATGCATGTTGTTCTTTTTCGTATATTCATGTAAAGAATTCAACATGAGAATTTTCGTTTTGATTTTATTTATTTTTTCTGCATGCTTTCCTCAACCGAAGGCGCACAAAATTCAAATTACCGATGCGCTTGTCGAAGTTCAATTTGGCAGGAAAATGCCGAGGACTTTACTTGATTCCATAAAGCAACTCGTTGCAGAAAAGGGCATTCAATTGGAATATCCCGTTCTAAAATACGATGGAGAACTTTTATCGGAGCTCGAATTCACAATTCAGGCAAATGGCCATACCGGATCTGCTGCTACACATTTCGTATACAAGGGAAAACCATTCGGGTTCCGAATCACAAATCCCGGAAGTGCTGCCTTCAATATGATCGTTGGAGACCTGCCGGTGAAATGAGCCACGTTTAGTTAAACACCCAATGTGCGTTCCTAATGCGAAAAAAATTCAGTTTCCGTCTTTAGGCGTGGAAATGCTCAAATTGTGTTGCGACTGTATTCATATTTTCAGGAGGGCCATAATCTCCTGCTGAGTTCCAGAAATTGTGAGGGACTCAGTTGTTCAGCGCGTTGATCAAAATACGGATCGCTTAAAATAAGAGGATCCTGTACTACATTTTTTAAATTATTTCGCAACGTCTTGCGGCGGTATTGAAAAGCGTTTTTGACCAATTTCCGGACGCGGTCAAATGTTCGTACATCCAGAAAGTCTTCACGCCGCTTCAATTCTACTACAGAAGACATTACTTTAGGTGCAGGCGTAAATGCTTCCGGAGGGACGTCAAAACATTTTTTTGTGTTGTACATCAACTGGGTTAATACACTCAGGATTCCATAATCTTTTGTGCCGCAATTTGAAACAATGCGCATGGCCACTTCTTTTTGGAACATTCCAATCATAGCGGGTATGCGGTCCGTATGCTGAAGTGTTTGAAATACGATCTGCGATGAAATGTTATATGGAAAATTACCACAAAGAAGAAAAGCCTCGCCACCAAAGATTTTTGTAAAATCTTGTTTCAGCACATCCCCGCAAATCAGTTGATCTGCAGTAAGGATGTGATGTTGTAACAGAAAATTCTGCATGTCCTGATCTGCTTCAATTGCCAGGAGCCTGCGATCTAATTTGAGTAAATGTTGGGTAAGTGCAGCTTTTCCAGGCCCTATTTCCAGAATATTTTGGATGCCCTGTGCCTCCACCAGCCTGCAAATCTTCTCAAGGATCCCATTGTTGTGGAGAAAGTGTTGACCAAATGATTTTTTTGCCTGCACAAACGCTTATTGTGGATTCGTTGCAAATACGGTTAACTCCGTGATAAAACCCCGGTCCTCCATTTCAAGCATGCTGACAATACTGTGGGCAATCTCAGAAGCCTGCAATTTGGTAGAGTTAAACGCACGTGCTTCACGGCCACTGTTGACAACAAACTGCGTCTGGACTTCACTTGGATTGATTTGCATAACGCGGATATTGTGTGTTCTCAGTTCAGCTCTCCAGCATTCTGTTAATGCGGTGAGTGCAAATTTTGAAGCACAGTAGGCGCTTCCCATTGCAAAACCGGATCTGGCAGCTGTGGAAGCAACATTGATGATGTTGCCGTATTTCTGAGGGATGAAATACTTCGCTGATTCCCTTGCGCAAGCGGCTGCGCCTAATAAATTTGTATCCAATAGTTTGCGGAATGCTTCGAGATTCAACTGCTCGAGCGAACTGAAATATCCATATCCTGCATTGTTGATAAGCACATTATATCCTCCCAGGAGCTCAATGACTTTTGGGATCAGGGCAATGACTTCTTGCTCATTGCTGATGTCTGCCTCCAGACCGAGGGCACCGGTCTCCCCGATCGCTTTTTTAAGTTTGGCTCCATCGCGGCCGCATATGACCACCGAAGCACCTTTTTCAACAAGCATTTTGGCAGTTTCGTAGCCGATTCCCTGACTCCCTCCGGTGACCAGTACTTTAGCATTTTTGAGATCCATTGTTTGTAAAATTGTGTAATGTTAATAAATTAAAAAGCACAACTGCATCCCGAACCCTTATTCATACGAACAGTTGTTCATAACTGAGTGAACCCATACATTCCGGTTTTCATTCATGCAAAATAAGAACAGATCAGTTTCATCAATTGTTCAGCCTGGTCTGCATGGATCCAGTGACCTGCATTCTCAATGGTATAAAACTGAGCTTTGGGAAACGTTTCGAGTATCGTTTTTTGATCTGTGTCTTTGATGTAAGAGGATTCGGATCCACGTACAAAAGCGATATCCGAGGTGGAGGGCATTTCAAAATGAATTGCAGCGGAAATGTGCATGTAATTAGCATGTATTGAATTCAGATTTAGTTTCCACTCAAATTCACCTTTCAGGTTTCGGTCTACATTTTTGAGAATGAATTGCCGCACCCGGGGGTCTTCAATTTCAGAACTCAGGTTCTGATCCAGATCATTCCGGCTTTTACATTTTTTAAGATCCAGGTCGAGCATGGCATGAAAAATCTGGCTGTGTACTTCCGGGTAAGCTCTGGGGGCAATGTCGAGTACCATACCTTTGCGAATGAGTCTGTTGTGCTCTTTGAGCAACTGCAGCAACACCTTGCCTCCCATACTGTGACCGATCAGATTCACAGGATACAAATGGTGGTGTTCGATGAATGCAGCCACATCGGCAGCCATGATTTCGTAATTGAACAGTTCTGAATGGGGTGATTTGCCATGATTTCTCAAATCCAGGGAATATATGGAGAATCGGTCTGAGAGTTGCCGGCTGATGCTTTGCCAATTGTCCAAACTTCCAAACAATCCATGGAGGATTACCAAACCCGGGCCCTCCCCCTGTTGTTTGTAGTGAAGATTTAAGATCGGATCGGACATTATACAAGTATCTTTGTTGTTTTATGGATTTTATTCTCAGCTCGACGTATCAGCCTACGGGCGACCAGCCGCAAGCTATTAAATTATTGGTTGATGGCATAAACAAACGGGAACGCGCACAGGTTCTGCTGGGTGTTACAGGTTCCGGCAAGACCTTTACCATGGCGAATGTCATTTCCCAAATCAACCGGCCAACGCTTGTGCTGACACATAACAAAACCTTGACTGCACAATTGTACGGTGAATTCAAAGAATTTTTTCCGGATAATGCTGTGGAGTACTTTGTTTCCTATTACGACTACTACCAGCCGGAAGCGTACATTTCTGTTACCGATACTTTTATTGAGAAGGATTTGCAAATCAATGAAGAGGTGGATAAGCTGAGACTCAAGGCAACTTCGAATCTGCTATCCGGCCGCAGGGACATCATTATTGTCGCAACCGTATCATGTATTTTTGGTATGGGTAATCCCGAAGATTATAAAACCGGAATTATACGATTGCAAAAGGGTCAGACGCTGCCCCGGAATACCTTTTTGTATAAACTGGTAGACAGTCTTTACAGCCGCACAGAATCCGTTTTAGAAAGGGGAGAATTCCGGGTAAAGGGCGACACGGTGGACATTTATTTACCGTATGCAGATTATGGACTCCGGATCCATTTTTTTGGTGACGAAATTGAAGAGATCGACCAGATTGAATTAAGCAGTGGAAAGCGGATTACGAGTATGGATTTTGCAGCGATCTTTCCGGCGAATCTGTATGTAGCCCCAAAAGACAGACTCAAGCAAATCATTTATTCCATCGAAGACGAACTGGAAGGGCAGCGAAAATATTTTGAATCCGAGCGTAAATATCTTGAAGCAAAGCGCATTGTGGAACGGACGCAATTTGACCTGGAGATGATTCGCGAATTGGGATACTGTAGTGGCATCGAAAATTACTCCCGGTTTTTCGATGGCAGAAATCCGGGAACCCGGCCCTTCTGCCTGCTGGATTATTTTCCGGATGACTACCTTATGGTGGTCGATGAAAGCCATGTGACGATTCCTCAAATTCGTGGCATGTGGGGAGGTGATCGCGCCCGCAAGCAGAACCTGGTAAATTTTGGCTTTCGTCTTCCGTCAGCATTGGACAACAGGCCCTTGAGTTTTGAGGAATTTGAGCAACAAATCAACCAGGTGGTTTTTGTAAGTGCTACACCAGGTGACTATGAACTTTCTCAAACCGAAGGTGAGTTTGTGGAGCAGGTTGTGCGGCCTACCGGCTTACTGGACCCGCCTATCGAGGTGCGTCCAAGCCTGAACCAGATTGACGATTTGCTTGAAGAAATCCGCAAGCGAAAAGAAGCTGGTGAACGAGTGTTAGTAACCACCCTCACAAAGCGGATGGCTGAAGAACTGAGTAAATACATGCAGGGATTGCAGATCCTTTGTAAATACATTCATTCCGAAATCGACACCATGGAACGTGTCGAGATCCTGAGGGATTTGCGCATGGGAGATTTTGATGTGCTCGTTGGCGTGAATTTGCTGCGGGAAGGTCTTGATTTACCGGAAGTTTCCTTGGTCGCCATTCTGGATGCCGACAAGGAAGGATTTTTGCGTAACGATCGTTCGTTAACTCAAACTGCGGGCCGTGCAGCCCGAAACGCAAATGGTCTGGTCATATTTTATGCGGATAAAATTACGGATTCCATGCGGCGGACCATGGACGAAACCTTGCGGAGAAGGACAAAGCAGATGGCTTACAATGAAGAGCATGGAATCATTCCCCGCACCTTGAGTAAAACCAAGGAAGAAATCATGCAGAAAAGTTCGATATTGGATATGAGAGGCAAGGAGAGCAGAGCTTATGTCGAAAGAGAGGAGGCCAGCATTGCTGCAGATCCCCTGGTCGCATTTATGAACCGAAGTCAATTGGAACAATTGATTGCAGAAACGGAAATTAAGATGAAGGCTGCAGCAAAAGACCTTGATTTTATACAGGCTGCGTCGCACAGGGATGAAATGAATTTGCTCAAAAAGAAGCTTAAGGAATTGATATAAATGCGTATACTGGAAATTGTAAATAGTACTAAAGTACTTAATAAAATGTTGCAACACGTAATAGAATTTTGCAGAGTAACAACACCTAGTAAACCTGGAATGCGATTGCGTTCGATCGCTCTGTGGCATGTCTTTTATTTTGCCCTGTTAGGGAGTATGCATAATACCTTTGCACAGCAATCTTATCTTCTTGTTTTGGGTGTTGCTCAGGATGGAGGTTATCCGCATATAGGCTGTATGAGAAATTGTTGCGCCCGGGCCTGGAAAAAACCAGCGGATCCGGTATTCGTATGCAGCATTGCATTGGTCGACTCCTTCAACAGAAAATGGTGGCTGTTTGAGGCAACGCCCGATATCGGCAAGCAGCTGGATTATTTCAATACTCTTACTTCTGGAAATTATCCTTACCTGCCTGAGGGTATTGTGTTAAGTCATGCACATATGGGTCATTACACGGGGCTGATGTATTTGGGTCGCGAAGCCCTGAGTGCACCGGGAATCAAGGTGTATGCGATGCCCAGAATGAAAAAGTATCTGGAGACCAACGGCCCCTGGAGTCAGCTGGTAGAATTGGGGAACATCGAGCTGGAGGAGATTCAGGAGGGGCGCAGCATTTCATTAGGTTCTGAATTTTCATTTGAATCATTTACAGTACCTCATCGCGATGAATATTCAGAAACAGCAGGATTTAAGATCCAGATGGGAGAACGCAGCGCATTATTTATTCCGGATATCAACAAGTGGGCAAGCTGGAACAAGAGTCTACCTGAAGCGTTGAGCCATGCAGATATTGCTTTTATTGATGGCACTTTTTTATCCGCTTCTGAATTGCCATACCGGAAAATGGAAGAAATTCCGCATCCTCTTGTGGAAGAGACGATGGAACTTTTAAAAAACAGTAGTCCCAAGCTTCAAAATAAAATTCACTTTATACATTTCAATCACACCAATCCATTGATGTGGTCTGAAGAAGCACGAGAGAACCTGCTAAAGAGAGGATTTTCCCTGGCCATTCAGGGAGCACGGTATTGATGATGCAATACTATGGACAAGGTAGATGATCAGTCATACACGAATCTCCAACTTCCGTCTTTTTGTTTTCTCCATACGGTATGGAACAGGCCTTTGAATTGTTTGAATTGGGTGCCCGTGTCTTTTACCGTAAATACATATTTGCCATAGGTATAACCCAGATCATTGGATGAAGAAACTTCGACATGATCTGCAGACCAGCGCAAGGTAGATTTGGAATAAACCGGATTGGAATAAAATTTCCGGATACCTAATTTGCCTTTGATGATGCTGTCGTTTCTTGAAATGACGACATTTTCATCGGCGTAGAATTCAAAGGCCTGTGCGATGCCTTTTTCTGCGGCCATTCTCTCAAATTCTTTTTCCGTAGAAAGGATGGACTGCTTTGCTTTTTCAGCAGAGCCTGATCCCAAATTCGTGCAAGCGAAATTGAATAGAAGGCAGGACACTATTGCGTAAAGAAGGAATACGGAAACATTGTGATGTTGCATAGGTTAATACTTTACTGTTTGAATGCGAATGTAGTACTGTTTGCTTATTGTTTAAAAACTATATTTCCCCATTTTCCAAGAACTCTCCAAATAGGCTGGCAGCGCTGCAGAACCATACCAGGGAATATAAATGGCTTCCAAAATTCCTTCCTGTATGGCAGGGTCTCCTGAAAGCATTTCCCTGGCTTCTTCAAGTTTAGCTGTATTTAAAATAAAGAGCCCTCGGTACATTTCATTTTTGCCAAAAGGTCCTGCCACAATAAGTTTTTCCTCCTTTGCAAGCCGGACGATGTTTGCCATATGACCTTCAAACAATTTGTTGACTTTCGATTTATCATCGATCATGGTGGGTCCGGTTTTCAGCAATACAAAGAAATAATTTTTGTTACCATAAGAGTCTGCGCCGTATTTCTTTGCAAGCAGGGAATCATATTGTGGATTCAGTTTCTGGGCCTGAAGAACATGGAATACTCCAAAAATAAAAAGCAGAAGGACTATCAATTTCGCATATGTATGCATATCTCCATTATTTGCCATAAAAATAATTCAATATGCTATTTCAATATGTTAAATGAGCACTGCAACAGAGGATGCAGCATCATACCACCTCAAGTGCCTGCTCGATATCCTGGATCAGATCTTGTGCGTGTTCTACGCCAATGGAAAGACGGATCATTTTATCCGTGATTGACAATTCCTGTTTGTGAGCAGGATCCACATCTGCATGTGTCATGGTAGCCGGATGTTCTGCCAGACTTTCCGTGCTGCCCAAACTGACTGCCAACTTGATGAGCTTCAGTTTATTCAAAAACCGAAAAGCTTCGGCCTCGCCTCCTTTCACGTCAAATGAAATCATGCCTCCATTGCTAAGACATTGTCTTTTCTTGATTTCGTATGCAAGACCGTCCTTAGGACTTAAGAGACCGAGGTAATATACTTTTTCAACTTTTGGGTGCCTGGACAGATAATCAGCTACGGTTTCTGCATTGGCAGCCTGAATGTCCATACGTGCTTTCAGGGTTTCAAGGCTGCGCAAAAGAAGCCATCCTGTCCAGGGTCCGGCCATATTTCCCAGAAATGTACGCAATGTTTTTACGCGACTTATGAGACGCGAAGATCCGAGACAGGCACCTGCGATGACATCGCTATGACCTCCGATATACTTTGTTGCGGAATACAGAACCAGGTCTGCTCCATGTTTGAGCGGATGCTGCCAGAGTGGCCCCATATAGGTATTGTCCACTGCAAGCAACACTTCCTTGTCTTTAGTTGAAAAAGCCTTTGCGATTTCTTTGCTGCAACGGATGTCTATCAGATCATTTGTGGGATTTGCAGGTGTTTCAATGTACACCATGGCAAGACGGTTGCCATGTCCACTTGCTTTCACGATTTCAATAGCCTCTTCTTTACATTGACCCACTTTAAAGCTTGCAATATGAATTCCGAATTGAGGAAGAATTTTATTGATGAAGTGATCGCTGCCACCATAGAGCGGAGTCGAATACAGTAGCAAATCACCGGGGCGCAAAAATTCCAACAGGACTGTAGTAATCGCAGACATACCACTTTCAAACACGGCACATTCTTCGGCCTCATCCCATAAGGTCAGTCTGTTTTCGAGGATCTCAAGATCCGGATTATTGATCCTGCTGTAGATCAAGCCTGTCTTTTCTCCTGCCTTCCGTTCTCGCAAGCCATATGCCAGTTCGAAAAAGGCTTTGCCCTCTTCTGCATTTTTGAAAACAAAAGTGGAAGTTTGAAAGATAGGACTTTTGATGGCGCCTTCAGACCATTCCGGCCGATATCCGTAGGACATCATAAGACTTTCGGGATGCATTTTCGCACACATAAACTGTGGATTTAAATTTCATGATTTGGTACAGTTCTTACAGACTGATTTTTGGTCAATCCAAAGAAGCAAAATTCAAAGTTAGGATCATGGATGCCTTCACTACATGAGGGCTGTCATACATGCAGGTGACGATTATTTTTCAGGGGATCCACTTATACTGGATAAAAATCAGGAAGAGCAGACCAATTATAATCCGGTACCAACCAAAGAAGGTGAAACCATATCGATCGACAAACAGCAGCAGACCTTTGACGGCTATCCATGCAGAGCAAAAAGCGATCAGGGCTCCTATTCCCAATAGCTTGAATTCTTCGTTTGTCAGCTGCGCGGAAGTTTTTAAAAGATCATACCCCGTGGCGGCTACCATTGTTGGCACAGCCAGAAGAAAGGAGAACTCGGTAGCCTGTTTTTTATTAAAGCCATTGAATATTCCACCGACGATACTTGCTCCGGCTCTGGATACGCCCGGTATGATGGAAATAGACTGGATCAACCCGATCCAGAACGCATTCCTGTATGAAATTTTTTCCAGGGATTCGAAGCTACTTTCTTTTTGAACTACCTTTTTGTCCAACCAAATTAAAAGGATACCTCCGATAATCAATGTTACGGCAACTACAAGTGGATTAAAGAGATAATGTTTAATGATTCCATAAAAAAGGTAGCCAATGATTGCCGTTGGAAGAAAGGCTACAAATAGTTTTTGGTACATAAGTCCGTTCAGAATAAATCTGCGTGCATAGATCCATGCAATGGCCAGGATAGCACCCAATTGAATGGAAATTTCAAAGGTTTTCAAAAACTCTGAATGTTCCATTCCAAGACAGGCGGAGGTTAAGATCATGTGGCCGGTTGAAGAAACGGGAAGGAATTCTGTCAGCCCTTCAACCAGGGAAATGAGGATGGCTTCTAAGTTGCTCATAGAAAAATGTAAAGTTGCATCTTACGGGATCCAGGATAGCACCCGGTACTCCTGAGTATCTTTTGCAATATTAATCAAAGATTCAGCTGTTGATGCAAAATCTCAGGTGTTTTAAAATGGAAGTGCTGTTTTACAACCTAGCAATGTGGGTTACTGGTCGGTTGCTGTTTTATTTTTTTTGGACCTTTTAAATTTTTGAAAATATTTCTTCCATTTATCCAAAACGAAGAATTTTTTTGCCAGCTTTCCATCGTAATGGGTAATATGTGTAACCGTTTTATAATTTTCAAAATGGCCTTTATAAATGATGTTGCGGTTTTCAGACTGGAGGTCCCGTATATAAGCAGAAGGTAAAACATAAAAGCCTTCGGGCCCTTTGATATGGGGCATGTTTTTAACCAGATTGCGGACAAAAGAAATGCAGTTGCGCATTCTAATTGAATATGGTTTATGGTTCCAATCCTTGACTTGTTGCAGGCAGTAATCGAAATCCCTGGTTGAAATTTCAACGGCGAAACAATGCTGGTAGTCTGCAGCCCAGTCATTGCGGATGCTACCATCCATATATCCCCACCATCCTTCAGGCTTGATTCCATCCTTTGGATAGTACCCCCAGAATCCGGCCAGCAGATTTTTTGGTTGATCCGGATCTTCCTGCACCAATCCAATAAAAATATGCCCAAAAGATTGTCTTATAACACCATTGAAGAAACCCTCCTTAGCGTAAAAGACCAACCATTGTTTGGCAGGAAGGGGATTCGATAAAGCCAAAAAGGATAAAACACAACATAATTTGAATACGGTTCCTGGCCCTTTAAAAATTGCCCCCGGGCCTGCTAACATCTTGTATGTGAGACTCTTTCCGTTCACTGCGAAAGATTTGTGGTATTTGTGTTTTGTTTAAATGGAGAACTAAATTACATAAATTGCACAGATTGTACCAGTTTGGAATCCGTTTTTTAAACGGACCGCAACCATGCCATGCTTTGAGGTAGAAGCCTTAATTTTGACAATTAAATGCCAACTATGATCGCTGAAAGCACAGTATACCAGCCAAAGCACAAAATACGTATTCTGACCGCTGCCTCCTTGTTTGATGGCCACGACGCAGCCATCAATATCATGCGCAGAATCATGCAGAGCTCGGGTGCAGAAATCATTCATTTAGGCCACAATCGTTCGGCACTGGAGATTGTGGATGCTGCAATTCAGGAGGATGTGCAGGGAATTGCCATCACATCCTACCAGGGAGGACACAACGAGTTCTTCAGATATATTTTCGATCTGCTCAAGGAAAAGGGTTGCAGCCATATAAAAGTCTTTGGCGGTGGTGGCGGAACGATTTTGCCTTCGGAAATCGAACAACTGCATCAGTACGGTATTGCCCGGATCTATAGTCCTGATGATGGACGTCGCATGGGTTTGCAGGGAATGATCAATGACCTGATTTCACAATGTGATTTCGCGACCGGATCTTCTCTCAATGGGGAACTCCGCGAAGCCCGGAATACGGATTTCAGAAGTGTTGCCCGCCTCATTTCCGCGGTTGAGAATTTTCCGGATCAGGCGGATCAATGGATCGCAGAACTCGAAAAAGCAAAAAGCAATAAGGTCATTCCGGTCCTTGGCATTACCGGAACGGGAGGCGCCGGAAAATCCAGTCTTGTGGATGAGCTCGTACGGCGTTTCGTTTTGGATTTTGCAGATAAAAAAATTGCAATTCTCTCGGTAGATCCCTCCAAGCGCAAAACCGGTGGTGCCTTATTGGGGGACCGTATCCGCATGAATGCCATTCATCCGGAGTTTCATCACGGCAAGGTTTTTATGCGTTCTCTGGCAACCCGGCAAAGCAATCTGGCTTTGTCACCTCATATCCTGAATGCATTGAAGATCCTGAAAGCATCGGCATTTGATCTCATCATACTCGAAACTTCCGGAATCGGTCAAAGCGATACGGAAATAGTAGATTTCAGCGACGTGTCGCTGTATGTAATGACTCCCGAATATGGTGCGGCAACCCAATTGGAAAAAATCGACATGCTGGATTTTGCAGATCTAGTGGCCATCAACAAGTTTGATAAACGCGGTGCGCAGGATGCCCTCCGGGATGTACGTAAGCAATTTCAGAGAAATCACAAAGCCTGGGACAAGGAAGTGGATACAATGCCTGTTTATGGTACCATTGCTTCCCAGTTTAATGATCCCGGAACGAATCATTTGTATGAAGCCTTGTTGGATATCCTGCATGCGAAAACGAAAGTGGATCTCAAAAGCCATATGGAGCTGCATACAGGAGAACCCGAAAAAATATACATTATCCCTCCTTCGCGCACGAGGTATCTCAGCGAGATCGCGGATAACAACCGGAACTACGACAGCTGGGCAACGCGTCAGAGTCTGTTAGCACATGAATGGCAAGCGCTGCGGACAGCAAAGGAATTGATTGGAAGCGACGAAGAATTCACAAGGACGCTTTTGCAAAGTAAAGCCGACGACATCGGAATGCAGCTGGATGGTGTGAATAAGCAAATTCTGGAGAAGTGGGAAGAGAAGCGCAATCGCTACGACGCTGATGAATACATCTACCAGGTACGCAATAAGGAAGTGCGGGTACCAACCTATACGGAATCCTTATCGCACACCCGGATCCGCCGGGTAAGCCTACCGAACTACCACAGCTGGGGAGATATATTACAGTGGTCCTTGCAAGAAAACGTACCGGGTGAATTCCCATATACTGCCGGCGTATATCCATTTAAGCGGGAAGAAGAAGATCCCACGCGCATGTTTGCAGGCGAAGGCGGACCGGAACGCACCAACAGGAGATTTCATTACCTGAGCCTGGATATGCCAGCCAACAGGCTCAGTACCGCATTTGACTCCGTGACACTCTATGGAGAAGACCCGGATTACCGTCCCGATATTTATGGAAAAGTAGGTAACAGCGGCGTCAGCATTTGCAGCCTCGATGATGCCAAAAAACTGTACAGCGGTTTTGATTTGTGTGACCCACGAACGTCCGTTAGTATGACCATCAACGGTCCTGCTGCGACGATTTGTGCATTTTTTATGAATGCAGCCATCGACCAGCAATGTGAAAAATACATTCGTGAACACAAATTGGAACACCTGGTTGAATCCGCACTAAATCGCAAATACGACGATCGGGGATTTCAAAGACCCTCCTATGTGGGTGAGTTGCCGCAGGGCAACAATGGACTTGGCTTGCTTTTACTGGGCCTCACCGGCGATGAAGTGCTCGAAGCTCAGATCTATAAAGAATTAAAAGCAAGGGCACTCAAGTCTGTTCGCGGTACCGTCCAGGCGGATATTCTGAAAGAAGACCAGGCGCAAAACACCTGTATTTTCTCTACGGAATTTTCATTGAAGTTGATGGGGGATGTGCAGGAATATTTTATTCAAAACGGAGTCCGGAATTTTTATTCCGTGTCCATAAGCGGATATCATATTGCAGAGGCGGGTGCCAACCCGATTTCTCAGCTGGCCTTTACTCTTGCAAATGGCTTTACATTCGTGGAGTATTACCTTTCAAGGGGCATGCACATTGATGATTTTGCGCCCAATCTTTCCTTCTTCTTTTCGAATGGAGTGGATCCGGAGTATGCCGTTATCGGTCGTGTGGCACGAAGAATCTGGGCCAAAGCCATGAAGCACAAATATGGTGCAAATGAGCGAAGCCAAATGTTGAAATATCATATTCAAACTTCCGGGCGTTCGCTACACGCGCAGGAAATTTCATTCAACGATATTCGGACAACACTTCAGGCACTGTATGCCATCTATGACAATTGCAATTCGCTGCATACGAATGCATATGATGAGGCCATTACTACACCTACCGAAGAATCGGTGCGCAGAGCTATGGCCATTCAGTTGATTATCAATAAAGAGCTGGGACTTGCAAAAAACGAAAATCCGATGCAAGGTTCTTTCATTATCGAAGAACTTACGGATCTTGTCGAAGAGGCTGTGCTTTCTGAATTTGACCGCATAACTGAACGCGGTGGGGTTCTTGGCGCAATGGAAACCATGTACCAGCGTAGTAAAATCCAGGAGGAGAGTTTGTATTATGAAACCTTGAAGCATACCGGCGAATATCCGATTATTGGCGTCAATACGTTTTTGTCGCGGGATGGATCGCCAACGGTATTGCCACGTGAGGTCATTCGTGCAACAGAAGAAGAGAAGAATGACCAGATAAGCGCGCTCGAGAATCTGAAGAAGTCCAATGCAGAAAATGCAAGGGTGCAGCTTAAAACGCTTCAACAGGCGGCCATTCATAATGAAAACCTGTTTTCACATTTGGTGGAAGCGGTAAAATATTGTTCCTTAGGCCAAATTACCACGGCTCTTTATGCAGTGGGTGGTAAGTATCGGAGAAACATGTGATGCATAAACAGGGATTACATGTAATGCGAACAAACGTTAGATGCTTTAAATAATCTGTTTATGCAGTATATTCCAAATTTTATCCTATGAGCTTGTTTGGCAATCTCTTGTTAACAATAGCCAGTATCGTGTTTTTTCTGTTTATTACGGACATCCTGAGCAAGCCGGCGCCTAAAGGAGGAGATGCTGTGGTGAGTTATGTTTGGGGTATTCTCATTTCAAATTTGATCATTTTTGCATGTTTGGCGATCGTCGCAGTTTTGATTTACATAAAAGGTGGGTTTGACTGGGTGGCTTCCGGATCGGGTGCACGCATTCTGATCCTGGTTGTTGGTTGTATTTGTGTTTTCAGCACTGCTGCGTTCAGCTCATTTTATAACGGGGAAGGGGGACCTCTGGAGTTTTTAATGCGGGTGTATTCAAAATTTGCAGTTCTGATCCTTCCTCTTGGAATGATTGTATGTTTTGGTATTTTGTTGAATGAAGGATTGCGAAGCCATATACCGGAGGGATTGTACAAGTGGCCCTTGCAGTTCATTTTTTTCGTGGGTGTCAGTGGAGCGGCGTCCATGTTGATACTGTTGGCCAGGGATTCTGCGGAAAATGCAGCACGTGTAAGAGAGCGCATAACAGAAGATGATCAACGCATTCACCAGCAACATTTGGATGAAATCGATCGCTGTGATGTACAAGCAAATATGGTTTTTTTGCTAGTCTATACGGATGCAAATCACCCTGCAGATGTGCGGGAGCGCGCTTTGGCAAAAATGAAAACAAGACCTGATTGGGAGAATGAAATGTTCCGTCTTCTTAGGTCGGATTGGGCACCTGAAGCATTTACGTTTTTTGCATCCAATAAAGTAGAACAGCCTGAATTATTTAGAGAAGCGATCCATGAGGGAATCCTGAATCAGGCCCGGTTGATTCGCATGCGAATACGGGAGAGCTCTCATCCATCTCATTTTTATCCCGATTTATTTAATTGGGAAGTGGAGCGTGTCTTGCGAACCGTTGATGCGTTTGAAGCAACAGGAAATTCCTATAAGGCCGATGTCATCGAACTACGGAAAGCATTGGACGAACCTTCGGAATTTGAGAAACCACGATTTACATGTCAGCGTCGTTTGGATGATTGGATAAAATCACATTGATGCATTCTGAGGAATCGAAATTGCAATTTGAGCAGGCAGTTCGTCGTGAGGCGGAACGCCTTATTGCGGAGCAGCAAGCCCACTTTTCTTCGCAGATGGAACAGGCCATCCATAAAAGCTTAACAGGAGTTGAACGAGCCCGGAAAGAATTGGAAGAAGCGCAAGCTAAGGTCCACGTGGAGTATGATGCACTGCAGGCACTTCACGCAAAGACCGAGCAGGAGGGAGAAAAATTGGTAGATGCTTATTTTGAAAACAGACGGAAGGCATTATTGGAATATTCAATAACTGATTTCCTGCGCAAATTGGTGCGCGATCACCTGGAGGCGGGACGTTCAAAGCAGGATATCTGCAGATGGCTTCAGGTAGAACTAAAATTTGTTGAGGATGTAGAAGCGGTATTTTTGCGGGTGAGAAAACTGCATCCAAAACCAGATGCAGATTTTCAGAATATCATTGGTCCGGGTGCAAAGTTGCGTTATACATCTGAGGGAAGAGGAGGCACCATCTGGTTTGAAAACGATCAAACACAATTTGATATGTGGTGGGAATTTGGAGGAGGTGATGCTTTAGCCCTCATCGATATACCAAGTCCTGAGAAGTGGGAAGAGCGAACAAAAATTCCACTTGAAAAAAGAGAAGAGGTCCTAAATTTTATTGCAAGGCAGGTAGTGGAAGATAAAACATATGGAGAAAGTGCTTACCTGATAGGGAATAATGTAATTACTATTTACAGGTAGTTTTAAAGAGGTCCTGAAATGGTGAAAGGCGATTTTTAAAATTAATCGTAATTCATCGTTGAAATATAATCGATGAGCCAAACTTTTCCTGATTTGGACATTTCAAATTCATAGTCCACACCAAATTTACCACTGACACCAACGGTGGCTTTCGTGGAAGTACATTTAAGTACTTTGTATTTTAATTTGCGGATGTTATCAAGTACGAGTTCCGGTTCCTGTGTGATCAGAACCAAATCGTAGTCAAAGCCTTCGGGAGGACCTTCGTTCTGAGGGTTTTCTGCAAGATATGCTGCTTTGTCATCGAAATATTTTTGCCAGTCTTTGATATAGCTCCCGGAAATACAACCACTGGATTTTAAGGTGTCCAGATATCTTTTGCAATCGTTGAGATTGACTTGATAGTTTCCTTTGGCATCTGTTTTTATGAACTCAAAATCCCGTGCTTTACTGTAATTCTGTTTGTACCATTTTAAAAACTGTATGACCTTCTGAACCAGTGCACTGCTGTCCTTTGGTGCTTGAATTTCTTTTCTGAGCGAATGGGCATAGACGGCGGATGGAATAGATGTTGTGATTGTTGCCACCAAAAGTACAATAACATAGGACGTAATGATTTTCATAGGTTTCATCATTTATTTCGGTGCAAAGGTAGACATTTCGCATCATTTTATAGGATTGTAAAAGCATACAAAACAATTCAAAAAGACGAATTAGAATATCAACATGTCTGCTTTTTATTTTATCACAAGCAGGTGTGAAAGATAGCTGCATGGGAATCTATAGATTCTTTTACATTTGTATTGATAATACCAATGTTATGTTGTCTGTGTTTTTTAAAATAGGATTTTACTTTAATTGTTTTTGTTTTTTACTTCCCTTATACAGGGCATTTGCAGGATTTTGGAACGGAAGTGAAGTATCCTGGTATGAATTGTTAAAAAGTAATTTGTGGACGATACTTATTTTCGGAGGAATAAATGCCCTGGCGTATTATCTCTATCACAGAGCCGATTCAAAAATTACAGCTACTGTTTTGGTGACCTTCCCATTATGGGCCGGGATCGGCCTCTTATGTTGGTATTTGTTGGCTTTCTCTGGAAAGAACTAGGAGAAGAGTCTTGATTATGGTCTGCCTAATGATGATTGAATATTTCCAGCAATCGAATCCATGTTATACTGAGCAGTTCCAGAAATTTTAGGACCACAATGGTATTGATCAGTGTGAACAGCAGCAGCCTGATCCAGAAATGGGGGATTCCCTTTTTGTGAAACAAATCGATGCAGACCCATATTGTAAAAAACACGGAGAACAAGATTTGGAAAAGGTAAAATGCCCAATGCAATACATTCAGCGAAAACAGTCCTCCGCCGACAAGATAACAAATTACAAAGAACGCATAGTCCATCGAGAACGTGTACATTGTAATTACAAGAGCTTCGATATAGCTGAATACGGGATGTGCGATGAAGACGTAGAGCATTGCAGCTATCAAAGGGAAGGTGAGGATATAAAACCATTGCCCATGTTCGATAAACACATGTATGCTTTCCGGGCTGCTGAAGGTAAGGCCTTCTAAAAAAACCGGATGAAATCCTGTTTTCAAAAGAATCATCCGGTGTGTAAAAATGGATAAGGTTACCCATATGAGGAAAAAGGCTACCGGGGCCTGATATTTTTTTCTTTTACCTGAAATGTACTCTTGCAATACAGTTCCTGGCTGGATGAACATGCGAAATGTAGTGCCAAGAAGGCTTCGATCTGCGTGAGTGAGCGTATGTATGAATTCACTGACCAGTGATGTCCAGCTGAGACGACCAACCTTGGCAGACTGACCACAGGAAGAACAATACCTTCCCGTTAGGGCTTCACCACAATTGAGGCAATTTGTGTTCATAATGTACATGATTATGAGTCAAGGTAAAATTACATAATTAGTGCCACATGTTCTCGTTACATCATTGCAGCTACATGATTGTATTTTATTATTGTCAATGTTGTCTGCTGTGCAACTAAATAGTGTGAATGCCTTTTTCTTTATGATGATTTTGGGCTATTTTTTTGGAGTATAACTTTTAGGTTTAAGTAATTTTAAGATATAAAAGCACGCCGCATGGATGGATTTTTTATAATGGTCTTTTCTTTTTTTATTTTAAAATCCACATGAGATATGAAGTAATTTTTTAGAGGGCCTTGCATAGAAAACGGTGTCATGATGGAATTGATAAGTTTACTTATTCAACTATGAAAGAATGCTGCAGAAGACATCAATTTACGTAGTTTGGATTTATATCAAGAAAGTATATTGACGGCATCTAGAATAGGTTCTTGGTTAGCGAGCAACAGGCGGTAATTATACGGGCAGATCGTTTGTGCATTCCCATAAACCTAGACATCTCTTTTTACGAATCTCCGGGAAACTTGTACGCGTAGGTATTCTGCAAAAGGGATAAGACCTCTTTGCATATTGGGTAGATCAATAGATGAAATTTTATGTTTGTAATGGGTGTTGAGCATATCCGTTTTTACCCAGCCCTGGAGTAACTAGATTATTTGTATAGACCTTTAGCATGGATACTGGAATATTGGGGGTTTGAAATGGACGGTCCAGGATTTGAAAAATGTAGTACATATGAGTGTTTTTTGTCAAATACTTTATATTTTACAGGCCATAAAACGAACAAACCTA
>CAZDQG010000014.1:0-69540 GCA_964507535.1 uncultured Saprospiraceae bacterium
CCTTGTCACGGGAAGGATTATATTCAACAGTCCATGGTGCCGGGCGGGTCATGTCCCGGAATGAAGCTGCCGGTAAAAAGAAATGGGTCAAGTCCACAGATGGGAAAAAGGCACCGGTAACAGTAGGTAAAGGAAAAGTGGATTTTGAGGAGATCCTGAAAAAGGCAAAATCTCAAAAAATCGAACTCCGCGGCGGGGCAGCTGATGAGGCACCGCAATGCTATAAAAAATTAAACGATGTACTTTCTTCGCAAGGAGAAACTATCCGTATACTCCATACTTTAAAGCCTATAGGAGTTGCTATGGCGGGTCAGGAAGTATACGACCCATATAAAGATTAGAATCTCTTTTTAATTGCTAACGAACGTACGTTATTTATCATAAAAATAAATACTTAGCGCGGTCTGGTTGCTGGACCAGTCTACAGATTCCAGTTTTACTTCCTTTACCTGACCTTGTCCGTCTTTTGAAGTTTGTTTCCAGCTAAGTTGGCCTACTGTTGCATGTGCCTGCGGTCCCCGCAATTCTTTGCCGATGATTTTATTTGGAATGTATACTTCTATTGGGAAATTTGAAATGCTTATTGCAGACTGATAGGTCCAGTCACCTCCAAATCCAATCCCTGTGAACAAAGCATTTACAGAAATAACTTTTTTGAAATCATCAGACATGATCCCTGATATGTAGCAGGTGTATACAGGTTCGCCAATGTTAAATTGAAAATCTACCTGAAACTGATTTTTGTTCCAGGATAGCGCAGGTGCAGTTGCGCTTACTTTATTCGACCATGCAATACTGGGTATGTCTGCCCCATCCGTAGCTTTAAGCGTGCTGGGAGGTGTAGATTCCATGCCTTTGATCGTAATTGCAATTTTCGGCCAAATGGTAACGGTTATTTTAGTTTTTACTTGTGCTACTTCTTTTTGATTGGCTAGATCGACTACTTTTAAAAGTACTTCATATTCTCCCGGTTTATCATAGATATGTGTAATTATAGAATCTGTTGAACTTTCCTCCTTATCATCTCCAAAATCCCAATTGAATCGTGCATTTTTTGGAGCAGTTCCATTGTGTCTTGCTGTAAATTGAACTTCGGAATTAACAGCCACAGTTGTATCGACAGGTTCTATCCAAATGTCCTGCAGTTGAATTTTAAACCATTCAAAACCTATCCACTGATCGTATGATTGATTAGCCTGGGGAGCTTTCAAATAAAGACCTATGAGGGTGTCCCGGTTAGTCATCTCAATGCTTTGAGCCGGATTGTATCGTTCCACACCAAGACCTGGATAAAAACTTAGTGCTTCCAATTTAAGGCCTATGGAAGCATCTATACCTTCTACCTGAAAGTCAAATTCGCGAAACGGGATGTAATTCTGTATAGTATTGTCTCGTGTGTTAAGTTCAACTTTAGTAAAATCAGGATCTTTGGGAACGGCGTACACCTTATATGCAGGAAACAACCCATCCTCTATTGTTTTATTCTGTACTTTTTGCCATAGAAAATCCATTTCTGATTTTGAAATGACAGAGGACAGAGGTATGAAAGCAATATTTCTGTAATTGAATAATTGATTATTTTCTAAAGCTCTTGCATTCTGTGCAGATGTATATTTTGAAAATTGCTTCGTATCGAGATGGTAGATTATGGTAGATTCCTGGTTTGGAAAATTGGGATCATAGACCTGTATTTTCACTTCATTACCACTTACTTCATAAGCAAATCCGATGATCATATGTGCGTGAGGTGCTGAGGGGTCGCTCAAATAGATCAACTGGGGTTGATTGGATACAAGCATACTATAAATTAGATTATAGAAGCGATCCTCATCCGCAGCCTGAAGCATTTCGGAAATATCCACTGCATTATTATCCCAGAAAATTTCCTGTGTCCTGTGTATTGCCGTTGCAAAGCGCAGCCCTGAGGCATCGTCCTCCCATATGTCAGGTGTTGGAAACCATAATTGATCATTGTCGAAATGATTTTTCAGTGATAAGCCTGCTTTGAAATTTTTAAAATAATACGCAGCCCCAATACTCATGCCTGCGCAGATACCTTCGTATTCAGGAAAAGTTCCATAATTCACAAAACTCCAACCATTAATTTTTGGATCGAACAAGCTATGAAATCCACCCCCCTGGATCAATAGCTCCTTTTGCACTTCTGTAATGACAATCAACGAAAAATGCCTGAGAGAAACTTCCATATAGTCCTCTCCATTTTGAATCACAGATATACCTTCCAACTCACCGGAGGGCCGATCGTAATAAAAGGCCATGCGATAAAAACCGGGATGAACAGGAACCGGAAATTTTACCCGGATCAGTTGGTTGGCAATTTCTCCACCATTTTCAATGTGAATCAGGGGACTCACCGGGGTAAACAAAATTCCAAACTCATGAGATGTAATCTCCGAATAAGAGATGCGGAACTCTTTTTCCTCATTATAACTGCCATCCGGAACTTCGATTTCCATTCCTTCCAGAGGAGAACCGGTCTCGTTTATCTGAATCAGACCTCCCGAGTTTGGTATACTTTGTTTCTTGATTTGGATTTCCTTGCCCGTTTTAATTTTTCCTGAATCTTCGGGACCTGAACCTTCATCTTTTCCGCAGCTTTGAATAAGGAAAGACAGGATCACAATCGACCATATTGAAAACGCTACCCGTTTCATACGTCTGCTTTTTAATAAAGCTATTACAAAAATGATATCAGGACGATAGATAAAATCAAAAGAGATTATGATTTTGATTGGGCTGTTGCCTTTATTTCAGATCTGCACATTTTCTTAAAAAGTATTTTTTGGAATTAAAACGGCATTCATCAGAATTGTTCTTTTCGAAGATGGAAGCAGGGCCAACTAAATTATAGGTCCAGTGTGCACGTCATATCTTACATTTATCCCAATTTCGAATTCATGCAACTATTTACATTAGCGCGCACTTTAGATGAATTTATTCAGGCTGAGAAATCAAAGGGAACTAAAATTGGATTTGTGCCCACAATGGGGGCCTTACACGAAGGGCATCTGTCTTTGATCAGGCTTGCACAGTCCAAAGCGGATGTGGTCTTGTGCAGCATTTTTGTAAATCCAAAGCAGTTCAATAATCAGGATGATTTGATAAAATACCCGCGCATGTTTGACCGTGACGCCTGGTTACTCGAAAAGGAAGGCTGTGAAGTTCTGTTTGTTCCACCCTATGAAGAAGTGTATCCGGAAGGACTTCAGACCGAATTGATGCTGGATTTGGGCATATTGGACCAGGTGATGGAAGGGGAATTTCGTCCTGGTCACTTCAAGGGAATGCTACAGGTGGTAAAACGATTACTGGATCTCACTTCAGCGGATATTCTTGTGATGGGGCAGAAGGATTTTCAGCAGTTCACCTTAGTCCATCATATGATCCGGCAATTGGGAATACCTTGTAAACTGGTAATTGGAGAAACCTCCAGGGAGGCAGATGGATTGGCGATGAGCTCCAGAAATCTCCGGCTAACCCGTGATTTCAGGCAAAAAGCAGCTCTTATATATGAAGTTTTGCAACTCCTGAAAAAGGAAATAGGACATGGCACGGTTGCCAATCTTGAACTGGATGCTGCCAGAAAACTGGATTCGGCAGGCTTCCGGACAGAATATGTAAGGATCGTCGACGGGTTGACACTTGAGCCGGTAATCCTTGCTGAGCGGCATGAATATATCGTTGCTTGTATAGCGACCTGGGCAGGAGAAGTCCGTTTGATTGACAATCTCATTTTAAAAGGAGGTCTTTAGTGAACTATTTTGTCTTAAAATTCCTTCTAAAAATGAGATTTCCATTTTTGGTCTAATTTTGCGGCCATGTTATTGCAGTTTTTCAAATCCAAAATCCACCGAGCCCACGTAACAGAGGCAAACCTCAATTATGTTGGGAGCATTACTATTGATGAAGTGCTTATGAAAGCTGCCAATCTGTACGAGGGCGAAAAGGTGCAAATTGTAAATAACAACAATGGGGAACGCTTTGAAACTTACATAATAAAGGGTGAAGCTCATTCCGGCATGATTTGTTTAAATGGAGCTGCTGCTCGAAAAGCGGAAGTCGGTGATATTGTCATTATTATATCCTATGCCTTCATGAGTCCTGAGGAAGCACAAAGCTTTCATCCTGTGTCGGTTCATGTGGATGAACATAACCGAATAATCTGAAAGGCTTGCCACCACTACTAAAGAATATTCTTAAGCTCCTGTTTTTCTTTGCATTAGGGGCTGGCATCATGTATTACCTCTATATCAAGAACCAGGCGGCCTACGAATTGTATTGTCTTGAAAAAGGGATCCCTTCTGAGAATTGCAGTTTACTGGACAAACTTAAAAGTGACTTCGCAACGCTGAATTACTTTTGGATCTCTTTGATCTTTGTAGGCTTTGGTTTAACAAATTACAGTCGTGCGCAACGCTGGCAGATTATTTTGAGGACCATGAATTTCAAAACGCGTTTAAGCTCAGCATTTTATGCAGTAAACATTGCATATCTTGCCAATTTGGGATTTCCTAGAATTGGCGAGTTTGTCAGGGCTGCAGTATTTGCAAAAAGTGAACATCTGCCCATAGACAAAGTTTTTGGGAGTGTTGTATTGGACCGCATTACGGATATGATCTCTTTTTTCTTATTGGTGGTACTCGCATTCAGTCTCGATTGGGCAACTTTTAAAACCTTTTTTTACCAGCATGCGCACATGCCTAATCTGAGTTTTAATCCGACTATTATATTGTCCATCTTAATTGCGATTGGCTTGCTTTGGTTTTTCAGGGAAGCCATCCTGCGAATCCAGGCTTTTCAGAAAATGTTGTCTGTGTTTTCGGGCATCTGGCAAAGCATTCTTTCCATCAAGAATTTGAAGGAACGAAGGATGTTTATAGTGCATACGGTTTTGGTTTGGTTTTGGTTTATTATGATGTTCATTTTTGCCTGCAAGGCATTTGAACCCACTGCAGCGCTAAAGCCAACGCAGATTATGGTGATTTATGTTTTTGGAAGTTTTGGTGTTTTTATACCTTCACCCGGAGGTATGGGCACTTTTCATTATCTCGTGATTCTCGCTTTGGGAATTTATGGCATTCATCAGGCGGATGCCTTTTCATTTGCAAATATTGCCTTTGCCTGGGGCCAGTTTTTTGCATTGCTGGTCTTTGGAACCGGGAGTTTGATTCTCCTACAGGTCAACAAAAGAAATTCTAAGCTTGAAGAAGGCAATGTAAAATCTTCCTGATGGCTCTGGATAAAAAAATATACGAATTAGACCGTTTACTGACTGCTAGGGCGGCCTGGAAGGAGCAAGGGCTTCGATGTGTATTTACCAATGGTTGTTTTGACATTTTGCACGAGGGGCATGTACGTTATCTCGAAGAAGCCCGCAGCCTTGGGGATATCCTGATTGTTGCATTGAATAATGATCAAAGTGTCAGGCACCTTAAAGGGCCAACGCGTCCTATTAATGCGGAATCCAGTCGTTCCATTGTGCTGGCTGCATTGGAAAGCGTATCTGCAGTGGTATTATTTGGAACCGATACACCCTTGGAAGTGATTCAAGCATTGACCCCGGAGGTCCTTGTAAAAGGCGGGGACTGGGATGTTCAGAATATAGTTGGGGCAGATTGGGTCCTTTCTCATGGTGGAGAAGTATATGCGCTTCCCTATCATAAAGGTTTTTCCACGAGCCTGATTGAGCAAAAAATGAAAACATCATGACCCGGATTTACCAACTGGCCCAATTCCTTGAAAGCATTGCGCCACTTCCCTTGCAGGAAACCTATGACAATGCCGGATTGCTCATCGGAAATCCGGAATGGGAAATCCAAAATGTGTTGTGTTGTCTTGACGCCACAGAAGCCGTTTTAGATGAAGCAAAGAAGAAAGGCTGCAATGTGGTTGTAAGCCACCACCCCATTGTTTTTAAAGGTTTAAAGCAAATTCAGGGTAGACACTATGTAGATCGGGCAGTGATTTATGCCATCAAGAACGATATTGCATTATATGCTATTCATACTAACCTGGATAACATTTTTCGAAACGGGGTCAATGAAGAAATATCCAGGCAGCTTGGATTGGAAAAAATTAAATTGCTTTTGCCCAAGTATGATAGCACTACAGTAGGTGCCGGAATGATAGGTCTCCTGCCTCAGGAAATGGAAGGACTGGAATTTCTGAACTATGTAAAAAAACAGCTGGACACCTCACTGATCCGGCATACACGTTTACTTGGCAAGCCGATACAAAAGGTGGCGGTAACCGGTGGCGCCGGAGCTTTTTTAATCCCAGAGGCCATTCGACAGGGTGCGGACGCGTATATTACCGGGGATGTGAAGTACCATGAATTTTTTGAAGCAAATGACCAGATGCTCCTTTGCGATGTCGGACATTTTGAAAGCGAGCAGTTTACGATTTCTCTGTTGGCGCGGCTGATTTCGGAAAATTTTACTAATTTTGCAACCCATTGTACAAAAACTAAGACCAATCCGGTCCAATATTTCTGAGTATGGCCAAATCAACAAGTCAAACGGATCTACCTATCGCTTTGAAACTAAAGCAATTGTATGAATTACAGCGCATCGATTCCGATATCGATCAGCTGCATATTATCAAAGGGGAGCTCCCGGTAGTTGTTAGCGACCTCGAGGATGAAATTGCAGGTTTGAATACCAGGATTACCAAATTGGAATCTTCCTGTCAGGATATGGACCAGGAGATGGCTAACCATAAAATCAACATCAAAAATGCGGAGGACACTATCAAGAAATATGAAAAACAGCTCAATTCTGTTAAAAACAACCGCGAATACGATGCATTGAGTAAGGAAATCAACCTTCAACGACTTGAAATTCAGCTTTCTGAAAAGAAAAGTCGCGAAGTTGGGGAGCAGATTAAATTGAAAAATGCAACCCTGGATGGTGTTAAAGAAAGGTTGGAGGCAAAGCAAAAGGAACTCAATGAGAAAAAAGAGGAACTGAACAAGATCATTGAGAAAACAGAAAAAGAAGAGCAGACGCTGACCAAAAAGTCTGAAAAATCGCGCAAAAGCATAGAAACCCGTTTGCTAAATGCGTATGATAAGATCCGCAAGCGCTATCGCAATGGACTTGCAGTTGCAACGGTAAAAAGAAATGCCTGTGGTGGTTGTTTCAACCAAATCCCACCTCAGGTGCAACTGGAAATTGGTCTTCGAAAGAAGATCATTGCCTGCGAACATTGCGGAAGGGTATTGGTCGACGACCAAATCCACGAAGTAGAAGGTTAATTATGGAAAACGGCTGAAATGTGGCAAAAGCCTTGGCCGGTATTCCTTTTCATTTCCATTTTATCATGCATATCAGGTACTGCCCAATCCAGCAGGGATTATATTGCATTTGATGGCGAGGCAAGCTCCTATTACGAAAAAATTCTCCAGCTTGATTTTAATTCCATAGAATCCATTCTTGAGCATCTCGAAAGATCCCATCCGAATAAAGCCTACCTTTTACTTGCTAATGAAATGGACTTCTATACGCTTTTTCTCTATGAACGACGGGAGGATTTTAATAAACGTAAAACCAACAGGGAGCGGCGCATTAAAATATTGGAGTCCTCAAAAATTGATCCCGAATGGAAAGCCTTTGTACATGCTGAAATTGATCTCCAATGGGCGTTGATCTATTTTAAAATGGGTGAATATTTAAGAGCGGTGCAGCTCTTGAGATCATCGAAACTCCTGCTTGAAGAAAAATCAAAACAGTACCCTGAATTTCCCTATTACCATAAATCTTTGGGAATTTTAAAAGCACTTTTGGGAACGATTCCTTCAGAGTTTCAATGGGCTACGGATTTATTGGGTCTCGATGGGGATATCTATAAAGGGAAACAAGAGCTTTTGTCTTTCATCCATTATGCAAGGGACAAGGACTCTTTTTTCTTGATGGAAGCCCAAACGGCAATGAGCTTTTTAATTTGTTATCTGGAAAATAAGCCGAAAGAAGCCTATGCATATTGGGTTCGTGCCATGGGGAATAGAGACCCAGAGCCTTTATTAGCCTGGGCGCAATGTAAAATAGGATTGCGGGCTTTATATAATGATGCCGTACTTAATGTGCTTCGTGCTCTGCCTTCCGAAAGAATGGACCGCCTTCCTTATCTCCATTTTATGATGGGTCTTGCTTCTCTTCAAAAGCTTGATGTAAAAGCAGACCGACATTTCATCCGATTCCTTTCCTTACAGGGTAAGGGCAATTATGTAAAAGAAGCCTGGCAGAAGAGGGCCTGGAATGCATTATTAAAAAACGATGAAGCTGCCTTCCGTTTGCACCAATCACAGTGCCTGATACAAGGTCAACTAATCTCTGATGAAGATGAGCAAGCGTATGTGGATGCCAAATCGGGTATACGGCCGGATACCTTATTGCTTAAAGCAAGGCTCCTTTGCGACGGGGGCTACACGGAAAAGGCATTGAATTTGTTAAAAGACAAGGAAGGAGTATATGTTGGAAAACCAGACCTTGAAATGGAATACTGGTATCGGAGTGGAAGACTGCTTCAGTTGGCGAATGTTCCCGATGAAGCCTTAAAGAAATTTGAGAAAACCTTGGATATCAACCCAAATAGCCCATCTTATTTCAGATGTAATGCGCTGCTTCAGACAGGTTTGATTTATGAAAAAGGAGGTCAAACTGATCTGGCCCGGCGATATTTTAAAAAATGTTTGGAAACCAATCCTGACCGGTACCGCAAGTCTTTACATCAAAAAGCTAAGGCGGGATTGAACAGATTAGCATCAAAATAATTGCACAATCCTCATTAGAATCCTATTTTTGCAGCCTCAAAAATGAAATGCCCCATTTTTTAGGACATTTGGATGCAAATGTGTTTTTGAATGCCAAAACAAAAAGGTTTTTTCCTTTGTGGGGTTTTATTACATTTTCATGTTGTCTACATTCCCTAAACCCTGGTCTTCAGATAGGCAGGCAAGCTAAATACGGCGTGGTAGCTCAGCTGGTCAGAGCGCAGGATTCATAATCCTGAGGTCGAGAGTTCAAGCCTCTCCCACGCTACAAAGGCTCGGTCAGAACGATTCTGGTCGAGCCTCTTTTTTTAAATGGAAGTGTATCCTGCAGATTCTATTCCTTTCCGGCAAACAAATCAGTTGATGCGCAAATTCCGCCGCACATCAATGAAATAGATTCAGTACCAGATTAAAGCATTATCTGCAAGCCTTTTTACATTCAGGTTAACTCCATCTTATTTTTCATTGAATTTGCGATCCTTACAAATACATTTGGATTTTATTGGTTATTTTAACCAGCTCAAACAAAACATCACATGGTTGCACTTAGAAATCATCGCATCGAAGTACTCGATGTTTTAAGAGGTCTTGTAATGGTACTCATGGCTCTGGACCACACCAGGGATTTTTTTCACAGCGAAGCGTTTACCCGTGATCCCCTGGATGTGCAAACTACTACGGGTATCTTGTTTTTTACGAGATGGATTACACACTTTTGTGCTCCTGTATTTGTTTTCCTGGCGGGAATTTCTATTTACCTGCAGGGATTAAGAAAAGGCAGGTCAGAATTATCCACTTTCCTCTTAAAAAGAGGTCTCTGGCTGATTGTAATTGAAATTTTTGTAATCGGTTTTGCCTGGACCTTCGACATCCAATTTCATGCTATTATTTTCCAGGTAATTTGGGCAATTGGGATATCCATGCTTTTAATGTCTTTGATTGTGTATTTGCCTTACAATGCCATTTTAATTTTGGGACTGACAATTGTTGCCGGACATAACCTTCTTGATGTCTTTAATCTGTGCACCGGAGGATTTGCCTGTGATTTGTTGCATAATGGTGACTTTGCCACACATGAGATAATGTCAAATCACAAGTTGGTTATCATTTATCCGTTTGTGCCCTGGTTGGGCCTGATGATGACCGGCTATTCCTTTGGATACTTCTACAGACCTGAGATCCAGGCACCCCTTAGAAGAAAGCGCCTGTTGCAGATAAGCCTTGGTTTGCTCGTGACATTTATCCTCTTACGTGCATTTAACGTATATGGGGATCCCCAATTATGGAGTGTGCAGGATCGTTTTGGGAAATCACTCATGTCCTTTATCAATGTGGATAAATATCCTCCTTCATTGTTATTTGTTTGCATGACGATTGCACCTGCTCTGTTGTTCCTCAGGTACTTTGAGAACAAAATGGGTTCAGTTGAACGAATTTTTTCCGTGTATGGCCGCGTCCCGTTTTTTTATTACATACTCCATTTCTATGTTTTGCATATTTTATGCATGGTCTTGTTTGCAAGCCGCGGGCACGATCTTACAGGGCCTCTGAACGATATTTTTGGAATCCCTTTCAGATATGTCATTGCAGGAGAAGGATACTCACTTGGTGTGGTCTATATCATATGGATCGGGCTTGTACTTATGTTGTATCCCCTTTGCAAATGGTATGATCGGCTGAAGTCTTCACGCAAGTATGCATGGATGAGTTACCTGTAAACGAACGTTTGTTAATATCCGGATACCTTTCGCAGCAATGAAACTTAAGCAAGCACATTTCCTTTTTGGACTGTTCATGTTTGTTGTGTTTTTGCTGAGCGGACAATACATGGATAAAGTTCTTGGTCATTTAAAGAGTTTGGATGTCGACCAGCGACTTTTATACCGCACCCGGCATATTTTTTTGCTGAGTTCGGGTTTGCTGCACCTCTCCCTGGGTTTATACCTTCAACCATTACCGCAGATACGTTCCCGGAAGATTCAATATGCTGGTTCCCTGGTCTTGTTCACTTCAAGTATGATACTCATTTCTGCTTTTTTCAGGGAGGCTGCCTTGAAAGACTTGACAACTCCTTACAGTCACGTAGGATTGTTTCTGTCGTTGTTTGGTGTCTCATTGCACATTATTGCACATTTTGCAAATTGGAAATTTATTTAATCCTTTCCATCCGAGACCACTCCAAAGTTTTAAAAAGCTACTTCCGAAGTACATAACATGGCTTTTTTTTACCTTGGTCCGATGATATTCGAGGACTTTTTGGATGGTTTTGCCAGTTGGGCGGGACGGGAACCGTATCTCCTTTTTACGGCACCCGGACGCATCAACCTCATTGGCGAGCATACAGACTACAACGGTGGATATTGTCTGCCAGCTGCCATAAGCCGCAGCATTTGGTTTGCACTTATTCCATCACATGAAACGGAGATTCTGGCTTTAAATACAAGAGAAACATGGTCCCCGTCCGACCACAGAAACATCCCGAAATGGACTGTGTACCTGAGAGGGGTCATGGAATTATGCAGACAGCAAGGATTGTCGTTTCCCTATTTTAAACTAGCATTCGGGGGCGATTTGCCACAAGGTGCCGGATTGTCGTCATCTTCTGCGTTGACGTGTGGATTCATATCCATACTGAATGCATTTGCAAGTTGGCAGCTCCCTGTTTCCCAATTGACGTCCTATGCTGTCAAAGCTGAGAAAGCAAGCGGTCTCGATGGTGGCATGATGGATCAGATTTGTATAATGAATGGAATTCTTGATCATGCCCTGCTGATTGACTGCAGGAGTTGGAATTTTAAGCCCGTTGCTGTCCGGCAGGAGCACATGAGCTGGTTGGTTGTTGACAGTTGCATTCATCACAATTTGGTTGATTCAGATTACAACCTGCGATCAGCAAGCTGTAAAAGAATGCTGGCACGGGCTCAGGCATTATTTCCTGAAACGATGTTTCTTAGCGACCTGAGTTCCGATCAAGTTGCTGCCTTGTTTCCCATGCTGACCAGAAGAGAGCGAAGCTTTATCGAATACGTTCACCAGGAAAATGATCGCGTTTTAAGATTTGCAGAGGCATTGCAGGAACATAATTGGAAAACACTTGGATCGCTGCTCTATGAAAGCCATGAAGGGCTTCGGAAAAAGTATCAGGTGAGTTGTCCGGAACTGGATTATCTGGTGCATTTTGCAAAAAACAGCGGGATTGCTTATGGAGCAAGAATGATGGGAGGTGGATTCGGAGGCAGCACCTTGCATTTGATCTCAAAAGAGGATGTAGGGCCCTATTCCCATGGAATTTCCAAGGCTTATAAAAACAGGTTTGGCTTTGAACCCCGGATATTTGAAGCACACATAAGAAAGGGCGTTCATCAAATCCGTCCGTCACAATTGTAGAGGGTTCTGCAATTATATGTTTGGAATTCCATTTAAAACTTTAAAAAACGGACATTGTATAATTGTTGTAATATAACAGCTAGAAAACACATCAGAAATTCCAGTTGTTCGTTTCATAAAAATAGAAGTCAGTGCTAATTTACAGTCAAATATGAATTCTAAAATCTACCTATCAATCTTCGTTTACATCCTATGTGTCTGCTATTCACCCTTATTTGGAGATACAGCGGGGGACTCTATGAAGCTTCGTCGTCTGCTCGAAAAGGAATTTCCCGGAATAAAAATTGAAAGTAAAGCTTTAAAGGATGATTATACCCTGGTTTGGAAGCTCATTATTCAGCAGCCTCTGGACCATTGGAATCCTGTACTTGGCCGTTTTCCCCAACAAATCTTGCTCTATCATAAATCTTTTAAAAAACCCAATGTGATCGTAACAGAAGGTTACAATATTATAGACCGAATCTATGAGGCAAGTCTGATTCTGGATGCGAATCAATTTTCTGTAGAATACCGTTTTTTTGGGGAATCTGCCCCGGACACAATCAATTGGAAGTTATTGAATCATAAACAAGCGCTCGAAGATCTACATCAGATTCGAAGTAAGCTTGCAAAAATCTATAAGAAAAGTTGGACGGCAACAGGTATATCCAAAGGAGGCACCACCACAGCCCTCTACAGTTTGAGTTATCCTGAGGATTTAAAAGCGGCAATAGCTTATGTGGCGCCCTTTCCTTTAGCTCAGGAAGATCCCAGGACAGTAGAGCATTACAAAAATCAAGTTGGCTCACAAGAGTGTCGAAAGAAAGTGCATGATTTCCAACGAATGATCTTAAGCCATCGAAATGAATTGAAAGAAAAATTGAAGGAGTTGGAGGAGCGTGACCACACCCGATTTGATCTCGACAAGGACATGGTCATAGATTTTACATCCATGGAATATCCATTTTCATTTTGGCAATGGGGATTTGGATGCCAGGAAATACCCGGAACAAACGCTTCGACGCAGGAAATTTTTGATCATATTGAAGAAGTTGTGGATTTCAACTATTACGATCATAAAAGCTGTACGGAATTTTTACCTGCCTATTATCAATTTATGACTGAATTTGGATATTATGGATTTGATACCACCGGCTTGAGTGATTTATTGTTGTATCCCCATTTGTCCAATCTTGAATTTTGCCCCAAAAATGCAGATTTGAGCTATGATGGTCGTTTTTTTAAAGAAATGAATGATAAGGCTACAAAAGCGTCAAAAAATATCATCTATATCTACGGAGGCCTGGATACCTGGACTTCTTGTGCAGTCCATCCCGCAGCTTCTACGAATGCATTAAAGCTTGTAAAATACAATGGGGGACACCGTACCCGTGTCCGGGATTTTGCGGAAAATGAAAGACAAAAAGTGTATGAGAACCTCAAAAAATGGACAGGAGTAAAAACGAAACCCCTGCCATATTGAAATGCGCGTATTTTTGCGCAATTTAGAATTTCAATACCACTTCATATGGAGCTTCAAAACGGAACATACAGCATTCAAGGCATACCCGTGCTTGAACTGGTCAAGCAATACCAAACACCCGTTTATGTTTATGACAGTGCAATAATAAAACGGCAGATAGACCGTCTTAAAAACGCATTTCATGTACCTGAATTAGGTATCCATTTCGCCTGCAAGGCACTCAATAATATCAATATCCTGGCTCTCATGAAGCAATGGGGAGTGGGTTTGGATACCGTTTCCATTCAGGAAATCTGGACGGGGCTGGAAGCCGGGTTTAAGCCTTCAGAAATCATATATACTCCAAATAGCGTGGGTCCGGATGAAGTCGAGATGGCAATAAAAATTGGCGTACAGATCAACATTGACCACATCGAAACTCTTGAATACATTGGCCACCACTATCCGGATGTGAAGATTGGCATTCGGCTCAATCCTCATGTGATGGCGGGTGGGCATGAAAAAATATCCGTAGGCCATATCGATAGTAAATTTGGAATTTCCATATATCAGCTTCCGCTTGTGCTCAGACTTGTTGAGACCTTAAAGCTCAAGGTTAATGGTTTACACATGCATACAGGAAGTGATATTCTTGATGCAGGAGTTTTTAATCTGGCATCACAAATCCTGTTTGATGCGGCCCGAAAATTCAAGGATTTGGAGTTTATCGATTTCGGAAGCGGAATCAAAGTACCCTATAAACAAGATGACGTATGTACGGATGTGGAGGAACTTGGATCTATCTTGTCAGAATCCTTTCATACATTTTGTAAAGAATACGGCCGTCCTCTTAAATTGTATTTCGAACCAGGTAAATACCTCGTTTCAGAAAGTGGTTTCTTTTTTGTAAAAACTAATGTTATCAAACAAACGCCTTCCACTGTTTTTGCAGGTGTAGATTCGGGATTAAATCATTTGATCCGTCCAATGTTTTATGATTCGTACCATCATATTCTAAATGTCAGTCAACCGGCAGGCAAACCCCGAGTATACAACGTGGTAGGCTACATTTGTGAAACGGACACCTTTGCCAGTAACCGGGTGATATCAGAAATTCATCCCGGAGACATATTGTGTTTTCTGAATGCAGGTGCTTATTGTTTTACGATGGCATCCAATTATAATTCGAGATTTCGCCCGGCCGAAGTACTGGTTCATGAAGGAAAACACATGCTGATCAGAGAAAGAGAGACGATGGAGGACCTTTTAAAGCATCAGATAAAACTGCTTTAAATGGAATCTCCTACGAGTTCTCTTCCAATTCCGGGTTTATCGGGGATTCACAAGGAGTACACAGATTATTTGCTTTTTTTAATATGATTCAGCCGTGCATTTGCGCTTACTATACAGCCTGCTTTTTTGTTCCACGTTGATTTGGGCCGGTATGTTGCGAACGAATGTTCGTACTGATAAAATAAAGGGGATAAGCCTCGTTGCGCCCCCGCATCCATTTACAGCCGATCCGATGGAGCCTTTACTTCACAATGGTGCCAATTGGATTGCGCTGATTCCTTTTGCCTATGCCTCGAAGGAAAATCCAAAAGTTCGTTTTGGAGATCTGTCCTGGCAGTGGTGGGGAGAACTTCCGGAGGGAATTTCGGAAAGTATCCGTCGTGCACATGCAGCCCATTTGAATGTGATGCTAAAGCCTCAGGTTTATATGCATCAATATTGGGTTGGATCTGTGAAATTTGATAATGAAAAAGATTGGAATACCTGGGAGAAAAGCTACAGGACGTACATTCTCAATTATGCAAAAATGGCAGAGCAACTTCAGGTGGAAATGTTTTGCATTGCAACAGAATATGACCTTGCGGCTGTCCATAGGGAGGCTTTTTTCCGTTCCCTTATCAAAGAGGTCCGGAGTTTTTACAAAGGAAGACTTTGCTACAGTTCGAACTGGGATCATTATGCTGAAATACCATTTTGGGATGCATTGGATTACATTGGTTTGAGTGCCTATTTCCCATTATGTGAAGATCTTCATCCCGATCTGGAAAAGCTGAAGACGGCCTGGCGTCCCTTTAAAGATAAACTTCATAGCTTTTCCAAAACATGTAAAAAGCCCATCCTATTTACAGAATATGGATATCTCAGTGTAGATGGATGTGCCGGTAAGGGGTGGGAGCTTGAGCGGAACATCCAAGGTCGAAATATTAATCAGAGTGCGCAGGCAATAGCCTACCAGGCTTTGTTTGAATGCTTTGCAAGCGAAAAATGGTGGGCCGGAGGCTTCTTATGGAAATGGTTTCCCAATGGCGAAGGACATGAAGGTTATCCGGAAAGAGATTACACCCCTCAGGGAAAGAAAGCAGAACATGTATTGCGCACATGGTATTGTGAGCGAATAAAATAAAGGGTCCTTTGCTGCGCATGCATTTTGGATGCCATGTACAACTCCACATTTTTAATCCTTGAGTTATTGGTAACTAGACGATGTCTTAATCGATTTCATATTCTTAATCCACTTTTTATGGTATGAAAATGCGTATTACATGCAAATCTTAAAAGAAATTAATGAAGTACATTTAAGGATTGGAATAGACAAGCCAAACGCAATATTTTATGAAAAGAAGGATATTTATCCAAAAAGCGGGTGTGGGCACCGGCTTTTTACTTATTGGGGGAAATGCTTTTTTTTTCAGCGGATGCGATGACATCGGAAGTCCTGCAACAGCGCCGGAAATTTTAGAAGGAATTTTCAACAGACCGCTCCCTATACCTCCAGCTATTTCGGCGAATGGGGCAACACTTACTGCTCAAATAAATTCTGCTTTCATTCTAGAAGGCCAGAGCTCCATGGTACTTGGGTATTATCAAGGTGGAATATTGGGTCCTACGCTGTTTGCCAATAGTGGCGATTCCATCGACATCCAATTTATAAATATGCTTTCTGAAAAATCAAATATCCATTGGCATGGATTATTTGCGCCTGCCGACATGGATGGGCATCCGAAGGACGTGGTAGATCCAGCTGCGCAAAAGCAATACTTATTTACCATTTCCAATCGTGCAGGAACCTATTGGTATCATCCACATCCCGATTTACGAACAGCAAAGCAGGCATATGAAGGGCTGGCCGGTTTTTTTATTGTTACGGATAAGGAAGAACAGGCATTAAAGCTTCCTTCAGGTGGATACGACATCCCTCTGGTCATACAAGATAAGCGCATGGATACATCCGGTCAATTTCCATATGTGCTGGATTCCAATGATCATAAAAATGGCTTGCTTGGGGACAGAATTCTGGTAAATGGCATTCATGCTCCTGTGTTGGAAATTTCTTCAGGCTGGTACCGCCTTCGTCTGCTTAATGGATCAAATGCGCGCATCTATAATCTTAGTTTTGCCAACAAAGTTCCAATGTATATAATAGGTTCTGATGGGGGACTTCTCCAATACCCTGAACAAGTAGAATCTTTATTGCTGTCTCCCGGGGAACGGGTTGATATGCTTATAGATTGCAGTTCATTGACAGTTGGAGAAGAGTTTTACCTTCAAAGTGAGCCATTTTCAGGATCTATCTATCAGGGTAAGCAAGGGTTTAACATCATGAAACTACGAGTAGCCGGCACAACGGGCTTCCTTTTTAGTGTACCATCTGCACTTTCAAGTTTTTCCATGTTGAATCCTGGGTCTGCAGTGCGTACCAGAAGCTTTGATGTTTCAAATGGAGGGGGCCATAGTGGTCACGATCACAATAGTACGGCAGTTATGCATGTGATCAATGGAAAATCCTACGACGAAAAACGCATTGATATCAACGCGGTGTCTTCCACTATAGAGCATTGGATTTTTGACAATACAATTGGTATCGATCCACATCCTATGCATTTGCATGGCGCAATGTTTCAGGTTTTGAGCCGCACAGGGGGCCGTGCTCATATTTTACCTCACGAAAAGGGGTGGAAGGATACGGTACTACTGATGCCGGGTGAAAAAGTTGAAATTCTTGTACAGTTTTCATCGCACAAGGGAGTCTATGTTTTTCATTGTCATAACCTTGAACATGAAGACAGCGGCATGATGTTGCAGATGAAGTTGGAATGATAGCATCCTAAAAAAGTGGGAAAGGTAAAAGCCTGTTAAATTGACGGATGAGATTGCTTTAAACAAGCGTTAGTATGTACCAAGCATTGCTCCCTATTAATAGAGGAACTGTTTTGGGAAAACCCTTTGTTGATTTCATTTCTACAAGCTATTCGTGTGGTGTTAGGAATAATGAAGCATTCCATTTTGAGAGTGATTTCATTTAAGAGCACAATACATCCCTGCAATTTCCATAAGACTGGGTATTTAATTCGAAATGATGTATCACCTGATGTTTGATTCAGGCAATAGAAGGATGGGGTGAACATATTTTAGAATGCTATTTCTTTTTATCTCTTTCGAGGTTTGTTTTGACAAAAATTGCAAAGTTGAATGAATCGATTTTGAATTATCGGAATTTTGAAATTGTGTAAAAAATCAATAATCAACTGCCCGTGTGCATTTTACATGGTTCCGAAGCTGGATGCATGGTGCCAATTTGATACAGCTGATTTTAAAATTCCTTTGCCAAGCACTATCTTGCTGTCTTAATTTTTTGTGTTTTATGAGTTTAAAAGGTCAAAAAATTCTCGTGATCGGGGGGGCAGGATTCATTGGAAGTTTTGTTGTTGAAGAGCTTCTCAAGCATGCTGTAGCAGAAGTCATTGTGTATGATAATTTTACCCGGGGGAAAAGGGAATATCTCGATAACGCATTAAAAGATCCGCGTTGTAGGATCTTTCCATTTGGTGGTGATGTTCGGGACATTGATATTCTGGATACTGCTGTAAAAGGTATGGATTACGTGGTATGTTTGGCAGCCATGTGGTTGTTGCATTGCAAGGATTACCCGCGAACAGCTTTTGAAGTGAATATTGCAGGAACATTTAATGTTTTGGAAGCATGTGTCAAACATAATATCAAAAAACTGGTTTGGTCATCTTCTGCTTCAGTGTACGGTGATGCAGTAGAGATTCCAATGACAGAAAATCACCCTTATAACAACAAAAATTTTTATGGAGCTACCAAAATTGCGGGTGAAGCGATGTGCACTGCCTTCAACGATCGGTATGGGCTGTCTGTAATTGGCCTTCGATACATGAATGTCTATGGTCCTCATCAGGATCAGACTGCTGCGTACACTGGTGTCATTCCTATAATGCTCAATAAAATTGATGCCAATGAGGCTCCTGTTATAAATGGAGATGGTTCCCAGGCATATGATTTCATTTACGTTGAGGATGTGGCACGTGCAAATGTATGTGCACTTACAAGTGAGCAGTCCTTTGGCTTTTACAACGTAGGTACAGAAATACAGACCTCCATCCGCGAGCTGTGCAATTTAATTTTGCAGTTGAAAGCATCATCCCTGGAAGTTCAGTACAAGCCTTATTCTGCAGATGATGCAAGGGCCCTCGTTCAAAATCGAATTGGCTCAAGGGTAAAAGCTGAACGTGAGCTTGGATTTCGATATACTTTTGATCTGGAAGAAGGGCTTCGCAAACTGATTGCATGGAGGGATGCTCAGAATTCCTGATTCCCTTTCTACCTTTGGGATCTAAATTAATATTTTGAACCCTTCTAAATACATACAAATCAGTCAGCCCTCGATGGGCCAGGCAGAATGGGAAGCCTGTCGTGAACCCATTTTTTCAGGTTGGATGACACAGGGACCGCAGGTTGCTGCCTTTGAAAAGCGGTTTGCAGAATTACATCAGGTGAAACATGCCATAGCAGTTTCCAACTGCACAACAGCCTTGCATCTTGCCCTGGTGGCCGCCGGCGTTGGACCAGGCGATGAAGTCATTGTGCCTGCATTTACCTGGGTATCCACTGCAAATGCCGTTCTCTATTGTGGCGCCACACCGGTTTTTGTTGATATTTCGTTGAACTCATTCAACATGGATGCCAGTCAGCTTCAGCAGAAAATCAATTCCCGGACAAAAGCGGTTATTCCCGTTCATCTGTTCGGCCTGTGTGCCGACATGGAGGCTATAAAAGCAGCTGCACCAGGCATAAAGATCATTGAGGATGGTGCCTGTGCTGCGGGTGCACATTACAAGGGCATACCTGCAGGGGCATTGGGTGACATTGGGTGTTTTTCCTTCCATCCAAGAAAATCTGTAACTACAGGGGAAGGGGGTATGCTTACCACCCAGGATGATGCCATTGCAGAAGTTCTTAATCAGTTGCGGAATCATGGTGCCTCCATATCTGAGGAACAGCGCCATAAAGGACCTAAGCCCTATATTCTCCCGGAATTTGATCGCGTGGGATACAACTATCGCATGACCGATCTCCAGGGTGCAGTAGGAAAGGTTCAACTTGAAAAACTCAATCAGTTTATTGAATACCGTGATCAGTGGGCTCGTTATTATACGGAGCGCTTTAAAGAAATCGACTGGTTACTTACTCCTGAAGTTCCAGCGGGTTACCGCCATGGCTGGCAATCTTATGTGCTGCTGGTCGATGAATCGCGATCCCCAATGAGCCGGAATGAATTGATGGAATATTTGCAGCAAAGGGGTATTGCCACAAGGCCCGGAACACATGCTGTACATATGCTGGCTTATTACCGGAGAACATTTGAAATAAAACCGGAAGATTTTCCCAAAGCATTCGCAGCAGATCAGTACTCCATGGCGATTCCACTGCATAATCTGATGGTTCCCGATGACTTTCACTATGTAGCCGAAACCCTTCGATCGGCTTGCAAGATCTGAGTCATGTGTGGGCTGACAGGTATATTTCAATTAGACGGCAAAGCCATTCGAAATTCCGATCTGCAAAGGATGACGGATGCCCTGGCCCATCGTGGTCCGGATGGACAAGGACTTTATCTTAAAGAACAGATTGGACTTGGACATCGCCGCTTATCTATATTGGATGTCAGTGACAAAGGGGCTCAGCCCATGCGCTCTCATGACGACAGATGGGTATTGGTATTTAATGGATGCATCTATAATTTTAAGGAGCTGCGCAGCGAGTTGCAAGCCCTTGGCCATCGATTTTATTCGGAATCGGATACGGAAGTCATTGCAGAAGGACTGAGTGCTTTCGGCCCAGAATTTTTTCATCGTTTTGATGGAATGTTTGCCATTGCTGCCTGGAACGTCCCCGAACAAAAATTGTATTTATCAAGAGATCGTTTTGGCATTAAGCCGCTCTACTATTATTTTGATGGTAGCATACTGCTGTTTGGAAGTGAAATCAAGTCGATTTTAGCGCACCCGGCGTATCGTATTGGGGTTAATTTATCCGCACTCAACGAATATTTCAGTTTTCAGAATTTATTCCGTTATCACACCTTATTTGAAGGAATACACATGCTGCCGGCTGCGAATACCGTCATGGTAGACCGGAATTCCAAGCACATAGTGCATCAACCCTGGTGGGACTATAATTTCACCGACACAGATGAGGGAATGAGCTTTGAAGAGGCCAAGTTAGAGACGGAGCGCCTGCTGCAAAAGGCAGTTTCCAGGCAAATGGTATCTGATGTACCGGTAGGTAGTTATTTGTCCGGAGGCATGGATTCCGGAGCCATAACAGCACTTGCAAGCCGACGATTGCCTAGGCTTACAACCTTTACTTGCGGGTTCGATATGAGTAGCGTGACAGGAGTTGAGGCAAATTATGATGAACGTCGGGACGCTGAACTGATGGCGAATTATTTTAAAACCGAGCACTACGAGCAGGTCATTAACGCGGGAGATCTCTCCTGGTCACTTCCACGCGTGGTGTGGCATCTTGAAGACCTGCGTGTGGGTATGAGCTATCCGAATTATTATATCAGCCGGCTGGCTTCCAAGTTTGTAAAAGTGTGTTTGCAAGGTACCGGTGGTGATGAGCTTTATGGAGGATATCCATGGCGGTATTACCGTGTTTTTCAATCTATCGGGCGCCAGGATTATTTCGATCAATATTATGGATTTTGGCAAAGGCTTGTTCCTGAAGAGGATAAAACTCATTTGTTTCGAAGGGAAGCCTGGCAAGGAATGGATCAGGAAGGTCCACGACAGGCTTTTGAACGCGTATTTCTATTTAATGAGCGCTTGAAATACGACAGTCCAGAACAACACATCCAGAATAGCCTGTATTTTGAGATAAAAACCTTCCTGCCCGGATTACTTCTTGTAGGTGATAAATTATCGATGGCGAATGGATTGGAGGAGCGATTTCCATTTCTCGATAATGAACTCGTTGATTTTGCCCAAAAGATTCCGGTACGACATAAACTCGCAGATCTGGAGAAATTAAAGAAGCTGGATGAGGATATTTTTGGAAATAAAAAACAGCAATACCAGGAATACCGCGACGGAAAAAATGTTTTGAGGAAAGCTCTGGAAGATTTTATACCGAAGTCCATTATTAATCGTCCCAAGCAAGGTTTCAGTGCTCCTGATGAAAGCTGGTATCGCGGTGAAAATGCACAATACATACGCGAACTTCTATTGAATAAGAAAACCTTGTGTTCTGAATTTATTCAGCCTGCTTACATAGAGAAAATAGTTGATGAACATTTACATCAGCGCATAAATCACAGACTTTTGATTTGGAGTTTTCTGAATTTTGAATGGTGGTGCAGAATATTTTTGAAGGATGAAAAACCATTCTGATACATACAGACGATAGTTTTGTGTAGTGATCCCTTTGATTAAATTTGACGGCATCACATCCTGTTATACTGCTATTCGCTGTTTAAGCTGGAGATCCAGGATTTAATAGATGACAGGTTCCAATTAAAAATACTTTTACCGCTTGCTCTTCGCTCCAACAGAAAATGTACCAGTTTCTTTTCAATCCAATGGTGGAACGGAAGGATAAAGGCAAACAGGATAACCTTCAGTGAAAATAGTTTCCATGGCACCTCATGTGTTAGATAGTGTATCGTTTTATCCAGCTTAATAATCAGGTACTCGAATAAAAGGATGAAAGCGAGAAACCCAAGTGCCCGTATAAACCAGACGGGAACATGCATCTGCACACCCAACAGCAGGATTGAAAATACAATGATGATGAATACAGCGATCAGGTTGTATTGGTTCTGATGAATTTTGTTGATATGCTCCAGTTCTTTCCTGTGCTGCTCATTTATGATTTGCTCACTGTAATGAAGTTCAAGATTGATCATTTCCCGATCATGTACAATGGAACTTATACTTTGATCTAAGTTTTGGTATATTTCTGAGTACTTCAGGGCTTTTTCATAATTTTTCAGATGTACATATAAGGCCTTTAATTTTCCGGTTATATTTAATATAAATTCTTTTACGTTGGTTTTTTTGGCGTATTCTTCAGCGGTCAAAAAGAGTTTCTCAGCTTCCTGAAGCTGATTTAACTTTTGTTTAAATTGGCCGAAACGTTCGGTAATCCAATAGGAGTATCCAGGATCCATTGGAGTCAATTTCATTTGATTCAAAGCCGCGATATAATAATATGAGGCCGAATCGCTTTTATTTTCGGAATCAAATTTTGATGCCATCAGGCGATAATACCCAAATATATTGTTGGTTTTTAAATCTGCTAATTCATTGGGATATTTCGTCAAATAGATATTGTAGCATTCCAATCCTTTTCCGGATTCTACGAGACTTGTTCGAAGAAATGCAAACGCAAAAAGCTTCAACCGTTTCAGATTATTTTTATTTGCAAATGATATGATTTCATATAGTTGATTTACATCTAAGTGGCCGGTGATATTTATTTTATGAAGATAAGCTAACTGTTCAAGTCTCGAGTGATAATAGGAATTGGAATCACGCGGTGGCAATTGCAATTCATTTATTTTATATTCAAGTGCTTTATCATACAAATTAAATCTTTTGTAAAAGTTACTTATTTCATAATGAACAAATCGTTCGATTTCTGAAGAGGAATACTCCTTTGATAGATACAATGCGGATAAATAATTTTCGAGCGCGGCTTTGTAATCGAGATTTAACTCGTGGGCTTTTGCTTTTGCCAGCTTGTTCAGTGTAGCAACGTACTTGTTGTTTGGTTCATCAGAGTAGCCACTTATTTTCAGGGAGCAATCAAAGCACTTGTCTTGTCTTTCGTGATGGAAGTAATAATCATTTAATACGTATAACGCAGTCCATCTCAAGGAAATTATTTTAGCCTGGCTTATATACATTTCGCATTCACGTGCGTATCTCTCCGCGAGTGCGGTGTCGTTATTGTGTAATTCCGGCAGACTGAAGTAATAGATATAATAAAGAAGCAAACTGTCTTTTTCAAGGTTGGTTTTTCTCTTTTCAATCTCTACGGAGAGTAAATCCTGTGCAGCATTAAAGTTATTTTCTTCAATTATTTGTCTGTAGCACTCGCGTCCCAGTTCGTTTAAAGTGGAATAGTCGAACAAAGTCCGGGACATTTCATCTGGTTGGTTTTCGGATTTTATATCATGTCCGCATGACCATAAGGCAATACATCCATAGAGTAACAAAATTAGGCGAAGCATATAGGTGCAAATTTAATATTTCGTATATTTACTGAGCATTATTCTTATTCAAGCAAAAAAACCAACGTATGGAAACATGGAAAATCATTGTACTTTGCGCATTATGTGTAGCCTTGGGCATTTATATTGGCACCATTCTGGATGACACCGGTGATGGTCAGATGCCAGCTTGTACAGATCCTGTCTGCTGTCAACAATTGAAAGAAGCCATGGCAAAATGCAATACTATTTTGCCACCAGATGGTCCTCCTTCCAGCATTACTCCTGTTGCCGATATCGGCAGGTTGAGATTGATGAAGGCCGCATATTCTGGAAGCCTTGATACATTTGGTTACAGTGTTGACAGAGATATGCTATTGTATCTCGGATCCCTTTTGAATAATGGCCCCGCTATTAAGGGTTTCCGGTTTTATCCTGGAAAAGAGGGAACAAGTAATGTTACATTATTCATTCCATTGATAAATGGTCCTGCCGGGACACCTGAATTGTTCGAGGATTCTACAGGCATAAAAGGATTTCAAATGAATCCACAGGCTCCTGTAGGCTATACGGGCCCTTGCCCGACATGGTGTGGAACGCGTGGAAGGACATTTTGATACCTCCCTTTTGTTGAAAAGAAGTGTGCAGTTTTGATGTAAAGTTCTTTACTGCATTTTGAGTCTGTATTGCCATATGAGTCTATAGCTTATCTAATGAAGGTAATTCTTTTAACTTGAATTTAGCAATTAGGGAGTAATCCTAGTACAATCCTTGTGGTCCAATTCATAAAGTCGCAATTATGAAACACAGGATTATACATCTTACCGGAATATCTTTCCTGACCTATTTTCTTGTATTTATGCTGGGTTCCTGCAGCATTCAGGTGCCAGTTCAAGAAAAGGGTTCAAGTCGTGGAAAGCAACAAACGGTCGTCAGTATTGCCCACGATAGAAATAGACTGAGCAGTCAAAGTGCCAAGTTCCATGATACCATAGAAAAATCAGTGGTACTTCAGCAGGAGGGTTCTGTATCAATTGAATCTAGACAACCAATCACTGACACCATTGTAGATAGCTTTCATGACATGCAAAGCGTGAATGCAGGGATTCCGCAGATTGTGGAGGACAGTTTGGTGATTGACAGTTCAGAGTATGCAGAAGTATTCCAGGCACAACTTGAGACTGAAGTGGACACAACCGATTTACCTTATTGACCGTATATCTATTATATCATTCTTCATACAGACTACATGAAAAACCCGGCCAGGATAAAGAATTCCTGCCGGGCTTTTTTCTATTATTAAATCGTTGTATGGGTATTTCGATTCAAATTATTGCGGGCCGTGAAGATTTTTATTTAAGAATTGAGGAGTCGCTTTTACTGCATTTCACCTAAGTTTTTTACCTTGCCGTTATGCAGTGGACGCTTCGAAATGTACTAAGCTTGCTGGCCGGCCTATGTATTTTATACATATTCGGGGTGCTTTCGCTGTATATTTTGATTAATTCCATACTATTTAAACTCGAAAAAACTTCAGATTACGGATTAAAACCCTCCACATATCTGCAGGAAATGTCCATTCCTCTTCCTGCAGATCAACAGATGCACGCATTTCTATATAAACCAAGAAATGCTCCACGGGGCGTAGTATTATTTCTGCATGGGGTAAAGGGGAACCTTGCAGCATATGAGGATCGTGCTGTACAATTTGTTTCCAGAGGCTATGAAGTTTTACTTGCAGATTACAGAGGATTTGGAAAATCAAAGGGGGCGGTTACAGAAAGCAGTCTTATGGAAGATGCACACGCTTGCATGGATTGGTTGTCTAAAAGGTACCGGGAGGACAGCATCTATATTTATGCAATGGACTTTTTATGTCCTGCTGCCTGCTATGTAAATAGTCTTTTGCCATGCAGGACTGTGGTATTGGAAAATCCCGTGTATTCCCTCAGGAACTGGGTGAGAGATCGGTATCCCATTTTTATATTGCCATATGAATTGAAATATGATTTCAACACATACGAATACCTGCCTTTATGCCTTAGTCCGGTGTATGTAGTGTATTCCAGCAAATCTTTTCAAAGTAATGAAACGGACATGGTCAATTTGCGTCATTTGTTAAAGGACCAAAATGCATTTCTTTTCCTTGAACAGGAACATGAAGAAAAGCTTTATGAGTTTGAGCAATATCAGAATTTTCTCGACCAGATTTTCAACCATTAGACCAATGAGCAAGCGCAGTAAGCTGGAAAAATTTGCAGAAAACCTGATCTTACCTAATGTTTTTGAAAACTTTAGTTTTTCAGATCCATCCTTATACAGTGGGCCACAACAGAAAGTTGATTTTAAGGGGAAATGGTCCGCCGACTATTTTAAGAACTCAAATGCCATTTGTCTTGAACTGGCTTGTGGCAGAGGTGAATACTGTTTAGGCCTTGCAACGATGCATGCGGATTGCAATTACATTGGTGTAGACGTTAAAGGTGCACGTATTTGGAAAGGTGCAAAAACAGCGTGGGCAAAAGGTTTACACAATGTAGCGTTTGTGCGCTCGAAAATCGAGTTACTGCCCGGTTTCTTTTCATCCGGAGAGATTAACGAAGTGTGGATTACCTTTCCAGATCCCTTTTTACAGAAAAGCAAATCAGGAAGAAGGCTGAGTTCTTTAGGCTACTTAAATGTCTATGCCCAATTTTTAAAGCCGGGTGCAATACTGCATTTAAAAACCGATGAGCAAAGGCTCTATGAATTTTCACTTGAGCAAATACAGGAACACCCGGATTATCACATACTATGCAATACCCCATCTGTTTATGAAACAGGACCGGATTTTCCCGAAATTCATATCCAAACGTATTACGAACAGATGCATCGTAATTTAGGGAAGCAAATAAGCTATATCCGTTTCCAATTCAAATAAGGCAATACAAAACGTATCGCTTCATGGACAAACGGTTTAGTAACCGATCTAAATTTTGTAAAATCAGGCCCAGGCACAAACAACGCCTCCCATAAGCGCCATGCATACAATCCAAAAACCAAGGTTGATAAAAATATATTTCCAGGATTTTTGTTCGAACATAGAGGTGACGGCTATTATCGGAAAAGCAATAAAAATTCCGGATATGATTCCGTGCAGAGCTCCATGCCTGAAGCTCCTGAACTCTTGTCCGTATTTACTGAGGAAGTCTTTGTAGTATAAATCCACTTCACTGCCTTCCTGACCAAATCCAGGAATGTTCATCAGAGTGGACATCATATGGGATTGGTGGATTGTTAGGTAAATCATGCTTGTGGCTAAAATAATCCCAAGCAGCAAGGTTAAGCCAAAAACAAGAGCCATATTCGACTGTTTCGCTTTTTCTGGATCGATATTTACAAGTTTCATCCATGCATTTCCAAATACTTTAGGATGATACCACACAAATCCTACAAGTAGGGGAATAACTCCGGAAGCTAATACAGCGAACCAATTGATAGTCATTTCTAAGAGATTTAAGGTTAATAATTGTGTTTTCGTTGCGATTGCCAGAGCGGCAGGCGCAGTTTGAATGATAAAGCTACGCATATTTTTTTATCGTAAGGAGTTCCTATAAGAGTACTTTCATGTATCCAGGTCACTTTGAGAAGGATCATATTACATTAAGATGCATATTTACTACCTTTGACGGCCTGTCTATTTTGCTATGATTTTCGCCGTTAAAGGACATCTATTGGAACGTCATCCGACCTATGTGGTTCTTGAAACCCATGGTATTAGCTATCAAATTTATATAAGCTTATACACCTACAGCCAGTTGGAGGGGTTGCACGAAACGCGGTTGCTAACGCATCAGATAATCAAAGAGGATGGACATTACCTGTATGGATTTGCAAGTGAAAAGGAGCGGCATTTATTTATTCTATTGATCTCGGTAAATGGGGTGGGGCCAAATACTGCAAGGTTGATTCTTTCCTCTATGGAGCCGGAGTCCATAAATTTGGCTATACAGGCTAAGGATGACCTAAGTTTTCGAAAAATTAAAGGGGTTGGCCCCAAAACCGCCCAGCGCATCATTGTTGATCTCCACGATAAGGTTGGCAAAGACGTGCTTTTTGAAACCGTCGGCATGCAGTCAGGAGACCAAGCTGGAATTCGGACAGAGGCCATGTCGGCTCTGGTGGCATTGGGCTTTAATAAGCAAGCTATTGAGCAGGTTTTTAAGAACTTACAGGAATGGTCGGATCCTGATATAAGCCTTGAAAAGCTGATTAAAGCCGCACTAAAAAAGTTGGCTTGATGCCCCTGTCCATATACCTTTTTGATTTTTTTGGCGTTATAAGCTGACGGTTGAATTTATTAGGTAGATTTTTCAGTATGATGAATGGTTTTAAGGCTTTCCTTTTTGTTTTAGTTTTTGTATTTGGTATCGTTTTGCAGGTATTCGGAGAGGGGGGGCATTACCTTCCTGATTGGGATGAACCTTATAAAATCAGCCTTCTTGATACCGTTCCTTTAAAAGACCGTGCTGGAAATTTTGCTACGGATACCCTGAAGAACCCCTTTGATCTTAAAGATCCTAAGGTTATAGAGCAAAAAATCGACTATGATCCAGAGTCCAATTCTTTTCGGGTTACAGAAAAGATAGGAGAGGACGACTACCGTCCAGCCAGCGAGCTCAGTTTTTCAGAATACATGGATTACAAGGCGAAACAGCAGGATCGCGACTATTTTAAAGATTTGGCCGGTATTTCAAGTGGGAAGAGGTCTTACGAAGGACTCATTGATCCGATTACCAAAATTGACCTGAAGAAAAACCTGGCAGACCGCCTTTTCGGCGGTTTTGGAATTGACATAAAGCCACAGGGTTCCATAGGTTTCCTGGTCGGAGGATATTATAGTTTTACAGATAATCCGCTGCTTCAGGACCACCAAAAACGACAATGGGGTCCCGATTTTGATACAAATATCCGGATGGATTTGACGGGTAGTATCGGAGATAAAATGAAGCTCAATGCAAATTATGATACAAAAGCGGCATTCGATTTTGAAAATAAACTAAAGCTGGCCTACGATTCTGAAAAATTTTCTGAAGACGATATCATCAAGAAAATCGAAGCAGGTAATGTGAGTCTGCCATTGCGCACCAATCTGATACAAGGCAGTCAAAACCTGTTCGGTTTTAAAACCGACTGGCAGTTTGGACATCTCAGGCTGACAGGTCTTATTTCACAACAAAAATCCAAGCAGGAAAATATTGAAATAAAAGGTGGGGGTGTTGTTCAGGAATTTGAAATTCGCCCTGATGAGTTTGATGAGAACAGACATTTCTTTCTTAGTCATTTCAACCGCAATTCCTATGAAGCCGCCCTTGCCCGATTGCCAGAGATTATCAGCCAATTCAAGGTGAAGGATATCGAAGTGTGGATGACGGAAGATGCACAAAACAGTCGTGAAACGGAGTTACGGGATATCGTAGCCTTGACGGACCTTGGAGTATCTGATCCTGGCTTGTTTGATATGGGCGCAGAAGAAGCAAAGCGCTTTCTGCCTGGTCGGGCAGTTGCCCGCGACAAAGCGGGAATGGAAGTTCCATCGAACACTTCAAATACTATTTTGGATCAAATCCTTGCCAATCAGGAAGCCAGAGATCTAAATAAAGTAGTCCGGTTTTTATCCGATCCATCAGGCCTGAATTTAAAACAGGGCCGGGACTTTGAAAAAGTCCGCGCCCGTCGGTTGAATCCAAATGAATATTCCTACAATGCGGATTTAGGGTTTATTTCCTTGCGCGTAAGGCCACGGCCTAATCAGGTCCTTGCGGTGGCTTATCATTATTTGCAAGGGGGACGCGAAATCGATCCCAGAACGGGGACCACATATAAGATTGGAGAATTCAGCAGCGAGGTAAAATCAGATTCCTTAAGTCAGAAGGTCATTTTTGTGAAGATGTTAAAATCGTCTTCGCAGCGTACAGACTTGCCATCCTACCGGCAAATGATGAAGAATGTCTATCCTACGGGAGGTTATAATTTGAATCCGGATGATTTTACAATGGACATTTATTTTGAAGACCGGGACGGTAAACCAAAGCGCTATATACAAGAGATCGATGGATTTCCTTTGCTGAATTTGTTTCGCATGGATTTTCTCAACAAAACAAACGATCCGCAACCAGATGGAGTATTTGATTTTGTTCCAGGACAAACGGTAATTCCCGCCAGTGGCGCTGTGATTTTCCCAGTTCTTGAGCCCTTTGGATCTTCATTAAGGAGATTGATTTTCAACGTCGTTAAAGACTCTGCGAGAGCAGACCAGATTTATGATAAGTATAAATATACTGCACTGTACGATACCTCTGTTACATCTGCACGGCGTGAATTAAAATCCAACCAGTTTCTCATTCGTGGATCTTATAAATCCGGCAAGTCCAATGAGATTTCATTAAACACATTTAATTTAGATCCGAGTGCACGCGTGATTGTAAGCGCGGGATCCAGGTCTTTGGTTGAGGGTTCTGATTTTATTGTGGACAGGAATCTCGGAAAGGTGACTATTCTAAATGAAGCCTTACTTCAATCCGGTGTTCCGATCAATGTAAGTTTTGAAGACAATGCCCTGTTTAGCTTCCAGACAAAAACAATGATTGGTTTGCGTGCAGAATATTCAAAACGCAAGGACTGGTCAGTTGGAGCTACCTATATGCATCTTTTTGAAAAACCATTTACTCAAAAAGTAAACATTGGAGAAGATCCTATTAACAATCGGATTGTCGGGGTGGATTTTAATATTAAAAAGAAGGCCCCCTGGATGACCCGTTTACTGGATAAACTTCCGTTGTATTCAACCAAAGAAGCTTCAAGCTGGTCTGTTGAGGCGGAGATGGCGGCGTTGATTCCTGGGCACTCCACCGCTATAAATCAGACAGGCAGTGAAGGAGGTGTTGTATACATCGATGACTTTGAAGGAAGTTCATCAGGCATTGGACTTGGGTTTAATGTTTCGCAATGGATTCTTGCAAGTGCACCCCAGGGATTGAATGACCTTGCTTTTCAAGGCACCGGAATTTATGACAATCGGATAAGCAATGCCAACCGGGCGCTATTCAGCTGGTATCGCATTGATGATTATGCAAGATTGAATACACTCAATCCGCAAAATTCCTACACAAGACTGGTTGATGAAATTGAAATCTTTCCCAATAAGCAAAGACCAATAGGCTTTACCACAGAGCTTACTTTTGATATGACCTATTACCCGAAGGAAAAGGGGCCTTATAATTTTGACATTGATGGCGGACTTGAGGCCAAAGACCAATTTGGAAACACGGTCCGTACTTCCGGAATTGATCCGGATAACAAGCTTCTGGATCCGCGGAATCGGTGGGGAGGAATAATGACCCGCCTAAATACAAATGACTTTGAAGCGAATAATGTCGAATACATAGATTTTTGGCTTTTGAATCCCTTTTTACCGAAACCAGATCCCACGGATCCTGTTACGGGAAGTGGAAAAATGTTTATTCAACTAGGCAGCTTTTCAGAAGATATTTTTAAAGACGGAAAGCAACAATTTGAACATGGACTGCCAACGCCTGATCTCAATCTGCAAACCGACAACAGCATTTTTGGAAGAATCAGCCGGTTTCCTCCCATTACCAGCAGTTTTGACATTAACAACCGCGAACGCCAGGACTTAGGATACGATGGATTGAACAGTGCATCTTCTAAATTTGACCAGGATGAGAAAACATTTTATTCAGATTACATTTCACGACAGCAAAGCTTTTTAAATCCCACTGCATTTGCTCAGGTTGCCAATGATCCTGCTAACGATGATTACACATCCTATCGTTCCAATACATTTCCTCAGAATGTAACTGTATTGGATAAGTACAAGCGTTACAATATGCCAGAGGGCAATGCGCAAATTGAATCCGGTAATACACAATCCACTGCCTACACGGGGTATCCAGATCAGGAAGATTTGAATTTTGATAAATCGCTCAATGAAATTGAGAATTATTATAATTACGAGATCCCATTGACGAAATCATCGGACAATAAAATTGAGTTTGATCCCACTTCAGTGGATAACTTTATAACCGATACAGTCATCGTAAAAGTGCCCAATCAGGCGGATGACGAAGTGTGGTACCGCTTTCGAATTCCAATCCGGGCGTATACCAATAAAATTGGTGAAATTCAGGATTTCAGATCCATACAGGGCATGCGGTTATTATTTTCAGGATTTGACGAGGCTGTGAGCTTCCGCTTTATAAAATTTCAACTGGGACGGAATTCCTGGAGAAAATTTGAAGACGTATGTACAAGTCTTGACGCGGGAAACAAAGCTTTGATTCTGGACAAAGTGGATATTGAGGAAAATGCCGGCAAGACCCCTTTTAATTATACAACACCGCCAGGCATTCAAAGGGAGCGTTTCTATAGTACGCAGTATGCAGATATTCAGCAAAACGAGTCTTCCCTTTTGTTAAAAAAGGAAAGTTTGTTGCCCGGATGTTCCCAGTCCATATACAAAATCATTGACCTTGATGTACGGAAGTACAAAAGAATCAAGATGTTTGTGCATGGAGAATCTATAAAGTCTAAAGACAATGACAGTGTTTGTGTGTTCATGCGTTTAGGTAAAGACTTTACAGATAATTATTATGAGTATGAAATTCCTTTAAAGTACTCAGACGAAATGTATTTTAACATGCGGGATTCCATTTGGCTAAAGCAAAATGATTTTGATTTCCCCTTACAGTTGTTAGTTGATTTAAAAAATCAACGAAATGCAAAGGATCCCAATTTTGGAGCATACGAAATGATGGACCCTGAGAAGACAAATAACAAAGTTAAAATCGTAGGTAACCCTACATTGGGACTGGTCAGGGGTGTTTTATTAGGATTCCGGAATAAGAGTGGCAAAACCATAGAAGATATCGAAGTATGGTTTAACGAACTTCGGCTTACTGGTCTAGAGGAAAAAGGTGGTATTGCCGGATTGGTCCGTGCGGAAATGCAACTCGCCGATTTGGGTAATGTGAGTTTTGCAGGAAACTATTCTTCTGTTGGTTGGGGTGGCATCGATCAGAAGCTTGACAAAAGGGCTACATTTGAGACGAGGCAAATTGATGCTGCACTGAATATTTCGTTGGATAAATTTATACCTGAAGGTGTTGGGATAAAGATCCCAATGTCCGTACAAGTATCAAATACCACACTCACACCGCAGTATGATCCGAACGATACGGATATTAAGTTAAAAGACAAGATTAACGCTGCCACAAATCAATCTACCAAAGATTCAATTCGCGAACGCGCTATAGATGTAGCGGAAATTCGGAGTATTGCTTTTAATAATGTCCGTAAAGAACGCAAGGGAAGTGATAAGGCAAAACCCTGGGATATTGAAAATTTCTCCCTTAGCTATGCGCAATCTGTTGCCAATAAGCACAACCCTATCGTTGCCAAGGATGAACTCAAAACACAGCAAGGCGGCCTTGATTATAATTTTTCATTAACGGCTAAGTATGTAGAACCATTTAAAAAAGTGGTTAAAAGTCCTTTATTGAAATTTGTAAGTGAATTCAATTTCAATCCCGTGCCAAATTCATTTTCTGTCAGGAATAGCCTGGTACGAAAAGCCTCAACGCGGACGTATCGTTTTGCAGATCCTAAATACAGTACGTGGGAAGACCGGAAATTCAGTTGGAACAGGGATTATGCCTTGAATTGGGATTTCACACGTTCCCTTAAATTTAATTTCAGTGCAAAAAATGAATCAGCTGTTGATGAAATTACCTTCAATCCTCTGCGCCAGGCCTATGTAAACCCGATTACGGATGAGGAAGTAGATGCAAGTGAACGGAGCAGATTTCTAAAAAAGAATCTTGCAGCATTTGGTAGGACAAAAGATTATCGTCACAACTTTACATTGTCGTATCAATTGCCGACCCGGTTTTTTCCTATGTTGGATTTTATTACAATACGAACGCAGTATACGGCTAATTTTAACTGGGCTGCTGGTTCGCTCAATTCTATTGACTCACTTGGATCGGTGATTAGCAACACTCAAGCAATCAGTATTTCAGGTGAACTGAATTTTACCACGCTGTTGAATAAATCTAAATTTTTGAAAAAGTACAGTGGGGATGCTCCATCTACAGGTCGTTTCAGGCCCTCGACCCGTAACCAGAGTGATGCTGATAAAGAGAAAACAGGAAAAGATAAAAAGGCAAAGGAAAAAGCGGATAAAGTAAATCCGTTTATCAAAATAGCGCTGACGCCTGTCACCATGATTAAGAGATTACAGGTTAGTTATGCAGAAAATAAGGGAACAACCATTCCAGGTTTTATGAAAAGGCCTGAATTAATGGGTATGAGTTCCGGATTTGATGCACCAGGTTGGGGATTTATTGCAGGTGCGCAGCCGGATTTTGCCAAGGGTGGTTGGCTGGATGAAGCTGCAGATAAGGGATGGATTTCATCAAACTGTTACTTTAACAGGGAAATGATGCAGAAGAAATCGAATACCCTTGGATTTAAGCTAAAACTCGAACCAATAAAGGATTTTAGTATCGACGTGAATGTGGATCGAACGTATACCAGAGATCATGCGGAGACTTTTAAATATGATTCTGTATTTGGTACCAATGTGCTCGATTTTCAACATTTTACTCCATTTGAAAATGGGCAATTGAGTCTTTCTTATATTTCATTGCAAACTATGTTCGATAATGACATTGATGCAGTTTTCAACAGATTCAGCGATTCGCGTCCGGTAATTTCACAGCGCGTTGCAGATCGTTTGGGTATCAAAAATCTCAGTCCTACGAATCCGGAGTACCGGGATGGTTTTCAGGGCGATCATATTGATGTTGTAACTCCGGCATTCCTGGCGGCTTATACCAATTCAGATCCTAATAATGCAAGTCTTGACCTGTTTAATTTATTGCCATTGCCCAACTGGCAAGTGAACTATAGTGGTCTGGGCCGGCTGGAAGCATTCAAAGATATATTTCAGGATTTTTCTATCCGGCATGCTTATAAAAATACCCTAACGGTCAACAGATACAATACCAATCTTGATTACCGGACAGATAGGAATGAATTGCCATTGACACGACGTGGAAATGATCTTAAGGCATCTTATCATGCCAAGTTTGAAGTTCCCGAAGTACTGATTAATGAACAGTTTGCCCCGCTTGTAGGATTAAACATAAAAACCAAAAGCGGTATAGAACTCGCTCTCGATTACAACAAGAACCGGAATCTGAATTTACGAAACGGAATTGATGGACAGCTTTTGGAAACGAAAGCAACCAACTATACCATTAAAATGGGATATGTCATTAAAGATGTATTCCTGGCCTGGTTACCTGGCATGAAGGCATTGAATAAAGACTATAAGCCTCCAAAGAAAAAGAAGAAAAATAAGAAACCGGAAGAGGAGCAGAACGCAACAAATCCAAAGGGGAATGATCTGGAAATTACTTTTGATTTTGGAATCAATGATAACAGGACCAAGATACACCGGCTAGATGCTAATGTAAATGCTCAGGATAACAGCGGTTCAAAACAGATAAGTTTTACACCGGCTATTAAATATAACATGAGCAAAAACCTGAATATCCGTATTTTTATTGATTATCGCAAGACCATTCCTTATGTACAGAGCCAGTACAAGGATTTGCGGGTAAACGGTGGGTTGAATGTAACCTATACTTTAAATTAAGAACAGGTACTTTTTGACTACATCTTTTGGGATATTGCAAGCTTAATCTGTATTACCCTGTAACGGTTCCGTGACTCTTTGGATGTCTATTCAGGAGCATGCATTAGAAATTCAAGCAGGTATCCGGGGAAGACCGGAATGGGGATTTCACTTTTAAATGGGTTATTTCTTTTTTATTTGCAGAATGATTTGGATGGTGCTATGTTTAATGGGAGGGTAAATCAGATTTATAGACGACTTACGAACAATTGGTAGTCGTACTGCAGTAAACCTCAGTTTTTGTTAGTGCATATTCCCGAATCATGGCTGTTTCAATAATACTTTGATTTTTCCTTTTGGATTTTTTATAAATACACGGTTCTCTGATTTTAATTGTTCCATTTGGAATTCAGGACCTCCGGGAAATTTTTCAATGAGACTGCCATCGTCGCGCACAACCCTCCAATAGGGTGGAATTTTATGTTTACCTTCATTGCGCAGTTCTTCTGCGTATTCAGCACATATCCTTAGAAAGATGCCCGTTGTAAGGGGACATGCGTAGTCCGCTTTACATTCTTCTGCGATGTGTTCCCGAAGCTGGGAAAGTGTAATTACTTTGCCGAAGTGTATTTCGTATAGAATTTTCTCAATAATTCTTGGTGTTGGGATAACCATAAGCGTACCTCCATAGCGTTTATTCCATTCTTCAGGTCCTGCTTTTACTTCGGCTTCTGGAGGCCTGTCCATTTTTACTTTCCAGGGAACCTTGCTCTTCATACGGTAGTCTTAAATTCTCCTTATTTCTGCTCCTATGGCATTGAGTCTTTGGTCTATGTTTTCGTATCCACGGTCGATTTGATGAATGGAATGGATTCTGCTTGTCCCTTTTGCAGACAAAGCGGCAATGAGCAGTGCAACGCCTGCACGTATATCTGGAGAAGTCATTTCGATTCCTCTCAAAGGGTATTTTCTGTTGAGTCCTATTACGGTAGCACGGTGCGGATCGCAGAGAATAATCTGAGCACCCATATCAATGAGCTTGTCGACAAAGAAAAGTCTCGACTCAAACATTTTTTGATGAATAAGTACACTGCCTTTTGCCTGAATTGCCATAACCAGCAATGCACTCATTAGATCCGGAGTAAAACCAGGCCACGGAGCATCATAAATAGTCATAATGGACCCATCCATAAAACTTTGAATTTCATACTCGCTTTGTGCAGGTATAAAAATATCATCGCCACGAAATTCAAGTTTTGCTCCCATGCGTTCAAACACCAATGGGATAATTCCCAAATGTTCAATGCCTGCATTTTTAATAGTAATTTCTGAACATGTCAATGCAGCAAGACTTATGAAACTACCTATTTCAATCATGTCAGGTAAAATCCGGTGTGTCGTTCCAGAAAGTTTTTCAACACCTTCTATTTGTAAAAGATTGGATCCTACACCGTGAATGCGGGCACCCATCTGAATGAGCATTTTACATAATTGCTGGATATAAGGTTCGCAAGCTGCATTGTAAATGGTGGTTGTGCCTTTGGCCAGGACTGCGGCCATCAAAACATTTGCAGTTCCTGTAACTGAAATCTCATCCATGAGAATATAACTGCCTTTCAGTGAATCTGCGGTAATGCGATACTCCTTATGTTGATCATTATAATCAAAGCGGGCACCCAGTTTTTGAAGTCCCAGAAAATGGGTATCCAGTCTTCTTCGGCCAATTTTGTCACCGCCAGGTTTAGGAAGAACGGCGCGTTTGAACCGGGCTAGCAAGGGTGCCAGGAGCATTACAGAACCACGAATCTTGCGCGCATTTGACTGAAAAGATTCTGATCCGAAATAATCCAAATCTATGGATCCTGCAGTGAATCGATAACTATGGCTATTGATTCTTTCAACCTCTACACCCAATCCCTGGATCAACTGAATAAGATGCCGGATGTCCAGGATATCAGGTACGTTTTGGACAAGCACAGGCTCATCTGTCAGCAGCGTAGCGCATAGGATTTGAAGGGCTTCATTTTTTGCGCCCTGTGGCTGCAATTCACCTTTTAAGTTTAAGCCTCCCTGGACCTCAAAACAATCTGATACATTCATACGGTAGTTTGAAACAATTTCAAAAGTATAAAAAACTGGCCTTACCTCTGCATTTGGAAGCATGTAAGATTTTTATATGTCCTGGATACTCATTGCTCATATAGGACGGACAAACAGAGTTCGGAAAATTCCTGCAGTATCATTGCAGTGGCTCCCCAAATTAATACATGATCTATTTGAATAGTAGGCACATGCATATGGACACCATGGGCGGTTAGGATATCCTGGTTTTTTCTGTTGACGGGCTCCAACAGCTGATGCAAGGCAACCACATGGATTTCGTCAACTTCTTTTTCCTGTGGTATAAATTCAATTTGATGCGTATTATAAAAAGCAACAAAGGGGTGAACGAGGTGCTTGCTTACAGGAATATAGAGAGGACTCAATCCTCCAAGGAGTTCAATGGATTCCAGCTGTGCATGAATTTCCTCTGTACACTCTCTTAATGCAGTATCACTGAGTGTATGATCTCTTGGATCTTTTCTTCCTCCGGGTAATCCAATCTGTCCACGGTGGTGGTCTTCCGGATAATCCGATTTACGGGTGATTAAGGGGAAATGCAAGATTCCATCTTTCTCATATAGCAATATGAGCACACTTGCTAACCAATAGTCACTGGGAATTTCTGCTTCGAAGCGATTCGGGTGAGGGGATAATTTTTTATGTGCGGAAATCCCTGGAAGGCGTTCTTCCAACTTCGCTTTTAATCGGATAATAAAATCAGTTGCCATAAATTAAAGCAGAAGCAATTGTGTTCTGTTCTAAGCCTGCGTCCAAAGAAGAAGTATCAAAAGAAGTCCGAAATTATTTATTGACTTTTTTGAGGTATTCCTCAACGGCCATGTTGAGGGAAGGAGTTTCTACTGTGGGGGCCTGGATATCAAGTACGAGCCCTGCATCTGTTACGGCTTTTGCTACAGCCTGGCCAAATGCAGCAATACGGATATCTCCTTGTTTGAAATCCGGGAAATTATCGTAGATGGATTTCACCTCTTGTTGGCTGAATAGCACAATCATATCGTAGTCCTCGATATTTAAATCGGATACATCCGAACTGGCCCTGCGATACATTGGAGATTCAAGAAATTTTACCTTAAGTGATTTCAGAAAGGAAGCGACCTCCTGGTTTCCCGATTCGGAACAAGGAATAAGGAAGGGTCCGGATTCCTTATGTTTTGTAAAATAATTCGCCAACTCGGTCACAGATTTTATACCATTGAATACCTTTCTTTTTCTGAACACGATAAATTTCTGCAGATAATTGGCTATTGCCTCAGTAGCGCAGAAATACTTATTCATTTCACTGATCTTGAAACGCATTTCTTCAGCAAGCCGAAAATAATTTTCAATGGCATTTTTACTTGTAAAAACTACGCATGGAAATTCATCATACCGGATGCGTTGTCTTCGAAATTCCTTTTCTGTGAAACCCTCAATAGTAATAAGGGGTCTCCAGTCCATTTGGACCTTGTATTTTGTTTCGATTTCAAAGTAGGGTGAGCGTTCTGGTTTAGGTTGGGAGACCAAGATTCGTTTTACCCTCTTCAATCGGTTCTCCTTAGTGGCTGAGATGGTTGTCGGTTTAGTCGGCATTATCTTCGGCTTTCAAAACACGCCCTGTCTGTTTAAATAAATGTATAAAAGAACAGCAGGCGCAATTTCGAAGGTGCAAAGATATAAAAAAAAGTGAAATAGATGGTTTCTCCAAAGGTTAAGGCTAAACAACATTTCTCGTAACTGTCTGTAAATAAATAAAATAACAATAATTACTCCGACTAAAGTGATGCATTTGCTGGCCAGGTCGGGGTTTACAAAACAAATAATAAAATTGGCAGGAATGAGTAAAATGGCTAGCGTGCAGCCAAATATTACGATGCTAAACAGATAATGCTCGGTTTCTTTAGTGGTCCCATAGATCATTCCAATGATTTTTAAACTTAGGTGGCGAAAGAAATAGATGGTGAGCACAAATCCGGTTACATAGAGCAGATAAACCGGAGCCTTGATACCATATCGATGGATAATGACCAGGTATAGAAAAATACTCAGACCAATGAAATACAGGCCATAGAGGAGGTTATAAATTAGTTTTGCATCCTCCCGGGATTCGCGGAACAATAAGCTGAGAAAATTCAGATTGATCAGGCTTCGGTAGAGTTTGATTGTAATATCCCGATTAATGTTCAGGGCAATTGCCAAAAGAAAGCTGAGGAAAAGCAAGGACCAGAAAAGCAACGATTTAATTTCGGTTTCACTTATTCTGTAAATGTTTTTTTCTTTAATCCAGCTGAACCAGCTATTTTTTTTTACAAAGTAGCTTGCAGAATCAACGGGTGTAGAGGGACGCAGTTCGAAAGGATTTGCATTGGATTTGACCTGTAGTGAATCTTGATACTCCCCTTTGGTATTGGATTTTGTTAGGGTAGGTTTTTGTATTTCAAAGGGATTGGAAGACTGGCACGGGCCCATGGTGCTGAGGGCCATGAAGAGCAAAAAAAGTGGTAATCTGAATACTAAGGACATATGAATTTGAATCCAATGCCGTGGATATTGTCAATTTTAATATCGGGGTCCTCACCCAGGTATTTTCTTAGGCGGGAAATAAAAACATCCAGGCTACGGCCCATAAAATAATCGTCTTCGCCCCAAAGGGTTTCCAGGATGACGGATCTTTTGATGACTTTGTTTTTATTTTTAATCAGAAAACTGAGCAATTCACTTTCCCGTTGGGTCAAAATACGCGATTGCCCGTTTATAACTAGTTGATATTCAAGTGGCAGATAGGTATAAATTCCCACCTGGATTTCTTTTTCTTCAGAGGGAGCTTCCAGGACACGGCTTCTTCGCAGGAAGATTTCAATTTTCAGGATAAGTTCTTCAATGCTAAAGGGTTTGGTAAGATAATCATCACCTCCCAGTTTCAGTCCCTGGATACGGTCATCTTTCATGGACTTGGCAGTTAGGAAGATAATGGGAATCTGATGGTCTTTCTTTCGGATATTCTCTGCAATGGTAAAGCCATCCATCTCTGGCAGCATGACATCCAGAATAACCAGGTCAAATTTTTCTTCTTTGTATTTTTCAAATGCCGCTGCCCCATTAGCGCAATGGATCACCTCATATCCTTGAAGCTCAAGGTGATCTTTGGTTATAAAGGACAGGGTTTCATCATCTTCGGCATACAAAAGTCTTGCCCGTTTCATTTATGAGAATTTTTGACCAAGATACGGACAATTGTTCCTTTTTTGTATTCACTTTCAATGCTCAAATCAAATCCATGGGCATCACAGATGCGTTTGACATAATAGAGGCCAATGCCAAATCCCTTTACATTGTGAACATCACCCGTTGAAACGCGGTAGAATTTTTGGAAGAGGTAAGGCATTTCTTCATTTTTTATCCCGATTCCATGGTCTTCAATTTCTATTATGCAGCCTTTGTCTTTTTCAAAGGTTCTGATGTGTATTTCCGGTTTTTCCTTGCTGTATTTGATGGCGTTGTCGAGCAAATTGCTCAATACATTTGTCAGGTGAAACCGATCTGCACGTATTTTATGACGCCTTGCTTTTAGATCAAGTTCCAATAAGCCACCGGAGTCCCTTACCCGTAGTTGTTGGTGCTGCCCTACTTCTTGCAGAATTTCATGAAGGTCCAGGTCTTCCAATTTTAGTTCAAATGTGGATGACTCCATCTTGGCGAGTTGAAGGACTTTTTCAACCTGATCGTTGAGACGCACGTTTTGATCTTTTATAATCTTCGTGTACTGCGACAGTCGTTTGTCTTCTTCAATAAGAGGGTGGTTGGCCAATACCTCTGCTGCAATTTTTATCGATGAAATCGGTGTTTTGAATTCGTGTGTCATGTTGTTGACAAAATCCTTCATCAATTCAGAATACCGCTTTTGTCTTAAAATGATGTAAATGGCAGAAACCAAAATAAGTATGGCTGCTAAAATCAATCCTGAAAAGAATAGGAGGTTTCCTTGTTTTTGAAATAAATAAGACTCCTTTTCCGGAAATTTTACAACAAAGTAATTCGTGGCATCGGTTTGTTTGGCTTTCTTCTTTTTTGATGCTTTTACTTTTTTCTGATTTGGAACATTGCAACAATCGCTGTAGATCAGCTCATTTGTAGAGCAATCATATACTCCATATTCATAGGGAATGCTCAAGCCTTGTTTATCAAACTCAGTCTCAAGAAGCACCGCAAGCACATTTTGGTCAATTGGTGTATTTACATTGACTGCATAAAAATTACTCGATTCCCTAACGATTAAGCCTTTTTCAGTAATCTTAGCTTTATTGTATTTCGCGATACCCTGAGCCGTATTACGCAATGCAATGCTCACGGTCTGGTGGAATTCCTTTTCTTCTTTATTAAAACTTTGTTTTATGAAATAAGCCTGCATCCCCAATATTCCAAGAATGACGAGGACAGAGAAAATAATTACGATAGTGATCTTTGCAGTTGACAAAAGGCAATTTTATGTTCTAACTCAAAAGTAGTAAAAAAGTTTAGTTAAACTGATCGGCAAGTTCCATCCAGCGTATTTCCTTGCTTTCCATTAGTGCCTGGATTTCTGTCAGACGGAGATTGATCTGCACGATGTTGGCAGACGAAAGTTCCGGATCATTAAACTTAACAAGTAACTGGTCTCTTTCCTGGGTCAGTTTTTCCAGTTCTTTTTCAATTTGATCCATTTCCCTTTTGTCCTTATATCCGGGTTTTTTAGTCTTTCCTTTTGGTTCGTCCTGGTTTTCTCTGCTCTTCTGATTTTGTTTTACCTGATCTTTTACCGACTCCCGGTAATCCGAATAATTACCCGGAAAATCAGATATATGACCTCCTTCACCCATTACAAATACATGTTGTACTATTTTATCCATGAAATAACGGTCGTGTGATACAATCAGAACACATCCCGGAAAATCGAGGAGGTATTCTTCCAGAACATTCATGGTGATGATATCAAGATCGTTGGTGGGTTCATCCAAAATAATAAAGTTTGGATTTGAAATCAAGACTGTCAATAAATACAACCGGCGTTTTTCACCACCGCTGAGTTGAGAGACAAATACCTGTTGCTGAGTCCTTGGAAACAAAAAACGTTCTAACAATTGTTCGGCAGAAAGTTTGTGGCTTTTTTTTAAAGGGATGTAATCAGCGATGGAACGGATGACATCAATGACCCTTTTATCTTCGGACAGATGCATTCCATCCTGTTCGTAATATCCAAACTGAACGGTTTCACCTATTACAATTTTACCTTGGTCAGGTTTAAGAAGGCCTGTAGACAATTTCAACAAACTTGTTTTTCCTGTGCCGTTGGATCCAATAATGCCTATGCGTTCATTGGGCTTGAACTTATAACTAAAATCCTTAATAATAACGCGGCTATCAAAAGATTTGCCCATGTGATGAAATTCAAGCACCTTGGTCCCAATACGCGGGGTGTCGATTTCGAATTCAATTGCGCCTTGTTCCTGAGGCCCCTGAATACTTTCCTTGAGATCATAAAATTTATCTACGCGTGCTTTATTTTTAGTAGTTCGTGCTTTAGGCATTCTACGTACCCATTCAAGTTCTTTGCGGAGGAGTTTTTCAACTTTTTCCTTTTGGGAGTACTCCTGTTGCATACGAATGGCTTTCTTTTCCAGATAATCTTCATAATCACCTTGATACTTGTAAAGTTGACCACGATCCAATTCATAAATCAGATTACAGACATTATTTAAAAAATAACGGTCGTGAGTCACCATGAACAGTGTAATTTGAGCCTGGCCAAGATATCGCTCCAACCATTCAATCATGTCAAGGTCAAGATGGTTTGTAGGCTCATCCAGTATGAGAAAATCAGGATTTCCGCACAGTAATTTTACCAATGCCAACCTTTTTTTCTGTCCTCCACTTAAGTATTTTACTTTAAAATGAAAATCGGGTAATTTGAACTTTCCCCAAAGTTCCCGCAGGCTAGCATCAACCTCCCAGGAATGTTGTTCATCCAAATGTTTAAAAAATTCAACTTGCTGTTCAAGTGTATGCTCCTGATTTTTCTCATAGAGCGCCTTGAGGGGCAAGAGCCATTCATAGGGGCTGTCAAGGATGGCCTCAAGCAAGGTATGATCGGGCTTAAAGTCCGGATCCTGACTTAAGTATCCTAAACGAATATCTGTATTTCGATAGATGGAGGCCCGTTCGCCTTCTGCGCTGTCTATTCCTGCCAGGATCCGGATGAGTGAAGATTTCCCGGAGCCATTACGTGCTACAAGGGCTGCGCGATCTCCCTGGTTAATTTGCAGATCGAGGTTTTCAAATAAGATTTTATCGCCAAAGGATTTATTAACGTGTTCTAGTTGGAGGATATTCATGTTGGGTGCAAAACTATGTTGTAGAAATGACATGTCTTAAGATATGACATGTCTTATTTAAAATAAATCATTACAGGGGTTTAATAATTGTTTCTTTTATTCAACACATGTCATTTCTATAGAAATGACATGTGTTGTAGGTTTGTATCTGAAAACACCCTTATGAACACGACATTTCATGCACCTTTCCATGAAGGCATGCTGTATCATGTCTATAACAGGACAAATGACAAAGCACCCTTGTTCCGTTGTAAGGAACACTATATCTACTTTTTGAAGCGGTATAAAGATTACCTTGGAGATTATGCTGATAATCTGGCCTACTGTTTGATGCCGACACACTTTCATTTTTTAGTTCGTGTAAAGGAGGGTCTGAACACTGCAATTGAAGAACAATTCCGCAGGTTATTTATAAGTTATGTTAAAGCATATAATAAGATGGTGGATCGACATGGAAATCTCCTTCAGAGGCCATTCAACAGATCCATGATCATGTCCCATGATCAACTGTTACGAACTGTATGTTATATTCATCACAATCCGATCCATCACGGATACTGTAATAATTATGGTGACTGGGAATTTTGTTCTTACGCTCAAAGTGGGGTCTCTGACCAAAAGGGACATATCCTGCCTACCATACTCTTGGACGAATATCCCCATGAAAATTGGAAAACACTTCATCGCGAATTTTATCGCGATTACAGGTATGGATTACTGAATGCCTCTGACTGGGATTTAAAGTTCGAACTTGATGCCTTGAGCAAGAGGGAGTTCGTTTGAATAGTTAATTGTATTTGTTTGACGACGCATATACGCCTTCCAGGCATCGGAACCGCTTTCTCTGCCGCCCCCTGTTTCCTTTTCACCACCAAATGCGCCCCCAATTTCTGCCCCGCTTGTACCGATATTTACGTTTGCAATTCCACAATCTGATCCTTGGCATGAAAGGAATAATTCGGCTTCCTTAAGGTTTTGTGTCAGGATAGAAGAGGACAATCCCTGAGGAACTTCATTTTGTACGCTTATTGCATCTTTAAGTTCTTTGTATTTAATCAGGTAAAGGATAGGAGCGAATGTTTCGTGATGAACAATAGGGTAGTCATGTTTGACCTCTGCGATACATGGCTTTACATAACAACCGCTTTCGAATCCGGTTCCTTCCAGTACACCACCATCAACCACAAAATGTCCACCTGAATTCTTTATCTGTTCAAGGGCATTCAAGTAATGACCTACAGCTTGTTTATCAATTAATGGACCCACATGATTCAATGTATCCAAGGGATTCCCTATCCTCAATTGGCTATAGGCATATACCAGCTTTGATTTCAAATGTTCATAAATATCCTCATGCACAATAAGTCTACGTGTAGTCGTACAACGCTGACCTGCTGTGCCAACTGCACCGAATACAGCTGCGTGCAAAGCAATTTGCAAATCTGCACTTGGACAAACGATGATAGCATTATTACCTCCTAATTCAAGTATGGTCTTTCCCAATCTTTGCGCAACTGCCTCGCCTACTTTCTTTCCCATAGCCACAGATCCTGTTGCAGATACCAATTGAATTCGGGTATCTCTGGAAAGCCATTCTCCGGCGGTGTAGTTTCCATTAATAATGCAGGAAACTCCATTAGGAACTCCATTTTGTTCAAAAACCTGTTGCACAATTTGCTGACATGCGATACTGCAAAGTGGTGTTTTTTCGGAGGGCTTCCAGATCACGGCATTGCCACACACCCATGAGAGGGCTGCATTCCAGGACCAGACTGCGACCGGAAAATTGAATGCTGAGATCACACCTACAACACCCAATGGATGCCACTGTTCATACATTCGGTGCATGGGACGCTCGGAATGCATGGTCAGTCCATAAAGTTGTCTGGAAAGACCGGTAGCGAAATAACAGATATCGATCATTTCCTGAACTTCTCCCAATCCTTCCTGAAGGCTCTTGCCCATTTCATACGAAACAAGTTTTCCGAGTGCAAGCTTTTTTGCAGTTAAGGCGTCGCCAATTTGACGCACCACTTCTCCTCGTTTGGGCGCAGGTACCTGCTGCCATTTATTTTGAGCCTGTGTGGCTTGTGTAACTAACATTTGGTAGTCGGAATAACTTGTGATGCCGACCTCTCCAATTAAATGACCATCTACTGGCGAATAGGATTGTATATAATCAGTAGAAGCAAATGATTCAGAACCGCACCAACTTCCATTATTTTTTGAAGCCAGTTGCAGTTCTTTCAGGAAATGATTTTCCATGTTAGTGAATTACAAATTTGTAGTGTTGCGTATGGCCATTCTTAAGGTCGATACGAAGGATATACATGCCCGGAGATAGTTGATTCGTGTTGAAACGCATCGTGGCACCATTCGATACAGGTACGATTTGCTCCTCTTTTCCTTCAACATTCAATAGTTTGAATTGTATCCTGGAATAATCTGTTCCAGGTACAAAACGGATATTGATTTCATCATGTGCTGGTTGCGGATACAATTCCATGACTACATTGGATTCCGGATTGGAACTGTTTGTAGGAAGATTTGTAAATATTTCGATGTCGTCAATATAAATACCGTCATTGTGGTCGGCATTTTGACCGGAATACATATACAGTTGTAGTTGAATCTTTTTTCCAATATACGCATTGAGGTCAATCCATTCTGTTACCCAATCGTCCTGAACCCCGCAATAGACCGGTTCATTAAAGGCCTGGGATAACGTGCCGGGTATGGTATACATGCCACATAAGGACTGAAAGTCACGTCCATTTGTAGACACTCTGATCTGGGCATAGTCGGTTTCATAGTCCATTTGCCAGCGTCCTTTGAATCGCAAATAGGCATACCGGGCATTTTCAAGGTTAATATTATCAAGACTTTGAAATACTTTTTCCGTGTTGGGATCCATTGGCGTATCCGGGCTGTCAGTAAGGGCATTTGGGGAACTTACGAAGTGGGCGTCCGTTAACTCCCAGGTCTGAAGCTTTGAACCATACCAGTTTTTTGTTGATTCAAAATTGTCCGACCAATCGGGATGTCCCATATATACTTTTTTCAGCTCCATTGTGTTGCCATAAGCTCCTGTGTTGAGCTTTACAGTAAAATGCAAGGTATCACCTCGCTGAAGTTTTGCATTTAAGATGTAGCGGGCCTGAATTTTTCTTGTTTCTCCCGCTGACATTTGGAGTGTTTGGGTTCCATCCAATAATATCGCTCTGCCATCTGAAGAATATGCAGAAATTGTGATTGGAGCATCCAAAATCCCCGTGCGCGTCAGTTCAAACTCCATGTAGGCCGTATCTGTAGTAAGGGTGTTTGAAGAAATTTCTTTTATCTGGGCGCATTCTCCGGCATTCCATGCAGCCATAAAATTCATGTATTGTGTGGATTGATTTATGGCTAATATGTCTTTTCTTTCTGGCCAAAATGCATATCCTACTTCAGGTGTAAAGGCAAAAATTTTCTTTTTTGTTCTTCTCTCCCCGTACATCCAGTCATCCGAAACTCCATTTACAGAATAGTTCAATGTCTGATTTGAAGTCCCGATTCTGAAATTGTTGTACCGCGTCATACTATGAGCCATGGCAAAGTAATGAAGAGAGTCTTCCGTAGGTTTGTCCAGATAACCCCAGGGTAAAATCAAAAGGTCACCAAACGAATGGTAATTCACAACAATGGACAAATCCCGGTTTTCACAAAAATATTTAATAGCTTGTGTTTCTACTTCTGAAAAGGCATTTGAACCCCTGAACACTTCTGAGGTTCCAGCAGGGCTCGACCCATCGTTATTATAAGCCCAACCCAATCCGTAATTGCGGTTTAGGTCTGTGCCAATATCGTCCGTATTGGGATTCCGGTTTTTTCTCCAAAAGCCACCTCCATTAGGATCTGTATTTTCATTGTATTGATACCCGTCGGGATTGACACATGGTATGAAGTATAATTCACGGCTATTGACCAGGTTTCGAACAGAAGTATCTCTGTTGTAATTCTCCAGCAAATACCACATGAAATAAATCATCTGGGACATACTTGCAGGTTCACGTGCATGATGTAAAGCGGTATAGAGAACTTCGGGTTCTTTCTCATCTACCTTTGGGTTATCAGAAATTTTCACATAGTAGATGCGTTTATTTTCAAACGTCCTGAAATTTCCTATAGGTTCGCGTACTGTGATGAGATTTGGATAAAAGGCCTCCATCAATTCCAGCGTTTCATAGATTTCCTGTAAGCTTAGATAGCCATTTAGTGACCCAAAAGGATAATTACTTGGCAATGCATATTCAGGAGCTTGCTCTTCTGAAGGCTTACAATCTACCGGATCGGATCGATACTCAAGGTTTTTGTAGGACTTGTATTCAATTTTGAAACCTGCTTTTCGAATCTTTTCCAGTTCCTGCAATGTAAAGTCTCCGGTGAAGGACTTTCCGGGCAAATGGTTCCCGTGATCACAGGCCAGGCCGAGTTGTATCAGTTCCTGGATCGAGTGTCCCTCCAGAACTATTGTAGCTGCCTGCCAACGAGTTTGTGCTTGTACTTCAAATATCAGGAGTGAGAAGATGTATATAGGTAGCAGGGATTTCAAGCGCATAATTTCTTACTTTTCGACCCGCAAATGTACGAAAAAAGTAAATTTTTGGCTGAATTTCCATTATCATATTATAAAAATATATACTATGAAAGTGGCTGTGATGAAGCAGGTAGGGGTTGCCTGGCGGGACCCGTATTTGCCGCCGCGGTTATACTTGACCCGGAGCGACCCATTTTGGGCCTAAAGGACAGCAAATTGCTCAAAATCAAGGAGCGCGAAATGCTCAGATCTATCATTGAAGGACAAGCGCTTGCCTGGGCAGTTGTGCAGATTGATCCGGCAACAATTGACCAAATCAACATCTTACAGGCATCCCTTCGCGCTATGAAGGAAGCCGTTCAAAAGTTATCTGCAGAACCAGTCCTGGTCCTGGTTGATGGATCCATACAAATTCCCGATCTGGGTATTCCGCAGCTTGCTGTGGTTAAGGGCGACCAGAAATTTCAAACTATCGCAGCTGCGTCCATACTTGCCAAGACCCACCGCGATGAATTTATGCTGGAAATTCATCGGGAATTTCCGCAGTACGGTTGGGATCAAAACAAGGGATATCCGACTATAAAGCACCGCGAGGCAATTGTGGAACATGGTTTATGCAGGTACCATCGAAAATCCTTTTCTTTTCACATACACAAAGAGCTCTACAAAAATGGAATCACGTCATAGGCCCTTGATCCTGGCAATGCCGGTTAATGACCTTACCGTAGCAAGATATTTGGCTGCACGGGAGGTCGACTTTATTGGTGTTGATATGAGATCTGCATCTTCAAAACCTGAACATGCCTCAGCTTTTATTGCCCAATTAAGAGAGTGGATTGAAGGACCGCGATTTATCGGAATGTTTTCTGGTGAAGCGGATAGCAAAAGCCATTACGCAGAATGGGATGGGTTTTATGTTTCTGAGAGTATTCAGGCAGATCCCTCAAAAATAGTATTCTATGACAGCGAAGCATCCAACCAATATTCCAATTCTGGATTTTATAAACTATGTTATTCTACAGAGGATGTCAAAGAAAAAGCCAGATCATTTATGGCCTCATCGACATCAGATGATCCGTCGTTATATCGCGATTTTGCCGGAATACTAATTAATCCGGGACAGGAATCGCAAACAGGCATGTGTGATTTTGATGCGTTGGATCTATGGTTTGACAGGTATGAAGCGGCGTACAGAAACAATTAATGTATAAAACCTGAAGACCTGCCTGTCTTCGTTTCATTCTGCTACTTAAAGTACTGTAAAAAATTTAAATTTGTATGAAGCATGCAGCAAGGCTTCATTACCCTAAATGCGATATTTTCTCCTAACAGGAATATATTTTATGGGTCTTTTCAATATGCCCGCACAAACACCGGGCATGATGTTCCCCATGCAGCGTTTTCAGGAATCTCAGGGATATCCTGCGCCAATAAAAATGATTACGCAGGATCAACTTGGTTTTCTTTGGATGGGTACAACTGATGGTGTGTACCGTTTTGATGGACATGCGTTCAGAGCATTTCGGAGTAGACTTAACGACGAAAAGAGCATTCCAAACAATATCATCAATGATATAAAAGTCGATGCCTCAAACAGGATTTGGGTTGCAACGAATGGTGGCTTGGCATACTTTGATTATGCAAACGATTTTTTTCTTCGGATTCCTGTACCGGATACTTTAGAAAAAGTCGACAGGTACAGGGTTCATGCGATAAGTTTTAATCAGGATGGACAACTTTGGTTTATTACCGCACGGGGACTGCATCAATTGGATGCTGGTTTCCATATTCAGCAATCATTGTATCCTGAACTTGAAGGCCATGAACTTTTAAGGGCAATTCATTTTGTCGATCAAAACAGTTTGTTGCTGGGTACAAATAACAGCCGTATGATTAAGCTGGATGTTTGTTCAAATAATGTTCATACTATTTGGGTTCATTCGAAGTATTCCCGGCTGATGCAGTCTTCGACAACCATAAGCTATTTTTCACAAATAAATGAAACGCAACTTGCCGTTGGTTCATGGATGGGTGGTTTAAACAGTATAACACAAGACGTGTGTCAACAATCGTTTCAACATTACGAGAATTCCTTCGATACAGATATTAAAACCAATATCGTAACATGTGTGGTTGAGGCTCAACCAGATTGCTGGTGGGTTGGGACTTTTGGTTCAGGTATTCAATTATTTAATCCAAAGAAAGGGGTGTTCTATCAAAAAATCACGTATGATCCATTAAACCCTTATAGTTTGAATTCGGATTATGTACTTAGTTTATATAAGGACCATTCCGGTATAATCTGGATTGGAACGCAGGAAGGTTTGAACAAGTATGATCCAAACTCTCATCAGTTTCATACAGCGATGATTCCTCCGTTTGATATGGAGAAATCTGTATACAGGCGACCGTATTGTATGCTTGAAAACCGTTTTGATCCCCAAAACAATTCAATTTTAATTGCAGTGCCTGGTGTAGGTTTACTCACATTCAATCCATTGAGCGGCCAGTTCGGGAAATTTACCAATCAAAAATTTACTTCTCAATTCGAAACCAATGACTGGATCTACAGTATGCTGTACGATAAGGATCAATCACTGATTGCGTTAACAGCAAATGGGCTTTGGAAATATGATCCCGTCGGCCATCGGTTTTCGGCACTGAATCTGCCCGCAAAAATGAAATTTACAAATGCTCATAAGTTTATACAGGACAGGAATGGTAATTTTTGGATTATTTCTTCTGGTGATGGTGTGTATTTCTTATCGGAAGATTTTAATTCTTTCAGGCATTTTTCAGTTGATCCTGCCCGAGATTCAACCGGAATTCAGGATCAGATTCTTTTTTGCATTTTGGAAGATCATTCCGGAAAAATTTGGTTGGGATCTCAAAATAATGGAATTGCAATTTACGATCCTGCTACCAAGGCATTTAAATATGTTCGCCATGATCGCTCGAACCCAAGGGCCTTACCGGATAATGGCGTTTTTGATATTGAAGAGGATGCGGAATCTCAGATTTGGGTAGGCACAGAAAATGGATTGGTCCGATTTGACAAGGATGGACAAAACATGAAAGTTTTTACCGACGCGGAGGGTTTGCCAAATTCCAATATTGCCTCATTAATATTAGACGCGCATTCCAAAGTCTGGCTCGCCACAAACAATGGTCTTGCTGTTTTAAACAGGAATGACGGAACGTTTCATGCATTCAGCCAATTGGATGGACTTGCCTCAAACCGGATGCGATCCGCAAGTTATATGTCTCCAAATGGAACCATTTATTTTTCAACAACCAGTGCAATAAGCTGGTGCAATAGCGAACGATTGTTTGTTAATAAGGAAGCTCCTCCTGTATATATCACGGGCATTAAAATATACAATGCAGTGCAGCCGGTGACAAGGTTGAAGGGTCAGCCCCAGCATATATCTATTAGTTATACACGCAATCTATTGGAAGTGGAATTTGCAGCATTAAGCTATTCCAGCAGCGAAAAGAATAAATATGCCTACTTTCTGGAAGGATATGACAAAGCATGGAATTTTTGCTCCGGTCCCGGGTCAGCTACCTATGCCAATCTTCCCGGAGGTGATTATCTTTTAAAATTTAAGGCTTCTAATAATGATGGCGTATGGAATATGAGTACAGATGCTCTTCACATCACGGTAACTCCTCCTTTCTGGCAACAATCGCGATTTTATCTGTTGTCTATACTTTTGATGGTGGGATCTATCTACCTCTATTTCAGGAACCGGATATCCCAAATGAAGCGCATACAGCAATTGCGAATGGCGATTGCCCGCGATTTGCATGATGAAGTTGGATCGACCCTCAGCAGTATTTTTTTGACCAGTAATTTGCATACCTTTCAGTCAAGAGATTGGGATAAAATGAATTCGGCGATGGATCGCATCCAAACGGCTGCTAAAAGTGCAATGGAGACAATGAATGAAATTGTCTGGTCACTGAAACCAGAGAATGACCAGTTGGGTCCCCTTGTTCACCGCATGCGGGCAATAGCCTCGGAAATGCTAGAACCTGTTTCTATTTCTTTAGAATTTGCAGTGCATATTCCGGTTGGAGAACTTAAAATTCCATTGGATAAAAGGAAGGAGCTGATACTTTATTTCAAGGAAGCTCTTAACAATATGGCAAAATATTCAAAGGCTTCAAAGGCATACGTCGAAATTAGACTTGAAGGAAAACATCTTCGGCTATTTATTAAGGATAATGGATGCGGATTTGACATCGATTCTGTCAAAAAAGGAAATGGTTTGGGTCATTTGGCTGAGAGGGCGTTTCGCATGCGGGGTGATCATCAAATGTACTCTAAACCAGGTTCTGGCACGGAGCTTCATCTTGAAGTTAAAATTATACCATGATTATGGCATTGGCGGATTACATGGAATAAACTATTTTTAAATCTTATGCAAGACCTGATTCGTATTGTAATTTTTGAAGACAATTCATTTTTTCGGAATAGCCTGATCGAAATACTTTCAAACATTCCGGACTTCAAGGTTGTAGGGGCTTTTGAAAATTGTAATCAAATTTTAGCACTGCATCAGTCACTCAATCCGGATGTTATTTTAATGGATATTGAAATGGCTGGAAGTAATGGTATTGAAGGTTTGAAATTATTACGGGGAAACCAAATTGAAACACTTGTTCTCATGCTGACTGTTTTTGAAGACAATGAGAATATTTATGAGGCCATTTGTGCAGGTGCTTCAGGCTATTTGCTAAAAAGTTCAGGACCTTTGAAAATTGAAGAAGCCATTCGCGAACTATTGAATGGGGGTGCCCCATTGACGCCTTCTATTGCCCGAAAGGTGCTAAGCCGGTTTCAGTCTAAGCCTCTGGTATCTGAAAATACGTATGGTTTAAGTTCCCGCGAAAAAGAGATCCTGGATCTGCTGATATCTGGCCATAGTTACAAAATGATCGCTGATTTATGCTTCATTTCAGTTGAAACAGTGAGATCCCATATAAAAAGAATTTATGAGAAATTGCAGGTGCATTCTGCAACGGAGGCAGCTTCCAAGGTCTACAGACATTTTCCGGGTACATCATAAATCCCATTTTTATGGTATTGCTGCATTTTGCCTTGTACCCTACCTTTGAGTATTCAAGAAAATAAAACTAGTTAAGCATGTTTGTTGCAAGAGATGTTTTCAGATTGAAATTTGGTACATTTAAGGAAGCAAAGGAGCTCCTCCAAAGTGCGAAAATGCAGGGCCTTTTTAAGCCTGAAATATTTCGCTTTTATTCGGATTTTACGGGTGATTCCTATCGACTGATTTTTGAAGCGGAATTTACTGATTTGCATGCGTATGAACAAATGTTGAAATCGGAAATGGCTGCCGAATCCTGGCAAAAATGGTATGCACAATTTATTCCTTTGGTTGAATCATCTCATCGCGAATTGCTCAGAAAATTGAACTTTTAAGCGATTGTTGTTCGGATGAGGAATGCACATGTTGAATTGCTTTCACCTGTATTACACTTCGATTACATTTTTTGAGTTGGTTTTGTATAACAGAGTATTATAGGATGCGAGGGGAATACATTCTTTTTTGGCTGATTCCTATGTCGAAACTACCTGGTCTCTGTACAAGCCTTGCTTAGATGAACAGAATATTTTGCACCAACATAATGGTGGCTATTGAGCTGAGTGATGAGCAGATATTCGCAATTTATATAAATTTATTATTTATTCTATTAAATAAAACAAACGTATGAGAGTCTTACTTTTTCTTTCCTTTACTATTCTCTTTTTACAGTTCAATTGTTCCCAGAATACGCCAAAGAATTTAGATGGCATGAGTTTCCAGGTCAGAACCTGGGAGATGGGAAAGCCTGACAAAAAAGATCCGGATGTCATTCGATTTTCGAATGGAAGCTTTGACTCTGAAGGATGCCATCAATATGGATTTATGGCAGCGCCATACAAGTCTGAAATCAAAGAAGGCAAACTCAGCTTTACAGGTAAAACGACAAGTTCGACAGAAGGGGAAATGGAATTTACCGGGATGGTAAATGGGAATGCAATCAATGGTAGTTTTGTATGGAGAAAAGCCGGACAAGCGGATATCCATTATGTTTATGAAGGCGAGCGCAAGTAAAAGCACAGTCAATCTTTGAATTTCAATTAAAGATTGAAGGAAGTGCTAGGGCAAAATATGCTCTATGTACGCACCTCTTTCTTATTCCGGGTTCTTGTATGGATGGTGCTTTTTAGAACTTCCAAAGCGTTGTATCAGTATTTTTTATGACGCTCCCAATAGTTTTGGGATTCAATCTCATCGAGGATATTTAAATAACTTCTATAGCGTGAATCACTAATTTCATTCATTTCAAGTCCTTTTTTTACAGCACAATCTGGTTCATTTCTATGTGTGCATTGTGAACCAAAGCGACATGTTTCGGAGTATTTAAAGAATTCCCTGAAATTATGTGCCACGTCCATGGGTTCCAGATTATTGAATGTAAGAGTCTTTATACCGGGAGTATCAATAATATAAGTGCCGGAATGAAGGGCAAACATCTGGGCAAATGTAGTTGTGTGGGTTCCTTTTCCGGAATAACCGGAGAGATCCCCTGTTTTAAGTGCAATACCAGGCGAAATGCTATTGATAACCGATGATTTTCCGACACCGGATTGCCCGGAAAATAAACTGATTTTTCCACTTAACTTTTCTTTTAGAAGGGCAATACCTTCCCCGTTTGTTGCGGATACGGAGCAGACCTGATAACCAATTTTTTCATATATCAGCTTAAGTTGATTGTACAGTTCCCAATCCGATTCCAAAAAAAGATCGCTTTTATTAAAAACGAGGATGACGGGTATATTTTGAGGTTCTGTAGTAAGGAGGAAGCGATCTATAAATCCGGGTTTCAATGTTGGTTCCCGCATGCTGGTAATTAGAATAGCCTGATCAATATTGCTGGCGATGAGATGCAATTGCAACCGGGATTTAGGGGATTGTCTAGCAATGTAATTTTTTCTTGGAAGGATATTTTTTATAATTCCCTGTTTTTCATTTTCCAGGCTCAGTTCTACCAGGTCGCCAACGGCAATGGGATTTGTAAGCTTATCCTTTTCTAGTTTAAGCTTACCAATAATCCTGCATGAGATAAACCTTTGTTCACTTTCGATCAGTACATCATACCAGGAACCCGTTGAACGAAAAACCCTGCCAAGTATCATAGGGCTGTCAATTTGGATTCCGAAAAGGAATTTTTGACGTTTATCATGTTTTTTAACTGCTGTGGATTTTTTTCCAAAACATTGCCTATAACCACAATGTCTGCTCCTGATGCAAAGGCAGCAAGGAGTTGTTCTGCCTCCCGGATTCCTCCTCCAACAATCAAAGGCAGATGAATGTATTTTGAAACTTCATGTATCAAGCGCGCAGGTACAGGGCTTCGAGCACCACTTCCTGCTTCCAGATAGATACATTTAAAATTAAGTTGTTGTGAAGCAAGAGCAGTAGCTACTGCAAGTTCAATTTTATCTGATGGTATGGGAAGGGTCTGACTGAGGTAAGAAGCCGTCTGGCTTGTTCCTCCATCGATAAGTACGTATGCCGTAGGAATAAGTTCAAGGTTACTTTCTGCAAGTTTAAAGGCGGATTCCACATGTTTGCCAATCAGGTAATCCGCATTCCTTCCCGACACCAATGAAAGCAATAGTAAGGCATCTGCATCCGGATGAATTTGATATCCATTACCCGGGAATAGCAGGAGTGGAATTTGAGTAAGACTGCGTGCTGTTTCAATACATAAATCCAATTGGTCTTTTTGCAGACAGCTGCCCCCAACGAATATATAATCTACCTGCAGGGAATCACATAGCTCGAGTGTTTCTTTCAGGTGTTTTATTTTTAGAGCATCCGGATCGATAAGCACTGCAAGACTTTTATGCCTTTGCATTTTCCGTTCTACCATTCTGCTGTGTATATCCATTGACATTATGTATCCTTATTTAAAGTTCGCGCAATGCATGCTGGATTTCTTGCTCTAAAATATGAAAATCCCGGACACAATTCTCGTGTCCTTCGGCTAGCTGCTCGTGATACTCTCCTCCGGGATGAATGTATCGTATGGCACCAGAAGCATCTACCAAAAAACTAACGGATGTAAATTTTTTTGGTCCGCTGTGAAGCCAGAATTTCTGCAAGTTTATCCACTTGTCATCGATGGCAATTGGGAAAAGGAATCCTTTTTCCCTGGCAAATTCGCGTACTTCTTCCGCATCGCAGGCTTTTGGGTCTGGCTTTGGATGATATATTCCGATGATTACAAGTCCGGAATCTGCATAGGTTTCATGCCACTTGTTCAGGGACTCTGCAGTGTTTTCGCAAAAAACACATGCATCGGTCCACCAGCGGATGAGTACTACCTTTCTTTTAAGTTGCAGCAGATGTAAAGGAGGAGATTGGATCCACTCCATTTTTTCAAATTCAGGTGCTTTGTCACCTATTTTTAATTCAGCACGATTGCAGGATAGCAGCAGGAGAATACATAAGTTCAGGGAAGCGATTCTAAACATGGCCTATTGAAGGTTCAATGCCTCATCTTTGCTATGTGCCTTATATCTTCCTTTGGAAAATTTACTTCCATTAAAGCTGATGATTTTACTCATTTGTTCCTTTAAGGACGGATCCAGTTTGATAAAATCCGCACATTTGCGGGAACAACATGCTTCGTATTTTTTTGCGCATTCGGGACACTGAATAAAAAGGATGTGGCATTGATCGTTTCTGCAGTTTACATGTGTGTCACAAAGTTTTCCGCATTGATGGCAATGGCTTATGATATCACCGGAAATCCGTTCCCCGAGGCGTTCATCAAAAACAAAGTTTTTTCCTTTGAATTTATTCTCTAAATGCTGTTGCTTAACCTGGCGTGCATATTCAATAATGCCTCCATTTAATTGAAACACATTTTTGAAACCTTTGTATTTCATGTATGCACTGGCTTTTTCGCAGCGGATTCCCCCGGTACAATACATAACCAGATTTTTATCCCGTTCCTTTTCCAGCATATCTGAGATGATAGGCAATGATTCCCGGAACGTGACCACTTCTGGCAAGATGGCGTTTTCAAAATGACCGATTTCACTTTCATAATGGTTACGCATATCTACCAATATGGTATCTGGTTTTTCGATCATTTCGTTGAAGGCTCTTGCATCAAGGTGTACTCCATAGTTGGACGGGTCAAATGAGGGGTCATCGATACCATCGGCCACAATCTTCTTGCGTACTTTAATAATCAGTTTGAAGAAAGACTTGCCATCGTCTTCAATTGCAAAATTGAGTCGGATTCCTTTTAAAAAATCAATGTCATCCATGATACTTTTAAAATCATCAAGATGCTCATCTGGTACAGAAATCTGGGCATTGATTCCTTCATTTGCAACATAAATCCTGCCCAGGACACCAATCTGATCAAAGAGTTCGTACAAATGATTCCTGAAAAATTCAGGATTGGAAATGCGGGCGTATTTGTAAAAAGAGATAGTACTTCTTTTCTCATCGCTTTCTTTCATTTTCACGATGAGCTCTTCGCGATTGATCTGGTTGTACAGTTTTTTCATAGAGCTGGTTTCATTTATGGAATGATGACCAAGGCTTGCTCTATTGTGTTCGGTTGGCTTATGAAATAAAACCCTGGTGTCAATGCACCCAATTCAATATGGCATGGGTTTTCGTTGCAAAAATACTCGCGTACTGTTTTTCCGAGAGCATCTTTGATCAGAATTTGTTCAGATGACCCTTTAGCCCTGTGGACAGTAAGACCTTCCTTTGCAGGATTTGGAAAAAAGCTAATGGCTTGTGCCTGCTGATCTTCTGTTGCGCTAATCAACAATGCACGCTTGACAGCTTTTTCGGCATTGATTAAGCCAAATCCATAGGTGTTGTTAGGAATTTTATTTCCAGAATAAGGCCAGCAGTCAAAATTTGCAGTCAGCGGGGTTGCCGTTTCCATAATAATGTCTTCAATTTTGTCTACCTGCCCTGCCAACTTGGGGTTGGCACTGATGATCAATGCAACCAGGCCGGCAACATGAGGTCCTGCCATACTTGTGCCGCTCCAGGATTGATAGCTTCCATCCGGAAGAATGGACAGCACATCAGAACCGGGAGCAACGACATTGGGCTTGATGCGGATTTCTTTGTAGTTGATCACAGGTCCATTGCTGCTAAAGCCACTGATCATATCGTTGGACTGATTTGCGCCGACTGAAAAACTTCCTTCATAGATGGCGGGAATGTGATTCAAGGTGCTGCAACTTGCGCCATCATTTCCGGCAGAAACTACAACCACAACGCCAGATTTTCTTAGGTTTTCAATTACCAATTCCATAATTGGGAAGGTACTGGTGTCGCAACCTTCCTCCAGGCTGCAATACCAGCTATTGTTGATCACATGTGGTGCCTTTTCCGGCCTTGCATCTTTTCCTTCCAGGTTAAAGGGCGCAAGAAAGAACTCAAAGCATTCAATATACGTTGAGGGAGCACCATTTCCCCGTTCCATATTTCGGCAACCAATCCAATTTGCTTCCGGTGCTACACCAATTGCACGTTCATTTGTAAGCCCAACCATGGTGCCTACCGTATGTGTTCCATGACCATGATCATCGCAAGGGACTTTGGTTTCGAGACCGCAAGGATTATTTGGATTTCCGCTTAGCGGGCTGATGCTGTGTATGGCATCGTGCCAGGCGTAATTGTGGTCGACATTTCCTTTATTATAGCCAAGGTACCTTTCCTTGAAATCAGGTAAATCCCATCGGATACCTGTATCCTCACCCGCCACGACTACGCCCTGACCTTTGAAGCCCATATCCCAAACTTTGTCTGCACCAATTCGGCTGAGACCCCAGGTGATTTCAGGGCCCCGTGCTTCGAGAGCAGGACCGAGATCTGCAGAAGGTAAATCCATTTTTTGCTGTGCATCAAACATGATTTTTTCAATTTCCGGCCAACCGGACAATTCCATGATCTGCGCTGTATTTAATTCTGCCCAAACCATGTTGACCACATAATGGCTTCTGTGTTTTAGCTTGTTGTCGGCCATGTATTGCAGGAGTCTGTTTTGACTGTTCAGAGCCGTTTGTTTTAAAGAAGTATATACATAGCTGGCTTTTTCTTCCTTAGTCCAGGATGCTTTCCAATCTGGAAATTTAGCCTGGTCTTTCATCTGGATCAATACTGGAAATATCCCCCCTTGTTTCATTTTTTGCTCCAGGAGGCCGCTTATTTGAGCTTGTGAGGTGTTTAATATTAGAAAAATAAATAATATATAAAGTCTCATATTGTAAATTTTTACAAAGATATTGAATATTTTTATTGCAACAGTCTTTCCATATTAAAACGGTAATTTCCACCTCTTTGTTAAGCTATTTTTGATTTTCTTTGTTGTTGCACTATACACGTGTGCATGACATTGAAAGAGCGTTCCTTGAGTGATCGGAAAGCAGACCATATAGATCTTGCTTTTAAATCCCAGCTCTCTGCAGAGGAGTTGGACAATCGGTTTTATTACGAGCCGGCTTTGAATCCGCATCCTCAATTGGAGCAGATCATCCCAAGCCCATTTGGCCAAAAGACCTTGTCTTTTCCGATTTGGATTTCAAGCATGACCGGAGGTACGGAAAAAGCTCGAAAGATCAATCGCAATCTTGCAATGGCCTGTCGCGAATTCGGATTGGGTCTTGGATTGGGATCTTGTCGCAAGCTTATTGAACATCCGGAATTATTACCTGATTTTGACATCAGGGATGATATTGGTTATGATCTTCCGCTTTTTGCCAATTTGGGAATTGCGCAATTGGAACGATGGATAAATCATCAGGAATACGATAAAATCAGCCGGATTGTTAAAATATTACGAGCAGATGGCCTGATTATCCATATCAATCCGCTTCAGGAATTTTTGCAACCTGAAGGTGATCATATTTATAAGCGACCTGTAGATACCATTAAGCAGGTTTTGGATGTCGTGGATTTCCCGATCATAGTAAAGGAAGTAGGTCAAGGAATGGGTCCTCAAAGTCTCGAAGCACTGCTGGAATTGCCCTTACTGGCCTTGGAGTTCGGAGCATTTGGCGGAACCAATTTTTCACTATTGGAAATGCATCGTCAGCAAAATGATTTTATAAAAGACCTCGAACCTTTGACAAGGATAGGTCACAGTGCTGTTCAAATGCTTGATTATTGTAACTCCATCGTGGAACAGGGACGCGTCCGTTGTTCGCATTTGATTATCTCTGGTGGTGTGCGGGATTTTTTGGATGGCTATTACCTGATCCGGAAAAGCAAGATGCCTGCTTTGTATGGACAAGCTTCTTCTTTTCTGAATCATGCGCAAGGTGACTATGAAGGCCTGAGGGATTTTGTAAAAAATCAGTTGCGTGGTCTTCAGCTTGCTTATTCTTATTTGAAAATAAAGGACTGATTGGAACATTCAGGTGCACGAAAAGATCGAAAACAAACGATATCCGGGTTTTCTAAACTCTCAAAAAGAGGGAAGATCAAATGGATTGTTGAGAATTTTTTCAAGGATCCTGAAAATGTCATGCATGAGTTAATGAGCTATTGGCATCACAATGAGGAACAGCAAAAACTTCTCGATGCCTTTAGTGAAAATGCAATCAGCAATTTTCCATTACCCTACAGCGTAGCTCCTAATTTTCTCATCAATGGACGCACGTATTGCGTTCCGATGGTGACGGAGGAGAGTTCAGTTGTGGCTGCAGCATCTTCTGGAGCAAAGTATTGGATGGAACGAGGGGGTATCCATGCGAAAGTTCTTGGCACTGTAAAACTGGGACAAATCCACTTTAAGTGGAATGGCAGTTTTGCAATGTTGAAAGACCTGATGCCCGAACTTCAAAGACACATGATATCTGATGCTTCCGATCTGTTAAAGAACATGAAGCAACGTGGTGGAGGAGTCGGCAACTTTGAAATTAAACAGTTGGAACAAATCCCGTCTTATTTTCAGTTTCTGATTTCTTTTGAAACCTGCGATTCAATGGGTGCTAACTTTATCAACAGTTGCCTGGAATCTTTCAGTGCCACCTTGGAACGCTTTATCACGCAATCTGAAATGCTTGACAACGATCACCGCGAGATCGAGATCATCATGTCGATTTTGTCCAACTACACTCCGGAATGTGTAGTAAAAGCATGGGTGCATTGCCCTGTTGAATCACTTGGAAGTTTTGGTACGAACATACGTTCGGAGGATTTCGCTGAAAAGTTTTATACCGCAATCCAGATTGCAAAATACGATCCCTACCGTGCCGTGACTCATAATAAAGGCATATTCAACGGGATCGATGCGGTGGTTCTGGCAACCGCAAATGACTTTAGGGCCGTAGAAGCTTGCGGACATGCCTATGCAGCAAGAAATGGTCAATACGCAAGCCTCAGCGAATGCAAGATAGAGAACGGAGAATTTTATTTCAGCCTGGAATTACCGCTTGCACTGGGTACCGTGGGGGGCTTGACCTCATTGCATCCCATGGCGCGTCGTTCTTTGGAGTTACTCGATAATCCGGGTTCCAGTGAACTTATGATGATTGCGGCAGCTACCGGGCTGGCACAAAATTTTTCAGCAGTACGATCGCTCATCACAACAGGTATTCAATATGGACATATGAAAATGCATTTGAAGAATATTCTTATGCAACTTAAAGCCACAGATACGGAAACAGAAGCGGCTTTGCATCATTTTAGCCATAACAAGGTGAGTTATAATGCGGTGCGGTCTTATCTGAATCAGCTTAAGGAAAAAGGGGAACATTAGGAATGCACAGCACAATTTATAGTGCAGATTTCAAAGCATTCAGCCAATAAATAAAACGGGATTACTGCTTTAACCGGTAATAGGTGTCTCTGCTTTGCGGTGTAATAAAACGCATGCTGTCTCCTTCCATTATTTTTACTCCATACCAAAATGTAGCATATTCAAAGTCAAAGCGTATGGAATCTCCATTGATAATATACGCATAATCCAGGGAGTCCTCCAGAAAATAAATGTGGTCTTTATCGAAACGGATAAAGGGCGTATTGCTGCTTTTATGTGCCCAATCACCTTGCAGGTTTTCCTGTGTTAGAGGCTTAAAAATGACACCTTTATCCATGTTCTTTGAAGTGCAGGCAAGTACTAAAACCAGCATGAATGAAGGGGATATTATATTTCGAACCGGCATGTGCTATTTACTTTTAATTTCCGGCAAAGTTAGATGAATTCATCTAATTCCAAATTCCAATCTATCTTGGGACCGCTTGTTTAAATCTGGATTATGGAGCAGTATGATTATATCATTGTTGGGGCAGGCACTGCGGGTTGTATCCTGGCTAGGCGATTGAGTGAAAACAAAAACAACAAGATTCTTTTACTGGAAGCCGGTGGTTCCGACAAACATCCATTCGTAAAGATACCTGCAGCATTTTCAAGATTGTTTCAAACCAGCAGGGACTGGAGTTTTTTTACAACACCGCAATCATCTTTGCTAGGGAGGCCTCATTATATGCCGAGGGCAAAAATGCTGGGAGGGTGTTCGTCCATTAACGCAATGATTCTATTCAGACCTCATCCGGAAGATATACAGGAATGGCATCAGCAAGGGCATGTGCGTTTTGACTGGGAAGAATCTTTGGTTCACCTAAAGCGCGCGGAAGCAATGATGGGATTGAAACATATGGAGGGAAAAGCTGTTCCCGGAGAAGGGTTTTTCGTGCATCCGTTGACGCGTAATTTTATTTCTGCGTGTGAAGAATATGGTATGGACGTTTTTAATCCATCCACTTCTGTGGAACAGGGGGTTAAATTATTTACAAGAAATGTCAAAAGGGGTTTCCGGTATAGTGTAGCGGATGCCTACCTTCGTACGAACGATTGTTCGCAATGTATTGATGTGCGCACCCATTGTTTGGTAAAACGTCTTTTGATAGATCAGAAGAAGGTGTATGGATTGGAATACTTCCATCATTCACAGGAACGCGCAGTACTGGCCCGCAAGGAAATCCTTCTTTGCGCAGGAAGCATACAAAGCCCGCAAATCCTTCAACTTTCCGGAATTGGTGACCCTGCAGCTCTGGAACCTCTTGGAATTCCGCTCATGCATGAATCGAAGGAAGTGGGTCAAAATTTCACAGACCATCTCGTTTGCGGTATGGCATTTCGATTGAAAAAAGGTGTTAACTCCCTGGATGGTTTGAAATTTCCATTACCTGCTATCAAAGCAGGATTGAAATTCATAACGACCAGATCAGGACCTCTGACCAGCAATGTTGCGGAGGCAGGTGCATTCTGTGGCAATTATGGTGGTAGACCTACCTTGCAATTTCATTTTGGTCCTGCCTTCTTTGTCAATCACGGATTTACAGATGTTCAGCCATATGGTATGAGCTTTGGTCCAGCTCTTTTGCATCCAGCAAGCAAAGGGTACGTCACCTTGTCTTCCGCAAATCCCCTGGATCCCCCGGTGATTGAGCCTCAGTATTTTCAAGAGCATGCCGATATGGAAACCATGCTGGAAGGCATTAAGCTTACGAAGACACTCAGTACGATGCCCTCCTTGTCAAAGCTGATCGAACGCGTGGAATATCCGGACTGCATGCCAGATTCAGATGAAGCTTTTGTACATCACATCCGGCAATTTAGCGAAACACTTTACCATCCGGCTTCCACATGTCGTATGGGATCAGACATTGGGGCAGTTGTGAACTGGGACTTTAAAGTGCAAGGTACTGAAGGATTGCGGGTGTGCGATGCATCCGTTTTTCCGGGCCAAACAAGCAGTAATCCTCAACTTGCCATCATGATGCTTGCGGAGATGCTCTCTTCCATATTGAAGGAGCAAAAGACGTAATCCAACAGTTCGATGAATGCAGCTTTTATTTTTTGAATGAGGGCTTGACCTGGCATGCTTAGGCTTCTGAATGTTTCATCTGATTCTTTTCTTCATTTTGAATCCCTTTTACATCGGAAAGCAATAGTGAATTGCGTTCATACTTCACTCATGTGTGTAATCACTACAGTTCATGTGGTTTGCCTCTTTTATCGCACAGGAAATTAAATAAACTACTTATTTAAGAACAATGGTATGTAATTCTGTTTATTGCACAAAGGATGTTTTCATTTATCAAAAAAGCCATATGATTACGCAATAAGAAGATCGCTTTTTTGAAAATCCATTTATGTTTGGTTACGAACATTGGTCTTTAAATCGGAGAAAGTTGAAAGACTTTAGTGAGAGCGCAGGTCAGATTCTAATTTCAGGGCATAATCTTTTTTGACTTATTTTTGTTCCCCAATTACACGTGCAATAGCTGTCTGAGATACATTTTAAGAATACTTTACAAGAATGCTGAATTGACTAAAGCAGGTAACCATCAATGAACCCAAGTATGCAAACTCCTGAATTTGATTTCAAGCGCGATGTCGTAGACCTTAGTTTTGAAAAACCGGTACTTATTGATTTTTGGGCTCCCTGGTGCGGCCCTTGTAAAGTCCTTGGACCCGTGTTGGAAGAATTGGAAAATGAGGATGGCGGACGTTGGAAGCTTGTGAAATTAAATACGGAAATTGAACAGGAAATCGCGGCCTATTTTCGCATACAGAGCATTCCTCATTGCAAATTGGTATTTGAAGGTAAAATTGTCGATGAATTCACAGGAGCTCTTTCAAAAACCCAAGTTCGAAAGTGGTTGGATGATGTTTTTTCTAAACTTGGGATTCCTGAAGAGATCGAGGCGCAGTCCGATGATTTTGATGAATTGATCGCAGGCCAGCCAGCATTTCCGGATCGTGCCATGGCTGAAAAACTAAGTTTATTCCTGACCGGACATCCGGATCATGAAGAAGCCCGGATGTTATGGGCTAAGCATGCCGTGTTCTTTGAACCAGAAGCGACATTGTCTATGCTGAATGAATACCAGGATCAAAAAAAATTTGCTGAACTGATCGAAGACCTGCATGTCATTTCGGAATGGCTTGCCATGCAAAAGAATGAAAAAGAAGCTGCTGCTTCTGTATTGGAACAAGCCCGTTCGAAATGGATGGAACACGAGCAAGCTCAGGCCCTGGAATTGATTATTGAAAGTGTACATAGATATCCACAATTTCAATCGCAACTGCCCCGGCGGGTTGGCATTTCATTATTTCATCTGTTGGGTAATCAGCATCCTCTTACAGCAGAATACCGAAAGCTGTTTGATATGGCTATTTACTAAGGTATCTTTCTACGGATGATCAAAAAGAATGTATTGGGGCTGATGTCCGGAACCTCACTTGATGGACTTGATCTGGCTTGTGCGGAGTTTTGTTTTTATTCAGATGTATTTACGTATGAGATGCGCGCCTGTGAGACCATCTCCTATTCCTCAGAGTGGAAACAAAAATTGTCTGGAGCCTATCATTCTTTACCGGAAGAAATCCAAAAAATTCATACAGATTATGGCAAATGGCTAGGTCAGACTGCTTTGGAATTTCTTCAGCGGCATAATCAATCTGCAGATCTAATCGGTTCTCACGGGCACACAGTGTTTCATAGACCCGAACAGGGGATCACGCTGCAGATTGGAGACGGTGATGAAATTTATCGGCGTACAGGGATTCCGGTTATTTGCAATTTCCGTCAACAGGATGTTCAATTAGGCGGTCAGGGTGCACCGCTGGTGCCTGTAGGTGATGAATTGCTGTTTTCAGATTTTGATTTTTGTCTTAATCTTGGTGGATTTGCAAATATATCCTGGAAAGAATCTGGAGAACGGCGTGCCTGTGATATTACAGTTTGTAATCTTTTGCTGAATGCATTGAGCAGACATTTGGGAAAAGAATACGACGAAGATGGATTGATTGCAAAACAAGGCAGTCTGATACCTGAGGTCTTGGAGAAGTGGGACAGCCTGGAATTTTATAAAAAATCAGCACCGAAAAGCCTTGGACGCGAGTGGTATGAATCTCATTTTGAAGATGCCGACCTGTTGGTGAAATATCCTGTTCAGGATCTCCTCCATACTGCAACGGTGCATATTGCAGGGCAGATAGCACATGTACTTGACGCGATTCGCCCCAGGCTGGAAGGACCCTCTGATAAGGCATGTAAAGTCTTGTGTACCGGTGGAGGTGTGCACAACCGTTTTTTGATCAGTCTTTTAAAAGACATGACATGTCTTAGACATGTCATGTCGGTTCCCGATGCTTCGCTTATTGATTTTAAAGAGGCCTTGCTTTTTGGGTTCCTGGCTTTTCTAAAGGATATGGGCCATGTTAACGTACTGGCCAGTGTTACCGGAGCAAGTAAGAATCATTCTTCCGGAGACCGCTATGGTCCTGAATAGTTTTGGTTTCAATTTTTCAGATACATTTGCAATAAAATATACCCATGACTACATTATCCGGAAAAGTCGCCCTGGTTACAGGTGGAAGCCGCGGTATTGGTGCCGCCATCGCTGAAAAACTGGCAAAGAATGGGGCACATGTTGCCATCAGTTTTGTGTCCTCTCCTGAAAAAGCCGAAGAAGTGGCAAAGCTTTGCCGAAGCTATGGCGTACAGTCCAAAGCCTATATGTCGAATGCTTCCGTACATGCGGATGCAGAAAAACTCATTCAGGATGTGGTGACGGATTTGGGGGGATTGGATATTCTTATCAATAATGCCGGCATCACAAAAGACAATCTCATCCTACGGATGACCGAAGAACAGTGGGATCAGGTAATTATGGTCAACCTCAAATCCTGTTTTAATCTTACAAAGCATGCTGCCAAACATATGATGCGTAACCGCAGGGGTTCGATTATCAATATTTCATCTGTGGTGGGAGTTTTCGGAAATGCCGGTCAATCTAATTATGCGGCTTCCAAGGCAGGTATGATCGGTTTTACCAAATCCATGGCTAAAGAACTCGCCTCCCGGAATATTCGCTGCAACGCACTTGCCCCAGGATTTATCGAAACTGAAATGACCCACGTGCTGGATGAAAAAACAAAGGAATCATTTTTAAAAGCCATTCCGCTTGGAAGGCTCGCGAAGCCCGACGAAGTTTCGGATGTAGTTGTATTTCTATCTTCCGACCAATCGAGCTATATCACCGGACAGGTAATCAGTGTTTGCGGAGGGATGAATATGTAAGCACCTTAACTTATCTGGTCCAGACTCCACGCTTGTGCTTTTTCTTCGAAGAGCCTTTTGGTTCGGGACCAGGTTCCCTTGAACAAGGCAGAATTGCGATATAATTCCAGTGCTTCAGGGCTTTCCCATGTGCTGATCGTGAATAAGGTAGTAGGATCATCGCAGGCACAAAATAAGTTCACACCATGGCATCCGGCGAAAACTCGAATTTTGGGTGCTGATTCGTTAAAAATCTCTTTAAATTCGGCAACACCGGAATTCTTGAACTTCATTTTAACTACTCGTGTTATCATTCCTCTGGGTCTTATGTTATCAAATGATGAAGAGCGCAGAAATTCGTACATACACCCTTCGGTAATTTGCAGATTAATTTTTAAAAACTTATATTTGTAATCAATTATTTATCAACGCGTAAATTTAAGTATTTGTCACAGAGTGAAATCATTCTAACCGTAGAGAACATCGATCCGGTTGCACTTTTTGGAGAAAACAACAGCAAATTAAACCTCATCCGCAAGTCTTATCCCGACACAACCATTACGTCCCGGGGTTCCCTTATTAAAATAACGGGAAAGAAAAAGGATACCCAGGCGGTTAAGGATAAAGTAGAAGCCATGGTCAAGTTATTGCGGGAACGCAAGGAACTGAGCATTCAGACTGTTGAGGAACTTTTACAGGGTGAAAATCCATTTCAGGCGCATGTAAATCCCAATGAAAGCAAAATGGTGCTGGTCCACGGTCGCGATGGCCGCATTATTTATGCAAAGACCAGAAATCAACAAATCATGGTGGAAGCCAGCGCAGAAAATGATGTGGTATTCGCAATAGGCCCTGCAGGTACCGGAAAAACGTATACCGCAGTCGCACTGGCCGTGAGGGCTTTGAAGAATCGGGAAATTAAAAAAATCATCCTGACGCGTCCAGCCGTAGAAGCCGGTGAAAGCCTGGGCTTCTTACCTGGCGATCTGAAAGAAAAAATTGATCCGTATTTACGGCCCTTGTACGATGCATTGGATGACATGATCCCTGCCGAACGCCTTCAGCAATTTATGGAATCCCGCGTTATTGAAATTGCACCTTTGGCTTTCATGCGTGGACGGACGCTGGATCAGGCATTCATCATTTTAGACGAAGCGCAGAATTGCACTCCCCTTCAAATAAAAATGTTTTTGACACGTCTGGGCCCTACTGCCAAATGCATTATTACAGGAGACCTTTCTCAAATTGACTTGCCATATAAACAAGTTTCCGGTTTGCGCCATGCTACCAAGCTTCTCCAAAATATTTACGGAATTACCACCGTATTTTTAAATCGCGATGATGTGGTTCGCCACCGTCTTGTAAAAGAAATACTAAAGGCCTACGATAAGCAAAGTGAAAATCGTCATCCGCAGGAGGAGCATGACGATGAATAAGGGCACCAGACTATATTTATTTTACTTTGCATAAGAGATCGATAAATGTTTTGCATCGTCAGCAGAATGTA
>CAZDQG010000014.1:69640-81922 GCA_964507535.1 uncultured Saprospiraceae bacterium
TTATTTTACTTTGCATAAGAGATCGATAAATGTTTTGCATCGTCAGCAGAATGTAGAACTAGCTGTTATTGAATAGACTGGTCATTGTCTGGGTATTTTATAAACAAAACAACTTATTTAAAAACACGATCATTCATTTGTAGGATCCTGCCAATATTTAATATGGACACCAGGATCTTTATGTGTCAGCCGTACCAATTTCATGAAAATTTTAAGCACTGTTTTTTATAGGCTGAAAGGTCTATTTCGATTTTACCGGAACTATTCCTGCTTTGCGAATAAAATAAGAATTGCTTTTCCTTATAACGAAAAAACTAATAATCGCAGGCAAGGTAAAATTGAGGAGCGAATTATGAAATACATTTTGTACGGCCGTGAAAGCACCAACAGCAGTTACAAAGGAAAACTGCAATCTGGTTAAATGGTTTACATACCAGTTGAATGGACCGTAATCATTTGGAAATACCCGTTTATTGAAAATGTAAAATAATACGTCCCTTCCTACGATAAATGCATACAATAAAAAGAAGAAAAGGGATAATATCGCCACGATATAATTGCCTTTGAAAAACATGAAAAGGGCAATACCAAACAAACATAAGACCACAATACTGGCGAAGGCGATAATTATTTTATCCATTAATTGGAAACTGTTGTTTTTTAATGCTGCAGCCCTGATACCTGTAGCACATAAATAAAAACCAAGTAACACGATTGCAACGACAATCATGGATCCAATATATGCTCCTGTTAGTATGATTGCAATAAATGAAGAGAAGTACACGTAGCCTGTAATTTTATGCAATGTTGTTCCTTTGCGTAATGCAAATTGTAAAATTCCGCTTAGGAAAATAAGGATTCCGATTATTGCATGTGCGGAGGCAATTGGTTGATAGAAGGGATCAGTTGGAATCATGTAGTTAAAGGCGAATTATTATATGAAGTAACATTTCATTTTAGCAGACTGGCTTATGTTCCTGTGCATGACTATATGATCACATGCGTTTCGATGAAACTTAAAACATACAATTGTTATTCCTTTGTAAGGAGTTTGTCCTGAATTGAAAATGAAATCAGTCAAATTCAATGTTCTCATGCATTTAAATTTAACCACGAATTCGTGCCACCACAAAGCCGCATTGCATGCAGGCCATACTTTTTTAATAATCTTGCTCCATCTGCTGAACGTCCTCCTCCTGTATTGGAGGCAGTAACAAATTGACAACTTTTATCGAGTTGCGGTACCTTATTTTTTAATTCATCAAGGGAAATATTCAGAGCGAGAGGTATGTGTGCGCGATCGTATTCTTCTTTGCTTCGTACGTCAATGATTTGAATCTTTTTGTTGGATTGAATTGCCTGTTGGACTTCAGCCATTTCAATGCAGTCTTTCGTGAAATCAATTTGATCAGGCATACGTAATTTAATGATAATTGCCGAGATGAGGGTCAGACCGCCTATTAAGAAAACGGCATAGCTAACGCCAAAGAAGTCTGCTGTGAGACCCGATAATATTGCTCCAAGGGCATAACCGAGATCTCTCCAAAGCCTGAAAGTACCAATACTTTCTGCGCGCTGTGTCGGATTTGTTGCTTGTGCTATTGTGGAAAGGAAAGTCGGATAGACAAGGGCAGTGCCGAATCCCAATACGGCTGATATGGAAGCTAAAACATAAAAGTTTGTATTCAGCGGAATCATTAGAATGGCCACACCCTGGAGGAGCATACCCCAAAAAAGCATCGCTTTTTTTGAGTAATGGTCGGACATTTTTCCAGTAAAAAGTTGCCCGATACCCCATACAGTCGGATAGAGGGCGGTGATGATTCCCATCTGACCATGATTGTAGTTTAATGAAAAAAGCACGATAGGAAGCAAGCCCCAGATCATCCCGTCATTTAGATTGTTTATCAGCCCGGCTTGGGTTACCGAGCTCAATGTTCTGTTGCTAAATGTGGTTTCCGCAAACACATTTTCGAGCTGTGCTGTAGTGTCGGAAGTACTTTCCTGGTGAACAAATATGCGGGTATCTTTTATCCAGAAGACTGTCAGAGCAAAACCTACGAGGGAAATGAAAATTCCAAGGTAAAAGGGATAGGGTGTAATTCCATACGTATTGGCAAGATATCCTGATAAAAAGGCAGTGAGTCCCACTGCGATATAGCCGGCAAACTCATTTAGGCCCATTGCAAAGCCACGCTCTTGCTCACCAACAAGGTCTATTTTCATCACAACGGTACTGCTCCATGTCAATCCCTGGCTGAGACCTAAAAGGACATTGGCAACGATTACCCAATTCCAGCTTGGTGCGTAGATGAGAATAAAGGGAATGGGTATTGCTATGAGCCAGCCGCATAAAAGTAAATTTCTGCGGCCATATTTGTTGGCAAGCCTACCGGTGTAAAAATTTGCTATTGCTTTTGAAATCCCAAAAGCGGTAATGAAGGAAAGTATTGCTGTCTTAGAGTCAAGGCCAAATTCCAGCGCTGCAAATTGTGGAAAGATCGTACGTTCCATGCCTATCATGCCACCAACAAAGGCATTCACAATTACCAGAAGGGTGAACTGTTTCCAGTTTTGTTTTAAACCGAGCTTTACTGGATTTGTCATCTTATGCACTGCAAATGTAGTTTGAATCCGCTTTTAGAAGCATTCAAATAGCTGGCTTCTTTGCTCCGGAAAGCTAAAATTGCTTTCATCTGGTGTTAGGAATAGTTGTTGATTTATGTTCCATTTCAAAATTTACCCATAAAGTGACTGAATAGAAGTCGTCTTCATAGCCTTGTCAATGGATTTTAATTTTTTTGTTTAAATGCACGATAACTATAATGGAAATAGTGCTTGGAATGGGATCATGTACTTGGTTACATCCCATTTTTTAATTGAACCATTATTCATGCTTGAATTCTCATGTGTGAATGAATATCAAAAGGCATTTATTTTTAAAGCCTAAAAGTACCTGTAACTATAAACTTTATTATACTAAACATGAGTACATATGATGATGATGACGAAGGAGATTTTCGAACAGAGTAGGAATGGTTCAGGAACCTTTTGAGAGCAGCCCATGGTCATGCCCATCACATGTAAAGCGTGATGTCCAATACATGAAAATTTAAGAGGTGTAGTTTCCAGCTATAAATAGAACGAACATGTGTTAGTTATTTTAAGGAATTCTCATAATCATTATGTTTGAAATATGTGTTTGCTGATTTTAGGTATCATACGATAGTAGATTGTAATTATTGTATTAATTAGGACCAAGGTATGATGACCTGCCCTACAGGCGGATGATTTTATTATCGTAATGTGTAACTCAATTGTGCATTATTATCAATAGCGCGTTTGATTATTCAGTTTATTGTATATCCAAAGCCAGGCATCGCCAATTTCATCATCGTGGACAATTTCTTTAAAGCTAAAATTGTGGTTTATCAATATTTTTGTCGAAGCATTATGTTCTGGTGATGTTTTTGCAGTAATTATCAGATCCGGGTCTGCCTGTAATGCAATAGATACAAGTTCTTTGCAGGCAAATGAAGCGATGCCCTGTCCTTCAAATTCTTTAAATGTCCAATATGCAATTTCAACTTTTCCATCTTTGGGCTTTCCAACAAATCCACAGGAGCCGACAATTTCGTTCTGTCGAACTGCAAAGTAACCAATCCACGGAATAGTAAAACCAATAGTCGGATAAAAATCCTTATACATTTGTAAGAGTTGTTGACAGTCTGGTGATTTGAACATTTCACTTGTCTTGTCTTCGTCAAGTTTAATGGGCCTTAGATTCATGTGGACTTCTATAATTTTTATTTTTTATTTAATATTTTAGGCTTTATAACATAGCCCTGTAGTGGTGGACGAAAATACCCCTTTAAGTTACATACAAAGCTTATGTTAAAAATAGTCAATAGGAACTATTTCCAGAAATTCAGGAACATAGAGTTGAGTTTCCAGAATTTTTATTTGTAAGTTAATAAATTATTTTGTTGTTAAATCATGCAATAAGCTGGGTAAACAAGATGGATCATGAATTTTATTGAGGATGGATATCTTTTCAATCAGCACGATTAGCCGTGATTTCATGTTACAGTGTTCATGGACCCTTCCATTTAATGAAGTATTCTTAAAGTATTATTTCAATTGGATACCTTGGCATTTATTTGAAATTTAACTAAATGGATGATCTTTAATTTTGGGAAATTTTGCTCGGAGTTGGTCTCATATTATTTATAAACTAGAAAGCCTACTACCATATATTATCAATTGTGTTTGGAATGTAAGATAATAGTGATTTCAGCTTTCAAAGTTTAAACTTAGTAGGCTTATGGACTTGTCTAATTTATATACTAATTTTAAAATAATTTTAAAAAATAATTATGAGTTAGTGCATCATTAATTGATTCTTCTTATCTTAAAGCTTCATAAAAAGGAATTATATTATTTAAAAAAATTCTATAAGCTGAATAAATGATGTGATCAAGCCTCAACTTGATTGAAGCGCTGGATTTGCAAGAGAGGTTTAAATAATCTGATTAAATGCTATAACGGTCTTCTTCATTGAGGTTAGTGGTCCTGCCAGGTGCCTTTTAAATTCCCCGAAACAACCTAATATTCATTACACAAAGGTTGTAATACTTGGATTTTCCTTTTGATTTCATTCTCTAAAGTTCAATTCGCAATCTTAAAGATGGAGAGTTCAATCAATACTATTAGAAATGAATACTTCATTAAATAGGAAGTGGAATCTATGTATCAATTGCTATGAATAATAAAGACCTAAATTTATGAAAAAGCGACTTTACGTAATTCTAATTGGAATTTGTTGCATCCATTTGAGTCAGGCACAGCGCCTCATTCATGGAGTAGTGCATGACCCTTCAGGAGCTCTCATAATTGGAGCCAATGTGTACCTAAAAGGACTTCCATCAGGTACCGTTTCAGACCAAAATGGGCGGTTTAATCTAAGCATTCCAGATGGAGCAAACGTGTTGATTTGTAGTTTCACAGGATTCCAAACTAGAGAAATTCAAATTGATGGTTCTGATGAATTTGACATTCAGCTGGATGAGGGCGTATTTCTTGAAACGGCTGTCGTAACCGCTCTTGGAATCAAACGGGATGAAAGATCATTGGGTTATTCTGTAGCTAGACTAAACGGCGATGAAATTTCAAATATTCCAGCTGCCAATATCGTAAATCTACTATCCGGACGTGCTGCAGGTGTAATGGTGCTCGGATCTAATGGTGGTAACCTTGGCGGGTCTTCTAGAATTACGATCAGGGGTTTGCGATCCATGAACGGGGATAACCAACCCTTGTTCGTAGTCGATGGCGTGCCTATGGACAATTCGAATTTTACTAACCTGGCGCAGATTATGGGAAATGGTTCAGGTACCGTGTACGAAAGTCAGAGAGACTATGGCAATGCCATTCAGGATTTAAATCCTGAAGATATCGGCAATATCAATATTCTGAAAGGCCAGGCCGCCGCTGCATTGTATGGATCACGTGGAGCCAATGGCGTGGTCATGATTACCACCAAACAGGGTTCAAAAAACAGAAAAGGGATTGGCATTTCGGTGAGCTCAAGTGTGACTTTCGACAAGGTTGCAATCTTTCCAAAATTTCAAAATATATATGGCGGGGGTGTTGACCTCTTACCAAGGGGATACAGCGACAATTCCGGTTATTATAAAATACCTTTTATTGAATTTGATTCAGACAGCACTGTCATTGGAAATTATAAATCATTTGACTTGGTTCCTATATACGGAGTGGATGAAAGTAGTGGAGCCAAATTCCTTAATTCTACGGATAATCATTTCAATCATTTATCCAATATTTTACTGGACGAACAACGGAAAATCGCTCAATATGTTTTTCCTAATGGTTTTGGTTCCAATCAAAATGAATTGTATTTCAGGGATTGGAATAGTTGGGATTCGTGGGACACAGAACATTTTGGAAAAAGTCGATTGTGGCAGGCAGGTGATGATCCCGTTAAGTTTTTTGAAACGGGAGTAACATCCAATCAGAGCATTGCATTTGAAGGAGGTACAGAAAAGTCTAATTTCAGATTGGCTTATACTCGCTATGATCAAAAAGGGATTTACCCGAATTCTCTGTTAGGAAGAAATACCATTTCTTTTAATGGAAACATGAAATTATCGGACCAACTGAATGCATTTGTAGGGGTCAATTATATCAATTCATCCAACAAAGGACGAACGGCGGTGACGTATGATTTTAGAGGAGGTTTTAATCCGGCACAAAATTTCAGTCAATGGTGGCATACGGATCTGCGATTTGCAGATCTGATGCAGTATAAAAATCCCGACGGGTCCATGCGCACCTGGAATCGTCAAAGTGCGGACAATCCTCGTCCGCAATATTGGGACAATCCCTATTGGTCCAGATATAAAAATTATGAAACCGACGGACGCAACCGCGTATTCGGCAATGCAGGCCTTAGCTGGAACCTCAATTCCTGGCTGAGTCTGACCGGAAGAGTATTAACTGACTTTTATGATGAACAACGTGAAGAGCGCATAGCATTTGGAAGTCTGTTAAATCCACAATACACCCGAGAAATCATTCATGTATCTGAAACCAATGCTGATTGCATTTTGAAAGCGGAAAAAAATATAACTGATCATCTGAGTTTACAGGCATTTGCAGGAACCAGTAAACTCTGGAGAATAGTAGACCGCGATTTTGGTACAACCATCGGTGGAATGAATATTCCGGACATTTATCGCTTGCAAAATTCAAAGGAACGTCCCCTAATCCTCAATTCCCTGTATCACAAACAGATTGAAAGTTTTTTTGGAGGAGCTTCTTTGGGATGGAAAGAAATGCTTTATCTCGATTTGACCGGAAGACAGGATTGGTCGAGTACTTTGCCCGATGATTCCAATGGATATTTTTATCCTTCAATTTCACTGAGCTATATATTCAGTGAATTGATACAGATCCCCAATCTTACTTTTGGTAAATTGAGACTGGGTTGGGCAAAGGTGGGTTCTGATACAGATCCCTATAATGTATATCAAACCTATAATGGTAATCCGAATTTCGGAAGCTACCCAAATTATACGGTAAGTAATACTCTAAACAATTTACATCTCAGACCTGAAAATACTACTTCGATTGAAATGGGTATGGATCTCCGGTTTTTCAAGAATCGTTTGGGACTTGATCTTACCTTTTATACCGGAAGAACAAAGAATCAGATCATTCCTTTGGCTACATCTGCATCTACTGGCTTTGACAAACAATTCATCAATGCCGGCGAGATCAGCAACAAGGGTATTGAATTGGCTTTGCATGCACAGCCTATTCTATTGAAAGATTTCAATTGGGAATTGTCCATCAATTTTGGAAAGAACACCAATAGAGTGGAATCCATCTTGCCTGAAGATCCGAATGTCACTAATTTGCCTCTTGCCAGTCCCGGAGGAATTACCATCAACGCATTTATAGGACAGCCCTATGGAACCATACTCGGTACCAATTACATCTACGACAAGGATGGAAATAAATTAATCGACCCAAATACTGGAACATACTTAGTCAGCCCGGGTGTAATGCCAATAGGAAATACTACGCCCGATTTTACGGGCGGTATTCAAAATACATGTAGGTATAAAAATTTGAATTTGACTGTATTTATAGACATAAGAAAGGGAGGCGACATTTATTCTTTTACAAATATCTACGGTAGATACTCAGGGCTCTTAGCTGAATCCGCAATCGGAGATTCCCGGGAAAATGGCATAGTTAACAATGGAATCCTGGCGGTTCTTGACAATGATCAAAATCCAATTTTAGAAAAAGGCGGTGACACCCAGGATCTCTCAGATGATGTGTACAGAAGTTCCGGACAAAAAAGTACTCTTGCAGTAAGCTATCAGGACAATAAGTATTTTGATTCGGGATTGTATATCAATAAACGGGACCTTTACGATGGCTCATTTATCAAACTACGTGAAATTTCTTTAGGCTATAATGTTCCGGGAAAATGGTTAAAAAATATGGGCATCAAAGAGGCTTCGATTGCTTTTGTGGCCCGCAATGTTGCCATTTTGCACAAAAAAATTCCCAACATAGATCCTGAGCAAGCTATAAGTACCAGCAATATTAGTGGAAATGAAGGTGGATCGGTCCCATCAACCCGATCACTGGGCTTTAATTTTAATTTTAAATTCTAAAATCAAATGGTTATGAATATGTTGAAAATAGTTTTGCCACTGGTATTGATTAGCTTTTTCATTTCATGTGGAAAAGATTTTGGAGATCTCAATATCGATCCTAACAATCCGCGCATTGTGCCACCGGAAGTATTACTAACGGGAGCTGAAAAGGAAATTGCGACCAAAGTATTTGTTTATGAGGAGTTTGCCTTTCCGGAAATTCTATCCCAGAGTTGGGCTCAAAATAATTATACGGCATGGTCTCGATATGCATTTGATGGCAATATTGGGAATACCTTGTTTCAGGATTTTTATTCAGGAATACTCGAAGATTTAACTGATATCCATCAGGCAGTGCAACGGAATCCACAGCTGGACTCTCTTGTAGATAAAAATAGAATTGCGATAGCCAATGTACTTCGGGTGTATGTGTTTCAAATCATTACGGACATATTTGGTCCGGTACCATATAAAGAAGCATTGGCAGGTGCAATGATTAGGACACCTAAGTATGATGATCAAAAAACCATTTATTTTGGGATTATCGGGGAATTAAGAGATGCAATTGCCAATATGGATGAGTCCAGGGAAAGTTATGGTAGCGCAGACCTTATATACGGAGGAGATGTTTCTAAATGGAAAGGATTTGCGAATGCATTGATGTTGAGAATTGCGATGCGTATGAGTGATGCGGAACCGGATCGATCCAAACTGGAATTCGAAAGTGCCTATAGCAATGCGATCTCCAACAACACAGGCTCAGCTTATTTTTATTATTTAACAGGGACGCCCAACAATAATCCTCTTCACCAACAACGCGTGGAACGTGGTGATGCCGATTACGGTCTGTCAAGTATTTTGATAGATAATACTTTAAAGCCCTTAAATGATCCGAGATTATTTGTTTGGGCTCAGGAAAGAAATAAAGGAGGAGGATATTTTGGGAGGCCATATGGGGAAGAAGATTATCATGCTGCGAGCGAAGCACCTGAATTATATTCTCAGCCTAGTGGTTCGAACCAGGCAAAGATCAATGCTTCAAAATTTAATCCTTACGATGTTTTAAAACCGGATGCATTTTCATGCTTGCTGGGTTATTCAGAGGTCTGCTTTTTAATGGCTGAAGCCAAAGAACGAAATTGGAATGTGCCGGGAACAGCAAGGGAATGGTATGACAAAGGAATCGCAGCATCAATGCAGGAATGGGGAGTTCCTCAAAATGACATCGATGTGTATCTTCAGCAGGCTGAAGTAGCTTACACAACCGCTTCGGGCGACTGGAAACAAAAGATCGGTGTACAAAAATGGCTTGCATTTTTTATGCAGGGCTACCAGGCATGGATTGAATGGCGGCGTCTCGATTTTAAAAAACTGGAATTACCTGTAGACGGCACACTCGGCGATGTAGGAACTAATGTCGCTCCGATTAGACTCATCTATCCAACGGACGAACAAAGTCTCAACTCCATTAATTATCATCAGGCTCTCAGCTTATTAGGTGGACCTGATAAGATGTACACAAGGGTTTGGTGGGATGTTAGATGAATTATAAGCCACAATGTATTAGAGAAGAATTGTGAAGGAAAAATATTAATTAAACATGGAAACTAAAGATATAAAAAGATGAAATGGATTATTATTGGTCTATCCTTGTTTGTTTTCAGTTTCAATGGGTGCACCCAATCTAAGGGAGCTGTTCCTCTGTCAACTTCCAAGTTCAAAATCTCTCCTTCCACAACGACGCATGCAATCGTAATTGGCATCTCAGACTATCAGGATAAAAACATTCCAGATCTTCAGTTTGCAGATCGCGATGCATTGGAATTTGCCAAATGGCTTGAAAGTCCGGCAGGTGGTAGTGTTCCGTCGGATAATATACAGTTATTTATCAATGAACACGCAACGATTCATGCCTTGGAATTTGCATTGTTCCAGTTGGTAAAAATTTGTAAGGAAGGAGACCAGGTACTCATTTATTTTTCAGGGCATGGGGATGTGGTTACAATGACCATAAGTCAACCTTCTTATTTACTGGCATACGACACTCCATCTTCAGTATATATGTCATCTGCAATCAAACTTGTGGATCTTCAGGATATCATATCCACATTAACAGAAAATAATAAATGCAGCGTATTGCTGATTACTGATGCTTGTCACGCAGGTAAGATTGGGAACAATGTGAGCGGAGGAGCGCAGATTACAAATGCCAATCTTTCAAAATTATTCAGCAGTGAAGTCAAAATACTTTCATGCCAGGCGACGGAATATGCACAGGAAGGAAAACAATGGGGCGGTGGACGTGGCGCATTTTCCTATCATCTTGTAGAAGGCCTATCAGGGCTGGCTGATCAAAACAATGATGGTAAAATAAGTCTCGTAGAAATTGATCGATACCTGGGCGACAAGGTCACTCTGGAAACCAACAATTTGCAAACCCCAATAACCGTAGGTGATCGCAATGCAATCATAGCCCGTGTTGATCTTCCTACATTACTAGCTCTAAATGAAGCACGTAAGCACAGGGTTCTGACTTTGGAAACTATTGGATCAAGAGGTATCGAAGAAGAAATACTGGCAAAATTAGATTCGAATACGCGTTCGATGTATTATTCTTTCAAGGCATTCATTGTAAAGCATATTCTCGTGGAACCAAAAGATTCCTGCGCATGGACTTTTTTTCAAGTTCTTGAAAAAAATCAAACATTGTCGCCGCTTCATCAAATTATGAGAAATAATCTGGCGGTGGCATTTCTGGATGAAGTGCAACAGGCGCTCAATGCAGTTATGAATGATGATCCTTATGAACTAAACACGTGGAGAAGTAATGCATCTAAGTATAATCATTATCCTGATTATCTGCAAAAATGTCTTGAATTGATTGGAACAGATCATCCTTTATACAAGTCGATCATGTCGAAGAAATTGTTTTTTGAGGCGTATAATCTGGTTCATCATAGCGGTGAAGGGTATCGGTATTATCCTGATTCAATAAAAAATTTAGCAAGAAACCTTTTGCGTAAGGCCTTGTCGTACGAGAAGAATCCATTCAATTATTACCTGTTGGGTAATACTTATTTGTACAATTTTACAATCGACTCCTGTTCCTTGAATTATCAAAGGGCCATGGCATTGGCGCCCAATTGGAAATTACCCTATGCAGAAATGGCCTGGTATTTTATGGACACGCATTTCGATCTTCTGGAATCAGCAAAATGGATCAATAAGGGGTTGGCCATTGACAGCAATGCCTATAATTTATTGGAAATGAAAGCCTGGCTTCACCAGCGTTACAATCAAATAGATAGTATCGAATTTTTATGTAATAGGATGAGAAAATTAAGGCCAAACTTGATAAATGATTATTTTACACTTGCATGTACGTATGCCTTGATCAACCGCCAATATGATAAAGCTATGGATTTTTGGAATAAATGTAATTGGCGCAATGAGGAAGGCGATTGGTTGCGATCGTATATCTATTTAAATACTCGCCGGATTGATAAAGTTAACAAAAGAATGATTTCACTACCATTGGTTGGATTGGCTGGTTATGAGATTGGGGGTCAAAATCAGCTCAATGAATTAAACAATATTAACCTGAATAAACTATACAGTCAATTATTGGCTAAAGAGGACTCAAATATTATTACTTCTAACTATTTGCGCCTCGGAATGATTAAAATTTTATTGCATCAGTATGATACTGCTGAGGCATTGATCAGGAGTGTCTACGATTTATTGCGGGGTGGTGAAGTGGGTCATGACCAGGTACTCGCAAATGCTTATCTGGGTCTCATTTATCAAAGGAAAAAGGATTTTATAACATCGGAAATTTATTTTAAAAAGGCATTTGATATTAAAACGGTATTATATACCTACCAGGGTAAGGCAGGCTTCAGTGAAGCGCATTTTTTCTACGGCACATTTTTGTCCGATCTAAATCGATTCCAGGAAGCAGAAAAGCAGTTTCACATAATCAATACAAATGACTACGGCTGCTGTCTTGGATTTTATGGCATGGCAATAGTCAAAGCCAAACAGGGAAAAGACAAGGAAGCACTCGACTGGTTGGAAAAGGCACTGGATT
>CAZDQG010000014.1:82022-84908 GCA_964507535.1 uncultured Saprospiraceae bacterium
GCCAAACAGGGAAAAGACAAGGAAGCACTCGACTGGTTGGAAAAGGCACTGGATTGGTATTTTCCCAGGAAAGAACCGATACTTGAAGAACCGGCATTTGGCAGCATTAAAAAAACGAAACGGTTTAGAGAGATGATCAGGAAAAACTTTGAATAGTTATAAGATACGAATAATGAATTATAGGAGATCAATTAAGAGTTATTAAAGATGAATAATAAATATGGATGCAAAAGATTGAAAAAGATGAAAAGTATTATTATTACTCTAGCGGTAATTTTATTTAATAGTAATACCAACGCTCAATCAAAGGGTGCGACTCCTCAATCAATCATCAACCATCAACCATCAACTAACTCTTCGACTCACGCCATTGTCATCGGCATCTCAGACTATCAGGATAAAGACATTCCGGATCTGCAATTTGCCGATCGCGATGCTATGGAATTTACGGAATGGCTGGAAAGTCCGGCAGGGGGCAATGTTCCGCCTAGCAATATACTGACTTTGACCAATCAGAAAGCAACTAATGCATCTATAGCCATCGCTTTAACGAATCTACCGGACGAATGCAAACCCAATGATCATGTGATCATTTATTTCTCCGGACATGGCGATGTGGCTACAAAATTTAGAAATCAACCTGGTTATATATTGGCCTATGATACGCCTGCGAATGTATACATGTCGCTCGCAACATCATTGCACGATTTGCAGGAAGTTGTGAATACTTTAACCGAGAAAAAATGCCATGTACTATTAATTACGGATGTCTGTCATTCCGGTAAGCTCGCAGGAAATCAAATCAACGGCACTCAAATTACAAACAACAATCTGGCTAAGTCATTCAGTGCAGATTCCAAAATTCTCTCCTGTCAACCCAATGAATTTGCAATGGAAGGAAAACAGTGGGGTGGCGGACGTGGTGTTTTTTCCTATCATCTCATCGAAGGACTCACTGGCTTGGCAGATCAAAATAATGATGGTAAAATCAGCCTTATTGAAATTGATCGCTATCTCGGCGACAAAGTTACCTTGGAAACCAACAATCTGCAAACACCTATCACTTCTGGTGATCGCAATGCCATTATCGCGCATGTGGATTCTTCATCCCTACTAGCACTCAAAGAATCGCATAAGAATAAAATGCCTTCCTTGGAGCAGCTTACTACCAAAGGTATCGAAGAAGATATATTGGCAAAAGTGGATTCCATCACACGTGAGATGTATCATTCATTTAAATCGGGCATTGTCAATCATATACTTTTGGAGCCTAAAGATTCCTGCGCCTGGTCTTATTTCAATGTACTTTTAAAGAATCAGCAGCTTTCTCCGCTTTTTAAAATCATGCGCAATAATCTCGCAGTTGCATTATTGGATGAGGTGCAGCAAGCTCTTAATGCATTGCTGGCAAATGATCCTTATGAAAGCAATCAATGGTATTATAATCCTCTCAAGTATAATCAATACCCCATCTTGCTGGAACGCGCACGGGAATTGCTAGATGCAAAACATCCTATGCAGCGTTCATTGTTGGCAAAACAACGCTATTTTGAAGGATATAATTTATACCGCAATGCATCTCTATTACAGGAAGACTTGCGTCTGAGGGATTCATTAAAGGCAGCATCCAAACAAAAATTTCTTGAGTCCATTCAAATTGAACCTGAAGCCGCATATCCGTATTTTGGAATAGCAAGCCTTTATTACCGAGATAACCCGATTCACTCGGATTCTATGGAGTATTGGAATTCATTGGCTATTGAGAGAGCTCCAAAATGGTTGTTGCCTTATGTGGAAACAGGCTTAGAATGGAATTTCACATCCAGTAATTTGGATAAAGCAGCAATCTGGCTTACCAGAGCCTATGAAATGGAGCCGGATTCCTGGATTTCACTTTCCCGATATTCAGATTTAAAAGACTGGCAAGGCAGATCTGATGAAAGTCTGGAATTATTAAATAAGATGTTGAAATTAAGACCGGATTTGTCAGAAATTACATTTAGTAAAATTTTACGTGTTTTAGTGATTTCAAAAGGCGAATACCAAATAGCAAGTAAATTGATCGATACTAATAAAGCCTTATTAAGTGGATTAACAGATGAAGAAGTGTACGTCTCTTCGATATTGTATCAAAGAACCCGAAGGACTCAACAAGCCATTGATAAATGTCTGAAAGTAGTAAATTCTCCTAAATTTTCATTTCATGATAAAGGAACTGCAATTTCAGAATTAATACGTGCTTATGTTCAATTGAGGCAATTTAATAATGCAAAAAAATACATTCGACTTGAAGACTCTTTAAATATCGGAGATCAGGTATCAAGAACTACGACAAAATTGGCAGAAGGAAGGATGTATTATTTGTTAGGAAATTATAATAAGGCTAAAGTTATTTTGGAAAAGGCTTTACTTATTGATCCAACAGATAATACTGACTGGATGAATATATGGGCCTTGTTAGGTGATATTGCTTCAAAAGAAGGAGAAGATTCAAAAGCAGTTAATTATTATTTAAAGGCTATACATTGTTATAAACCTTTGCCTTACAGCACTTTTCGGGATGAAGCTTACTTTCGTTACCTAAGGTACTTAATCAAAAAAAATGAACATGCAAAGGCGATATCACTTATGGATGAATTGCGTAAAATGCTTCCTAACAGTTATTATTATGGAATGGGAATGGCTCTGATTTTTGCTAGTGAAGGAAGGGGAGATGAAGCGCTGAATTGGCTGGAAGTGTCGCTTAAAAATTATTGGCCGGATGAGGATGAAATAGAAAATGAACCCTTGTTTGATATCTTCAAAAAAACCAATCGGTTTAAAAATTTAATGAAATATTATTATCACTAAATTTAATGGTGTATTAGATCAATTATGGGGAGAAAT
>CAZDQG010000015.1:0-35188 GCA_964507535.1 uncultured Saprospiraceae bacterium
CATCGAAGTAGATCTGATTTCCATCGAGGATGGAGTTGTCGTCACCGTTGATACCAGCGCAATTAGATCCGTTATCAGCTTGGTTAGCATTGCTACCATTATTTGTTCCGCGCAACTGATCCATACGGATAGCCTTGAAGAATACGTGAGGAGAGCAGTTGTCAAAGCTTCCCTGATCGAAGGACTCTGCAAAGATCTTTGCATAATTGTCACCAGGTGATTGATTACCATTGATAGAAACTACTGTCCTTTGCTCACATACTGCAACAGGCGGCACGTTGTCCTGAACATTCAGAGCAAGTCTTTTCTTCGTGATATTTCCACAACAATCTTCAGCTATGATATAACCATTTTGAATGCCTTCGGGCATATTTACCACCACATAACCTGCGGTTTCGTTGCCAAGTACGGTTCCGTTTTCAACTTCAACACTGTAATGAATTTCATTACTGCAGTTGTCCACCAACCAGGCTGGTGGAACTTCCCAACGGCCTGTACAAGTCCATACTTCCATGTTTACGATAACTGTATCCGGATAGAGTACACGAGGGCCTTCTGCATCCGCCACTTTAATGATCTGGTTGTGTCCGCCAACTTGGCTAGTACACCAATCCATTACAGTCCATTGTCTAAGTACTTTATAACAACCAACAGAACCAGCATCACAGCCGTTAGATTTCAGATCTATAACGATATCCTGGAAGGTAACACCTAAGTTTCTGCAGTTTACACCACCTGGGTAACCGGTTCCTAGCCACATCACAACCTCATCTGGACCCCAGCAAACAGGATTGCTTGCTCTCCAGCTTGGGTGTGCAGGATAGTACACGGGCCATGGACTTGGATGTCCTTGATAAGGGCCTGAGTCAAGACAATTCCAACCCAGAACCATAGGCAGACGTTCTCCAGCGAGGTCACCATTTGGACTTGGCAGGAATCCACCTGTAGCAAACCAATGTGCGGAGTCAAGCAAATAGCCGTCAACGCAATATGGATAAGGCAGGTAGTGTGGAGTTACATTTTTATTCGGATCTATTTTACCAGCACAGGAAAGCATTGGATTTTCGATGTTATCCCAGTTCAAAGGAACTTCAGCATCCAATAAGGAACCCAAGCTAACGGTAATAGTTTGAGTACATCTAGCACGATTTCCATAAGGATCTGTAGCGGTAAATGTTCTATGAATAAGGCGATCATATCCTGCTCCGCAACCGCCAAAAACCACATCATCAACATAAGTTAAGTTGTATGTAGAACAATTTTCTCTTACAGTAGGTGTACCTGTAAAAGCTGGAGTTACAGCTGAATAACAAGGAACGCAGGTATCTACAGGGCAGGTAATAGATGGCGCCAATTTATCTTCAACGGTAGCGTGTCCCCAGCAACTATTACCTGTTTTGGGATCTCTTACAGTCAACTTAAGTTCGCGACCGATATCCTGACTTCCAACCTGAACTCCAGGAGTCCTTGGATCGCGGTCTATAATTGCATTTGTAATCCAGTCTCTTATTTCAACGACATATTCGTCATAGCAGCGGTATGGCCCTCCTGAAAGTACTTCATCCGCACTGATTGTAGCTAAACAGTTTTCATTTAAACTGATCTGAATTTCGTCGTTGCAAGCAAGTTGGGTAACTGTGTTCGGATAAGGATTTACACACACGTCAAATTTACATGTGGAAACATTACCAGCGACGTCTGTTGCACTGTAGCACAGTGTAGTACATCCAATTGGGAAAAAGCTGCCAGGGCCATAAGGCTGTCCGCAAGTCTGAACTACGCGGATCATATTATCGCCAAATTGATAATCAACATTTCCATTAAACATCCTTACTGAGAACGTACCTGTAACTTGGAAATAACCTGTACCATATTGCACACGGCCAGCACGCACGTCAATTTTAAGGTTTGCATCACCTTGGAGTGTAGTACTACAAGGTGCAGCACCATTAACATAGTACTGGGAAATTCCAGGGCCTGCACCATAAATAGCCATACCCCTGGATTCTCCGGGAGCGAGAATCAAATTTGATGTCAGGTCAAATTGTGTCAATTGCCTTGGATTTGGCGGAGGAAATGCTGTTTGTCCAATTTTGACCATATCTGTCGCAACCTGAGTCCACGCAGCTGGGTTGTTAGCCACTGGCAACCAGGTACCAGGAGCAGAAGTAGCATAAATGCGATATAAATTACCCACACCGTTATGAGGCATAAAACTTACGCCCTTGATATTCATTAACTGGGTACTGGTATTTTGAATATCAAACATCAAACCTATATAGAAACCACCTGCAGTAAGGAAGTTATTTGCACCTAAGTTACATCCAGGAGATGTTGAAACTGGTCCACTGAAATTTAGTCCGGGACAATTATCCATAGCCATTAAAGGAGGTGCGTCCCAAGATGCTTCGCACTCGCCAGGACCAAGGTTTAAAATAACCGCTTTGGGGCAACCAACTATGGTTGGAGGAATAATATCCTGAACTGTAACAGTGAATGTCAATGTAATACAACCATTAGTTGCCTTTACTGTGGTCGTTCCACCTGGGAAAAGACCACTTGGAGGAGAAAAAACTGCGGTACATCCACGAGGAGAAATATAATTATTAAGATCCACATTCGCACCGCAAATACCCGGCTCCATAGCAACAACCGCATTCGTTACAGAAAAGCCTGGGCAAGCTGGAGGTGGTGGAGTAAACATGTAGCACTCTCCATCATTTACAGATGCCTGATTGAAGCCTATTAAATTAAAGTCGCGAGGTGCTGCGACTACACCTTCCATACCTATTGTGGCGCTTAATCCACGGTCAAAACCAGCTTGTGTACCTCCAAAGTAAACATCCTGATATTGGAATTTTATAAGGTTGGTACCTTCAAAAAGTTTCACCTGAAATGTGACAACCTGATTGGCAACATCATTAAAATGTCCAGCCTTATACCACTCAACGGTAAAAATGCGGTTAGGAGCAGTCCCATCTGTTCTGTAATAAATACCAGCGTTAGGAGTAGTTGCCTGACTTATGTCTAAATCATCCCAGAAAGGGTAGATAGCTGCACCCGTTAATGTAGAAGGCAAGTTCACATTACCTAATCCACGGGTTGTCCCGGTTGGAAAACCAATAAATCCATTGGTACCTATCGTAACACTTGTATAATCTGTACAATAGAAATTAAAGGTAAAAGGAAGTGTCAAAGAAAATGTTACATCGTCTCCCTGACCTAAAAAGGTCGTACCTGCCTGACCAAAAGCAACTACATAGGGATCTGTGCAGGCCGTTCGCGTGTAAAACTGTGCGTGTGCCTGACTAATAAAGAATGAAAACAAGAAGATTGGGATGAACCGCTTCAAGTTAAAACATTCTGCTAAATAGCTTTTTTTCATGAGAATGAGTTTTGGATATGAAATGTTGTATTGGGATAGGAAAAGGGTTATTGTTTAACCAAATTGATCAAATCAGTAAAATCTTGCTGCCAAATCTTATGGTAAAAATGAACCAAAGCTTCAGAATCTTCCGCTTTATTGTAGTTCACATCATAATTTAAAAAGGCAGAAGTAAGTGCGTAATCCGTAGTTGGAGGGATTTGCGTTGGCTCGTTAAGAAATTCAAGAGCCAAGGTAAATAAGTTCATTTTTGAACGGATTGCAACAGTTGGAGTACTTTGATAGGCTTGTTTCAATCTTGCCAGCTCTGCTTCAATCAGTGGTTTAGCAACAGTATTTTGCTTTAATGGAGGAAGAACAGATTGGGCACCGAGGTGAAGACCCAGAAACATAACGACTACCGCAAGGAAAAGTCTAAATACCTTCATGAGATTTGGTTTTGGTTATAAATTCTAAAATCAATTTAATTATCAATTATACACCAAACCCAAAACCTGAAATTCAGGATTGCGCAATTGCCCCTTTATAGAAAGAGACCCTTGAAAGGAAATTTCTTCGACTTAATTTGAAGGATTTGCTTCGTCCGAAAAATTAAAGTCTTGAGCTTGGTCTAATTATAACAATGTCATGATCCCACTGGATCAATCCACATGCAAAAGTAAACTACTCGATGGGATTTCCAAATTTTTTTGATAAAATGTTAAAAGGAAAGGGTAAAATTGTTAATTTGATATGTAAATCGCTGTCGTTGAAACGCTAATAAATAAATTATTTACATAAACGTGACCAAAAAGATCAGCTATGTAAATAAAGCAGGAACTACTGCGAGGATATTAACTGTTTTTGATTTCTGAAACGAGTTTGGTGAGTGAATCCTTTGCATCCCCGAATAACATATACGTCTTAGGCTGATAAAAGAGTTCGTTTTCGATACCTGCATAACCCGCTTTCATAGAACGTTTTAATATGATGATGCTTTTTGCTTGCTCGACTTCAAGTATAGGCATTCCATAAATTGGACTGGTGGGATCTGTTTTCGCAGCAGGGTTGACCACATCATTGGCTCCAACAACCAACACCACATCTGTAGTTGCGAACTCCGGGTTAATGTCTTCCATCTCTACCAGTTTATCATAGCTTACATTGCTCTCCGCCAGAAGTACATTCATGTGGCCAGGCATTCGTCCCGCTACCGGATGGATAGCATATTTAACCTGAACGCCTTCGTCTTCCAACAAGTTTTCAAGTTCATGGCAGACATGCTGGGCTTGTGCCACAGCAAGTCCGTAGCCTGGAACGATCACTACTTTTTTTGCATATTTCATCAAAACAGAAGCATCTGAGAGGCTCACCTCTTTGATTGTGCCCATAGAAGTACCTGAAGCACCAGCTCCGGATTGAGCTCCACCAAAATTCCCAACAAGAACATTAGTCAAAGAGCGGTTCATTGCCTTGCACATGGCTACTGTCAGAATGGTCCCTGCCGATCCTACCAGGATTCCCCCAATAAGCATTACATAATTGTCATATAGAAATCCACCGCAGGCAGCCGCCACTCCTGTGAACGAGTTTAATAACGAAATAACAACGGGCATGTCGGCTCCGCCAATGGGAAACACAAATACCAATCCATAGATAAGGGATAGGGCAAGTGTAAGATAAAACCAATGATTTCCAACTAAGATTCCTGTTGCATAAAGAATGGAAAATGCAAGTATTGCCAGCAGAAGTCCCACATTAAAGAACTGTTGGCCTTTAAGGTTGTAGTCTCCAATTTTTCCTTCCAGTTTTCCATATGCTACCATACTACCGGCAAAGGAAACCGAACCAATAACAAGTCCAGCTAAAATGATGGTTATTTTTTGATCGAAAGCAGCGGTATTGCCTGATTCAGCTACATGCTGGAGGTGCCCGAATTCAATAAATGAAATTACAGCTGCACAGGCGCCACCCATACCGTTAAAAAAGGACACCATTTGCGGCATAGCAGTCATCTGTACCCGTTTGGCCATAATATAACCAATGCAGGTTCCTGCAACCAGCGCAGCAAAGATCCACCCAAGATTACCCAGATGTCTGCCTTCCCCGTCTTTATAAATAAATATCGTTGCGAAAATGGCAATGGTCATTCCAATTCCAGCAATTATATTTCCCTTTCTTGCCGTATCCGGTTTGCTTAGCATTTTCAGGCCCAGCATAAAGCTTACGGCTGCAATCAAATAAAGAACTTGTAGCACGTGTTCCATCATTTTCTTTTCTTAAACATTTCCAACATTCGGTCAGTAACCACAAATCCACCAACCACATTCAGAGTTCCAAGCACAACCGCAATAAATCCGAGAATGAGATGCAAGGTTTCCTGTGCTTGCCCCATAACGATGATCGCCCCAATGATGACTACACCATGGATTGCGTTCGCTCCAGACATCAAGGGCGTATGCAATACAGACGGGACGTGTGATATCAACTCAATGCCCACGAAAATCATCAAAATGATCAAATAGATCATTTCAATATGTGAATGAATAAATTCCAATAATGCCATTATGATCTGAGTATTTTGCCGTTGTGAACAATAAGCGTTGCCTTTGTAATTTCCTCTTCCATATTCCAAATGAATCCTTCGGAATTTGCCAAATGCATCAGAAGATTATAAATATTTTTTGCATACAGTTCACTTGCGTTTGTAGCCAATGAAGATGCAAGATTGGTAATCCCTACAATTTTAACTCCATTCACATGAACCACTTTACCTGGCACGGTACATTCGCAATTTCCTCCTTGCTCGGCTGCCATATCAACGATAACCGATCCGTATTTCATCTGCGCCACTTGTTCCTTAGTTATAAGTTGTGGAGCTTTTTTGCCCATCACCAAAGCGGTGGTAATGACGAGGTCCGCATTGAATAAAGATTTATTTACCGCTTCCTTTTGTTTTTCAAGATAGTCTGAAGTAACTTCTTTAGCATAACCTCCTTCGGTGACTACCCCATCATCTTTTACAGTAATAAACTTTGCACCCAGGGATTCTGCCTGTTCTTTTGTTTCAGGTCGGACGTCCGTTGCTTCCACAACGGCTCCCAATCGCTTGGCTGTAGCAATCGCCTGGAGGCCAGCAACACCTACACCAAAGATCAAAACCTTGGAAGGTGATACCGTACCTGCGGCAGTCATCATTAATGGAAATGCACGTGTCATTTGGTCAGAACCAAGAAGGACGGCCTTGTACCCCGCGAGGTTGCTTTGCGAGCTTAATACGTCCATGCTTTGAGCCCTGGAAATACGAGGTATGGCATCCATTGAAATAGCAGTTTGGCCTGCCTCGGCAATCTTGCCACACAATTCCGGATTGGTTAAGTGGTACATCAGGCTCATCCATATGAGGCCTTTTTTACCATTTTGTATTTCCTGGTAGCTGGGCGGATTGATCTTTACGGCAACATCGGCTTTTTGAAGCAGATCCGCCAAGGCATGCATTTCTGCTCCTGCCAGTACATAATCACTGTCCTTAAATGCAGAGGCTTCTCCTGCCGAGGGCTCCACAATAACCTTAAATCCTTTGGCTGTTAATTGTTTGACCACCTGTGGGGTTAACGAAACTCGGCTTTCTCCCTCCCGGCTTTCTTTAAGGACTCCCAGAATCATGCTTCTTTTTTTGAAGCTGCAAAAATACACGAATTGACGATATTTTGTTTCTGGTAGTCAAACGAAACCACTGAAAAGCCGATCTGTACCCTTAAAATAAGAGGATCTAGTCCAAACCGAATTCCGGAGGGCAAATTCCCTTTTTAATCAAACGCTCCAGGGACAGGGAATCAGGCAGTTTTTTACCTTGAATCAGCCATTCCGTAAGAACTTCGGCGCAGTACGGAGCCAACGAAAGTCCTTTTGTTCCCAGGCCATTAAATACAACCAACCGAGAATCCAAAGGATGAGGCCCAATATAGGGTCGACGATCCCTTGATGCAGGCCGGATACCAAACATAGATTGCAATTTGCTTTGATAGGCAATGTGATTCTTTTCGAGGAAATGCATCAATTTCTGCTGCTCGATCAGATCGCATTCCAGACTTTGGTCATTCAATACAAAACTCGCACCACACCATATTGTTTCCGGGCCTGAAGGGATGATTGCATATTCCTTTTTGATCATACTTCCCAACTTGATTTGGTCTGAATGAAAGCGAAGACAATCGCCCTTTAATGGCACTAATGGCAGCCAATTAAAAAAAGGATTTTGAAGTAGCCTGAATCCTTCTGTGAAAATTATTGCCTTTCTAATTTGTACATCCCGCCAGACGAGTGTGTCCTTCGTTCGTGTAAGTTCATTATAGTTAAAATGGTTCGCCGTTGCCGAACCCATGTTGTAAAATTTCTTCAGCAAGTCATCCATCATAAGATTCACCTCGACGAGGTAGGCTTTTGCAATTTTTCCAAACGCCTCCCCTCTTTGAGTGCTAAAACCATCCGGCTCAGGAAACTCTATGCCTCCAAGATAAGGTGCATAATATGGGTCTGCCATGCGCTCATGCCATGCATTCTCTTCGGACGGGCCCTCTATCAATTGATATAAGGGCATTTCCTTGATATAACGATGCTGAAGACCTTGCTCCAGGCTTTTGTAAAAAGCCACAAAGTGTGCTTCCAGTTTTTGAAATTCCCAACTTAAGACAAAGCGCATACCAGTCACAGGATTGATTACGCCGGAACTCACCCTTGAAGCTTCCCCATCCATAGGATGATCCACCAATAAAAATTGCTGGCCCTTCCTCTCCAGCATTTCAGAAAGAAGCAATCCGGCAATACCCGCACCTACAACCAGGAAATCTACTTCCTTCATCTTAGAATTGGTCTTTACGAGGTAGAGATAAAACAACCAATTTATAGGAATGGTCTATGAGTTCACAAAGTAGTTTTTTACTGAGACCTGTATCAAAGTAAACAGTATTCCAATGCTTTTTATTCATATGATAGCCAGGTATAATTTCCGGGTGCAATTCGCGAAGTTCCTCGGCCCGGATTGGATCACATTTCAGGTTTACTGTAAATTCCGGAGTATCAAGTCCCGTTATTGCAAATATTTTACCTTTAACCTTATAAACCAGAGTTTCCGGACCAAAAGGAAATTCTTCCGTTACATATTCCTTATTCAGGCAATAATTTCTAAATTCTTCAAGGTTCATACCCAAAAAATTACTCGGGATATCGGATCTTTACACGATGAGCCATACAAATAGATTCTGCTGCACGGTTCTGATACTTGGATGGATGAGTTTGTGCTCGCTCAGGGCACAATTTATGCAACAAATTATCTTTCCAGGTGATTCTTCGTACACATTAATCCAAAAACTGGTATCAAATTACAAACCCGCGGTTGTTCTGGATTATTCTCAGGCACGGATCAAAATGTATACACAGATCTACAATGAGAAAGATTCCGTCGAATGTGTATATACAGGTCATAAGCTCTACCTGGACCCGCAGTCCGGTGATCCGATCGGATATCTTTCAAAGAATGGAAATGCAAACGGAATAAACTGTGAGCACAGTTTTCCGCAAAGCAAAGGAGCTGAAACAGGAAATGCCCGATCCGATATGCATCATTTGTATCCGGCAAGAGCTCAAGTAAATGAAGCACGGAGCAACTATCCCTTTGGTGAAATAAATGATAACCTAACTGACACCTGGTATTATCGCTCGTATGCACAGTCGTTCAAACCGGTACAAATGATCAACGAATACAGCGAATCCATCAATGGCCTATTCGAGCCACGTGAAAGGCATAAAGGAAATGTGGCCCGCGCATTATTCTATTTTTTTACAATGTATGAATTACAGGCTGACCGGAGTTTTTTTGAATCTATGAAAAGTACACTATGCCAGTGGCATCTAAATGATCCTGTAGACTCCGCAGAATGGAACCGCAGTATATTGATTGGCAGTTATCAGGAAAATAAAGCAAATCCATTTGTATTGGATTGCAGCCTGGCAAGACGATGCTATTGCCCTAGTCTTCCCGATTGCTTTGGAATGGTCGGAATTACAGGTACAGAAGACATCTCATTGCATTTGGTAAATAATATATGTACTTCGAACTTTCATTTTACAAATACCCGGGAAGCACAAAACCTTGATTGCATAGTGATGAATCTTTTTGGGCAGGTCTTCTTGCAAAAAAACCTAACGTTTGTTAGTAAGGATTTTGAAATTGATGCCGAAGGACTTCCAGGAGGTTGCTATATGATTCTCTTGTTTACGAATGGAAGATGCGTTTATAAAACTCTTGCCCAAAAAATATAAGACCAAAAACCTGCTTAGCTTCTTCACATGCATCAGATCTTTACCTTCATCTACTGTTATGGCATCTGATGCTTTCCTCGATTCGTTGCCACATTGCCGAATTATTTAAAAACAAGGTTTCAGAAGCCCTCCCAAATGGCCTAAACAGGGTCATTTCCGTTGAATCTTTTTAAATATTAAATATATTATTACTATATATTAAATTGTATTTCAATAATATATAATTATTTTTTTCTTATAAGTTGTAGCCCCTGTTTCAAAAATGGCACAATTTATGTGCTGATCAAGGCATGGCGATCAACATCAAAGAAATCAATCGGAAACACCTCCTGAAATCGGATGTGGTATATCGAATCAACCATGGCCTTTGCAGCCGTCTGGTCAACTTCAGAAATGGGATCATGTACCTGGAAGTCATGTTTACGAAAAAATGGAAAAAGGATTATGACGAAACAACCGAGGAACTTGCATTCTGCTGGAAAGAACGCAACGATGAGTTAAAGAAAGCAATTGGATGCAAAGTATATATTATAGATGCCAGACAATATCCTTATAAAAAGGAACTGTACCTTCAGTCAGGAGTTGCAAGTTACGATGCTAAAAAAGGAATGCTCTTTGACAAGGACCATTTAAATTAAGCCTGCCACAATCCTTTCTTATTCTACCCATTCAGCCATAAAGAGATTGGTATCATGGGTCCCTCCGTTATTCCGGTTAGATGCCCAAACAAGATACTTCCCATCCGGGGAAAACATTGGAAAGGAGTCAAAAACAGGATCATAACTAATTTGCTCCAGTCCGGTTCCATCAGTCTGAATCATAAATAAATTAAACTGGAACCCACGCGAGCCTGCATGATTCGAAGAAAAAATAATTTTCTTACCTGAAGGATGATAAAAGGGAGCCCAATTTGCCTTGCCAAGTTTGGTAATCTGCCTGAGGTTCGTTCCATCTGTATTACAGGTAAATATTTCCATAGCTACTGGTTCCACAAGACCCTGCTGCAGCAATTTATAATATTCTGCACGCGCTTCCGAAGTGGCTGGACGAGAAGCACGGAACACAAGAGAATTTCCATCCGGTGAGAAAAAAGCTCCTCCATCATACCCTGGCAAAAAGGTAACCTGCTTCTTCTTTGCCCCTTTAATATCCATTGTCCATAAATTTAAATCACCTTGTCTCAATGCGGTATATACGATCAAATTCCCTTTTGGTGAAACTGTTGCTTCTGCATCATAACCTTCAATATTGGTAAACTGCATTCGTAAATTTCCTTTTAGGTCAGCCGCATAGATATCATAGGACTTGTAAACAGGCCAAACGTATTTACCACCAGGTTTTCGCTCGGGCACAGGCGGACAACCTATAGTATCTGCATGTGTGGATGCATATATAATCAGGGTATCACCGGGAAGAAAATAGGCACAGGTAGTTCTGCCATCCCGTTTTGAAATACGCGTCGGTGGTGTTTTGGAAAGATCGTCCTTGAATGGATTGAAATAAAAGATTTGATCACATTGGACACCCCATCTTGGATTATCAGACTGGAACACCAGATGTTGACCATCGCTACTCCAATAAGCCTCGGCATTATTTCCGCCGAAAGTAAGCTGTTTTACATTTTTAAAGTGCTTTTCATTGGGGTAATGAATGACCTCTGAGGTATCCTTTTTTTCTTCTTTTGCAATCGGAACTGCAGGTTCCGGAGTCTTAGAGGTGCATGAAATCGTTAAAATTCCGGATAAAAGCCAAATTGGTGTAATTTTTGATAGATGCATAGATCAAAAGGAATTAATAAATGAATGCAAAAAAGCTTTCGTCAGATATAGATATCGCACAGTCGGTCAAGCTTCAACCTATTGCAAAAATAGCAGAAAAATTGAATCTGGATGAAAGCGTACTCCAGCTTTACGGATCCTATAAAGCAAAGTTGCCCTTAGACTTAATTGACGAAGAAAAAGTCAAAAAATGCAAGCTGATTCTGGTCTCTGCAATCTCGCCTACTCCAGCAGGGGAAGGCAAGACTACGACCTCTATCGGTCTATCGGAAGGATTAAACCGAATTGGAAGAAAAACAACGGTAGTTCTTCGGGAGCCATCGCTTGGACCCGTTTTTGGAATCAAAGGAGGAGCGACAGGAGGTGGTTGGTCCCAGGTATTGCCAATGGAGGACATTAATCTACATTTCACAGGCGATTTCGGCGCGGTCGAAAAGGCGCACAATCTTTTAGCCGCGCTTATCGACAACAATCTTCAGAATCGGAAATTTGGACTGGGCCTGGATCCAAGATCTATTGCCTGGAAGCGCGTAATGGACATGAACGATCGTTCGTTACGTAAACTCACCATCGGTTTAGGTGGCACCGGAAATGGCATTCCAAGAGAGACCGGATTTGACATAACAGCCGCTTCGGAAATTATGGCCATTCTTTGTCTTTCCAAAAACATCAGCGACCTGAAGCGCAGAATGGGCAATATATTTGTGGGCTTTACATGGGATAAAAAGCCCATCTATGCGAGGGATCTAAAAGCAGAAGGTGCAATGGCAGCTTTGCTGAAAGATGCCATAAAGCCCAATCTTGTGCAAACCATAGAAGGAAATCCTGCTCTTATACACGGTGGTCCTTTTGCAAATATTGCGCAGGGAACCAATACGATCATTGCAACTAAAATGGGAATGTCCTTGTCGGATTATGTCGTAACAGAGGCCGGATTTGGATTTGATTTGGGGGCTGAGAAATTCCTCGACATCAAATGCCGTACTGCTGGATTGTCCCCAAATGCAGTAGTGATTGTGGCTACTGTCCGTGCATTAAAATACCATGGAGGCAAAAGCCTGAAAAAACTTTCGGAACCCGATGCAAATGCAGTAAAAAAGGGTTGTGCCAATCTTGAAAAGCATCTTGAAAATGCACAGCTTTTTGGGATACCAGCGGTTGTTGCCATTAATAGGTTTACTTCTGATACTTTGGAAGAGCTCCAAGTTATTAAGGAAAGATGTAAATCCCTCAATGTAGAGGCCGTCTTTTCAGAAGTATGGGAGAAAGGCGGTGAAGGCGCTCTTGAGCTTGCTGAAAAAGTAGCTGCAATGGCAGATAGCTGGTCCAAACCATTTCTTCCCTGTTATGAAAATGAGTGGGCTCCGGAGCAAAAAATTCAGGCTATTGCAAATAAAATATATGGTGCTTCCCGTGTTGAGTTTTCCGCAGAAGCGCGTTCCGACCTCAAAAAGATTGAAAGCCTCCAACTTAATCATCTGCCTGTTTGCATTGCAAAAACACAAAAGTCGCTTTCAGACAATCCTGATCTCATTGGCAGGCCTACCAACTTTACACTTACGGTACGACAGATTGAGATTGCAGCCGGAGCCGGTTTTATTGTACCCATAACAGGTGAAATGATGCGCATGCCGGGACTGCCCGATGAGCCTGCAGCCGAGCGAATTGATATCGACGACCAGGGAACAATTTCCGGATTGTTCTAAGCTATCGCCTTCCTTTTGTGAATTCTTAAGTCCTTTTGTTCAATAATTCAAGAGCAGCATTTTGCGACTCGCGAAAAGTTTATGATCAAGCCATAAACTGTACATGAGCGGGCCCTTTGAAAATGCATGAAAAGAGGCATTGAAATAAAGCTCATTGATTCCTTCTTGAAGGTAAAGTTTCTCTTCATAAATTTGATGCCCTGATTCATCGTGGATTCGCAACATGGCATCAGCAACATAAGCAAGATCATGGACAACGATAGGAATCATAGTGAGTTCATCAAAAGGATTTGGATTGTTTTGCACCAATTCTACAGGAGCTAAGAAATCTTCATTTTGAGTTTGGGTCGGCACACGTATATTATATTCCTGACCGAACATACTGATCCAGCCCCATCTTTCGACACCTGCTGCTGTAATGTAATATTGTGTGGGTGAAAGACCTGTAATTTCAATAGCAGGACTATTTGAAAACAATACCGTATCAAATCCAGCGCTGTTTATTTTGCGCAAACCAAAAATAAATGCACTTGCATTTTGAGGGTTTTGAACAACCGCTTTTATTGTTCCTGGAAGTGCGCTTATCTGCAATTGAAAGGGCGAAAGAACTGTACTACCAGCGTTTGCTACGGATACCAGATTTACAATAGTATTGTTTCGCAAATAGGGAAAATGTACATATAAACTGTCCAGTATACCATCTCCATTCAGATCCTTACCTAGGATATCTCTTGTGGAGTGCTGCCTGTCCGAATATCCAGGTTGGGAAGGATTTCCATCTCCATTTTCATACGAAGATGTAAAGCGTATAGAAGTATATCCCAGTTCTCGAAATGGAATATGATCTCCTCCCCTTCCGGAACGATCTTCCCCAAACATAACATCTATTTTTGGAGCCGAGGGATACACCGGAACCACATTTTCTTCTACTAGAATTTTGGTCAATCTTGCAAGATTTTTAGGCATGCTGTTCGACAGCCCTGCAGAAAAAACGCGAAATCGCAAACTATCAAATGTCATGGGACCCGGACAACTTGGCGGAGAAGATGTTTTCCCACATTCAATACCGCCAACAATATCATTATTAAAAACCGCCTTTATTTTGATGCCATTTTGACTACAATAGTTTGCAAATGCTTTTGATCCTCCCAGTCCCTGCTCTTCTCCGGTGCACCATAGAAGAACCACCGTACGATCCATATTGATCTGACTAAGTATCCTCGCAGCTTCCATAATCAAAGCACTTCCGCTTCCATTGTCGTCAGCGCCCTGCGCCAGGCAGGTCGTATCGCATACATCCTCGCACCGACTATCCAGATGTGATTCAATGATGACCAATTCATCTCTATGGATTCCCGTGCCTGGAATAACTGCAAAAAGTTCAGTATGCCGGAGTTTTTGACACATTGCATAGTCAAATTCCAATTCGCATGGAATTACACTAGTTTGAGGTCGCGCAGCCCATTGCAGGATCCGATCTTGAATCCAATTCCTTGCACCTCGGATCCCCTTACCGGGCTCACCAGGATGATCGCTCAAGGTATTTCTGTTCTGAAAAGACACAATGCCCGAAAGGTGTGAAAACAGAGAATCCGCCGAAACGAGCTGCGTTATTTTTAAAACCAACGAACTGTCTGCGTATAAAAGCCGTTTGTTAAAGGAATCAACAGGAAAATTACCCTGTAATAAATGAACCACATCGGGATTGCTTAAACTGAAATTTGATTGTGCAAAGAGGACATTATGAGCACAGATCCATAAAAGCAATATCTTTATATTTCCATTCATGCACTACAATTTGACACCTAAGTTAAAACTTTAATTATGAAATTGCGTACAAATCATGACTCTATAAGACTTCGGCTCAATCAAAAGGAAGTTGCCCGTTTTCTGGAAGAAGGCTATGTCCGCGAAACCGTTTCATTTTCTCCTTTGCCTAGCCATCAGTTTGAATATTCCTTGATTCAAACAAGTGATGCCTCCATTTCAGCGAATTTTACCAACAACCACATACGCATTTATGTTCCTGAGACATTGGCTGAAAAATGGTGTGCCAGTGATCAAGTCAGCATGGACTCGTATCAACGCATTGGACCCTCTAAGGACTTGTTTATTCTTATTGAAAAAGATTTCAAATGCCTTTCTTCAAGTTCCAGACCCAATGAAGATGAATCAGACAATTTTCCCAATCCAAATATGCATGCATGTTAAATCCCTCAGGCTACGGAATTCGCTCATTTCCCATACAAAGGATCAACAAGGAACGGGTCAGCACAATGGATTCCATCAGCGTTGAGGAACCACTGGAAATTATATTAAAATATCAGGCGGGTACTAAAAAGTATTCTAGAAGCATTTCCATCACCATGCGGACTCCAGGTGAAGATGAGCATCTTGTAAGAGGATTCCTATTTAACGAAGGCCTATTGGAGCAACCCATTCAGGATATTGAAAAAATGGAGCTCCGTTTTGATTGCAATCAGGACGAACTCCGGCAACAATCACTTGTCGTAGAATTACGGGAAGGTTATGTACCCAATCTTGATCGTCTGGAAAGACATTTTTATACGAGTTCGAGTTGCGGAGTTTGTGGAAAAACATCCATTGATTTGATGTTGGACCAATGTGTGTACATACTCAGAAAAGAAGCTCCAACAATTCGAAAAGAAATTTTATTCTCGCTTCCGAATAAGCTTCGAAACGCACAGCTTGCATTCAACAAAACAGGTGGCATTCATGGCTGTGGCTTATTTGACACAGATGGAAACTTACTATTGTTCGCCGAGGATGTTGGTAGACATAATGCAATGGATAAACTTTGCAGCAAGGCACTCGTTGAAAATCTTGTTCCACTGCAACATCATGTCGTGGTATTCAGTGGAAGGGCCAGTTTTGAGCTGATACACAAAGCATGCATGATTGGGAGCCCTATTGTTGCAGCTGTTGGTGCACCAAGCAGTCTTGCTATTGAAACAGCAGATGCTTTTGGCATGAGCCTCATTGGTTTTTTAAAGGACCAGAGTGCAAATATTTACACCCATCCAGAACGCATTTATGATGGAAACACTCTCGGTTAAAGGGTTGATATTATGTGGAGGTTTAAGCTCCAGAATGGGATTTCCAAAATACATGCTGCAAAAAGACCATCAAAATATTCTGGAATGGTGGCATGACAAATCAGCCAGGTATTGCGAAGAAGTATTTATCAGTGGCACTAAGCTTCAACAAAAAGAATTCCCGAATCTTCCATTTATAGAAGATCATAATAGTGACAACGGTCCCCTTGAAGGTATTTTCCAGGCCTTTCAACGGCATCCCAAATCATATTGGATGATCATGGCCTGTGATTTACTTTATGCCGAGGAGCATGACATTGCTTTTTTAAGAAAAGAATTGGACATAGCGTATGAGGCCATAGCCTATTATGATGCTGAAATCAAAAGTCCCTTCCCTTTATTTTCCATTCTTTCACCAGAATTGAAGCAATCTATTTCTGAATCGTATCTTTTTGGAAATAAATCCCTTCGGGATCTGCTTAAAAATGCCCGTTGTAAAGCCATCTTAACTGAAAACCGGAATATGCTGAAAAGCATAAATACTCCTCTAGAACTGGATGCATGGAAATCCTCTCATAAACCAGACAAAGTGAATCCGACAGAAACGCCCTTTTAAGAACAATTCAAATATGCATCCGGAGAGGATGTTTATGCGATTTCCGTCTTACGGCCAAAATGATCAACAAATGATCTGAATTCATTTGACAGTTCTACATTATTGGTTGCACGAAGGTAGGTTTCGCACATAGAACGCAGGCTGTAGTACATGAAGCGATCCATTTCATCCATTTGGAAATCCTTGGTCCAAAGATCCAATTTCATAGTGTCACGTGATCCTTCTTCAAAAATAGAAAGTAAAAATGCCTTCGCTGAAGAAGCTTGCTGCATTCCTTCTTCCGCGTTCCATTCAATACGCTCAGGAACGTTTTCAGCATCAAGGAACACGCGTAAAAGAATATCTTTTGAATTTGCCATGTACATTATTTAGGAACAACCAAAGTGTAATATCTGCAATTCTGAGCCCCAAAAATACCCAATCCATTTATAATATTGCTTTCCGTTCGCACATAAGGTGCAAAAGGACCTTGGCGTGTTCTTCCTGCCTCGAGCGAATTCCAGAACTGATAATGCGAATAGGGCAAGGTACACCATTTGATCGTTATGGTATCCCCTCTTCTGAAATACCCTGCATTGTCCTTTCCAAAATCCTCATCAAGCCCAACAGCTTTATTCAAAGGAAACTTGAAAGATTGCCCATCAAAGAACACGTCATCTGTAACTGAACCGATATTAGGTATCAATCGCTCACCCTGACCTGCTGTAAAATACCTGTAATAATCCCGGGTAAGAGGATTATCTGAAATAATGCAATAAAGTTGAGCAAACGTATCATTGGCATTTCGACCTGCTGGTTTTTCAAACCAAAAACTATCAATGGGATTGTATCCTGGAACAATTGTGGAAGACCGCAGGGTATCAGAATCTAAAATAACTTCGAGTTCAAACTGATCGCCAGCATTGGGACGAATTTGATTCGCAACATCGGCATACACACAAAAGTTTGTAAATACACTATCCGGATTAAAGCCAAATTGCTTTAGAATTTCCGATCGAAATGGTTCCTGAAGATCGTTTAAACAAAATTCCGAAAGTTTGTATTTTTCAGCACCCTTGGAGACTGTAACCTGAGCTCCTTTGGCATAAAGAGCATTAACAAATGCAGTGTCGAACGTATTGTTGAATGGAAATGAATAGCTTAAAATGCAGTAGGCAGGAATGTTGCCATTTCCAAGTTCCAGTACGGACTCTACCACCAGCTGCTTTTTGTATACTTCATCAGAAGGAAGATATTCTTGCTCACAAGAACCAAGTACTGTAAGCGTAAAAAGAACAGCAAGAAATTTAAAAATTGGCTTTGCCATTGCGATGTGATTTAGAAATGTTCCAATAAAAATTCCAGGTAACCGAAGGTATTAAAGTAAATATGGTCACTTCATATGCCTTTGCGGTAGCCTTTCCTGATAAAACATCCGAAGAAAAATCAGTATAGGTGAAAAATGGATTCTTGTTGTTATACACATTATAGATGCTGAAAGACCAACTGGAATGAAAAGGCTTATTTGACTTTATTTTATTTTCATAAGTAAATGAAATATCCAGGCGATGATAATCTCTTAAACGATTGCTGTTTCGTGCCCCATATTCAATGTTGGGTCTGCCTTCCACTAAAAAAAGACTTTTAATAGGAGTAAAAGTTTTACCACTGGCATAGACAAAATTGGCAGCAAACTGCCAGTTCTTGCTCAATTGATAGTTGACCACAAAATCGATATCATGTGGGCGGTCATATACTGCAGGATACACTCTCCCCTTCTCGATATCAGGGAACCACCGTTCCGTTCTTGACCAGGTATATCCTAACCAACCTGTAAGTTTACCTTTATTCTTTCTAATAAAAAGTTCAACACCATATGCTCGACCGGAGCCGGAAACAAACTCTGTTTCGATATCGGAACTAAAATTCTCCACATAGCTTTCCCTGTAATCCAATTGATTCCGAAGGTCCTTGTAATATACTTCCATTGAAGCCTCAAGCTGATTGTCCATAAAATTTCTGAAATACCCTATCGCATATTGCAAACCAATTTGTGGTTTGATTCGCTCGGTACTTGGAACCCAAACATCCGCCGGCAATGTACTACCGGAATTACTGACAAGGTGGATATACTGAGAAGACAATGAAAAACCTGCTTTAATGGAGGAATAGGGATCCACACTCCAGTTTACACTAAGACGAGGTTCAGGTTGGGCATAGGCCTTCACAATTTCACCCTTTTTATATTGAGTGGAATCTAAAGTAGATACGTAAGGGCCCACTTGTTGAAACAGAGACATTCGCAATCCCGCATTGATTTTAAAACGTGGATGCAGGGTCCATTCATCCAAAATATACAATTCGGATTCCCTTCCATATTTAGGCTCAAACTTGGTTGAAAAATTCACTTCTCCATTTGTAGCACGGACCACATTTGGCGAAAGTTTATGATGTGTATAACGCAACCCAGCTTTTAACTGATGCGAGGGATCTGGATAGTAATCTACATCCGCTTTTACAGAATAGTCGCGAACTCCGGAATCAATATCAAACTGAAATGCTTCCTGCCCTCCGTGTAAACCAAAGTCATAATCATTTGAGATCAGGGAAAAATTAGAAAATAACTTATCATTCCATTCGTGGTTCCATCGAAGGGTGCCCGTGGCATTGCCATAGGGCAGTTCAAGACCAAAGTCCCGTTCAACATTCTTAAATTTGAAAATGTCCCGTCCAAAATATCCGCTCAGATAAATCCGGTCTCGCGGACTTAACCTGTAATTGGCTTTGGCATTAAAATCATAGAAGTAATAGTTCGTCCCCTCAAACTTTGTTTTGTTAATAAATGGCTGCGCAAGATCAAGAGCATACGTCCTCCGGCCACTAATCACAAAGGAACTTTTTTCCGATTGAATAGGTCCCTGTACGGTCAATCTACTTGAAATTAAACCGATACCCCCTTCTGCAACATAATCGCGATCGTTTCCTTCCTTCATTTGAACATCGATCACAGAAGATATACGTCCACCGTAGTTAGCAGGTACATTTCCTTTAATTACCGTTGAGTTTTTAATCGCATCCGAGTTAAATACGCTAAAAAATCCAAAAAGATGCCCAGTGTTATAAACGATGGCTTCATCGAGCAACACCAAGTTCTGATCCGGACCACCTCCTCGTATATAAAGGCCTGAAGTCCCTTCTGCCGCAGCTGAAATTCCGGGTAATAACTGCAGGCTTTTTAATAAATCAACTTCACCCATGAGTGCAGGAAGTTTTTTTACAGTTTCCATGGTTAATTCCACGGTTCCCATTTCTGTACTTTCAATATTCTTTTTTGGATTTTCATCAGAAACGACTATTTCCTGCATTTGAACTCCAGGCTGGAGCACGATATTTTGGTGTATATCCCTGTTCAAATCTATTTCAAGGAGCCTTGAACTGTAACCGATATACGAAAACATAATTTTATAGGAACCCTCAGGAAGCGTCAATGAATAAAATCCATATTGATTGCTAACTGTACCGATAGAAGATTTATCGGGTAGGAAAATATTGACACCAACCATGGTTTCACCGGTACCTTCTTCCTGCACATAGCCGCTCAAAGTATACTTCTGCTGTGCAAAGATGGGCAGGTACATAAACAGCATCACAAGGAATACATAATAGAAGCGAAACATTCTCATAGATTTTAGGAAAACTGGCTAAATAACAGTTCAGAGATGAACTGGTTCAATCCGGATACCTTGTTTTTTAAGGATCCGAAGGATGCCATATGCCCCACTCAGATGTGCAGCGCCACAACAAAAAAAATGATTTTCATCTTTACCCAAGAGAAGCATTCTGCTTGCCATTTGCAGATTTCGCTCATATAACATGAGCCTTTTATTTGTGCCTAACATTCGTTTGCTCTTTGCATAGACAAAGCGGATGTCTCCGGATTCATATTTTTTCTTCAATACTTTTAATGCACGTGCAGACGCTTCTCTTTTGTACAAAAGTGATTTGAGCATCCGGATTTGATCTGTAAGGGGAATTTTAGCAAGCATGGAAAAGTGAACATCCAAATCCTCCAAACCTGTACTATGCATGCCAAGCTCATTGGCGATATCCCATAATTGTTGGTCTAGTATTTTCGATCCTGCGGAACCCGACATTTCCATACTGATGAGATGCACCAGCATCATAGGGTACAATTCAAAAAAAGAGTCCAGATGAATTTTAAAATGTTTTTTCGCGACAGAACGCATTTTCGAAAGCTGATTGGGCTTCAGCAAATGCTCCCACTTTTGATTCCCTTTCATTCTGAAGAAGTACACAGGATCTGTTTGCTGCATTGCTTGTAAGTCTATTTCAGCTGAAAACCCACTGCATTGACTCATAAGTTGGCGTATGCCGAGCTTGTGGCGCTCAAAATACATGCTGTTAAGATGTATCGTTCCGTAGAGATACGATTCCATCTGATCCGGAAACACAAGTCTCCAAATCAATGCATTTGAATTCGGCATGAAAAAATTATGGAAAGATTACAATTATGTTTAGTCGATATCGTCCAGACGAATGGGTAGTTTGTTCGAACTTTTTACAACTGAAAGGTTCATCAGCGTTTTAAGTCGTTCGACTTCTTCGATTTGGGAGAGTTTTTTAAATAAGAGCATCTCATAAGCTTGAATATCTTTACAAACGACCCTCATAAGAATGTCTGCATCCCCTGTAATTACGTAGCAATCTGTGATCTCGTCGATATCCTTAATTTGCTCAACGAAACTTTCCATAGCCCTGGGCTTGTTCCATGCCAGATTGACCAACACAAAAGTGCTGATTGTAAGATTCACTTTGGTCGGATTTATTTTAGCGTGGTAGCTTTCTATGATCTCCAACTGCTCAAGCTTTTTTACCCTTTCAAGGGTTGGAGCAGGAGAAAGGCCAATTTTCCGGCTCAATTCCAGATTGGTTATTTTACTGTTTTCCTGAAGAAGGTTCAGAATTTTTATGTCGATTTTATCTAGTTTATCAGCCATACGGTACAAATAATAGTTTGATTATACCTCTTAATAACGGCTAAGATAAAATAATATTTTGAAATTTAGGTAAAATACCTAAACTTATCGTTTATAGAAGATGCAATACCCGGATCTCATAAAAACCACCAACCGGACGCTTTTAAACACCAAAGGATTACCGCTCAATTTCAGTTAAATTATAGGCGAAACGCCAAGATTGTTCATTTCTGGATAGAGAAGCGCGACTATGGGAATATTCCTAAACTTTCGTAGTCATTTGATATTTTTTCCAGCGCACAGACAAACGCGGCACTGCGCAAACCATCAATTTTATCTTTCCTGCTGTCGTATGTTTCCCAAATCTGCTGGAAAGAAGTTACCATGGTTTCCTCGAGACCTGAACGCACCAGGTCAATTTCATCAGCACCTTTTGTGAGGAACTCCCGCTCGCGTTCCCCAATTGTCTTCGATGTTAATTTTTCAATTAGGCCTACAAAATTTGAATAGGTATTTGAATCAAAGCGCTTTTCCATTCTTCCAAAACGCATATGAGACAAATTCTTTAACCATTCAAAATAGGAAACGGTCACCCCACCTGCATTGAGGAACATGTCCGGTACAATAAGAATGTTGTTTTTGAGCAAAATCTCTTCTGCATCCGAAGTAATGGGACCATTTGCAGCTTCTCCTATCAATTTAGCCTTAATGCGGCTGGCATTATGCTGTGTGATTTGATTTTCCAGTGCCGCAGGTATTAATATGTCACAAGGAAGTTCTAATGCAGCTTCCCGAGAAGGCAAGGTTTGTGTTCCGGGAAACCCTATGATACTTCCCTTATTTTCCTTGCGGTACTGGAGCAATTCTGTAAAATTTATCCCCTTTTCACTGTAAATGGCACCTTCATATTCGGAAACAGCTATGATCTTGATATCGCCTTCTTCCTGCATAATGGTGCCCGTAAATGAGCCCACATTTCCAAGTCCTTGTATGACTACAGATTTGCCAGCCAGACCCTTTTCCAAACCAACTTTTTTCATTGCTTCGGCTGTATCACAAAGCTCTCTCAAACCATAAAATACGCCACGACCAGTAGCCTCATTGCGGCCTCTTATTCCATTTTGATTGATTGGTTTTCCCGTGACACATCCGGCTGCGTCGATATCCCCTCCTTTAAAAGTCAGATAGGTATCATAAATCCATGCCATCTCCCTTGGACCCGTCCCATAATCAGGAGCAGGCACATCAATGCCCGGACCAATGAAGTTTTTCCGGATCAATTCTGTGGTATACCGCCTTGTGATGCGCTCTAACTGATCCTCTGTATATTGCTTGGGATCTATTTTTACACCACCCTTCGCACCCCCAAAAGGCACATCTACAATGGCACATTTGTAGGTCATTAAAGCCGCTAATGCCTCTACTTCCTCCTTGTCCACATGTTCGTTATAACGAATACCGCCTTTTGTTGGAAGACGGTGGTGGCTATGTTGGGCACGGAAAGCCTGTATCACATGTATTTTGTCTCCGATACGGACTGGAAATTTCATTTCATAGACTGCATTGCAGACTTTTATTTGCTCCAGAATGCCTTGCGGTATATTGGTGTACCCAGAGGCTTTATCAAAGTTCCGGTTTACACTGCTTAAGAATGATTGATCGGTATTATTGCTCATTTTCAATTCTTTTTTCTAGTTTATTGATGCGTCTTTCCAATATATAAAGGAATATACTGATTCCTAAAAATACAATACTCAACACCCCATATACAACATGGATTTTGCCCGTTTCTCTCATAAAATCAGAGGATTCTGAAGGGATCATGCCCTGTTGCAGTAATAATATGAACGAAGGAAAGAATGAATTCATAGAAAAGTGGAGCGAAATTGAGGTTTATAATTTAAATAGTAAAGTATTTTCCAAATTATTCTCGCAAATCCAGCTTTGCGCGCAGGGCATCATACCTGTATAAGAGGCTTGCCATCCATAAACCTATGAGTATAAATGCCAGTACCGCAGGATAAAATACCACCCGTAATGCATTGTCCATATCATCTGAACCAAATGCAGGATTTCCTCCATTTCCCGGGTGAAGGCTGTCTGTTAGCCTGGGCAATACGAAAATCAAAGGAATCACTGCCACAAGTGCAAAAATGTTGTATGCTGCTGAAATACGGGCTTTACGATCCTGGTCTTCGATGGAAGCCCGTAGGATCAGGTATGCCAGATAAATCAACATGGTCAAAGCCGCCATATTCAATTTGATATCTGTTGTCCACCATGTTTCCCAGGTAAAGCGGGCCCATAAGGATCCTGTAACACAGCCCATGAGTCCAAAAAGGAGTGCGGTCCGAACCAATGCATAAGCCCTGATGTCATTATCCGCCTGCTGCGTTTTTAAATATCTAAAACTATGGAAAACAGACATTGCAAGGAGAAAGAACATTGAGAACCACATAGAAACATGAAAAAAAGTATTTCGGATCGTTTCTACTAATATATTTCTGTAAGGGAAATGACTTTTATTTAAGATGTGAAAATCAGGTTGCTTGTCAAAACTCCATTGCGCTTTTCCTAATTCTGTATTGATACTGTCTTGCTGTATAATGATTTTACCCGGCAAAACCGTTGCACCATCAAATTCGTTATCCACCAACAAGCTAAACAATGCAAGTTTGCGGCTATCGGGCAGATATTCCGGCAAGGTAAGCCATACTTGAAGATGGTTTGGACTCGATGCGATTATGGAATCCGCCTGCACCATATAATTGGCTTGCTGATCATGAGCAGAGGCCTGGTGGCGCAGAAAAACCCTGTTCTCCAATCCTGGCCTATCATAATGACTGTTGTACCCCTTTATGTCAAACGTAATGCGCTGGCCCGCCTTGAACCGATCGGGATAGATTTCAGATACACCGTGTTTCAAAGGCGTAAGCAAACCTACATACAGAACCCAAAACATCAGGATCACCCCAAGAACTTTCCACCAAACATGTTTTTCACTCATTGAATCAATTTTTCCAGCTCAAAGGTAAAAGGATCACTACTAATGCGATGGCTAATAAATCAATTGCTACAATTGGATAAGCTTTATCAAGCAGGACCCTGCTATTTTCGGCCAAAAGCAAAGAATCGGCAAAAGAAAAAGCCATACCCATCAAAGGAAAGCATAAAGGCAAGGTAATGACCACCATAAGAACCTGTTTGGATTGCCCATGACTCGAAATAAATGAGGTAAAACAAGTCAAAATTGCAAAACCAAGGCTTACAAGAACCAACAGCAGGATCCAAAGCAGGTTGAACGCATTATTCATTGGAATCAGGATATTCAACACCAGGTTGAGCAAAAGACCTAAAGCGGTTAAAAGAAGTGTCAAATAGATTGCCTTGGAGGCAAATAACAAAATAGGGTCCGCCAACTGATAGATATAGATCCTGTACTTCGTGTTGTCTTCTTCGTAGATGCGCGCTGCTGTAAAAAAGCTAAGAAAAAGGTATACGATCCAGAACATCAGATTCCATAAACGGGGTTGAGCGCCTCCTGAGAAAAAATAAATCAGAAAACATACGCCAAGGAGAAAACTCATCAGCCCTCCGAGCTGATAGAGACTTCGCCATTCATTGATAAACTCCTTTCGTATAAATACCCACATGCGGCCGGTCAATGCTCAAATGTAAGCTTGAAAATCAAGAATTTATATTATTATATATTATAATTTATAAATTTTTTTAAATCAATTGTTTACAAATAATAATTATTTATAATACATTTGTATTGTTAAAAATATGGTCCCATGCGTATTTACTCAGGCCTGATCTATGTCCTATTTCTTCTTCCTGGTTTATCGGCTGCCAAGCCTGTGCCAAAAACACAGGCAAACTATTTAAAAATCAAAGCCATGCAAGGCGATGGGGCCTATTCCATTCTCCGAAAGTACAAGCTCCTGGATGATCCCGGAAACCTAAGTTTATTCTACAAACTCAATAAAATAGGAAAGAATAAAGAGTTAAAAACAGGAAATATGTACGTTTTGCCTGTTCGAGTATACAGTTTCGATGGTAAAAGTATACGAAGCAGCATAGGGATTTCTGATCTGGAAGCTGCACGGAAGATTGAAACATACAATTCCGAATTGCTTTTGGCAAAAGCTAAGTCCAGCAGTTATAAAAAAGATAGAAAGGTATATGTTCCCGAGAGACTTAATCAATGGTCTGCGAGCTCACAGCAATCCAAAGTACTTCCATTACAACAGGAATCCAAACCCCTGATGACTTCAGAGCGTTCCGATCGCAACGTGATTGCATCGCAATCCCCCGGTAAAGGTAAGAGCAATGAAAATTCAGATCGGAGAAAACAATTTTTAGTCGCCTCCTTTGCCCCTGTTGCCAGTCGCGAGGAATTGGTTGCTGAGCGTCGATTAAGTCCTGAAGAAATCAGATCCTTACCGATCCGAGCGTTTCGATTGGCAGGTCCTAATTTGGGTTCTGCACTCAAAGTCTCCTCAAAAACCTTATCCGTTCCTTTGTTTGGAGCAAAATACAGCAAAGTTGATGTGACCAGTACCGACCTAAACAATCAAGTCTTTTATATTGTACCCGGGCATGGAGGACCAGATCCTGGCGCAATTGCTAAAAACGTAGATGGAGACAATACTCTTTGCGAAGATGAATACGCGTATGATGTAAGTCTAAGACTTGCAAAAAATTTAATGGAAAATGGAGCTATTGTATATATTATCGTAGAAGATGAAAATGACGGAATACGCGATGATATGTACCTTGATTGCGATACGGATGAAACATGTATAGGTGGTGAATCAATTCCAAAAAGTCAGAAAAAGCGGCTCAAGCAAGGCATTTCGAAAGTAAACAAATTGTATAACAAACACAAAAAGCAAGGTTTTACCAGACAATGGATGGTTTCTCTTCACATTGATGCACAGAGTGAAGAAAACAGGCAGGATGTGTTCTTTTACTATCAATCAGACAGTAGAATAAGCAAAAACAAAGCCCTGGATATTCAAAAAGTCTTTGATGAAAAATACCAAATTTATCGCAAATCCGAAGCCTATTCCGGAACAGTCAGTGCACGTCCCCTCTATGTCGTAAGAAACTCTGAACCAGAACCCATATTTATTGAATTGGCCAATATTAACAATCCTGAAGATCGCAAACGCTTGATTTTTTCAAAGAATCGGCAATTGCTTGCGGACTGGATCACGGAAGGGTTCATAAATTGATGAGCCTTTTGATACCCCTGCGCAACTATTGTTCATAAAGTTGTACGCAGCCACGAAGTTCTGCTACATCACTTCTGCCTAACAGCTCCAATTCCCCATTTGGAAACACACGCCCAATGTCTCCAGTTTGAATAAATGCTACAGAATGAATATTCCCCAGATCAATAACATTGATCAGTCCGCGTTCTCCCCAATCCTGTATTTTCAATGGATTGGATGGATCTGAAGTACAAAATTTCAAATATTCCGGCGCACGAAATAAACCATCTTCAAAAGCATAAGCCTGATCATGTAATTCAGCCATTCCGTATTCAGACCAAATGGAAGCATAAGGAAAAGATGACCTGAGTGCATCTATCAATTGCGATTTCTGTATTTCCCGACGCCTTCCTTTCATCCCTCCCGTTTCAATTATGATACTATTTTCCATATCCAATGTGTAGGCCTCTGCAAAATCAAGCAATGCAAAGCTAACGCCAAAGATCACTGGCCTTTTATTTGAAAAATCGGAAGTCGAAAGTGCATGATACAAAGCCGCAAAATCATGCTGATAAAAAGCATCTTTATGTTGCTCATTTGAAACATGCATAAAATGCCGCACCATCTCAACCAGGCTGGAATGTTTTCTCTCCAGGTAATGCGGTAGCAATCCAAAGAATTCGTATTGATTTATGTCCCCAAAGTGAAATTCAAAACTTCGAATACATTGATTATGGTACCACTCTAATGATTTTATATAATGCTTTGAAGCAATGCCTTGCGTTGTGCCGCTGGATTCAAAAACACATGCTTCATCCCAGATGCCCGTTTTAATAGTCCGGTATTTAAAAGTTTCTACAGGCAGAAATGGAATTTGCAACCAGCTTGTGACTGAATCAGGATGGATTCCAAGATGGCCAATAAATTCTGAATACACCTGATTGTGATTTGCCTGATATCGGAATAATTCCAAAGCAATTTGCTCAAATTTGCTTTCGTTACTATGTAAAATTATATCTTGGAGTTCAAAGGCATTCACCGCTTGAAGATACATTCAATCTTTGATTCCCATCATACCCTCACAGCCTGGGCATATTTGCTCATGGCATTCTGTTTGAGCTCCTGTACGTCTGAAGATAAAAATTCAGAGGTCCCTAAAATCATCTTGTTGAATATAAGTAAAACGAATATGATCCAGGGCGATCTGAATCAGGACTCTATTTGGATAACATTTCAATTTGAAGATGGGGATGGCGATCTAGGATTTGGAAGTGCAGATCCCCGGCAGGACATATTTGTCCACGATGACCGCACTGGAAATCTTCATGGCGCATTTAAAATTCCAGACCTTCCGCCCATTGGATCCGGAGCCCAAAAAGGCAAGATCAGCATACTTGTCTATACAACCTGCTGTCTTTTTCCCATGAATATTCCTCCATGCAGCGCCCCTGTTCAATTTCCGCAAGACACCCTCAACTTTAGCATCTATTTACAAGATCGGGCTGCACATCAAAGCGATACGATACAATCCGGACCCATACTTTTATTGTGCAAGTAATCAAGATTGCGTCAGCATTTTCATTTCATCAATGGCTGCCTTTGTATAGCCCGCCACCACGCGATTTCCGGCCCACAGCACCGGCCTTTTAAGAAACGTATATTCATCAAGAATGAGCTGTCGGTATTCTTTCTCGGATACACTTTTCAAATGCAGACCAAGTGTTCTATACTTGATGGCTTTTTTGCTGAATAAAGCTTCATAGGAGCCTGTAATTTTAGCCATTGCATCCAGGTCTTTGGCTGAAATCTTGTTTAGTTTGATATCTTGCAAATCACAATTAACGGCATGTATTTGAGCGAGCACTTTCTGGCATGTGCTGCATTGAGGCAAATAATAAAATTTTGGTTTTGACATTTTAAAACTTAAGATGAAAACAAATTGGATTCTCCATGACGATCAACGCATCTATCATCTGAAATTAAAGTCTGATGAAGTCGCTCCCATAATTCTGACTGTTGGTGATCCGGACCGCATTGAGCTCATTTCCCAAATCCTGGATCGAATTGAAACAAATGTGCAATCCAGAGAGTTCAAAACCATCACCGGATATTTAAATGGCAAACGCATTACAGTAATTTCTACAGGCATCGGAACTGACAATATTGACATTGTTATAAATGAGTTGGATGCACTTTTTAATTGGGATTTCGAAAAAGATGAAGCCAGATCCAGGCTGCAGCAATTGCAATTCATACGTTTGGGGACTTCAGGCGCCATTCAGGAAGACATTGAAGTAGATCAGCTCATGGTCACTGAACACAGTTTTTCCATTGGGGGCGTACTTCCCTATTACAATTCCTCGGGACAATTTCAACATCCTGAGATCAAGCCTGGTGCATTTGGATTGGGATTGGAAGTATTTTATTGCCAAGCCGACCCCTATTTACTTGAGCATTTCAAACTCCCCGGGCTTTTACCTGCGAACACCCTCACTTGTACCGGCTTTTATGCACCGCAAGGTCGTTATATCCGAGGTTTAAAAAATGATTTACTCGAAACATGGCATTCATGGAAACATCCTGAATTTGGAAGTTTGCACAATCTTGAAATGGAAACTGCCGGAATCTACGGTTTAAGCAAACTTCTGGGGCATCGTGCCATAAGCATACAAGCTATACTGGCAAACAGAATCACCGGGGCATTTTCAGCACATCCAGAGAAAACAATTGTACATATGATTGAACGGTGTTTAGACCGGATTTCAGGGCTTTGATTGCGTCAAGGATTGTGCCTTTTGGTGGTCCGCCAGAAATTTTTCAAGACCGATGTCTGTAAGTGGATGTTTAAGTAAGGATAGGATGGCATCCAGTGGACAGGTCACCACATCTGCTCCAGCTTTTGCCGCTTCAACGATATGCAATCCATTTCGAATGGAGGCTGCAAGTATTTCTGTTTCATAAGACTGCAAGGAATAAATCTCAAATATGTCCTGAATGAGCTGCATGCCATTCCAACTTACATCATCAATTCTTCCAATAAACGGTGAAATATAGCTTGCACCTGCTTTCGCAACTAAAATAGCCTGTCCAGCGCTGAATACAAGTGTACAATTTGTTTTTATTTCAAGTGATTTCAATTCCGCGATAGCTTTGATGCCATCTTTAATTACCGGAATTTTTACCACGATATTTTCAGCAATGTCCGCAAGTTCCCTTGCTTCTTTCATCATGCCAGCATAATCCGTGGAAATCACTTCAGCACTAACGTCCCCTTTTACGAGATCACATATTTTCTTGTAATGGCGGTAAATATTTTGTTTGCCAGTAACACCCTCCTTTGCCATCAAGCTGGGATTTGTAGTAACCCCATCTAGAATTCCTAAATCTTTTGCTTCTTTTATCTGGTCGATATTAGCAGTATCAATAAAAAACTTCATAAGGAGGGATGTGATGATGAATAAAAAATGCAAGGGCCCATCGCACCGCTCAACCACCTACCCTTGCTGCATTTCTACCCTGGGGGATTCAGCAGGAGCTGGTCGTGAGCCCTTACGCGGGCAAAATTAATCAAAATAAGGACAGCACAACAGGCTTTGAGAAACAAGCTGATGCCCGTACCATAAAATTTAAGGCGATCCTTTCGAAAATGCCCTGATTAAGGACTTCTATAGACTAATGTTTCCTGGGAAAGAAGGCTGCAAATTCTTTCCAGACGGGCTTGTTTGAAGGAAAACACACCCAGCTCATTTCCTCTTTTGAAACAGGATGTACAAGGGATACAAAATACGCATGAAGGGCAAGGTCGCTTTCCTGCCCGGTATTAAGTTTCCCATACTTCCGGTCGCCGAAAATTGGATATCCAATATGTGCCAACTGGGCCCGGATCTGGTGTGATCTCCCGGTAAGTAATTCCAATTGGAGCAAACTCCTACCGTGCATATTGGAAAGAAGTCGATATGACAGCCTACAAAGCTTTGCCCCTTCCCTGGGTTTTTCATATACCCTTGTTTTGTTTTTTTGCTCATCTTTTAGAAGATAATGCTCAAGGAGTGCATGGTCTTTTTCGGGAAAGCCTTCGCAAATTGCAAGGTATTTTTTCACCACCTCCCCTTTCTCCATCATTTTCTGAAGTCTTTCGGCAGCTTTTGAAGTTTTTGCAAAGACCATTATTCCACTTACCGGACGATCCAGTCTTTGAACGAGCCCCAAATAAACATTTCCCGGTTTTTTGTATTTTACTTTAAGGTATTCTTTAAGCAGGCTAAAAATATCTGGATCACCTGTGTGATCGGACTGCGAAAGGAGACCTGAAGGTTTTTCAACTACTATAATGTGATTATCTTCAAAAAGTATATGTGGATTCCACTGCATTGAATATGGTTAAAGCCTTAAAATTAGCGATTTCTCCCTGCCCGAATGACACGTATATATTTGGCGCCTGGACTTTAGGTCTTAGTGAAGGTTCTGGTGAACTGCCTGTAAAGGCCACTTATATGGATATTCAGGAACTAAATGAAGCGAGTTCTATTGGCAATTATGATGTTATTAAAATTTCTGCAGCACATTGGCATAAAGTACGCAATAACTACCAGATACTGACTTGTGGTGCAGCTTTGGGAGACGATTGTGGCCCCTTGCTTGTCTCTAAAAAATTCCACGATGTCCCTCCCGGAAACAACTGGGATGTAGTCCTCCCGGGCATGGAGACCACGGCCGCATATTTATTTCAGTATGCCTTTCCTTACATTAACAGAAAACAAACGCTTCTCTTTTCCAATATTGAAGAGGCCTTGCTGGAAGGCCGCTTTGACACCGGAGTGCTTATTCACGAGTCCAGGTTTAATTATGCAGAAAAAGGACTTCATTTACTCTGCGATTTAGGATCCTACTGGACTCAAAAAACAGGATGCCCAATACCACTTGGCCTCATTGTCATCAGGCGCGAGTTACCCGAAACATTAAAAACTCAAGTTAAAAACTGTATCCTAGACAGTCTGATATACGCGGACAGGAGCCTGGACCAGATTTGGCCCTTTATAAGGGAACATGCTGCCGAAATGGACGAAACAGTTATAATGAAGCATATCCGCTTGTATGTGAATACATACTCAAAATCATTGGGAGAACGGGGCATAGAAGCCATTGAGTCCTTGTTTGCACTGCAAACTGGAAAAAAGCTGGAGTCAAGCAGTGCATTTATTTAATTGTATTTAAATTTGTTATGCATATAAAATAAAATATATATTTTATAATGACATTTTCCATCATTTACATATTTAAATTAATAATAATATATATTATCTTTACAACGTGTAAGTTTTGGTTATTAAATGTAAAATTCGTTTTTGCTCGTGAAAAGTCACGAGCATTTTTTTTATAGGAATGTTTGTTCTACGAAAAAAAAATGCCCGTTTGAAACTTCCAATTCAAATATTGGCACAGTTATTGGAATATATAAATTGAGTTTTGAGTTTTGGTTATTAAATGAAGATTTGCCCGTATAACTGTATACGGGCTATCTTTTTTTATACACCTGCATGAAGTCTGTCATGTGTTGTATTTTCGCCTGATCAAATCCAAAACCACATGATCATAGGCGTTCCAAAAGAAATTAAAAGTAATGAAAACCGGGTGGCACTCACTCCAGCCGGAGCTCTCGAATTAGTTAAACGGGGGCATTCCGTTTACGTTCAAACGACTGCCGGAGAAGGCAGCGGATTTCCCGATCAGATGTATCTCAATGCGGGTGCTCAGATTCTTCCTGACATTGCTGCAGTTTATAAAATTGCAGACATGATCATGAAAGTAAAAGAGCCCATCGCCGTCGAGTATCCGCTTATCAAAGAAAATCAGCTTGTATTTACCTATTTCCATTTTGCATCCTACGAACCGCTGACAAAAGCGATGATCGAAAGTGGTGCCATTTGTCTCGCTTATGAGACTGTGGAACTTGCAGATCGTAGTTTACCCCTGTTGGTACCCATGTCTGAAGTAGCAGGTCGCATGGCAATTCAGGAAGGTGCCAAATTTTTGGAAAAACCACAACAAGGCAAAGGGATTCTTCTTGGAGGAGTACCTGGGGTGCCTCCTGCCAAAGTATTGATCCTGGGAGGAGGTGTCGTTGGAACGCAGGCTGCTAAAATGGCTGCTGGTCTCGGCGCTCAGGTAAGTATTTTGGATATCAGCCTACCCAGACTCCGATACCTCGCGGATGTATTACCGACCAATGTCACCACGATATATTCCAATGAACTCACCATCCGCAACATGGTACGCGATCACGACCTCATCATAGGTGCCGTGCTGATTCCTGGTGCAAAAGCCCCAAGTCTTGTAACCCGCGATATGCTGGCTACCATGCATCCTGGAACCGTTCTTGTGGATGTGGCAATAGATCAAGGAGGATGTATGGAAACAAGCAAACCCACCACTCATGACGATCCCATTTATGTAATTGATAATGTAGTTCATTATTGTGTGGCAAATATGCCGGGTGCGGTGCCTTTTACATCAACCCTGGCCTTGACCAATGCCACACTCCCCTATGCTATTCAATTGGCTGATAAAGGATGGGGAAAAGCTTGTAAAGAAAGTAAACCTTTAGCCTTAGGATTAAATGTCATCCATGGAAAAGTAGTATACGAAGGCGTTGCACAAGCATTTTCATTGGACTATCACCCTGTTGCAGAATTTCTTTAATTTATAATATATTTTTAAATCGATTCCTTGGTAAATGCTCAGTTTCGTAATAATTTCAAGGGTCAATTAATTAATCACTTAAATCCATTCTTATGAATATAACTTTGGAAGAGCTCAGGCAGCTAAAACACAGTTTGCCACCTGGCAGCATCAAGCGCATTGCCGACCAATTAAATATAGATGAGCAAACTGTTAGAAATTATTTTGGCGCTCACCATCTTGAAAATTCCGGGAATCACATTCAACCGGGTCCTCATGGTGGTATTGTGCATATAGAAGATGAATCGATTTTGAACTTGGCAAGGCAAATTCTGCAGGAAAGTTCGCAATCAAATTAATACATTATTTAACCTTACCTATTAAGGGGTTTGCTAGATCAGGCAAACCCCTTTTTTTATCAATCCGTGACCAATACGTACCGAGAGTTATTAAAGCTGGCGTTCCCCATTATTTTGGGAAACCTTTCTCAAATGGCCCTGAACCTTATAGACACAGCCATGGTAAGTAAACTCAGCTATGTCCATGTGGCGTCCTCTGCTTTGGTCAACAATATTCTTGGTTTCCCTCTGGTTACCTGCATGGGTTTAACAGTAGTTATATCTTCCCTTGTTGCAGAGTTGCGCGGCGCAAATCAATTGTATAAATGCGGGCAATTATTGCACAATGCACTACTTCTTAATATAGCGGTAAGCGGAATTCTGGTCGTATTGATTTTTCTTTTCGGCGATCTTATTTACCATTTAGGGCAGGATCCGGAAGTGGCTTGCCTTGGTCGGCCTTATCTGAATTGGATGCTTTGGTCGATCCTGCCCATGACCATATTCTTAAGTTTTAAACAGTTCTGCGATGGATTGAATCACACATTAATCCCTATGTTGCTTTCGCTTTTATCCATCCCCATAAATGTCTTTTTAAATTATCTATTCATCTATGGAAACTGGGGCTTTCCACGAATGGAATTAGAAGGTGCAGGTGTGGCAACGTTTTCAGCTCGCCTTATTATCGCAATAGCCATTGGATTGTATGTGTTTCTTCATCCAAAGTACAATTCGTATGGCCTTGAACAGAGAACAATACGTCGCGAAAAGATCCGCAAACTACTTCGTTTGGGATTGCCAAGTGCGTGGCAATATTGTAGTGAAGTTGGGGCTTTCATTGTATTAGGAATCATGGTAGGTTGGTTTGGAGCTATACAGCAAGCAGCTCATCAAATTTCACTTTCTGTTGCCGCGTTCACATTTATGGTCTCAATAGGATTATCCACTGCAGGTTCCATTAAAGTTGGAGAAGCATTTGGGATGCGCAATCATGCCTTAGCACGGAATTGGGGCATCCGGATAGTTCGAACTGCCCTTATTTACGGAATATTCTGTGCATTCGTCTTTATTGTTTTCAGAAATAAGATACCGCTCCTGTTTTCAGATCAGCGAGAAGTCTTACAACACGCTTCGAC
>CAZDQG010000015.1:35288-41966 GCA_964507535.1 uncultured Saprospiraceae bacterium
AGATAAAATGGTTCGCTAAGTTCTTGCCACGCCTTCGTTCGAACATGTTCCTTCTCAAAAAGAACCAATTCATTGGAATGTTCCAGCATTGCACTCTTAGAATATTCTAAAAGAACCAGAGATATCAAACTTGAACTATGATGTTTCACCCTCGTAATTCTTTTAAGGTACAACCGATGTTCCATCATGATTTTACTACATTCCAATTCTGCTTTTACAGGAAGAACTACAGACAAGATGCCGTGCACCATTAAATAACGATGGGCAATTGCCGCCAAAGAATCAAATCCAAATGCATGCTGGTGTTTAGCATGATTCATTAGTGCGTTATCTGCACGCAATTGGTCCTTGAAATAAGGTGGATTTGAGATTATAAAATCAAATGCCTGTGGTTCAGGTGTGTCATCAATTCCAATTAGAGGTACATCGGTTGCAGATTTGTTTAGATACCATAAGCGGTCAAGCCATGGGGACTCTGCAAAATTTCTACGTCCAAGGTTGAAAGCATCGGGAGAATCATCTATTGCATAAATAAGACAATTGGGCTGGGTTCGCTGAGCAATCATTAAACTCAATATTCCCGTTCCTGCCCCAACATCGAGTACGCGATTTGCAGAACTACAATCCGTCCAACATCCCAGCAATACAGCATCCGTTGTAAGTGGAAACACATGCCGGGAGCAGTGTAAGCTGAATTGTTTAAAATTGAAAATGTCCCTGTCCATTTCCTGGACTCTCAAGGTCATGGCGTAATATCACCCCGTGACCGGATACTCAATTGTTTTGCCAAAGAAGCTCCCCCTTGATTTACAATTCCAATAATTTTTACTTTCCCGGTAGGAAAACTATCATTTGCAAAAGTAGCAGCAGACCTTGTATAGAGTTCCATCTGTGCTGTGCCATCATCAATGACACATGAACCTGAAAAGCTCACTCCGGTATTCTTACTTATAGTTACATCCAGTACTTCTACCAAGGTGGATTCCAGATTTTCAAAATCCTGAAGAATTTGGCCAAGGGTTTTCCGGGAGGGATTAACAGATCCCTTTCCTGTAACTAACGCACGTTCGTTCGGCACATTGTTTATTTCCAACAATCCTTGAAATTCTGTAAATTCCTGGCCACTTATGTCAATCTCAAGTTCATCTCCGAGATTAATGCTATGGTTGCTTACAAAGCGAACAACAATACCACCCGTTGCATCCTGGATATGAATATTTTTTAGTGTTGTATTTTCGGCGACCCGGTCACTGATTACCACCCCCTTTATTTTTTTATTATCCGGAATGGAAGCCGTAGTACCTGTATAGCTTTTTCGTAGATCCAGAATTGGAATCAAAACCGGAGTTCCTCCTCCTCCCCCACCAACTACATCAGATGGGTCCCGTAGTGAAACTTGTTTCGCCATGGTTGTTCCTCCCTGATTTAAAAATCCAACGAGCTTTACCTTGCCAGTTGGAAAATTAACAGATGCAAAGTCTGCATAGGACTGGGTAAACAAATCGATGGACCCCGTTGCATCCATGAGCTTACACGTGCCCGAGTAGGTGGCACCAGATGATTTACTAATGGTAACATCATTTAATTCAACCAAGGTGCTTTCAAGATTTTCAAAATCGGATACGATCTGAGCAATCGTTTTCTGATTGGGAACGATTACTTGTGTTCCAATTTTGCGTGCACGCGAAAGATCCAGATTATTCAGTTGTAGGAGCCCTTGAAATTCAGAAAGTTCCTGCTTTGAAATATCAATCTCAATCTGATCGCCTTTGGCAAACGTATTGGTCGCAGCAAACCGAACAGTAATACCTGCAGTTTCATCCTGTAGCGCCAGGTTTTTGCTCGTGATGTTGGAATGATCCTTATCTGTAATCACGGTTCCAACAATTCTGCTTGAATCCGGTGCAGTGGTTGTCGTGCCGGCATACAATGCTCGCAGTGCTTTTATGGACACTTTCTTTAAAGTTGAAGGAGCGGTTCCGCAAGGAGGATTATGAAAGTTAAGGTCACTTAAATCCCGGATAAACAACTGTACATCGGTTCGATATTTTCCGAGGACTCCAACGATTGTTCCATTACTGTCAGGTACTGTTGTAGAAGCAAAATCTGCAAAGTTGCTGCTTCGAAGTATGATTTCATTTTTATTGCAATCTGCCAGAATAAGATTGGACGAAGCACCGCCGATCACATCTGCAAAAGTCTTTCCAAGTTCCGTCCGCTTAAATTCAATTGTATTCAACGAAACGAGAGTGCTCACATCCTGAGCGGTAAGTGTATTTATCGTTTTCACTTTTGGAATGACCGGTTGATTTTTGGGTCCTTTGAACACATACTGGCCAAGGAGCGCAGGTTCGATACCTGACAAATTTGTAAAATTTCCATTTTGATAGGTCCCCAATCCAAGTTGAATCAATCCGTTGTAATCTCCCAATGTAAGACCTTTACACTTTAATCCTATCTTCATTCCCACGGGAAATGAACTATATATTCCGGTTTGATTGATTTTCAATTCAATTCCGCCAGTAGAATCCTGAATGACTATCGTTTTATAAAAGTTTCCACTCCGGTCATCGGCTACAACAACTGCATGTATGAGCAAGTCTGCCGGAATAGTAACAAACTGACCTGAAACAAAATAGGACTTTAATTCTGCAATGCTTGCATTTGGCGCGAAATCCAGCGTATCCGTAATCTGTGGTGGATTATCAAAATCATGATCCACGCAAGAGCTGAACTGTATTGCAAGCAGGAATAAAATCAAAATAGATGATAAAGAAAGCCGAAATATTGAGATCATAAACGCCAGGTTAAGCTTAGATAATAATTGATGCCTTGTAAATAATAATATTTTGATGGAAACTTGTCCGGATCCTTCGTCGTGAAATCAAAACGGAATTGCTCAAAACCATTGCTCAGGAGGTCTCTGGAATTGAGAAGATTGTTCACACTTAGTGAAGCAGTAAAGTCCTGATGAAATAATTTGAATGGCTTGAATGCAAAAAGATTTAAAAAAATGACCCGAGGTAATTTTTCCTGATTAATAATTTTTTGATACAATGGATCTTCAGGCTGTATTTCTTCCACTGATTGAGGAATCCTGCGCAAAGGATTAGGTTCAATATAAAGCCGATCCAAATAGTTAGCACTTAAAATTACAAAACCCCTTTTTTTAAGGTCATACCTTACTCCAATGTTTGCTGCAATTTGCGGAGAACCATACACATAAAAGTTTTTCAGGTAAATGGTATGTTTTGAAAAGGCCGTGCTGAATTTATCATAGATCCATAAATCAGGTCTGGAAGTATAAATATGATCACCGCCTGAATATGCTGCAGTACAAGACCATCCCTGACCGACATTCCACTCCATTGAAGATTCAAATCCCAGGTGACGTTCATTCAATCCCCTATAGAATGCACTAATCAGTCCTCCATCAGCCAGCTCCTGGTTGGATGCACTTTCAAGTTGTTCGTCGAGATAAAAATTTTTATTGACTATTTGGTCCTTTAACTCCATTCCATAAAATGAAGCATAAAATTTAAAACGTGGTGCCTTGTAATAATACGCGAGATCCAACGACAGCGCCTTGGTTCTTGCAGGATCATTTAAAAGAAATGAGCGCCATTCCGGATTAACAAAAACCTGATCAAACCTATTTGGCAATTGTTGATACGCGCCTTTCATTCGGATATAATTCCTGCCATTGATTTTCCAGGTAGCGGAGCCGGAAACACCATATCCATCCTGCGTAAATACCTGTGATTTTCCGTCCGAATTTGGAAAAATAGCATTCTGCATTTTGCCTTCGCGAAAAAAACGATGGGATACATATTGAAACGCAGCATATGCATCAATATGTTTACCAATATAATTGTAATTGGTTGCAAGACGAATTGCATCTGATGTATTGAGGTAATGATATCCATATTGCTCATCTTTTTTAACAATATGGTTTTTGTTATTGATGTCAGGATGCTGCAAATCGGGATTGTTGATGAAATCTTCAATATCAAGGACAAAATCTGCGCCCAACAAATCTCCAACTTCCAGATAATGGTCGGTTTGTGAATGTTCTATCCGGTAATTCAGGTTGAATTCATGCTTTTTATGCAGCCAGTTCAAATTTCCAAAATGTTCTGCTTCTTTATTCTTAGCAAACCTTTTGCTTATCCAGTAAATTGCCTGCTTCCCTGTAATTTGCAGGAGGCTATCCCCATTAGCACCATAAATGGTTTTGTCGTTACTGTAATTAGCTTGATAAAGACTATTCCAGTCGATTTGTGAAACGGCCGGATTTGTTTTCCAGGCATCTTGAACCTGCTCGCGAATCGTGGAATCTTCAATGTTGGAAGGAAGCTTTTGGTAATAATCCGGTCTGGGATCAGGCCCATTATTCCAATCTAACTGACTATCGTATCGATCAGAATACATAGCCATCAGACCTGAACTAAATCGAAGTCGATCCGAAATGCGATATTCATAGTTCAGAAATGCAGCTGGACTCCTTGTGTACGCTTCCCTAGAATTTCTCTTTTTACCTTGCTGATACCCCCAATAGGAATTGTAGTATGGGTCATCCGTCAGATCATACACTTCCTGGACCCCTGGACTGCTTTTGCCACGCCACAAGGGCGCATATACTGCCCAAAGGCTTATGTTTTGTTTTTCATTAAGGGCTTTTGAAATTCCCAAATAAACGCCCCAGGCATCATAAAAAGAGCCCGGAATATAAGCTTCCTGGGCCCAGCGCCTTGACCCTCCTGCAACAATTGCGTAGCCCGAAGATTTCAATCCACTCGCATAATGGATACTGGCTTTATTTGAATAATTTCGATTAGTCTGTGCAAGACTCACTGAGAACTCCTTTCTATAGTTCTCGGGACTTGCTGTAATCCATTGATTCAAACCAGCGCTTCCAAAATCAAAAGTTTGTGCTCCATAGGCATAGGTATCCTCGCTGTATCTGGAAACAAGAGATAATCCGGAGAACAATTGAAAAGGTATCCTGCCTGTAGAAGGGTCATTTAGCAAAAACCCATTAAATCCAAACTGATCATAAAAATTGGGAATACCTCTTAGACGGAAACGCAAACTACTCCATTCAAATCCTACGGAACGCATCAAGGGATCATCTGAGGAAGAAAGCAAACTATATATTTCACCTTCTGACTGTTCTTCATCATTTACAGGATCCAAGTTTTCTGTTAATAATTCATCCAAATTGGTTTCCGGAATAAGAAAAAACTCCTGAACATTCTGATTCCAATCCGACTTATTCAGGAGAATGGTAAATAATTTGTAATGATCTGCCTGAATCTGTATATCCAAGATTTCGAAAAGCTTGGACCCATCGAATTCAAAATTTCCATTTTCATCGATTTCCGCTTTCAGTCCCGTATGGATTTCTAAAATCTGAGCTTTCGTAACTGCTTGCTGTGTAATATTATCGAGAATCCGACCCTTATACGTTTGGGCAGAAAGCCCAAACGATAATATTATGGATATAAACAGGTACATGGAAATTGAAATGCAACGCATGCCTTTGGCTTTTGAAAGCTGAATTATGTCTAATTTGGTGGCCAGATCCTACTCTGGAAACCCAAAGAAACAAAAATAATGATGAAAATCCGTTTTATACTGATTGTTGGCTTTTGCATTTTTACTCTAAGAGTCCTTGTAGGACAAGCGAAAGAACTTGCAGTTGGTTTTTACAATCTTGAAAATCTGTTTGATACGTTCGATGACCCCAACATTACGGATGAAGAATTTACTCCTGCCGGAACAAAAAACTGGACCCTGGATAAATATAATGACAAACTCAGTCGCCTTTCAAAAGTGATCCGTGCGATAGAATCAGAACTGGGACGAGCCGAGTTAGCCTTATTAGGTGTTTGCGAAATTGAAAACCAAAAGGTACTTGAAGATTTGGTACGCATGCCTGCAATTGCCAACAGATATTTCAAAATCGTACATTATGACAGCAAAGATCAAAGAGGCGTGGATGTAGCTTTGATCTATCAGCCAAAACATTTTACGGTATTGAGCTCCAGAGCGGTACCCGTACCTTTACCTGAAATAGATGGCGAAAAGCGCATAACTCGGGATGTGTTATTGGTCAAAGGCTTATTGGAAAACCAGCAAAAAATATATGTAATGGTAAACCACTGGCCTTCGCGCAGAGGTGGTGAAGATCGTTCTCAGCTTTTGAGAATGGCGGCAGCCCAAGTAAACAAGGAACTCAGTGATTCCATCAGGTCTTTAGACCCAAATGCGTATATCGTGCTTATGGGAGACCTTAACGATAATCCGGATGACCCTTCCCTTACAAAAGTTCTGCTTGCCCAAAGAAACCCCGAGGACGTTAAACCAAGTATGTTCTTTAATCCCTTTTATCAAAAGTATTTAAGGGGCGAAGGCAGTACAGCTCACAATGACAGCTGGAGTTTATTTGATCAAATCATTTTTTCATCCAACTGGTTGCAAACAGATCAAAAAAACAAATGGATTTTAGCCCGCAACCAAATTTTCAGGAAAGATTTTATGATTGAAAAATCAGGGCATTACAAATATTATCCCAAAAGGACATTTTCGGGAGATGCGTATAATTACGGATACAGCGATCACTTCCCGGTTTATTGTATTCTAAAAAGAGAATAACAAGATATAACCATGGAGGAA
>CAZDQG010000015.1:42066-79668 GCA_964507535.1 uncultured Saprospiraceae bacterium
GCAGGCTGGATTCAAAAAAACGACTACCGCTTATTCAAAGGAAAATGGCTTGACGCGTTGGATTGGATCGTCATCGATGAAATATCCATGGTTCGGGCTGATTTATTAGACCACATGGATCAATTCCTTCGTGCATCAAAACGCATTGATAAACCTTTCGGAGGGATTCCTATGTTCTGGATCGGAGATTTATTTCAACTTCCACCCGTCGTCAAAACTGCTGAAGAAAAAAAGTATTTTACGGAATATTACAGCAGTCCGTATTTTTTTTCTTCTCATGTTTTCAAATCACTCGATACATTTGAATGTATTGAACTTTCGAAGGTATTCCGGCAAAAAGAAAACAGGTTTTTAAAGCTTCTAAATAAGATTCGGTTAAATGAATTAGACTGGGAGGAACTCGAAGAGTTAAATCAACAGTGGACGCAACCCATCCAGCAAAAAAAGGATGAATTCACAATCACCTTAACAACTACGAACCAGGCCGCTCATAAAATAAACCTTGAACAACTTGGACAGCTCGATGGGACGTTATCGAGGTATCCAGCAAAAATATCCGGATTGGTCTCTCCGAATCAATATCCCGCTGAAGAAATGCTCAGTTTAAAACCTGGAGCACAAGTGATGTTGTTGCGCAATGATCCGAATAAACGCTTTGCTAACGGAAGCCTTGCAAAAATTGTTTCGTTACAGGAATCGTCTATTGAAATTCAACTTGAAGAGCACTCCGAATCCATTCACATAGAACCTTATGAATGGGAAATTCTGAAATACCGGATTGAAGACAGACAGTCCCAAAGCTTGTCTACAGAGGTTGTAGGACGGTTTATGCAATATCCTTTGCGACTGGCCTGGGCTGTCACAATACATAAAAGCCAGGGAAAGACCTTTGATCGGGTCATTATCGATATGGGAAATGGAGCATTTGAATCCGGTCAGGCGTATGTGGCCCTTAGCAGATGTCGCACGAGTGACGGCATACGACTGCTAAAGCCATTAAGATTGCGTGATGTGCATACGGATGAGCGGGTTGTATCCTTCTTGCAGTCATACCGCTAATGCGACGATTTAAACTTTGAATAATATTAAAATTATTTTACATTTGGCGAATACTTAATCAATTCCTTATGTCACATCACCACCATAAACCCACTAAAGCACAAGAGAAAAACGCTGAAAAAAAGTTTTTTTACATTTTGATTTTAGCAGCTTTGGCAATGATGCTACTCATGTACTTCCTTTTTAGGTCTAATTCTTAGCAGCTGCATTTGAAACTTAATATTGACATAAAGCATCCCAGTCCTGATGCATGGATTCATGCTGTAATAAGTGATTTCAATAGCTTTTTACAAGATCATGCAGATTGTGAACGAAAAGCCTCTGCAATGGCCTTGAGTTTTATTGCGAAATACCCTAATCGAATTGAAATTATTCCCGAATTAATAGAGACGGCATTAGAAGAGCTGGAACATTTCAAAATGGTATATGCCCTGATGGAAAAACGCCATATCCGGCTGCCCGACCAGATGAGTGAGGATCCCTATATTAAGGCATTGTTGCGACACTGCCGCACAGGTATACGCGATCGGTTTTTAGACCGCTTACTCATTGCATCGGTGGCAGAAACAAGAGGGGCAGAACGATTCCGACTTGTAGAAGAGTATTTGGAAGAACCGGAATTAAAGAAATTTTATAAAACACTGTGGACATCAGAAGCAAAACATGGCCATATCTATATTAAAATGGCCCTGTGTTATTTTACAAAAGAGGAAGTGTATCCCAGACTTGAAAACTGGATCGACATTGAAGGAGAGATCGTATCCCAACTACCCATTCGACCAGCTTTACACTAAATCAAAGACTCATGCATCCACATTATGTAGTACCGCTCTTTTCAATGCATTGGTTCCTAGGAATTGTATTGACTTTTTTGGTATTCGGATCCTTGATCTGGTTGGGTCGAAAAGCATTGGAATTAGGATTTGAATTGAAATTCAGATATCTCCTGGCAGGGATCTTTATTATAAGAGAGGTATTTCTCTTTGCATACATCGTGCGTTCCGGCTTATTTACATTTCAGGATTCACTACCCTTGCATTTTTGTGGCATTTCATATATTATCCTAGTCTTTTTTCTCATCCAGCCAAAGGCTTTTCTATTTGAGTTCCTATTAATGCTGAGCCTTGGGGGTGCCATTCAAAGTTTTGTAACACCGGAGCTCACCCATGGCTATTCGCCCTATTTTATTATCGATTACTACTTTAGCCATGGTGCCATCATTTTTGTACCTCTATATGCAATATTCGTTTTTAAAATGAAGCCCAGGCACAAGTCCTGGATTCGCGTATGGCTGTTTGGCAACCTGGTGCTGGGACTGGTATACCTTCTAAATCTTGCCCTGGAATCGAATTACATCTATCTCATGCGCGCACCGGATGCAGACAACCCTTTGATTCTGCATCCCTACCCTATGCACCTGATTGGATTTCAGATTTTTGGACTCCTCCATATACTTCTTTTTTATTGGTTAGGGCGAAAGGTTCATTTTCAAACTTCTGCTGCCTAACTTTGCAGCACATGCTAACCGCAATTTCTCCACTCGATGGTCGCTACCAGTCCAAACTGACAAAGCTTCAGCCCTATTTTTCTGAATTTGCCCTGATCAAATACAGAACTTTAGTGGAGGTAGAGTATTTCATCCGCCTACATGAAAGTCTGCCAAATCTGCCCGCATTAACACCTTTACAAAAGGATCAGCTCCGGATTATATGTTCGGATTTTTCCATAGCGGACGCAGAAAAGATCAAAGACATAGAACGCATCACAAATCACGATGTAAAAGCCGTTGAATATTTTTTAAAATCAAAAGTTATTGAAATGGGAATGGAGGGTTCAAAAGAATTCGTTCATTTTGCCCTTACCTCCCAAGACATTAATAATACAGCGATTCCCATGTTGATCCGGGATTTTTCCAAAGATGTCCTTATTCCCATCTTGGAGGAATTGCTTCGAAGTATAAACGAAATGGGCATCCAATGGAAGCACATCCCTATGTTATCCCGTACACATGGACAAGCTGCAACTCCTACTACAATTGGCAAAGAATTTCTCGTGTTCAGTGATCGTTTAAACAAACAAATACGATCACTGATCCAATTTGAATACAGTGGCAAATTTGGAGGTGCTACGGGCAATTTTAATGCACATGTAGCAGCATATCCCAACATAGACTGGACGCAATGGGCGGATGATTTTCTCTTACAGATGCTTCATTTGAAGAGGCAACAATACACAACACAAATCGCACATTACGATGAAATAGCAGAATGGTGCCACATACTCATACGCATTAATTCCATACTCCTTGATTTTTGCAGGGACATCTGGACGTATATTTCCATGGAGTATTTCCGTCAAAAAACGAAAACAGGTGAAGTAGGAAGCTCGGCAATGCCCCATAAAGTAAATCCCATCGATTTTGAAAATGCGGAAGGCAATCTTGGACTTTCCACTGCTGTCGCTTCCCACCTGGCAGAAAAGTTGCCTGTTTCCAGGCTCCAACGCGATTTGACGGATAGCACCGTTTTGCGAAACATAGGTGTGCCCTCTGCTCACCTCTACCTTGCCATACAATCTATTCAAAAAGGACTGGAGAAAATTCTTCTGAATGAAGAAAAGCTCTTGTCAGATTTGGATGCCAATTGGATTATTCTCGCAGAAGCAATCCAAACCATACTTCGAAGAGAAGGATATCCGGAACCTTATGAGGCCCTCAAAGAGCTTACTCGTGGAAAATCCAACATTCAGAAAAGTGAACTTTGGGAATTTATAGACCGTCTTGCGATTCCTGAAAATGTAAAAGCCGAATTAAAAAAACTGAATCCTAAAGAGTACATAGGGATCCTTCAAAATTGATCAAAGAAGCTGATTTTGAATACATCGCAAGTGTCTGTAAACAGGATGTATCCCTTATCAAACATCATAACCAAATCCCTCATTTTGCAAGGATGTTATTGCCTTGATTTTAAATAAGCAAATAAAAAGAACAGCAAAATAATTAGGATCAATAGGGTTAGAACTTTTACTACTGGAAAAACATCAGTGGCCTTATCCAGAAAGACTTTATCCCGTTCATAGTTTTCTGGTTCCTGGGAAAAATCTGAACTTTTTACATAGATGCTCAACCTGCTTAATTTGGATTTCAGTTCGGGATTGTTTTGAACTGAGGTTTCAACAAAATTCCTTTCCGCATCTGTACATTCCCCCAGCACATATTTCCATAAAAGATCATCGCCGGGCCCCTGATGCGCTTCACTCATATGTAAATTCACCAAGACTTGACTGAATCTTTACGGAAGGTTTCGGTGCATCGTCAACATAACCAATGACCCTTGCTTCCAGGTTAAAGTTCTTTGCGATATCTATAATTTCATTAGCTGCATCCGCTTGCACATAGAGCTCAAGCCTATGCCCCATATTGTAAACCTGGAATAGTTCCTGGGGAGTACACAAACTGTACTGTCTCAATAATTCAAACATTGGGGGAAGCGGAAACAAATTGTTTTTTACAACACATCCAGATTCGATAAATTTTTTCACTTTGGTCTGAGCTCCTCCTGTACAATGTATGATGCCTTTTATACCTTTTCTGACCTGTTTAAATACCTGTGCAAGCACGGGCAGATAGGTTCTCGTAGGTGACAACAATAAGCTACCAATCTCGTAGTCGACAGCATTCCATTTCCACCGATCCGTCAACCGGAATGGCCCCGTATATAAATGCGTCTGATCGGTCTCCGGAGCATAAGACGCTTCAATGTCCAGATAGGACTTGTGCAGTAAATCATGACGTGCTGCTGTCAAACCATTGGAACCGATTCCACTGTTATATGCTGATTCGTAGACTGTCTGACCATAAGAGGCGAAGGCTACAATCTGATCTCCGGCTTTTATATTGTTAATGAGGAGATCCTCCTTATGGATCCTGGAAAATGCGGTAATTCCAACATCGATACTTCGAACAATGTCCCCCACATCTGCAGTCTCGCCACCGCCGGAATGTATCCTGATACCATATGCTTCCATTTGTTCGAGAAATACTTGCGTACCTTCAATCAGACGTTCAATTACAATTCCGGGAATCAAATGTTTGTTTCTGCCAATTGTAGAAGAAACCACGATATCCTGTAAACAACCCACACAAGCAAGGTCATCGAGATTCATTACAAGGGCATCCTGAGCAATTCCTGCCCAAACACGCACGTCCCCTGTTTCACGCCAATAGAGGTATGCAAGACTTGTTTTGGTCCCTGCCGTATCTGCATGAATCAGGTTTACAAAGTCAGCGTCATGCCCTACCCAATCGGGTAAAACTTTACAAAATGCCAGAGGATAAAGCCCTTTATCAAGATTCCGGATTGCCTGATGCACTTCATTTTTATCTGCCGAAACACCCAATGCATCATATCTTTTCTGAGTCATTCCGCAAATTTACAGCGAAATTCAGCCTATGAATTCGAATTCTACGGGAATACACTGTATTTTTATCATCAGGGATTGATTAGACATCAGAAAACATCCTGAATAAACCACATAGAGTAGTATGGCATGTTATTTGATCCCTATATAGATACGATACCGATTACTGTATTTTGTTAAAACCAATCTGAATATCCTTTCTCTTCTGAGAAAGGATTTTTTAATTTACGGCTATATACCGTGTGATTATTCATTCATGCGCTGGCTTTGATGGTGTATGGACTCGATATGTATGGCCTCGATAAGGGAAAAAATGAATTCTTCTGTAAGGCCTTCCTTTTGAGCTATTTCAGACAATCTACGAACGATCTGATCCCATCGCTCCGGTTGAAAAATAGAAATTTCATTAGCTCTCTTTTCCATGCCAATTGCGTCTACCCAACGCATCCGTTCTGCTAGCAAGTGGAGGATTTGCGCATCGATTCCATCAATTTTTAAGCGGAATTCTTCAATACGCCTATTGAAAACTTCATTATCTGTTTGCAGGTGCCTCAGAATGAGTTTATCGAGAATTTCTTTTTTAAAGAAGGCCGGTGTAATCTGCTGGTCAGCATCGCTTAGAGCCAATTCCGGATGAGCGTGTAATTCGACCATCAATCCATCAAAATTCAAATCCATTGCGATCTGAGCAATTTCCCGGAGATGTTTAGTATTTCCACTGATATGGGAAATATCCACTAAAATCTGAAGTCCCGGTATCCTGCGACTCAACTCTATAGGAATTTGCCACCTTGGCACATTTCGGTAAATCGAGTTTCCATAGAAACTAAACCCTCGATGAATTGCAGCAATCCGTTGAATACCAACATGTAACAATCTTTCGATGGCACCAAGCCATAAAAAGAGATCGGGATTCATAGGATTTTTAACCAAAACGGGGATATCGACTCCCTTCAGAGCCTGAGCAATGTCCTCAACATAAAAAGGGTTAACCGTGGTACGGGCCCCAATCCATAGAGCATCAAACCCAGCCTTTAAAGCAATTTCCACATGCTGACTAGTTGCGACCTCAGTACAAATTTTAAAACCAAATTGTTCTTTCAGGGACTGCATCCATGGTATAGCAAGTTCCCCGTAGCCTTGGAAATGCCCAGGCCGGGTGCGGGGCTTCCATAAACCAGCACGCACCAAATCAGGATGAAGTGGCTGTAGCTCCTTTCCCAATTGGAGGAGCTGTTCTTCAGACTCCGCACTGCATGGACCCAGGATGAATGCTTTTTCCCCAATTTTTTTATCAATCGCTGCCTTCATGAATCAATCTTGCTATTTAGCAAACTACAAACAAATGTAGGAGCATTTTGATGCCTTCAAAGAGTGATTCTTTACATCTTTGCAAAGAATACAATAAATCTGCATGGTACGAATTGCAACAATACTCCTTTTAATCGTCTCCTCAATTGTTTCGCTGCAATGCCAGCGGGCCAAGACGAGTTCAGAAATACGAGAAGGAATGGATAAGTTAAAGGTTTTAGGATCAGTGATGTACATCGCCGCCCATCCAGATGATGAGAATACCCGATTGATAACCTACCTCTCAAAAGGTATGCATTTGCGTACAGCCTATCTTTCTTTAACCAGAGGAGACGGTGGCCAAAATTTAATAGGGCCCGAATTGGATGAATATCTGGGCGTCATACGAACACAGGAGCTTCTGGAAGCAAGGAATATTGATGGAGGAATTCAGTTATTCACCAGAGCAAATGATTTTGGTTTTTCCAGAAACGCAGAGGAGACTTTTTCTCTTTGGCAAAAAGACAGCATATTAGCAGATGTCCTAAGGGCGGTTCGTGTATTCAAGCCTGACGTTATCATCAATCGATTTGACCATCGTAGTAGCGGAAAAACCCATGGACATCATACCGCCTCTGCCATACTGGGCAAGGAGGCCTTTCAATATTCCAATAGCCCGCTGTTTATGAGAAATGTCCTTGGTGCTATTGAGCCTCATATTGTTCAACGATTATTTTTCAATACGTCCTGGTTTTTTTATGGCTCTAAGGAAAAGTTTGACAGTTTGGACAAATCCAATTTGTATCAACTTGACGTAGGGGCATACTACCCTGCCTATGGCTATTCCAATAATGAACTCGCAGCTCAAAGCCGCAGTATGCATAAATCACAAGGATTTGGCATCAACAGTGCCCGGGGAAGTCAGATGGAGTATTTTGAACGGCTGGATGGTGGCAAAAAAGAATCCCAATACAGAAGTCCATTTGATGGCCTTGATTTCAGCTGGTACCGGGTTAATGGAGGAGGGATCATTCTTGCTATGCTGGACTCCCTGACTGCGCAATTTGATGAACAACATGTCTGGAAAAGCATTCCCTTATTGCAAAGAACGGAGCAGGCTATGAAAGAGCTACCAGATCATAACTGGAAACAGCTGAAAATAGACGAAATACAACAACTTATTTTTGATTGCGCCGGACTGTATTTAGAATCTACAACGCAAAGCCAAATTGCAAGTCCGGGAATGCAGGTCAATGTGCAGTGTGAATGCATTGTCCGAAATCCAATCCCATCCAAATTACTAAAAATTGAAATACCTGCTGCGTTTAAAGACAGCAGCATTTCATATACGCTGCAAACCAACCAATCTTTTATATGGAATGCAAGCCTTTTTTTACCAGACCATATGGAATATACAAGTCCCTTTTGGCTGATGGATGGCAGGCCCCTGGCGATGTATCCTGTGTTCAACCCGGATTTTACGAGGTTGCCAGAAAAACCGAGAACTTTAAAAACCCGCTTTCACATTCAAATAGGAAATGCAACTTACCTCATTGACCGGGATGTATCCTACAAGAACGACGATCCTGTATTAGGTGAAGTACGTGGTAATTTTGACATATTGCCCCCGTGTATAATCACTGCAGATGATTTCGTTTTTTTAAGCAAGAAATCTCAAGTCGAATGTCAGTTCAAAGTCAGATCTGTATCAGGACCCCAAAAAATACAAATTGAACTGAACGTACCTGCAGGTTTGAAAATAATTTCCGGTCCAAACAGCATGGAGTTTAAGAAAGCTGGGGAACTTCAAACTGCCTCATATATTTTATCAATTGATCCAAATGCACAACACGCTGTTGAAATTCCCGTGTTGATCAATGGACAAAAAGCCTATATTCTAAAAGCGATTAAATATCCACATATCAAGCAACAAAATGTTCTTCTTCCTGCAAAACTTACGGCCGTTTGTACGCCCGTTCTGTCAGCCAGGAAAAGGATTGCATACCTGGAGGGAGCTGGGGACATCATAGATGAATCGCTACAAAAAATGGGCTATGAGGTGCGCAGCATAAGAAGTGAAGATCTTATGCATTTAAACAGAAAAGAATTTGATGTACTGGTGATGGGCATTCGTGCACTTAACAACAAGCCAGAATTAGAAAATTGCATGGACTACCTTCTTCCGTTCATGGAATCCGGTGGAAAAGTAATTATGCAATATAATACAACCGCAGATCTTGTAAGTTCTGACCTGGCTCCTGCTCAACTTAAAATCGGAAGAAGCAGGGTAACAGACGAACATGCTCCTGTGAAAATTCTCAAACCGGATCACTCTGTATTACATAGCCCTAATCAGATCAGCGTATCAGATTTTGATGGGTGGATACAGGAACGTGGACTTTATTTTCCTGAAACGTATGATAAGAGTTTTGATGAAATCCTGTCCATGAATGATGCAGGCCAGCCTGAACTGCGTTCAGGATTGCTCATCCGTAAAACCGGTAAAGGCTATTATATATATACACCTTTATCTTTCTTCAGACAGTTAAAATCAGGAGTACCCGGTGCGTTCAAGCTTTTCAGCAATATAATCTCGTTTTAATGAAATCAACAAAATCCACGTCCTGGAACAGGTATTACCTTGCCGTGCTTTTTTGTTTATTTCTATATGTGACACTTCTGTATGGGCTGACCTTGTATTATCAACATTCCCACCTTACTAAATAAACAATAACCAAATGAGCATATTGGATTGGTTTGTTTTAATTGGGACCATAGGCTTTATCGTCATATATGGCGTGATAAAAACAAAGAAACAGCATTCGTTAAACGACTATATTCTTGGAGACCAAACAAGCAGCTGGTGGAAAGTAGGTTTCGCCGTTATGGCAACTCAAGCAAGTGCAATCACTTTCATTTCGACAACGGGTCAGGGATATTCCGATGGAATGCGCTTTGTACAATTTTATTTTGGCTTGCCGCTCGCAATGATTGTAATATGCATCAGCTTTCTTCCCCGTTTTTATGCACTGAAAGTATTTACAGCATATGAATATCTTGAAAAACGCTTTGACTATAAAACACGAACTTTAGCAGCAATTATTTTCCTCATCCAAAGAGGTCTTGCTGCAGGAATTACGCTGTATGCACCCAGCATTATCCTGTCATCTGCACTGGGCTGGAATCTCCAATGGACACATATCATCAGTGGAATAGCTGTTATTATATATACTGTAAGTGGAGGTGCCGAAGCTGTAACAAAGACCCAACTCCTTCAAATGCTTGTCATTTTTTCAGGAATGCTGTTCGCATTTATTCAGTTGATAGGCATGTTACCAAACTCCGTACATTTTACAAACGCGCTAGAAATTGCATCCTGGCAAGGACATATGATATCGGTCAACTTTACTCTTGACTGGAATGAGCGATATAATTTTTGGGCAGGAATAACAGGTGGATTTTTCCTTGCATTGGCCTATTTTGGGACAGACCAATCTCAAGTCCAACGATATCTCATAGGCAAAAATCAGGAGGAAAGTAAAAAAGGACTGATCATGAACGGAATCCTGAAAATCCCAATGCAAGTTTTTATATTACTGTGTGGTGTCATGCTCTTTGTGGTTTTTCAATTTGAGCAAACACCTATCCATTTTAATAAGAAAATAAGAGAGGAATTACAAAAAAATCACGCAGCGGTATACCAGAACTGGATATCGAAAAATGATTCCATCCATAAGCAATTGCATTTGCACGAACATACATTAGATAAATCACAGCTTCACGCATACTTAAGGGATCTGAATCATGCACGACAAGAACTCAAATCAGAGGTACAATCCTATGTCAAAACACATATTCCAAATGAGGAAGCCAATGACCGCGACTATGTTTTTTTGTATTATATATTTAATTATCTACCACATGGCCTTATCGGATTGTTGATTGCTGTCATCCTGTCGGCTGCCATGTCGTCCATTTCTGCAGAAATCAATGCCCTTGCAGGAACAAGTACAATCGATATAGTTAAGAGATCCTTTCCTAAGTATTTTCAGAAGAGAAATGAACTTTTTTGGTCAAGGGGATTTACAATCATGTGGGGAATAGTTGCTATTTTCTTTGCACTTTATGCTCAACTTTTTGAGAATCTCATACAGTTTATCAATATTATCGGATCCCTATTTTACGGAACTGTCCTGGGATTGTTTTTAACCGCATTTTACATAAAGTCTGCCAAATCCACTCCTGCCTTTTATTCCGCGCTTGCCGCCCAAGCTACAAATTTTGCGTTGTTCTTTTTTACCAATTTAGGCTATCTATGGTACAATCTGATTGCCTGTGTAATTGTCATGGCAGGTTCCTGGCTGTTTAGTAAAAAAATGATTGCAGAATGATTGATCAATAACAATTCAATCGGACTTTTAAGATAGTCCATTCGGCCCAAGTATCGAACAAAATAAAATGGGGTCTTATAATCTGTGCATAAACTTTAAAACTCTTAACCAAAAGTTGTGTTGATTTATAATAGATATCGATACTATGGCATTTTATCAGTTTACAAGAAAGCAATTTATACCAACCACCCTCCGCGAATTGTGGCAATTTGTTGCTTCACCCCAGAATCTAAAAAAAATCACACCAGATCATATGGGATTTGAGATTATGAATGGAAATCCCAGTGAGGAAATGTATCCAGGCATGATTATATCTTACAAACTAAGTCCGATTCCAGGAATAAAAATGACCTGGGTTACCGAAATTACGCACGTTGAATCTAATCGTTATTTCATAGATGTCCAGCGCGCAGGCCCATATTCTTTTTGGCATCATCAGCACCTATTTGAAGAAGGGGATGGCGGTGTTTGGATGACCGACATAGTAAGTTACATTCCTCCTATGGGGCCTATAGGCGCGTTGGCAAATAGCCTCTATATCCGCACCCAATTAAATAAAATATTTGATTATAGGGAAGTTGCGCTAAAAGAACTATTTAATTAATTGAAGAAATCGTATTGTGCTTTTTTATGTGTCGGAATCAATGTTAAGACGACCAACTGTTCTATTTGAATAAAACAAACTCAATTGACTTAAAATCAACCCTCTAACAACACTGGGATACGTATCTTTGTATTCTTATGAAATCTGCTGAAGGTATCCTATCCCGTAAAATATACATAGTTCTTTTGTATATTCTGTTAGGCCTGGTTGCAAGCCTTCAATCATATGAGTTCTTCTCGCGTTCCAATAGCATTGAAGACTCAAAAACGCATGAGTCCGTTGAATCTCTTCAAAACAAAGAGACGCAAAAGTCAGATTCCTTGTATCAAAAAAATGACTCCCTGCTTCACAACACTGAAAACAAGGCATATACCCGTTACAACAATTTCCTGATTTTCAAATACGCTTTTAAACATCTTAAAGCCAAGAAAGATTTATATATTCCATATCCGGACGAATATTTTGATTTATATAAATACACACCGGGGTTTGCTTATTTTTTTGGCTTCTTTAATTTATTCTCAAATCTTTCGGGTTTGATATTATGGAATTTATTAAACGCACTCATCCTTCTTTTCGCCATTTACAAGCTTCCCAATTTCAATCAAAGGGAAAAAGGTTTGATGCTGGTTCTCTTGTCGGTAGAATTAATGACCTCCTTACAAAATGAACAATCGAATGGACTTCTTGCCGGATTGCTTGTACTGAGTTTCAGCTTAATGGAAAGCAATAAACTATTTTGGGCGAGTCTCTGCCTCGTCTCCTCGGTGTTTATTAAATTATTCGGAGTGCTGGGCTTTGTACTTATTCTCTTTTATCCAGGTAAACTAAAATTCATTGGATATAGTTTATTTTGGTCCATCATCTGGGCTGCAGCTCCCCTTATATACTTAAGCATAACAGAATACCAGGAACTACTCCAAAGTTACCTGCATATGCTGTCTAATGATCATTCTGAATCCTACGGGCTTTCCCTGATGGGTATTCTTCATAGCTGGTTTGGATTAGAAGGACATAAGCTAGTAACTGTTTTTGCAGGTCTTGGTATATTTCTTTTACCCTACTTGCGCTTATCGCAATATAAAAATTTTACTTACAGGGAGCTGAGCCTATGCGCCTTGATGATATGGATTCTCATTTTTAACCACAAAGCAGAATCTCCCACCTTTATTATTGCAATGTCCGGCATCTCAATTTGGTACATCAGAAATAAAGAAAACAAAATCGTTTTAAGCCTTTTTATCCTTGCATTTATACTCACCTGTCTTTCTCCAACAGACCTGTTTCCCCGTTATGTGCTACATAACTTTATTAAACCATATCAGCTAAAAGCATTGCCATCTGTGCTTATCTGGATATACATCACGTATACCTTACTAACAACAAAAGATTTGAAGACCCCATGAATGTGAGCGGATTTACCTTTATTAAGGATGCCATTATATACGATTACCCTGTTGTAGAATCGATCCGATCCATTCTACCTGTTTGCAACGAAGTCATAGTTGCTGTAGGAAAATCAAAAGACGACACTTTAAACCTGATAAAAAGTATAGATCCGCAAAAAGTTAAAATCATAGAAACAGAATGGGACGAAACTTTGCGAACAGGAGGAAAAGTTCTCGCACAAGAAACGAATAAAGCCTTCAAACATATCTCAAAAGACAGCGACTGGGCCTTTTACATTCAGGCAGATGAAATCATTCATGAACAATATCTGACGACCATTTATGAGAAAATGAACAGCTTGAAAGATTCTAAAAACATCGATGGCCTATTGTTCAATTATCTTCATTTTTACGGATCCTATGATTATGTTGGTGCTTCTCCACGATGGTATGATAAAGAAATCAGGATTATCCGCAATAATCCTGAAATATACTCGTATCGGGATGCACAAGGATTCCGCATTCGAAACAATGAAAAATTATGCGTACAACCGATCGATGCATATGTCTATCATTACGGGTGGGTCAAAGAGCCCAAAGCGATGCAACGCAAACAAGAACAATTTCATAAACTATGGCATGATGATCAATGGGTACAATCCAACATCGCACATGTTGAAGCCTTTGAATATGCCAGCCACATTGATTTGTTAAGACAATTTGAAGGAAGCCACCCTGAGGTCATGAGAAACAGAATCCAGGATAAAAACTGGAAATTCGATTTTGACATATCCCTTGATAGACGCTCATTTAAAGCACGGGCTAAAGCCGTATTGAAATCTAATTTTAGCATTGACCTGGGGTACCGGAACTACAAAATTTGCAACCCGGTATTCCCTAAATAGACGCAGCCAGCTATTATTTATGATCTAAAATCCATGAGTTTGAAATATCCTAAGATTATTTATTCAGAAATACAAAAGCATCCTTATTTATTGGCCTTCCTAGGAATCGGCATAGTGTATTTCTGCAATCTTTTTATCGATATTATGGATGTAGATGCATCCGATCTTGCAGTTGTTGCCCAGGAAATGCTAGAAAGAAATGATTATCTGCATCTTTATAGAAGGGGCGTAGATTATCTGGACAAACCGCCAATGGTTATTTGGGCTGCATGCTTGTCCTATGCCTTATTTGGTATAAAGACATTTGCATACAAGCTTCCAGCGGTCCTCATTATAGTCCTGGGGATTTTTAGTATATACAAATACAGCATGCTGTATTATACTAAACAAATAGCACTTCTGTCCGCTCTCATTCTGGCTTCTTGCCAGGCTGTATTTCTCATGACAAATGACATCAGAACAGATGGAATGCTAATGGGATTTATAAGCTTTTCCGTTTGGCAACTCGCTACTTTCGTCAAAGATCAAAGTTCACGAGGTCTTCTTTTAGGATCCATAGGAATTGCATGTGCCCTGATGACAAAAGGTCCCATTGGACTTATAATTCCTGCATTTGGACTAGGAGCGGATTTGATATTAAAGAAAAACTGGCAGGTGCTTTTTAGCAAAAAGTGGTTGATTTCTTTTATTATAGTTGGCATCCTTCTGTTGCCAATGTGTTATGGACTGTACACTCAATTTGACATACACCCTGAGAAAACGGTGTACAACCTTCAAAGTCCTTCCGGTTTAAAATTTTTCTTTTGGACACAAAGTTTTGGTCGTATAACAGGTGATATATACTGGAATAATCATGCTCCCATTTATTTCTTTATACTCACCATACTTTGGGATTTTCAACCCTGGATTTTATTTCTATTTACTGCTCTTGTCTGGAAAGTTATTCAATTGCTGAAATGTAAATTTAAACCCGCGCACAACGAAGAATACATCAGCTTCTTTGGATTCCTACTCCCCTTCCTTGCGCTGTCGCTGTCGCGATATAAATTGCCGCATTACATCTTTCCACTCATGCCCTTTGCATCGGTGATGACTGCTTCTTTTATATATTATATTGCTGAGCATTTCAAACGGTCTTTTCGAAAAATTCAATGGGCCCATTTTATATGGATGCACGCATTTCTCATTCTGCTATGTACAGGTTTTTTGAAATTTTTTAAACCTGATTTAATCACCATATCTGTAACACTCATTGGATCATGCCTTGCCTGGCTGATTTTTGTCCGCACACATGACCCCGTTCAAAAGACCGTCTTCAGCACATTAACAATTGCGATTGTCTTTAACTTTTGCCTGAGTTATTATTTCTATCCTTCTATTCTAAATTATCAATCGTATTCAATGGCTGGCAAACACATAAAAAGCAACTATCCATCAGAAAATAAAATATACTGCTTCGAACATCGTGGAGGTCTTAGTCTGGACTTTTACTCAAATAGATTAGCAATTGATGCGGATTCAAATACACTTTCCACCGTTCGAAAAGGCAGTCTTGTGGTGACAGATTCATCAGGGATGAGAAAAATACAATCCGGCTTTCCAAACCAATTCGAAGTTCAGGATAGCTTTCAAGATTTCCACATTACTACCTTATCTCTTCGTTTCCTTAATCCTGATACCAGGGGCTTGACATTACATAAATTATATCTGCTTCAAAAAACAGCGCATTAATAAACCAATGCATTTGGCTAAATGAAATATAAATGCATGGAACTGTTCAGGCTCAGAACCAGACAATGGTTCTTATTTGCGGAACAATTGCTGGAGTTACTTTGTGCTAATTAGCCTTTGGTCTGTAATAAAAGAGAAACCCATTTTTTGTACCCAGAAATTGAAGGTTTGGGTAATAGGATTTTATTTCATCCACCCTGTTATTTTTAGCAATAATATATACGTCCTTATTTACCGGGCCCTTTAACAACCATTCCTTATCCCGCGAAAGAGGGTCCGCGCCTGGTTTTGCGTTTCCATAAAATAAATGAACATACGTGCGATGTCCGAAAGGATATATATAGCAATCCTTATCTGCCAGTTGCTGACAGAACTCCACAGCAGCTCTTTGGGAATAGGCTTCGACTCTTCCAATATAGGCCCACAAAATAAATTGAAGTGCAAATGCATTACCAACAAAAAGGATGACATATCCTTTCTTTAGTTCCATTCTTTTAAAATAAAAGAATGCCAACAAAACAACCAGTATCAAAAAGACTCCTGTGATCCATTCCAGGCCCGTCCAGTGAACCTGTGCTTCAAGATTCGCCAATGCAAACGGATCTTTTGCAAAAAGAGATTTGAGTACATCTGGATTTTTTGCAAAATAAGGCAGCAATACCGGAAGCGTGGAAATAAGAATCCCGCATAATAGTATTGAGATTTGGATCCATCGTCTCAATGGCTTGTTTTCAGATAAGCTCCTGTTGATAAAGTAGGCAGCAAGAAAAGTAATCGGAAAATAAGCCATAGAGGAATAGTGGATAATTTTAGAGCGAACTATAGTAAATAAAACAAGTACAACGCCAAGAAGTATCCACATCCAAATTTTAAAATCACCAGAGGCGACCTGTGCATTTTCATCCTGCTTTGATATTTGAAATAAAAAAAGGCTGGCAGGAAAACAGCCAAACAACAAAACCACGAAATGATAGCCCGGGAACCCAGCGTGACCCGCATCTGGAGTACTAAATATTGCATACTGCCGGAGTGTAAATTGCTTGATAAATTCAGGCCCATTAAACCAGGTCTCCAGACCAAACCACAGCAAGGTCACCGAGGAAGCAGCAAGCAGGTACAATAGTACATGAGAAATTTTAAAATACACTTTGAATCGCTTAGAAGCCCAATACACGGAAACCGTTAATAAAAATATCAGAAAAGCTACCGGGCCCTTGGTCAGAATCCCCAAGCCAATCCACATTCCACTGCTGAGCACATAAGAATATGCAGAACGGGGTAAAAGTATTCCTTCACTTCCACTTTGTTTCCAATAGTATTTAATAAAATCATACAGGCTCAAAAAAATGAAAAGGTTAAACCAGGGATCAATGATTCCTGATCTAAAATAAAAATTGGGAAGGCTCGAGCCAAAGTAGACAATTACCCAGGTCCAACCGAACTGTACATCTTTTAGTTCACGACCTACACGAAACAACACACAAAGTGTGACTGCGCCACATATGACATTTGGAAAACGTGCTGCCATTTCATGAATCCCAAATAACTGCATGGACATTGCCTGCAACCAAAAAAACAGAGGAGGCTTTTCATGAAAAGGAATAAAATTGACATGTATACTGAGGTAGTCCTTCAGAACAACCATCTCCCGCGCTATTTCAGCAAAATTGACTTCATCCCAATCAAACAAGTGTACGTTTCCTAGAAATGGCAAAAAGAACAAAAAGGATACAATTGTTATGATTATGTATGGGATTGTGCGCATGATAAATTCAATATATCTCTGTTTTATGTTTTGATACCAAATGGTGTATTATAATAAGAATCCATTTCCAGATTCTGAAATTACATTTCAAATCCAAATAACAGCTTTCGATTATATCCGTAAAGGTAATCCAAATGTTGCTGAATACCCTTACTGTACAATGTATGCACGGGCCGTCATAGCCTTAAGGATTCTGGAGCCCGAGGAATTCAGAGCGTGTGGACCAGGACAAAACGATGGATACAGTTAAAATAATAAAGGTGGTTTGAATTGACTCAAACCACCTTTCATTTTATTTTTACTAGATGCTGTGATTAGTTCGTACTCCACTCTTTGATGGATTCCTCATTCATTTTGACATACTCATCATTTCCGGCTTCTATAGCCATTGCTTTCGATTTTTGTGCAATTGCAATAGCGTCTTCCTTTCTGCCCATATTCGCAAGAATGAGCGCTTCCAGTCTAAGTTTCCAAAATGTAGGAGCCATATCATTCGCTTTATGTGCCCATTCATAGGCTTTATTTACATCCTTGTGAGTATCGTAATAATATCGGGCTGCATTGTAATAATCATTACTTGATGGACCAGCCATCACCTTGTCGATACTTGCCATCACCTTTGAATCGGTATCAAATTGGAGTTTTATCGGAACAAGAGTTGTTTCCCAGATCAAATTCAAGGTAGCTGATTCATTGCGGATATCGTTGATATCGATCAAGAAGGTCTCCATCGTATAAGGGATGAGTTCAGGGGTGGCCTTAATATGAGCAACTTCTTTCTTCACATCGTAATCCTGTGGAACGCCGGAAACATTCGCATCCGAGTACAACATGATATCCCAACTACTCTCGCCTGGAATGCTAAACAAAGCATAGGTTCCCTTTGGTACATTTACGCCTCCGAATTTTACATCATCACTGAAGCTGATTTTGGTTGCTGCATTTGCACCGGTTCTCCAGGTCTTACCAAATGGTATCAAATCGCCAAAGACGATCCTGTCCTTTTTACCTGGCCTGGAATATTCAATTGTAAGGGTTCCAAGTCCAAGCTTTTGCTCCAATTTACATAGAGGGCTGGGCGCAGGAGTTGAAATTTGCCCAAAAGCCTGAACCAGCGTCCCGGCAAGGAATAATACAAGCATTTTTTTCATGACTGATCAATTTTAATGTATTAACGGATTTTATTCGAAAATGATCACAAAATTAATTAAAAAAACATATTATAAATAATAATAATATGTTATATCTTTGTTCCGATCGACTAACTCAAAATATACAATTATGGTTATTGCTACTACCTGCGTTCTCTGTTTCCTGTTTAGCTGGCTATTGCTTCAAATGAACATGACAGAACAAGAACAATAGCACTTTACTACTTTAGTTCTATTGCGTTAATCAGCTGCTCTCCAAGGCTTTCGTTGAGCTTATCTATCATTTTTAGTTTGTGATAGCTCAGTTCTTGTCGCAAGGTCGCTGATGTAAGACGCACCGTAAGGAGGCCTTCTTTGTATTGAATTTTACTGGTATAGGTCATCAATTGAGGATACAATGCGTTCCAGGCATCTTCCAGTTTTTTATTCAAAAGCTTTTCCTTAACATTCTTCTGCCCTGCAAAATGCTGCAAAAGTTCCTTTAAAGTATGTTCATTACCTTTCATCTTGACCTTAGTACGGTATATTTAGAACCATAAAATTAAGCGTTACGTTCAAGCTTTGTATGCAGCTTTCCATCCTTTAATGTATACACAAAGGCATTTTGATGGATTCTTTGAGCAATCTTTACAGAGCGATCCTCATGTGTATCGCTCAAGAAACACTGCATAATCTCTTCTTCCTGCAAAAGACCAACAAATGCCTCTACTCTTGATTCGTCCAATTTGGCAAACACATCATCCAGCAATACAACCGGAACCCTACCGCTTTTTTGTTTCAGGTATTTAAATTGGGCCATCTTCAATGCTGCAACAAACGACTTAATTTGTCCCTGTGAGCCATGTAGTCCCAGCGGATAATTGCCCATCGTGAATTCCACGCGATCCTTATGCACGCCATGGTGGGTGCGCCCTGTAAAATAATCCCGTTCTCTGCTTTTTAGCATAACCTTCAAATAGGACTCCGGATCTTGTGCATCGGAGCTATATTGAACCGAACCAACTTGCTGATTAGAACTGATTCTAAATACGTACTCGCTTATAAGTGGATTCAGATATTCCAGAAGCTCAGCTCTTTTCTGGCATATATAACTTCCCGCTACAGCCAGTTGCCGATCGTATATGTCTAACAATTCACCATTTATTCGGCCATCTGACTTCATTGCTTTAAGTGCGGCATTGCGTTGTTTTAAAATCCGCATAAGATCAAGTATACATCGGAGGTAGTTGGAATCCATTTGAATCAAACTTTGATTCAGGTATTTTCTGCGTGCGTCAGAAGAATGCATGAGCGTATAAATATCATCCGGAGCAATGAGTACTACCGGAATCCTTCCGATATGATCTGAAAGCTTGTCATACTTTTTTGCATCCCACATCCACTCCTTTATTTGTGGTGGTTTACACTTTACCTCAAGTAGATGACGTTGACCTTCCTCTGCCAATTCTGCTTCTAATCTGAAAAATCCTTCGTGATCTTTAACCACAGCTTTATCATTGGGCTGTTGAAAAGATCGCGTCATGCACAGATAATAGAATGCATCGAGTACATTGGTTTTCCCCATACCGTTTTTTCCTGTTATAAAATGAAATCCGGCACCCAGATTCAGATGCAATTCTTCAAAATTCTTAAAACGGAATAAACTTACGCGATTAAAGTACACGAATGTGATCTTGCATGATGCGCAAAGATGATAAAATCAAATCGGATTATCATGCTTTGTACGAATCCCTCTATTTTAGTGCCTGTAAAATAACTATGAGCTATTTTTGAACTTAAATCTTTTATATGCGAATACTACAGATTGGCCTTCTTTTTATGTTTTTCCTGCAACTTCGTGCGCAGGGTCTGATGACTCCGGAACTACTCTGGTCATTAGGAAGGGTTAACGGTGAAATCGTTTCCAGAGATGGGCAAAAAGTATACTACACGGTAAGCACCTATGATCAGACAAGTAATAAATCTTCAACGGTTTTATATGCTGTTGACGTTAAATCGGGTCAATCAAACCTTATTTCAGATGCAAAATCCTACGTTGGCAACGCTTGTTTTGATGGTGCAGGAAACCTGATGTATTCTAAAGATGGGGCTATTTTTCATGATCTGTTACAGCGAAATCTAAATCTGGAACCCTTGGAATACTCCAATCTTCTACCCTCCCCCAATGGCAGATGGATGGCCTTCTCACGTTCTATAAAAGTCGACCAGAATAAATCGGATTTGTATCCTGAACTCGATAAATCTCCTGCTTTAATTTACGATGACCTTATTTTCCGGCACTGGAAAGATTGGGAAGACGGATTTCGGAATCATCTTTTTATTGCCAAAATGGATCCCGATGGCTTGCATCGCGAGATCAATATCATGCCCGGAGAACCCTATGATTGTCCAACCATGCCATCCGGTGGCCTCGATGATATGGCCTGGAGTTCTGACAGCAAATACCTTGCATATGTCTGCGTCAAAAAGAAAGGCAAGGAATATGCAACCAGCACCAATTCAGATATTTTTTTATATGATCTCGCGAATGGGAAGACAAGCAATTTGACGCAAGGACTGCATGGATATGATAAGCAGCCTCTATTCTCACCGGATGGCCACTACCTGGCTTGGCTTAGCATGGAACACGATGGGTGCGAATCGGACAAGAATAATATCATGATTTTGGATCTTATCAGCAAAAAGCAATTTGTACTCACAACGAATTGGGATGAAACAGTGCAGTCTTTTATCTGGAGTCCTGATTCCAAATACCTTTATTCAACCGTTCCTTACAGGGGAACCATACAATTATTTAGTATCGAATTACCTATCAGTTTTGAGTCCGGTGAACAAGCCAGATACAAGCAAATCAGCAAGACCGAGCACGATTATAACAATATAGTAGGTATAAGCGGCAAAGAGCTGATTTGCACCAGAACGGATTTTAATCATGCAGCGGAAATATTCGCAGTTCAACTTGAAACCGGAGAAACCAGGCAATTGAGCCAAGTTAATACAGAGGCCTACAAACACATTCAAATGAGTCCGGTCCAAAAGCATTGGGTTAAAACTACAGATGGACAGTCTATGCTCACCTGGGTTATCTACCCGCCCCAATTTGATTCAACTAAAAAGTACCCCACACTATTATACTGCCAGGGTGGACCTCAGTCGGCCCTCAGTCAATTTTATTCCTTCCGCTGGAACTTCCAACTTATGGCTGCAAATGGGTATATCGTTGTTGCCCCCAACCGCCGTGGAATGCCGGGATGGGGTACCAAGTGGAATGCACAAATTTCGGGAGATTGGGGTGGCCAATGCATGAATGACTACCTTTCCGCAATTGACCAATTATCCTTAAAGCCCTATGTGGACCGGGACCGGAGGGCTTGTGTCGGTGCCAGTTTTGGTGGGTATTCCGTATTTATGCTGGCAGGTATGCACAAAGGCCGTTTTAAAAGCTTTATTTCCCATTGCGGAACATTTAACCTGGAATCCTGGTATGGAAGCACGGAGGAATTATGGTTTGCAAATTGGGATCTAAAAGGCCCTTACTGGGATAAAAAATTCGCAAAGTCCTACGCAAAATTCTCACCTCACAAGTATATTCAAAAATGGGACACTCCCATTCTGATAATTCAAGGCGGTCGTGATTACAGAATTCCGGATACACAGGCCTTTGAAGCGTTTACAGCTGCCAGGTTGAGAAATATAAAGTCCAGGTTGCTCTACTTTCCTGATGAAGGTCATCACATTTTAAAAATTCAAAATGGATTGCTTTGGCAGAAAGAATACTTCAGATGGCTTCATGAGACCCTTTGATCTGCATAATTCCAGGGATCCAGGAAAAGACTAACTTTGCGCGACAATATAACTTATCACCTTCTGTTATGGCTTTAAAAGTTCAGAAAAAGAATACGGATGCCCCCGCTTACCCAAAAGAAACCTGGAAATCCTGGTTTGAAATGATGCTTCGGATCAGGCGATTTGAAGAACGAACTTTAATGATGTATTCCCAGCAAAAAATACGTGGTTTTTGCCACGTATATATTGGTCAGGAAGCCATTGCAGCAGGTATGTTGACAGCCATACGGCCTGAAGATGCCCTTATTACCGGTTACCGGCAACACGGCAATGCACTTTCCAGGGGAATTTCTGCAAGGGAATGCATGGCAGAATTATATGGGAAAGCCACGGGATGCGTAAAAGGGAAAGGTGGGTCTATGCACTTTTTCTCAAAAGAAAAAAGGTTTTTTGGTGGAAATGGCATCGTTGGTGCTCAAATTCCTATTGGAACCGGAATCGCATTTGCAGAAAAATATAAAGGCACGGATAATTTATGTGTGACGATGTTTGGTGATGGTGCAGCGCGTCAAGGTGCTTTGTTTGAGTCTTTCAACATGGCCATGACCTGGAATCTTCCCGTTTTGTACATCGTTGAAAACAACGGATATGCCATGGGTACATCGGTCGAGCGTACGAGCAATGTGATGGACCTTTATAAAATCGGGGAAGCCTTTCATATGCCGTCAGAAAGTGTAGATGGCATGCATCCCCAGCCTGTACATGAAGCCATAAGCAAGGCTGCAGCCCATATACGCGGTGGAAATGGGCCATATTTTCTTGAAATTAAAACCTACCGTTACAGAGGGCATTCCGTATCCGACCCGGCGACCTATCGTTCAAAAGAAGAAGTTGAATATTACAAATCTATTGATCCCGTTCACATAGTGGAAAACCAAATAAAAGAGGCAGGCATACTCAAGGATACAGAACTGGAAGCGATCCACGATGCAGTAAAAGACGAAATTGACGATGCCGTTGAATTTGCCGAAAATTCACCTTTTCCCCAGGCAGAAGATCTGTTTGAAGACAATTACACCCAAAGGGATTATCCCTTCATTATGGATTGATGGGAACCCACACCAGGTTTGATTGACTTAAAATCAACGAAATACACTGTTTCAGAAGATATTTTCATTCAATTGGCTGTGCTGTATTATTTTTGCCAAGTTTTTTAAAATTCAATTTACGATTCTTATGGCTAAAGGCTACCGTTCGGGGGTTACTCCAAAAAATGTCCGCACATCTTCCAGTAAAGAGGATACGATCCTCGATATCACCGAAGTCAAACACCAGGCTGAAGATTTTTTTGAAAGGCACAGACTCCCTATTTTGGGAGGTTTGGCAGCTATAGTGGTCATTGTGGGCGGTTGGCTTTTGTACAAATTCATGTATCAGGAGCCTAAAAACAAAGAAGCCCTGGAACAAATGTACCAGGCCGAATTTCTGTTTGAAAAAGACTCCTTTGACATGGCATTAAACAATCCCGGCGGGGGATTTGCAGGTTTCGCCGAAATTGCTGAGAACTATGGTGGTACCAAGGCTGGGAACCTGGCGAAATATTATGCCGGAATCTGTTGTATGAATCTTCGCAAATTTGAAGATGCCAAAAAGTATTTTGAAGAGTACGACGCCTCGGGTAACGTTATGAAAACCTTGAAAAATGGAATGCTTGGCGATGTACATGCAGAGTTGAATGATCTCGAAAAGGCGAAATCCTTTTATGACAAAGCAGCCCATGGGACAGAAAATGAATTTTTAACACCAGTCTACCTCAAGAAACTAGGGGTCTTACTCCAAAAATTAGGTGATAAAGAAGGTGCATTACAGGCGTTCAAAACAATCAAGGAAAAATATCCTGACAGTCCGGACGGCTCCGGAATTGATAAATTTATCATTCCATTGGAATAAGTGAACGAAGCGCATGGCAGGCAATCTTCCCGGTTTAGAAGGGCTGAGTCCTCAAGCGATTGGTGAAGCTGCTTCCTACCGCTATGGCATCGTAACTTCTTTATGGAATTCGGATGTAACTTCCCGCTTAAAGGAGGGTGCTCGTTCGATTCTTTCTCTTTGCAAGGTTTCCTCCAAACACATTTACGAGATAGAAGTTCCTGGATCTTTCGAACTTCCATTGGGCGCACAATGGCTGTTAGAGCATAAAAGTGTAGATGCAATTGTTTGTCTGGGTTGCATTATACAAGGCGAAACCCGGCATGATGAATACCTGGCACAGGCTGTTTCAAAAGGATTGATGGACCTGAATATCAAATACAGCAAACCTGTTGTATTTGGCGTGCTCACTGTCCATACTTTAGAGCAGGCTCTCGACCGCGCAGGAGGAAAATGGGGTAACAAAGGCTCGGAAGCGCTTATTGGGGCCGTACAGATGCTAAAATTAAAAAAAGACCTCCTCCACTCCGGCAATGATTAGCCGTAGATTTGCATTATGATAAAAACTATTCGCTGCATCCCCTCCGGTAATTTTAAATTGGATGGAGGTGCCATGTTTGGTGTCGTTCCGAAAACGATGTGGTCGAAACTCAATCCACCGGATGCTCAGAATTTATGCACCTGGGCTTTGCGTTGCCTTTATATTGAAACCGATGATCGTAAAATTCTGGTCGATACGGGTATGGGAACCAAACAGGATGAAAAGTTTCGTTCTTATTTCCACCCGCATGGCAATCAGAGTCTTTTGGGCTCGCTTGAAGTTGAAGGTATCGCGGCAAGCGACATTACCGATGTGTTGCTTACGCATTTGCATTTTGACCATTGCGGGGGTGCAGTGCACAAAACTGAAAAGGGTGAATTGGTACCTGCATTTCCAAATGCCAGGTATTGGACAAACGAACGCCATTGGGAGTGGGCACTGAATCCAAACGAACGCGAGCGCGCTTCGTTTCTCAAAGAGAATTTTATTCCCCTTCAACAGCATCAGGTGCTTCATTTTGTTGGATCTGACAAAGAAAGCCTCGAATGGTTACCCGGAATTCATTTGCGTTTTGCCTATGGTCACACAGAAGCCATGATGCTTCCTGAAATTGAATTTGAAAACAGAACATACATCTATGGAGCAGACCTCTTTCCGAGTTCATTTCACGTACCCATGCCTTACATCATGGCTTATGATGTGCGCCCCCTGGTGACCCTTCAGGAAAAAGAACTCGTATTAAACCATGCCGCCGACCACGAACATGTCCTGATCTACGAACACGATCCTTTTATCAGTGCTTCAACAGTAATACGGGATGAGAAAGGCCGCATTCAGGTTGGAAAAAGCATTGAGATTTAATCCTCCAACTAGCCCCTGCTGAATTCAAGTCTCATGGCAGATCTTTGGTAAGTCTTCGCGCCATCATAAACCACCTGGCCATTAACAAACGTTCGTTTGATTTTCCCTTTTAATGTGCGTCCTGTCAACGGGGACCAGCCGCATTTATAAAACAGGTCCTTTTCCTGAACGAGATATTCAGAGTTCGGATCAAGAAGGACCAAATCAGCAAAATATCCCTCGCGAATAAACCCACGTTCTTTTACCTGAAAACAAATGGCAGGGTTATGCGCCATTTTTTCTACTATAAAAGGCAGGTCCCAACCATAGCTTTCCGCCATTGTCACCATAAGTGAAAGCGGATGCTGAACTAGAGGCAAACCGGAAGGTGCCTGCAAATAGGGCCTACGTTTCTCATCCATGGTATGTGGTGCATGGTCTGTGGCAACAACGTCGATGCGGCCTTCTATCAATGCTTTTGCTATGGCTTCTGCGTCTTCCTGTTTTTTTATTGCAGGATTGCACTTTATCAAATGACCCAATTCCTTATAGTCTTCATCATTAAAATACATATGATGAACGCAGGCTTCAGAGGTAATCCGCTTATGCTCCAAGGGAATGGAAGATGTAAATAATTCCAGTTCGTCTGCAGTTGAAATGTGCAAAATATGAAGACGTGTATTGTGCTTTTTAGCAAGTTCTATAGCCAGGGAGGAAGATTTATAGCACGCTTCACGACTGCGGATTTCCGGATGGAATTCCGGCAGGATCTGATCTCCATATTTAGATGAAAATAATGCCGTATTTTGTCTTATGGTCCCTTCATCTTCACAATGGGTGGATATGAGAACCGGTGCATTCCTGAATAAATTATCCAAAACTGTCGGAGAATCAACCAACATATCTCCTGTAGAAGATCCCATAAAAACTTTTATTCCGCAGACCTTGTCATAATTCACGCCCAGGATCTCATCTAAATTGTCATTGGACGTGCCCATGTAAAATGAATAGTTTGCAAAGGAATGTTCTGCAGCCCGCTTGTATTTTTCTTCCAGTAATGCAGCTGTAAGCGTTAACGGCTGTGTATTCGGCATTTCCATAAAACTGGTGACCCCACCTGCAACTGCGGCTTGCGATTCGTGGTATATATCCCCCTTATGCGTCAAACCCGGTTCCCGAAAATGCACCTGATCGTCAATGCACCCAGGAATCAGGAACAAACCATCTGCATCAAATATCTCCGCATTTTTATCTTCAATGGTAGTTCCAATTCGTTCAATCCTGGCCCCACATATCAGCAGTTCAAGATCTTCTATGATGCCCTCGTTTACGACGCGGGCATTTTTGATAATTAATTTATTCATAATGATTGCAAAGAATCTTTAAAAGTCACCATATCTACGGAAAGCTTTCCGAATTTCGCAAAAAAAAAGATGGGATTTATACCTTCAAGTCACAGAATTGGTGTTTTGGGAGGCGGTCAACTTGGAAAGATGCTTGCCCAAGCTGCCTCCAGACTTGATTTATCCCTGGCTTTCCTGGACAAAAATAGGAATTATCCTGCAGGGAAAGTAAGCAATCAATTTTACGAAGGGGACTTTAATAATTACGATGAAGTCCTTGCTTTTGGAAGAAAAATGAGTCACCTCACGGTAGAAATTGAACACGTGCATATTGGTGCGCTCCATACCTTGCAAAAGGAAGGCATCCTGGTTTTTCCGCAAGCAGAGATACTGGAACTCATTAAGGATAAAGGTCGGCAAAAGCAATTTTATAAAGAGCATCATTACCCTACTGCCCCGTTTCAATATTTTGAAAACACGCAATCCCTCAGAGATGCGATCAAGGCAGGTCAGCTCCAGCTACCTTTTGTTCAAAAATTATGTCAGGGAGGATATGACGGACGGGGTGTCCAAATCGTCCGGGCAGAAACTGATTTGGAGCTGCTTTTAGAAGGTCCAAGCATCATTGAATCTTTGGCTTCAATTAAAAAAGAGCTCAGCGTTATTGCCGTACGTAATGTCTCCGGTGACTGCAGGACCTATCCTGCAGTATCCATGGAATTCCACCCCGAAGCCAACCTGGTTGAAGACCTTGTGTGCCCCGCGGAAATACCCGACCCTATTGCGGTTCGAGCAGAAGAGTATGCAAAGGAGCTGGCAAACAGTCTTGGCATTGTGGGTCTCCTGGCTGTGGAATTCTTTTACAACAGCGATGGAAGTTTGTGGATCAACGAAGTGGCGCCAAGGCCTCATAACAGTGGTCACCATACCCTGGACAATGGAGCCACCAGTCAATTTGAAAATCATGTACGGGCTATACTGGATTTGCCTTTAGGTGAAACGAACTTTAGCCAGGCATCTGTGATGATCAATATACTTGGAGACGAATCCAGTTCCGGCTCACCTGTCTATTCCGGATTTGAAGAAATACTAAGACTTCCGGGAGTACATGTACATTTATATGGGAAAGAAGAAACGCGACCCTTCCGCAAAATGGGTCATATCAATGTTACCGGTCCTAATCTGAACACTTGTAAAGAAACAGCGAAATACATTAAAAAACATTTAAAAGTCATAGCATGAAAGATAATCCAAAAGTCGGTCTGATTATGGGTTCTGACAGCGATCTACGCGTAATGAAAGATGCAGCAGATATCCTGGAACAATTTGGCATTCCTTATGAGCTTCGAATCGTATCTGCACACCGCACACCGGAATACATGATGCAGTATGCAAAAACAGCAATAGAACGTGGACTTAAAGTCATTATTGCAGGAGCAGGAGGGGCTGCGCATTTACCAGGAATGGTCGCTTCATTAACGACTCTACCTGTTATAGGTGTGCCTGTAAGATCCGAACAATCGATAGATGGATGGGATTCAATTTTATCAATCTTGCAGATGCCGAATGGAATTCCTGTTGCAACCGTGGCTTTAAATGCTTCAAAAAATGCTGCCTTGCTTGCATGCCGGATCCTTGCAACCCATGATGCAGACATTTCATCCCAGCTGGAATCGTACCGGCTGGAAATGGAAGCACGCGTCCGGGAAAAGGACGAAACGCTTTCAGAACGCTTGTTTAAGAGAAAGCCGATATTATAATTTTAAATTCATCGGGTTTCAAACTGGCTCCTCCAACCAAAACTCCGTCAATTGAGCTTGAGTGGGCCAGGTCCCTTGCATTACCCGCATTTACGCTACCGCCATACAATATTTTGAGGGCTTCTCCGCAGCCTGGAAATTGCTGTTTCATCCAGGCCCTGATATGCTCATGCATTTGGGCAGCCTGATCGGTACTGGCAGTTTTACCTGTACCGATAGCCCAAATGGGTTCATATGCAATTGTAACATGATCGATTGCTGAAACACTCATTTTGCTAAAATCCGTTTCGAGTTGCTGCATGACATAATGCACATGTTGGCCTGCATCTCTGATTTCAAGTGGCTCACCGCAACAATAAATTACATTCAGCCCTGCTTCGATGGCCCTTCTTATTTTATCTGCAATCCTATCTTTTTCATAGGAATTCCTGGCCCGGCATTCACTGTGCCCAAGTATAACCCATGTACATCCCAGATTTATAAGCATTTCAGCTGAAATTTCGCTGGTAAATGCTCCCGAGGCATATTCGCTGCAGTTTTGTGCACCGAGGTGAATTCCGGCACGAGCGATGCCACTTAAATTAGCCAGGTGCGTGTATGGAGGACAAAACAAAATTTCTGCATGCTCATTAGAGAGTCCTTCGAGACAAGAATCCACCAATCCTTTTGCATCAGCAGGTAAAATATTCATTTTCCAATTGCCTGCAACCATCCTTCGGCGGGATAAATTCTGTTCATTTTTAACTTTCATAATATGTTAAATCTCGATTAAACTTACAAGTACGGCCAGTGAAGTGACAAACTCCCTTAATTTTGAAATCAATTTCGCAAATTTACCCTGGATGGAGTCAGTGACCCAAAAAAAAATAAGCTATGAATATCTTGACAGGGATATCAGCTGGCTTAATTTTAATTACAGGGTCCTTCAGGAAGCCAAAGATCCCTCTGTACCCTTGTTTGAGCGCCTCAAATTTTTGGCCATTTACTCCTCCAATCTAGGAGAATTCTTTCGGATTCGCGTTGCGCACCACAGAAATCTCAAAAAACTAGGAAAGAATACCAAGAGCAAGCTTGATTACAATCCAAAACTGCTGTTGAATCAGTTGTACCGGATTGCTAACAAACAACTGTTGGAATTCAACACCATCTTTGAAAAAGAGATCATACCAGACTTACGGAAATATCATATTTATCTCTTGTCCCAGAAGGAAATTTCACCAGCGCAGGAACAGTTTTTGGAAATTTATTTTCGCGAGAACCTGCTACCTTTTGTTCAACCTGTATTATTGGTTGGCGATAAGGTAAAGCCCTTTCTGAACAACTCAGAATTGTATCTCACAGTAATTCTTCAGGATAAAGAGGCAATAAAACCTCTCCCACAATACGCCATTGTCAAAATTCCGTCCGATCACTTACCCAGATTTATAGAATTACCGGGAGAGAAAAACCATCACGACATCATCCTTTTGGATGAAATCGTCCGTTATTCCCTAAAATGGCTTTTTCCGGGATTCCACATTTTAAATTCATACAGTATAAAACTAACACGGGATGCGGAATTGTACATCGAAGATGAATTTAGCGGTGATCTTCTTGAAAAAATAAAGAAAAGCCTTGTAAAACGCAACATCGGACCTGCAGCAAGGCTTGTATATGACGAATCGATGCCAAAAGGATTACTGGAGTATTTATTACAGCTTCTTGAAATAGATAAAGACGATCTTACACCTGAAGGCCGCTACCACAATAATTTTGATTTCTTTTCATTTCCTGATTTTGGAAAAAAGGAATTAAAAAATAAAAACCTGAAGCCGATTGAACACCATGCCTTTAAAAAACAGCAAAGTATTTTTCAGGCAATAAGCCAAAATGAACAGCTGTTGTGTTTTCCATACCATAGCTATGAACCGGTGATTCAATTTTTTGAACAAGCTGCAAAAGATCCTGATGTTATTTCTATCAAAGTCACCCAGTATCGCGTCGCAAAAAAATCCAGAATCATGGATGCGCTTAAGCTTGCTGCGTCAGAGGGCAAAAATGTTTTTGTCTTTATTGAAGTGAAGGCCCGGTTTGATGAGGCCAACAATCTCGCATGGGGTGAAGAGCTTGAAAAAATGGGAGTTAAAGTGCGTTACAGCTTCCCTGGCCTGAAGGTACATTCCAAAAGTGCTCTGATTAGCCGGCACGAGCAAAATGAGCTTGTCCATTATGCCTATTTATCGACCGGTAATTTTCACGAACAGACCTCCAGGATTTATGTCGATTATGGATTTTTTACGAAGGAGGAAGCGCTGACAAATGAAGTGCAAAGACTTTTTAATTTCCTTGAAACCATCCGGCTTCCAAATCAAGGATTCAAACATTTGTTAGTCGGGCAGTTTAATTTAAATGACGAAATACAATCTCTCATTGAATTTGAAAAAGACCAGGCTTTACAGGGTAGACCTGCCTCAATCATTCTCAAATTAAATAATTTACAGGATTATGAAATGATCAATATGCTGTATGATGCTGCATCAGTTGGGGTGCATATCCGGCTCATCATCCGGGGCATTTGCTGCATGGCAATAGGCAAGCCAGGTTTAAGTGAACACATTGAAGGAATTTCCATTGTAGACCGGTATCTGGAGCATTCCAGAGTCTATTACTTTTACCATGGCGGAGAAGAGAAAGTTTATTTATCCTCTGCAGACTGGATGGCACGCAATCTTCATTTCCGAATAGAGACCGCATTCCCGATTTATAACGAACAACTTAAGAAGGTAATACTCGACAACATGGAATACCAGTTTAAGGACAATATCAAATCGCGGTACCTGAATTATGATAAAATCAACCAGTATGTTGCGTCTGAAGGAAAGAAAAAATTTCAATCCCAGTTGGAAACGTACAAATACTTTAAAGACCTGAATGAAATCGCCAAAGACAATGTCACTTGATTACGTTGATTCCATTTTACAACATGCTAATTAAAAAACAGAAATATTGTATCCTGTACGTACCCTTTCCAAATGCTGACTCCGCGAAAGCTTGCAGCGAAGCACTTCTCCAATTCAAGTTGGCGGCATGCGTTCAGCAGTTTTCAGCGAACTCTGTTTTTCTCTGGAAGGGAAACATGGAATCTTCCCTGGAAGAAATTCTGATTGTAAAAACTCTTCAAGAACTTACAGAAGCTGCAATGCAAAAAATTCAATCGATGCATCCATATGAAATACCATGTATTGCAAGTTGGGAAGTCCAGGTAAATGAGGACTATTATAATTGGATGCGCAATGAATTAAATTCCTAAGGCAATGCCTTCATCTGGCATTGTAGATTGGAGCCTAGTTGTCTTCATCAAGACTTCCTGTAGTTTTATTCATTAAATACGCCTTTAAAAACTCATCGATATAGCCATCAAGAACGAGATCAGTTTGCGAAGTTTGGTATCCTGTGCGGTGATCTTTAACCCGACGGTCGTCGAGCACGTAAGAACGTATTTGTGAGCCCCACTCGTTTTTCATTTTAGTGGATTCTACTTTACTCTTTTCTTCAAATTGGCGTTCAAGTTCCCGTTCATATAATTTGGATTTCAACAATTGAATGGCCTTATCCCTGTTTTGATGTTGAGATCGCTCTTGCTGGCATTCCACAACAATTCCACTGGGTAGATGCCGCACCCGAACGGCTGATTCTGTTTTATTTACGTGCTGACCGCCTGCGCCACTGGATCGGAATGTGTCCCATTCCAGGTCAGATGGATTGACATTGATTTCAATGCGATCATCGATCAAGGGATGCACAAAAACGGAAGAAAAAGAAGTCATTCTTTTGCCTTGGGCATTGAATGGACTAACGCGGACCAGACGGTGTACACCATTTTCACCTTTCAGCATTCCATAGGCGTAATCTCCAGTAATTTCCAGTTCTGCAGTTTTGATTCCAGCCACATCCCCTTGCTGCATATTGATTTGACTGACTTTGTATCCGTTTCTTTCCGCCCACATGAAATACATGCGGTATAGCATGGATGACCAGTCACAGGATTCTGTTCCGCCGGCACCTGCATTGATTTCGACGACACAGCTCAACTCATCTTCGGGCTTATTTAGTGTGGACCGGAATTCAATATCCTCGATGAGATCGAGACATTCCTTATATTTCTGATCAAGCTCTTCTTCGCTGATTTCACCTGCATCAAAGAACTCCAGCAGGACTTCCAGGTCATTCACTGCGGATTCAGCACCATTGTAGGATTCCATCCATTTTTTGGCGGATTTGATCTCCTTCATGATCAATTCCGCACGCTCCGGATTTGACCAGAATCCAGGATCCATAGTCTGCTGTTCTTTGTCTTCTACATCTAATTTCTTTTTATCGATGTCAAAGAAACCCCCTTAGCTCACCGAGCCTTTTCTTTAAATCTTTAAATTGATCAATGGTCATGATGAAAGACTTAAAATTTACAATAAGAGGGACTCCTCTTTTATCGACGAGTCCCTCTTCTATTTACCTTATTGGGTGAATTAGTTCACCTTTTTTACTTCAATATAAAACATCAGTTCCGCATTAGCAGGAATTGCCGGAGGTGCACCTTCTGCTCCGTAGGCAAGTGCCGCAGGGATGAACAAGGTAGCTTTTGCACCTTGATTCAAATTGGCTACACCTTCATCCCAACCCGGGATCACCTGGCGCTGACCCAACATAAATTGAAACTCCTGTCCGCGTGACCAGGAATCGTCGAATCTGGTACCGTCCATGAGCATTCCATAGTAGTGTACGCTAACAGGTTTTCCTGGCTCTGCTTTAGGTCCATTTCCTGCTTCGTGTACGAGATACTTCAAGCCACTAGGAGTGGTAACCAATGAAGATGCAAGTTTTCCTGCTTTATAATCCGCAAGTACGGTCTTTGCATTTGCAGCAATAACGGATGCCTCTGCTTCAAGCATTTTTTTCTTTTCATCTGCTGCTTTTTGTTCTACTTCCATGTCTGCTTTGTACGCTTCTTCATTTTTTATATCAACAAGCGCAACATGATATTCAATTTTGTTAATGTGAGGAAGACCTACACTTTTTTTCATTTCCTCATCGAGAGGCTGATACACTACTGCACTGTCCCCAATGGACATTAAATGAATTGCTTCCAACATAGGTTGCGCATTTTTGGCCTCCTGTTTTTCAAGCTTTGGCAATTTAAATTTGATAACAGGTGTTTGCATGGTAGAGGAAAAGATCAACGAGTCATTGCCAACAACATGGTAACGAAAATATACATAATCCCCTTCTTTTGCGACATCTCCTTTTTCGTCTTTGACCAGCTGTACATCAAATCCACTGATGGTCTTTTGCATGCCACCGTTTTTGTTACACGAAATCAACATAAAGGTTGCAGCCAGACCAAGTAAAAGAAACAAAGAATTTTTTTTCATTGATAGAATTATTTGAAATGAATGAATTACAAATTTATACAGGACAATTTTCCGAAATTGCTTTTTTTAACAACAGAATAGTGTCTTCGAGCGTCGCTTTTGAGTAACCTCCGGAAGCATTTCGATGCCCACCTCCATTAAAATAACTACGGCATAATTGCTGCACGGAATAGTTTCCTTTGGAGCGAAGGGAAAGTTTGACAATGCTGGGCTGGTTCATTACCAAAGCACCAACGCGAACCGATTTCAGCATCATCAGGTAATTGATGATTCCTTCGGTATCGCCGCGGCGGATATCATAATTTCGGTAATCTTCCTTGGTGAGCCAGATGTACCCAAATTTTTGTTCTGGCATTAGCTCCATGCGATTGTGAAGACAATGGCCTAAAAGCTTTAGATATTTATCTGGCTGGCTGTTTAAAATCAACTCCTGAATGCGCGTATCATCAAGTCCCCACTCTTTCATTTCGGACATCATTCGAAATACTTTTGTACTCGTCGCATGATGAAAAGAACCGGTATCTGTCATCAGACCTGCATACAAGCAATCTCTTACCAGCGGAGCCACAGGTTTTTCAGGTTCCAAACCGCGGATGATATCGTAAATAATTTCTGAAGTCGAGCTCGCACTGGTAATAGCAAACTGCATATCTGCAAATGGCTCCGGATCCAAATGGTGATCAATCATGATTTTGGGTACGTTTCTTTCCATGACCATGGGAGCCATTTTATCAATCCTCTCGAGAGAATTAAAATCAAGACAGAAAATCAATTCTGCTTTTTGAATGGTCTGTTCTGCAAATTTTGGGTTGAGATCATAAATGATGATTTCCTCCGATTGCGGCATCCACTCAAAATTTACAGGATACTCACTTGGGAAAATAACGCGTACCTGATGATTCCATGATTGCAGAAATAAACTCAATGCAAGGCTGGATCCAATGGCATCTCCATCCGGATTGCGATGCGAAAGAATGACGCAATTCTTAGGTAGCTGAATCAATGGCTGCAATGAAGAGAGGGAATCCATAAAGGAGACAAAATTGCCGCTAAACTCTCACGCTTTTTCCTTTTTAAATGTTAATGAAGATTCAAAAGTGTATTCTATTGACTTTGAATTGCTCCCAGTCTATAGATTTGCCGCTCAAATTGAAAAAATGTCAGGAAATCGTACGTTTATGATGATCAAACCGGATGCAGTAGAATCCGGGCATATTGGGGCAATCCTTGATAAAGTCTGCGCCGCAGGCTTCCGCATAGTAGCCATGAAATTTACGCGCTTGTCAAAAGAAAAAGCCGGAGAATTCTATGCAGTGCACAAAGAAAGACCTTTCTATGGAGAGCTCGTTGATTTTATGTCCAGGGGACCCATTGTTGCGGCCATCCTGGAAAAATCAAATGCAGTTGAAGACTTCAGAGCCCTCATCGGAGCTACCGATCCTGCAAAAGCCGCTCCTGGTACCATTCGGGCACTGTACGCCAGAAATGTGGGTGAAAATGCTGTTCACGGATCTGATTCCGATGAAAATGCACGCATCGAAGGAAGCTTCCACTTTGCGGGAACAGAAATGTTCTAGTCAATAGGCTTAGAAAGAGGTCCATCAAACTCCATTGCTCTGTCCGGACAAATAGGGCATAAAGACAAGAACGGATTATCGTGGCTTCCGGAATCTGAGGTAATTTAAAATTGCTTCAACTTCGTCATAAGCCAATTCCCTTACAAACGTATGTTTGGGGCTTCCCTGCATATATAACTTGGCCTGGTACATGTCCAGTTGCTGCTGCGTAAAATGAGGAATAGGGTCACCCGTGTTGGAAATGCGATGACATGAAGCACAAAATTCCGAATAGAGCGCCTTACCACGGTTCAGGTATGCTACCATGTTTTTCCGGCTGTCCCTATTTAAATCCTTTGGCAGGAGATACTCTTTTGAGCCTGAATTACAAGCCAGAATAGTGGCTATGATTGCAATTGAACATATAATTTTTTTCATGCTATCATTAATAAACGCCCCCCACCCTTCTTTTATTGAGCAATTTGTTTGACGACATTGGGAGTGCATCTGGTTTTGGTTCAAGTAAAATATGCTCATTGAGGCATTCCAGAAATCGGAGCAATTGCATGTGCTCCATGTCAGAAAGTTTTAAACTGTCAGAGACCAAGGTTTGATTCGCGATTTGCAGCCCTCTGCCTGCTCCACCGCCAAAATTGTAAAATGATATAATTTGGTCTATGCTGTTGAAAGCTCCGTTATGCATATAAGGTTTTGTCCGCTGGATATTTCGAAGGCTGCCTGTTCGAAAAGCACCGACCATTTCGGCTACAGGAAGAATCCTGTATCGGCCGGAATCCGGGCTGATTTTTGTAAAAGAATCGTCTTCAGGGACACCCAGAGCTTCGAATTCATTATTTGTATACGGAGGCTTCACCCCGTTGAAATGAGGCGGAAAGTGGCATGTGCCGCATTTCGCCTTACCCATGAACAAATTAAAGCCTGCAATCTGATCCGGTTCAAGATCCTTTTTCTGTTCCATGGCAAGGTCCAGATCAGATCGTGCCGTATCAAAAGAGCTGTAATAAAAAATGAGCGCTGAAACAATATGTTCGAAACCTGCTTCCTTTTGACTACTCCATGCCGCGAGGCGCTCCAGGGTTTCTTTATAGGATCTGCAGCTGCGTATTTTTTTCATCGTTTGCAGGGCATCCCCAAACATTTCTTCCGGATTTTGGTGAACTGCCTGCAATTGTTCAGCCAAACCAAGGTGCTTCCCATCCCACATCAACAAATGATTGTAACGCACATTCAGTAAAGTAGGCGCATTTCGCTTTAGACGATGCAGCTTGTCAAATGCAAGCGGTGTCCGCACGGCAGTATCTGCAAAGTACTGTTGAGGAATGTGACAGGATGCGCACGAACGTTCGTTATTTCCGGAAAGTATTGGGTCGTAGAACAATAATTTTCCAAAATCCCTTAGTTCCCTTTTGATGGAGTCGGAATGGACCCGTTTGAAAACACCGGCTACCTCCTGTGCCTGATACAAGTTCTTGTCAAATATGGACACAGGGGCATTGTTTAAGGAAAAATCAACAAAACTTCTGGATAAAAACCTGTAGTGTTCTATCAGCCTGCTATTTTCTGCATACAAGGGATTTACGAAAGACCTTATAAATTCAAAATGGTTGAATTGTAGCCAGTCAGGAGATGCGTGTTCCACAAAATGCAGCATGTTGTCAAACTTTGCCATATAGGATGCCGGCAATTTGTATTCCGGGAAGCTGTTGTCGAATGCA
>CAZDQG010000016.1:0-18553 GCA_964507535.1 uncultured Saprospiraceae bacterium
TACTGATAATATTTAATTCTGAAATTGCAGATTTCGTATGTTTGCATAAAATCGGTAACAATGAAACGAGTTTTGATCAGCTTCTTATTTGTTTTGAGTCTTTTGAGCGGATTGTATTCTCAGGCAAAGCAATCCGTTTACGCAGAGTTGCTTGGCAATGGATTAATCTTTAGTTTTAATTATGATACCCGCTTTCAAGGCAAGCCAGATGGTTTCGGAGGAAGGATCGGCTTGGGATATGCGGGAAGCGACAATGAAGGCATAGTATTGATTCCTTTTCAACTAAACTGGTTACTGGGCAAAAATGGCAGATACTTTGAGATTGGGGCGGGTGCAACTTTTGCCAGCGGCTCTTCTGATATATTCGACGAGGACTTCGGAAAATTTATTGGAACGATGACCTTCGGATACAGAAGACAACCAATTGATGGCGGCTTTATGTGGAAAATAGCAATTACCCCTATAATTGCAGAGGGTGTTTTCTGGCCTTATTTTGGAGGACTTTCCCTCGGATATGCATTCTGACATGAGGTCCGGGGATCTGCATTTGAATGAGTTCATTGTTTGATAAAGCACTTTGCTCGAGTTCACTGTGACCGGGTTAAATCGTTATTTGTTACTAAATTTCAAATTAGGGAATCCTCATTCCATTTCAACAGATTTCATTTTCAAGTTTTTTTGGACACTACATGGTTCAGGGGCTAGACTTTTTCAGCAACAAATATGAATTGCCTGGGAATTTTAGATTCAGGAAAATCCAATGTTTTATAAAAGCAAGCCTTGATTGAAAAATGGTGTTCCACAAGTAGCTTGCTTAAACGGTCTTCTTCATAATAATAGATAAACATGCTGTCTCCGGAGCTTCCGGTAGCATATCCTGAATCTTCATACTGTCCCTCCATTGCACTCAAATACAGATAACCACCTGGAGTGATCAAGTCTGCACAATCCTTTATTAATTTCTTGCAATCCTCTAAGGAGAGATAGGGCACACAAAAACCACACACGATACCATCGAAATTCTTGCTAATTAAATCTAGTTGTCTGCAATCCATGATTTGAAAATGTGCAGCCGGATTGTTGTGTTGTGCCAGCATGACCATGTTGGGTGCCACGTCAATGCCTGTTATGGTATAGTCCGGTCTTTTTGATAACAGGTATCTTGTTATGTTGCCCGGACCGCAACCAATTTCAAGAACTTGAGCATTTGGCTTCTTGAGTTGTTCACAGAAAAAATCGTAACTATCATTATATAGTTCCAGGTGCATGAACCGCTCCTGGTAGAGTGTGGCAACTTTATTCCAGCTGTTAAAGGTAATTTGATAGGGATCGGGCATATGTTTTGTTCTTTCAACAGGAAGTTTTGCGGACGCTGCAGTCTTTTATTCTTTAATTAAAGGGATTCTTATAACTTTCATATCATAGAGGGTCAGGAAGTACAATCCCTTTTCCAAATTATGAATGGACAACATCGTTGACTCCGGAGAAAGGAGACCACTCCTACAGACCTTTCCAGTGATATCATGTATGGTATATTCTGTATTTTGATAAGTGCCGGAAGAGCTTATATGAATTATATCCACAGAGGGGTTTGGATAGATTTTATAAGATAATTCAGGTGCCGATGGATCATTTTCAGAAGTGGTATAGGGCTGGCCAACATAAATCATTAGGTATTTGTTTGCTCCAATTTTCACCACACTTGGATCTCCCCCACGAACGTTCGTTTGTGTAAATCCATTCCAGATCCCTCCATTGGGAGAATAATTGAACCAAATATAGGAACCACTGCCGTAGAACCGCAGTTCATCTGGACTTTCTACCATAAAATTTCCGGTCCAGTTATGCAAGTTGTCAGATTGTATTTTAGTAACCGGGCTGAATCGGATCCCATCCTGTGAAACATAATGAAAAGCTCCATCCTGGGGTGCTCCCGCCGGAGCGGCATAGTGCCAGCTTTTGTTGTAATAAATCACTGCAGGATCTATTACACGGCTATTAGGTTCGTCGACACGTGCTCCAGGTTCAAATACAAAATGCACGCCATCGGTACTGTATGCAGAATAGGTATTGATTGAGGAATCAAGGCCTGCTTTGGGGATTCCATTACTGGAAGAGAAGTAAATACGAAGACTATCAGAACTAACAGCAGTTAAGCATGGATCAAACGGGCGCTGATAATTGGATGGAAAACCATCAATTTGTATGGGCTGAGCTGAAGTCCAGGTTTCGCCTCCGTCAAAGGACATTTTGGTAGCAACACGATCCCAGGAAGGCGATGGATTCGGCAAACGGAACCATTGGAATGCTGCAATTAGTGTATCTCCTTTCCATCTAATAACGCTTGGAACCCCTGATGAATCCTGAAAAATGGTGCTTTGTTTAAAGAAGCTTCCATCTTCAGACCACGCCATGCGCAAGGGATTGTTCCATGGACCATTTTGACTGTGTCCAATTGTAACAGTGTTTACGATGAGCAGAATAAATAAATAGACGACATGTCTTTTTAAAAAAATGCGATTTCGGTGCAAGGTTTGAAAATTACAATTCATGGGATTCGTATATGCGTTTATCCGTGGAATCCTCACTCAGTCGAATCATAGCCTTTGCAACTTTTGCAGCAGAGATGCCCCTGTATTTTTTGAACGGACCGACGAGCAACCATCCAAACAAACGAATACACTGAATTCCAATGAATTCTCCCCATCTCATCTCTTTTCTGTTGCCAATTAATATGGAAGGTCGAAGAAATTTTAGCTGCCCTTTGTAGATATTACCAACAGACTGCTCCATTTCTCCTTTGGTTCTCAAATAAAAATTACCGGAATTTTCGTTTGCACCCAGTGATGAAATTACGATAAGGGTCGGTATCTTCTTATGGGATGCAAACCGGGCAATTTGCACTGGAATATCGAGATCAATTTTCTTGAATGCAGACTGCGATCCAGCCTTTCGAATCGTAGTGCCGATGCAACAAAATACCACATCCGCAGCAGGTAGACTGCTGTCAAAATTGAATTTTTCAAAATCGCTTACAAGGACGTGTTCCAGCTTCTGGCTAATCCCGTCTGCGGGCCTCCGGCCAACCGATATGATTTTTGATATGTCTGGCAAAGCCAACAATTCCATCAGGAGATGTTGACCTACCAGCCCTGTTCCACCAAATACGATAACCGTTTTTTTATGATCCTGGTCCAAATTAAATGTGATTCAGCTATGTAAAAATAGACTATTTCATTTAGGACAAGCTATGTGACGACTATTATTATTTTTGGGATTCGTTTCAAACTACACATCATGAAGCCTTTGGTAGATAAGAAGTATATTCTTGAAAAGTACCCTGGAAAAGGAGGTTGGACCTATGCAGAAATTCCCGAAATTTTGCAAGCCAAGGACGCTCCATTTGGCTGGGTTCGGGTACGTGGAAGTATTGATGGATATGAGATAAAAAATTATCATTTGATGCCAATGGGAAATGGTAATTTGTTTTTACCTGTTAAAGCTGAAATACGGAAGAAAATCAGGAAAAAGGAGGGTGATGAAGTGCACGTTATCTTAATTGCAGATGATTCTGATGTCGAATTGCCGGATGAATTAATGGTATGTCTGTTGGAAATTCCAAAAGGCCTGGAACGATTTCAGGCAATGTCGCAAGGGGAACAGAAGCGGATGATAGATTGGATATATAGTGCTAAAAAAGCTGAAACAAGGGAAAGCAGAATTCTGAAATTAATTGAAAAAATGGAACACTTTACAAAGACTGTGAATCGCACATCGAAATAACAAAATAACTTTTCTATTCGGTTTTAAATAAAAATGGGGTTGTACATGACAACCCCATTTTTATTTCGTGTGTTTTGATGAACAAGAAATTACATCGCTGGTTTTGGCGGCATAGTACTTACATTCATGTCTCGCACGCAAACATATTTACCATCCCTTTTTTGGAAATAGGACATATAATATCCTTTTCCAACTTCAGCGCCTGATGGGTTTACTTCTGACCAGGATCCAATCTCGACGGCCATATTGCCTTCTGCATAGAGGTCAACAACTTTGTATACATTGGTATTTCCGGTTGTATCTTTTGCAAGTCTCTGGGCAACACGTTCTTTGATGGCTGCCTTGCCGGTGGATGGTTCTTCTCCGCGGTTAAAACTTACCGCATCATCGCTATAATATGCGACCACACCATCGGCATCTTTTGCTTTTTCAGCTGCAGCAAATGCATCTTCCATTTTTTGGATTTCCACCTTTAGGGTCTCCATATCTATTGGTTTTACTTCAGGGGCTGGTGCTGCACAGGATGACAGAAACAATGCAACTGCTCCAAAAAGCGCTGCAAATTGAAAATTGTTTTTCATTTGATTTGATTTTGTGAATAATGCATTAAAATTAATCATATATTTCGATATCACATCGAAAAGCTGCTGCCTTGCTTGTTCTTTTCTCAAATTGCTTGGAAAAACAGCGGATCAATTCGGAGAACTCATAGGTTATCAGTTGAATGCGAATCCTGCTATCAAAATCTATCAATACATAAGAACTGGACGTAGCATTCCATTGCTGTATTTAGAACTTATAAAACCAAAATGCCGAAAGTTGGAATTGAAACAACTCATGGGCTTGAAGTGGATTATACCAATCTGGAGAATCGCTTGTTTGAAAATGGAAAATCGACACCCATCGCAGCGAAGGTGAAGAGGCCACCTGCCAGTGCCGCAACAAATATGTGCCAGCTAAAGCCTGGATCTGTATGGGCTCGTACTGTTGGGAGCATTGTCAAAGCAATACCAATCAATACCGTAGCGATCGCGGTCCATTGATAGAGCCTGAGCCCTTTTAGGATGCGGGTCTGTACTTCTCCTCGATACGCTTCTTCGACAAATCTTCCAAGTCCGGTCAAAATCAGGTACATTCCAAAAATGAAAGAGGGCATAAACCCTGCTTTCCATAAAGACAGCAAAACAAATCCCACAGGTACCAGCCAAAGTATGGCATACAATGGTGTCGGATGTATGTATTTTTCTTTCAAACCGGAGATAAAACAAACCCTTGATCTTGGATGCCAATAGCGTATGCCAATTTCCGTATTATCCACGAGACTACCATGGCAGCAGCCATTGACCAGACATCTCAATCTTCCTATAGCCTGAGACCATGGCATCACCACAGATACTGCAGCTATTATCGTCCAGCTGTCCACACCCATATAATGAAAAATGAATGCAGCTAAGGGGATGCTAAACAAACATCCATAATATCCAAATGGCCTTTTTAGCTTTTCGGAACCTTCAATCAGTTGAGCCCAAATTGCAGCAAAACTCACTCCAAGAAAACAAAAGATCATAATAGCCCATGCATACCTGGAGCCCGAAAGGATGCCTGCTATAAAAATTCCTGTAAATGCACACATGCCCACATAGAAACCATGGTTTATGATGCGCACTTTTCCAAACACCCATTCCTGCCATGAGTTTGCAATTTGTTCACTGGTGCTTCTAAGAAAGCTCCATATCTTTTTGTAATGGTCCGAGATCAGGTAAATTCCCAATGCACTCCAAATGGCGTCAAAGGATACAATATTATTGTGAAATTGGATGAGAATGGAAATAAATGCTATACCCGGAATCAGGAATCGCAGATTACGGGGCATTAGTATGGAAGTTTTTGATACGAACAGTATGGGATAAAATAAGGGCAGTGTCCAATAAAATATTGGCACACTGTTGTTAGCCGAAGCAGACAACACGGGATCCTGTACCTGGTGCAATGCGGTTTCAGGGTAAAGTACACCAATGTAACTATAGCTCAGAAAGCCGATAAGCATAGCAACAGTCCAGTCTCTTAATTGCATTTTTGTTTTAAGCAGAAGGACTGGTAGCAATATGTTTGCAAGTATACAGATAACTTGCAAGAATGAATTTCCTAAAAATTCCAGACCTGGTAAAGGGAATGTACTTCCCTTTACATCAGTGATTGATGTTTGATGAAGTAAGAAATTAGCCACGAGCAGAATCATAAAATTTCTTAAGAATGCGATCAAACGTTCGTTAGGATGAATTACTTCAGATGTCCCTTCCGGAAGATCAAAAAGTACCTTGGCATGAAATTCAGGAAATCTCATTTTTAGATCTATATTTTCATAACCAAGCACCAACGCAGTCATTCCGAGTAGGGTGATGGGAGAAACAAGCCAAAGAGCGCTAGCCGAACCTGTAAGGAAGGATGTGCCAATAACAAGCAAGCCAAATCCTATGTAGATGGGATGGTGAAAAAAGCGGTATGGCCCTGAATGGACAAATTGTGAAGGAGGGTAGGCATTCATAGGTAGTCCTTTCCCATATATCTTTAAAGCAAGCATACCCCAGCAGAGCAGGGATAATCCGGATGCAGAAAGAACATATGCTACCCAGGAAGACTGTGCGCCGTGACAGAACATATACGCTTCTGTTTTTAAACCCCAGAAATATAAACCCAAAGGAAGTAAAATAACAAAGAGCACTGCATACATTGTTTGTCCAATTATTCTATTAAATTCCTTCATAGGATTACGTATTTATAATGATTATGCATGGTCATTTCTAAAATCTACATATTCATGAATTGCCATTCCTTCTTCAATCAGTTTGTTATCATGAAACAACTGCCCTCTGCTGATCCATTTATGTTCATTTGCTGTAAGGTAATGTAGTGGTATCCATTTTTTAATTCCAGGGATAAACCGGCTTATTTTTGAAATAACAGAAGCAATTTTTTTTTCGGATTCAATGGTAGCGATTTTAGTTAGTTGAAGGTTCATTTTGTTGTGAGGCAGTTCAATAAGATCATCTGTGATGTGAGCCACCTGGACAGGATCATTGTCCATCCATACCCACAATCGGCTTTGTTCATGTTGCCATGCGATCCAGACCAGGTGATGATGGTTGGATCCAAAGCGTCCCCAGCGCAGTTCGCTCATGGGCAGCTGCCAGGGTGGGATGGTTGCTTGTAATTGTTCCACATAACCTGTTCCATGTAACTTGCGTCCTTGAAAAACAAGCTGAACATCTGATTTTGTCTGGTAACAATTCCAGTCCATGTATCCATCCGGAGTTTCAAACAATCGTGTTTGGATGGGATCAGCCAGTGATTTCCATATACCTTCTACTTCAAAATAGGGGTCAGACCAGCTAATGTACTGATTGTGGAATTCCGGCATGGTCACATTCCGAAACCTTGATTTTTCTTGAGTTGCCTGACCTGGTGATTGGTGTATCCTGCTTGTGTACCTTATCTTCCATGTATGCCAGTGAAGTTCAGCGGCATAAAATATCATCATTTCTCCCGATGGATCTATATAGTCAAGGTACCATTTGTTAAGATAAAAAGCACCTTTCATGAATTGTTTGTATTTAATTTAAATAGATTCTATTTTAAATGTAATACAATCCTTTGAAAGCAGCAAGTAATTTGACTCAGGTCTTTAGCATTGAGTATTGGAAATACATGTTAGCCTGGATTCAATATTCATAGCACATTTAATGGGATTTGAATATTCCATAGGTTTGTGTTTTGGAATCCTTGAATATTTCCAGATGAGGTGGAGCGAAAGTAAAGAGGATGAATAGGAATCCTGTCAATATGTAAGGAATGGAATTCCATGTGTCCTTCCAGGCTGTCAGTGATTTTGCATTCCATAGCAGTTTGCAAATCAATTGGCATATCACGATGCCTATGAAATACGATAAAATATCTATCCAAAGTATCGATTTTCCTGTGAACCATACTCCGGCATAATGAACTCCGAGGATTGATAATTCAAAGGCGATCAGTCCCACTGATTTAGACAAAAAATAATTTTGAGCGACAGTTTTAAGTAGTGGGTACTCAAAAAATGAAATCAACAGCAATGCCACATATGCCATTTTAAGATGCTCCCAGACGCTTTCATTTACAGGAAAGAAAGCACCTGCAAGGAGGGACATTCCAGCCCATTTAAAAGCATCGTGAATGATAAAGCCAAGACATGCCATAGCAAAGCCACCAACAAGCAATGATCTGTGCATTATGTTTTGTTGGTTTATCACTTTGAAGTCTGGTATTCTGATTAACGGATCAAAGTTGAATTTCCTGATTGTTGGTGTTTGCCGCCCAGCTTATCTGTCCACCCGACATGATAGACAAATACCGCGGGATTGGCGGGTTGACCTTTGAAAATTCCGGTCCAGCCATATTGCGGATCATTGGGCGGAATATTGCGTTGTTCAAAGAGCAATTCTCCCCATCGGTTAAAGATTCTGAAATAATCCAACATTTTGACGTCTTCGTTAGAGTAAACAGTGAGTCTGTCATTTATGCCGTCGCCATTTGGAGAAAATGCATTTGGTACGTATACTTCACCACTGCCCTGTATCAGTAATACCAAATTTTCAATGGAATCGCATCCAGCCGCAGTCCTGTGGTTATAGCTGTAAATTCCGCTTTGTTCATACAATTCTCCGCTTATGGGCCAAAGAAATTTATTGATAACGCATAAAGTTTCACCAAAGTGATATTCGGGATCGATGGTCAACTCGAGTTGATGAATGGAATCGCAGCCTTCATGCGTGCGCAAGTCAATTTTGTAATGTCCGCTTGCGGTATAGGTTTTACCGGTTGGTGGCCAGGTGTACTGCACACAATTACGTATGGTGTCTTCAATGTCAAATGCTTGCCGGATCCGCAAAAAAAGATGTACCAAAGAATCGCATCCGAATTGGTTTGCCCCGGGAAGCATGACAACGCCCTGACGGTTGGATTCATTGAAAACCTGCGAGCCCATAATGATTTGTCCACCCGGGCAAACAGACGTGTCCAATTTAGAGTCTGTAATCGGACGGATTTGAAGTGAAACATAGATCAGTGAATCACAGCCAAAATGATTTGCAGAGGAGAGTATGAGAGTACCTGTCCTGTTTGATTCATCAAATATTCGATTTTCCAAAACAACTTTACCACCAGGACAGATGGATGTGTCTATTTTTGAATTTGTTAGCGGAAGCACGCGCACCGAGACTTGGATGAGGGAATCACAACCGAAATGATTCGCATTTTGCAAGGTGATCATACCTGATTTCCTGTTTTCGTCAAATGTTTGGTTATGAATTGTAAAGGAAGTGCCGACACATATAGTAGTATCAAGATTTTTTTGAGTAATTGGGAGGACATTTAAATTGACATAGACAATGGAATCACATCCATTGGCGCTAACGGATGGTAGTATTACGGTTCCTGAAGGATTTTTTTGATCAAATACTTTATTGCCCACCAGAATTTTTTCTTGTGGACAGATAGAAGGTTTGTAACTGGAGTCCGCCAGCGGAAAGAAATGAACCGTGACATAGATCAGGGAATCACAGTTGTATTGGTTTGCATTTTTTAAAATTATTGTTCCGGAGCTGTTGCGTTCATCAAATGTTTGACCACCTAGAGTGAAGCTTGTTCCCAGGCAAATTGTGGTGTTCAAATTATATCTGCTTACTGGAAGTACATTCAGATCAACCTGTACAAGAGAGTCACATCCAAATTGATTTGCACCCTGAAGCAGAACGCTTCCCGTTGTATTTGCCGCATGGAAAAGCTGGGTTCCAACTTTAATGGTATCATCCGGACAAATGGATTGCTTTAAATTAAATTGTGAGTAGGGGAGGACATGTACATGGACATCCACACTAGAATCGCAGCCAAGGTGGTTTGCACCTCGTAAGGTGATCAAACCCGATGTATGATTTTCATCGAACAATTGATTTTCTATGTATATGGTTTGTCCCCGGCAGATTGTTGTATCTAAAGTAAAATGAGATTCCGGATGAAAGTCAAGGCTCACCAGGACAATGGAATCGCAGCCAACTCCATCTGGTTTAGGTAAGCGGACCCTGCCTGTCAAATTTAATTTTGAGAACCATTTACTCCCTACGCGTATCGAGTCGGTTGGGCATATGCTGATTCTGGTTGTATCTGGAATTTTGAGGTCACAGCGGATTAAGCCAAAGTCCAGTGAGAAATCATTTTCACCATCCTTACCTGTGGTATAGGGCATAGCAATCTTTCCTGTAAAAACAGGAGACACGGGAAACGATTTTGAAGCATCTGAATCATTTTCTGTATTTCCAAAATTGATGCGCGTTCGGAATGTAGTTATGGCAACAGGTACATTATTAATAAATAAATCATTATTTATGTAATTTGAGTCGGCTCCAATCTGTAAGGTATATTCTGTCAGTGGATCGAGATTTTTGAATACATACAGTCCTTGTGCATCGCTTGTAGTTTGTTGGAGAAGAGAATCCTTCAGGTCAAACAACAATACCGGAACATTGGACATCGGGGTTTCCCCGGGATCCTGAAGTCCATCTTCGTCATTGTCGTGCCAGATAAAATTACCAATAGAGACTCCAATCCCTTTTGGCGTTGATGATCCAATTAAGAGTTCGATATCGCCGAGTCCTGCTGCTTTTCCAAACGTGCCGTTTTCACCAGTGAAAACATTGTAATTTACTTTTTTTGTGCCGTTGCTGTTATCAAGTTGGCTCCAACCATTGGACCAAATTTGTGCAGGATCCATCAGGGTGGCAACGATGGTATTGTAGCTTGGATGTGCAGCCAGCGCGCCAAGTGAACTTTCCTGATGGCTGTAAAATCCATCCTGAAAATAGAACTCACCTCCGCAAACGCCTTGATTATTATTTGCCCCTGGTGTTGTAAAAAATCCAGATGTCCCATTTTGTTCGAGCAAAAAATCATTCTTCAACTTGAAGAGTTTCAGGTTGTCTCCTCCGGCAAAACTGATGTATCGGACACCATCTCTTGTGTTTGTTCCATATTCCCGCCCTCCGGTTTGGTATCCATACCGATCGCCCAAAGAGACGATCATGTTACCCTCTGAATCAAATTCGATATCTGACAAAACCGGTACCGGGCCGCAGACCACATCTCCGCCGATGAAATATTTGTAGAAGTCGCGGTTCCATGGTTGGAATGTTGAGCAATAATTTGCGTTGAGAAATCCCTTTGTATAGTTCAGGTCAAATGAAATGACTTCCACGAATGTGTCATTGGAATAAGCGTACACAACGGCTCTTAAGTCATCTGGATTGTTGGTGGACTCCGCTGAGCATACACCACCTACATAGAGTACACCATCCTTGTATTTAATACCCCATGGTCTCCAGTCTCCGGAAGTGGAGCATCCTGGATCCGGGATTGGAGTTTCCTTAACCCGGTCAGGAGTAATGGGTAAATTAAGGGGATTCCCAATGGCAATGGAAACTAACGAACGGTTGTTTAAATTGACCGCAAATAAAGTGTCTCCTCTGTCATTCACATCAAGGTCTCCCAGGCCCCATTTTCCAATTTTATCGAATGCAACAGAGTCATGAGATCCATCATAAGGGCTTTGCGGAAGGCTTCTTTGCAAGGATAATTCGTCACCGGTCTTTATTCCAAAATTGTCGAGATTGACCAGGAGACTGGTGTTTCCATAATACCGGTACCCGGCAGTAAATGGAGGATTTGGAAGAAAGTTGTTGAGGTCTGTGACGTAAATTGCTCCCAGTCCGCTTGGGCCTAGAGAAGCATTTCTTTTAAGGAAGGCACCGGAGAATAAAAGTCTTGTTTCTTTTTGAAAGCATAAGCCCCAGACAGATCCAATTTCACCGGCACTGGCCAGATAATAATTTCCGTCTGGTCCGGTCCTTGGTCCTCCTTCGGATGTATTGTATCTGTTTGCCACCAGAACAGGTTCATTAAAAGCGGGGTATTGCCTCTTTGTGGCATCTCCTTTTGCAAAGCATGTTGTAACCATCCATGGATTTGGATCTATAAAACTCTGAAGCTGGTATATTCCAAGATTTACATTGCAATCTCCGACGACTGCACGCTGTGTACGTGTTTTATTTTCAATTCCGGGATTTGCATCAAATAAACCAGTGGGAACCTGAAATTCTACGCGCACTTTTGTTCCTGGATTCAGGCCATTTACAGCCCACATGCCACTTGTTTTTGTCGTGGTAACCGCGACCTGTTGTTTGCTGTCATCATAGAGCCGAACTTCAACTCCGGGGAATCCCGTTTCTGAAGCCTCCTGCATTCCATTGCCATTAAAGTCCTTGAATACTTTTCCTCCAATGGATTGTCCTCCCGTGCAAACGGGTGGATCGCAAGGAAACGGCAGCTGGATGATTTGAGGATTGGCAACACAGTTTCCGGAGGTAAAGGCTGCTTCTACCTGATAGATGCCGCCGTCAGGATCCAGAATAAATTGTACATAAGGAGGACAGCCTCTAATGAACGGGTCAAAAAGTTTGGATTGTCCATTTAGTTTCACCTGTATTTTTTCTCCGATCAGCGGTTCGGACCATGCCAGAAATACAGCTACCACCACTTTAGATTGGTTTCCAGTCCGGCTTCCATATTCACAATCTCCAACAATTATGCGGTTGATATTCAGATTGCACACAACCGAGGCTTGGTTTGGAGAAGAAATTTCTAATGGATTTTTTTGCTTTCTATGTATTCCAAAAAAGGAAGAAAAAAGGACTATTGGAATCAGGCTAGAACATAAACAGGTCAATGGATTCATTTATTTTCAATTTCCCAAGGCGATGGAACAATTCAATTTGGACACAGGGGCTTTCTGGAATCCTGATAAAATTAATATAAATACTTGAAAAAATGGCCTCTTCTAAAGAAATTGGAACACTTCCTATGGAAAACGCTTTGTTTTGCAAGCTGGTCCAGTTCCTCAAGGCACTTACTGAAAATGTACCATTTCAGATGGACAGTACATTTTTATACCTTGTTATCAGGCCTCAATGCAGCTTAATTAAAAGGAAAGAGGAGTATTGTGAGATGTACATAATGTGTTACAATCGATCTCTCATTAACGTTTTTTCTTTGGCGGCGATTTTGGTATCGTTGTGTACACGAAATAGGGGTCTTGATATGTGTACATTAAAAACCGGTCAGTAACTTTTCCTTCTCCTGTAATAACTGGAATGTAAAGCATGTGTTTTGTTGAATCATACCGTATCAATTTTAATGGTCTTTCAGGGTGATCCAACGCACTAAAAAAGTCAAAGTCACACACTATTTCATTTAGTTTTTCTGTTTTGGATTTAAAGATGGCAACAGCATCAAGAAGCCTTGAGTTTTGAATCGTAAAAGCCTTGACAGACTGACTTGCATCTTTGGAAGAGTAAATTCCATTTTTAATTCCCAGATAATAGGTTCCCGTAGTTGAAGGAATCGTATAAATTTCCGAATAGAATCCGGAAGCATCGCCTTCCTGTATTTGTGGAACCTCTGTGAATACTTTGTTCGACGATTTGTATTGATACAGATTATTATAGAGATGCATGCTTCCTCCAAGCTGTGTATCCCAGCTGTAAATTCGAAAATTACCGTCGGGTGCATCTGCAATCTGGATCTTATTCGAACTTGTCAGCAATTCAAAAGGGTAGTCCATGGTATTTGGATTATTGCTTATATATGAGGTCAATTGCTTGTTAAATTTTGAACTGTAATACTCAAGTGAGTCGTAATTTCCATTCAGTTGCTTTGTCAATTTTGCATGCGTTTTTACAAGTTCTTTTTCGAGTTCTTTTGGCGAACGACTCTGAGAGAATGCAGTGAGGGAAATCAACATAAAGGATAGCATCCAGGTAGAAAACTTCATGGGCTTCATTTAATTTGTAAGAATGAACAATTTCTTAGAATTCGGTGTGCTCATATGCTTGTGCAGTCAGTTGTCAGCACTGCAATTTTAAGTCTTGCAAGCTGCGAATTTAATTCACTTTTAAATTTTATCTAATATGTTTTTTATAGAATTTGCATTCGAAACTACATATGAAGTAAGCAACTCATTATGTGTGAACCTGAAAGACCTTGTTCATCCATATGATGATTCTGTAGCGATGGATTCAGGATTTTTTAGACATGCCTTTATTCAAAACTTCCTGTAGCCTGAATGTAACAATTTTACGTATCAGATCCAAAGGCAGAGGCTTGTCCAGGGGAAATTGTATTGCGCCTTTTGAGGTTTTGAAAGGCTTCAAATCCTCTTTGAAGGCAGCAATGGGGCTGGATGTCGGATAAAGCCCAATATGGTTTTTAAAAGCGGCATAATAGACGATATTCTCGTATAATCTGAAGGCTGGCATATTGTAACTTATGATTTCTTCGGCTTCTGGGATTTCCTTTTTAATAGTCATATGTAGCGTTTGGAGCATACTGCGGATTTCTTCTGGAAACTGCTGGAGGTAATTTTCTATGGATTGCGGCTTATCTGAGGTAATGGATGACATTTTGGATGTTTTTTTGAATCATTACATAAGTATATTATGCAATGCTATTGTATACATATTTAAAAGACTTTCCGGATCATTTTTTTTGATAGATGAATTATTTTAACATGCCCTGTTTATTTTACCATATACCGCACGAATTCAAGGCCTGAGTTTACGTTCCCAATAAAAAGCGAATGGGGATGTCTACCCGCTTGGCCCAGGATTTTTCAGTATGGTCTGCATCCGGGAATTCTTTCGTAATCCAGCTTTTTAAATTATAGGATTTCATTTTCATGATGTCGTCTATTTTGATTTGGATTGGCTTATACAAGGTGTCCAGTGATTTTGATCCGTAGTCAAAATAAATCTTGTGATTTCCGGATTTTGGGAGTTGTTTTTTAAAATAACGGATTAATGCATCCGGAATTGGATTGTTGTTTAGGGTATATATACCAGGCCAATGTGTTGACAGGCAAGCTGCACCTCCGAAAATGTTTGGGTATTCACAAAGGGCATAGAGCGATATCAGCGCTCCCATACTGGAGCCCCCAATGTAAGTATTGCCGCGGTCTTTAAGTGTTGCGAAATTGCTGTCAATAAAGGGCTTCAATTCTTTGACTATAAATTTGAGATAATTATCGGAAAATATTTTTTCTTTGAACAGGACATGAGCTTCATGTTTTGTGTTATAGATGCTATCCTGTTGAAGAGGGGTTAACGTTTCGAAGGGCTTTTGTGGCAGGTATTCACTATGTCTTTTATCACCGGCATTCCAAATTCCAACAACTATGCATTTTCGCAAGGACCCGTATTTCAAAAGTGCAGAGATCGTCTCATCAAGGCCCCATTCCTGCTTATAGTTATTCTGTTTGGGATCAAATAAGTTTTGACCATCCTGCATATAAAGGACGGTGTAGGCATTTTTATTTGAATAACCCGGAGGCAGCCAGACATCTATCGTATGTGCATCTACGAATTTGGATTTAAAATTCTCAAAGTGTTTGATCTCCCCGGATGTTACTCTAGGAGCCTGGCCAAATAGACTCTGAATGAGGATACTAAGCTGAAAGACGAGTGCAATGGTCCGAAACCGCATTTGGTGATAATCTTTTAATTAAACAAGATTACAAATGTATGCTGTCTTGCCAAATAATGAAATGGAATTCCTAATCAAATGGAAGACTAATACAAAAAGGAACGGGAGCAGTTAATAAAAGTTTTGAGTGATTTTATTTAAGTATGTTCAGGACTATAAAACTAATGACAACCATAATGCCAACCAATGCCATAATAAACAGGGTGTCAGCGGCCGATTCCAACTTGTATTCGAGGTCGGGTTTTGAAGTTCGTATGGAAAGAAAAGACAAAATGGAAGAAATGGCCAATAACAGTGAAATGATGGCAGTGAATTCATCAATAAAGGTCAGTTCCCTTTTATTTGAAAGCTGCAAGGCAGTAATGACAAAAAGGCAAAATCCAAGAAGATTCCCCGACGTATTTAAAATGTGTTGTGATGTTTTATTAGCCATATCTAATGTATTTAAAGCTACTATTGGAGTTTCGTATTTGTTTTGTGCGAAAGGTATCTTTCTTTTTCTAAAGCACATGAAAACTTCTCTATGGTATTTGTTTGTAGTAATAAAAGAGGCGGTAATTAGCTAGTAGCTACCTGCTTACATTCTTAAACTTTTTTAATGAATGGTACAGATAGGTATTATGTAGGACAAACTCTGAGTTCTGGACAACACTTTTTTAAACAGGTTGCATCTTGATTAAAGAGTCTCCGGCAAGGTATATGTTCTTCCTTTGTTTTTTTCCTTCAGCCATTGCAAGAGCGGTTCAAAATAGCTTACAATCGCTTTTGCATTGAGATCTTCACCGGTAGTTTGCTTGAGCACTTGCCGCCAGTCTTTGCTGGCGCCAGGGCGCATAATATCCATGATGAAGGTTCCCGTTTCCTTGCTTCCAAAATAGTTGGTTGCTCTGGGATCTTGTTTTAGAATGCGACTGGCAATATGGTGATGCAATTGAAACAAAATAACATAACTCAATGCGTAATCGTAATACTGTGCAGCATCGTCATTGATATGTGTTTTTGTTGCGGCATCGCAATAGCTTTCATCGCGATCCGAAGGAGGAACGATTCCCTGGTACTGTTTCACCAGATCCCACCATTTTTTATTGAATTGCTCTGGCGGCAGATTATCAGTATATAGTGCCTTTTCAAATCCGCTCATAACTCCTGCACTAAAGGGAATAAATACAACAAAATTCATGGCTTCTTTCAGCAGGTTCGTGATGCTATCTGTAGGTGTTCCTTCAGCTAATAAGCCTCGTCCGACGAGATATGGTTTTTGCATAGCTGCCAATCCCATTAAACTCCCCATGGCTTCATGATAGGCCCTGTTTGCTCCGGCTCTCAACAGCGGGGGAACGTCCGGATTTGTATACGTCAGGTAATAATAGATATGTCCTAATTCATGGTTGGCAGTTTCCCACCATTCTGCATTAGGTTCAATGCTCATCAGGCTTCGGACATCGTTATTCAAATCTATATGCCACGCACTGGCATGATTATTTTTCTTGACGAGGCTGTCGGCCGGATAAGGATACAGGCTGGATTTTTCCCAGAACACATCCGGAAGTGAAGGGAAGCCTATACTTGTGTAGAGGTGTTCTGCTTCATGAGCTATCCATTCTTTAGATTTTGATTTCAATATGCCATCCAGATCCAATCCTTTGACTTCAATCATAGAACTCCAGTCTTGTCCCCATCTATTTGGTAGCCAATGTGCAGGAATGTATTCCGGAATTTCCTTTGCCTTGTATTTTTTTGCAAGTTCATACCTGGCATAGGTATGCAGCTCTCTGTATAAGGGCCTTAGTTCCTGGTTCAGGCGTTTCATGAGATCCATCATTTCCTCCGTCTTCATCTGGTATTCGCTTACCTGATAGCTGAAAAAGTCATTGTATCCCAAGGCCTGGACCGTTTCATTGCGAAGCTTCCTCAGATGTACCAACCCGTTTTTAAGTCCTTTTCCAACTTCTTTGGAGGCATTCCAGGCAGCAAGTCGCTTGGTTTCATCAGTTTCTGTCTTTAATATATCATCGAGTTCATTGGTATTCACTTTCTTATCACCAAGCATATATTGGAAGCCAAAGAGTTTTTCACTTTGTGCTGTTTCAGCCTGGATGCGTTCCTTCACCAGGTCTGCTACAGTTGCTGGATTGTTTCCGGCAGAGAAGAGGATGATTTCAAGTTGTTTAGCTTGGATTTCATTCAGTTGGTCTTTATGTTCTAAAAGTTTTTTTGCTTTTTCAATTACCTCCTTACTTCCCGTGAATTCTGCCATTTCCTGGTTCGCTTGGTTGGTTGCAACCGTGTAGGTGCTGTCTCCTTCTTGTATGTGAATTTGACTCAACCATTCCGCGTTGTTTGCTTTTGTGTATAATTCGACATAGTGTGTCGTATACGTATCGATGAATTGTTGTGCATCTGACTGCACCTTGCTGCCATTGTCGCAGGACAGGCACAATAAAAGAGAGATTATTAACACAAAATATCCTTTGCCCATATTTGGAATTTTTAAAAGGCCAAGTTACACTTTTCCAGTGAGCCTCAAGTGGATTTAACAATACAGGGTTGCATACAATACAGGGTCTGATTTTAGCATGGATTTTCTATTTATATCCGGCCTTTTTGATTGAAGTGCGATAGAAGTTTTAGCTTATAGTTTAATAAAAGTTTTAGAAACGCTTGCATGGCCTTCCAGATTGACCCGGAGGTAGTAAATTCCGGCTGCAGTGTTTGTTACACCCACGTGCAGTTCATTTTTTGATCTGTAAAGTATGGAAACAGATTGATTTTTTCCAAATACATCGGCAAGGCTGATTTTCATGTTGGTAATGTCCATTTCAGACTGTATTGTCAGTACATCTACAACCGGGTTGGGCATCAGTTGAAGGCTTTCGTTTAACCGAGATACGGAATGTGTTTTTGAAACGGTGACGGTATCGTCCAGCATCCAAATTTTGCCATCGCGGGTGGCCATAAAAACTTTGTTCTCATCGACTGCGAGGGAGCCTTGGGACAATCCATCATTCATCCCGCTTATCCCATCGTTGAACAAAGACCAGTGGATGCCATCCCATGAGCTATAGATGCCAATCTGCGTTGGACTAGACCCATTGGAAGAACCAGAATGAAAAAACATGTGTCCGTTTTTTGTAGTGACTATTTTAGAGAC
>CAZDQG010000016.1:18653-63164 GCA_964507535.1 uncultured Saprospiraceae bacterium
GCATACACGCGGCCTTTACGATCGATTTGTATCCCAAATATCGCCCCATCCTGTTCTGATCCATTATTGTAACTGGGGTAATAGCAAGGATATTTTGATTTAATCTGGCTGCTTTCATCAATAGCTGTAAATGTGCTTCCATCATCCGTTGATTTGTATATATATGCCCAGCGGGCGCCGAGGTAAATGACGCCATTTTCAGCTGTTGCAAGGCAATGGCCTCCCAAAGTGGGTTGTATGTTCGATTGGGAGGTATCCCATCTTTGCATGGTCTCATTCCATCTAAAAAGCCAGGGTTGGGAAAGATCGGTACGGTAAATTCCTGCGATGGGTTCTGAAAGCCTGTTGTAACCAAGAGCAACAATATTATTTTGAATTGAAGAGGGTCTGGGGACTTGAGGCATGGGTGTAAAACTACCAAATGTTTGTTTGGTATTGCTTCGGAAGATCAGGCCAAGCTTGTTACCTGCACCTAGAAGTGTGTAAAAGATGTCGTGATTGGGAGCAACAGTCATTCTTGGATACACTCCTGAAGGCAAGCCTTCAGACCATAATCTCCACACAGCATGTTGACCTTGGGAAGGAAGTGCAGCCACAGCAGCAAAAAGCAAGCTGAGAATCGTATTTTTTTTTAGTGTGCTTCTCAATGATTTCATTCTGTGAAATTAAAAGAAGAATGAAAGGTATCGGTAAAATTGTAAAATGGAATGGGCTTATTTATTTTTTTACTCCATAGCATTCCGTCCAGTATGGCCCAAGACCCGGTTTATATAGTAAATAGAGACTATCTGAATGGATGCGCAGGACAGGAGGGTGGTAATTGCTGAGGGAAGTACACTGACCATCCAAGTAAGAAAAGGAAAAGTCCTGACTGAATGCTGCGCAATTGAAAACGACGACATGGTCTGTACTCGATTTTCGAATATTAAATATGGTGGGGCCCGGAAGTGTATCGTGTTTAAACCCAACAATGGTATCCATCCAATATGTCACAATGCAAATCCCGGAGTATTGACCAGTAATCGAATCCCGGTCATCCTGCTCTTTTGTGCAAGCACTTAAGAATAATAGCAGGGCAAAAAAAGCAAGAATTGTAAGACGATACATAATATAGGCATAACGCACAAAGAACTCATTTAGTGAATGATGTGCCGGGTATTTTCTTCGAGAGTCTCATATAACTTTTGTGACTGTCGATTCGGTATGTGGATCTTTTATAGTTTCGTAATATATTAATAAGGACGTAAACCTCATTAACAAATTTTCATGGCAAAATAGGGTCTGAGCTATTCAGAAATAGCAAAAGGGGCTTCTTGGTCTTTATACAAGGATGATTTGCGATCCAGATTTCTATTCAGGCAATCCATGAATGCGCGTGTTTCCGTTGGGTTGCCAATTGAAACTCGGAAACTGTTTTTAAGAAGAGGGAAGTTGCTACAATTAAGCACTTTAATTCCTTTTGACTCAAAGCAGCTCATAAGTTTTTCGAAGACTTCTGAATTCATAAAACGCAATAGCAGAAAATTACCTTGGGATCGATATGCCTTAATCAGGTCTTCATCAAATTGCAGGTTGATGAATTCAAATGCAGCATCTCTCCTTTTTTTTATATCTCGTACTTGTGCGCGTGCTTCTTTCATAAAATCTTGATCAAATAACATTTCTCTCGCAAAAATGAGAGAGAAGTAGTTGATACTGAATTGCAAGACCAATTTGCGTATAATTGCTGCGACCTGGGAGCTTGCACACAAATATCCTAACCTGAGCCCGGCAATCGGGAAGGCTTTTGAAAATGACCGCAATACGACCAGGTTTGGAAAGTCATTTACCAAGGACGTAAAATCTTCATCTGCAAATTCAGAATAAACGGCATCGAGTACTATGAGGCTGTCTGGGTGCTTTCGTAAAATATATTCGAGTTCATGTCTTTGTATCGCGTTTCCCACAGGATTGTTGGGAGACGTGATAATTAAAACGGAATTTGCGGAGAGGATTGGGAGTGTATCAAGGCTAAATTCCAGTTTCTCATTGAGGAGCCATGGCTCATACGAAATGTTATAGGTTTTGCAATGGTAATCAAACAGGGAATAGGAGGGCTGCGTAATCACAATGGATTTTTGATTCAATGCAAAATAATCGAGAAGGGTTGTGATAATGCTTGCAGAGCCAGCACTCAATACAATATTTTCAGAATGGAGTCCGCAGTAAGAAGCAATTTTTTCTTCAATATCGCGGTGATCAGCACCAGGATAGCGATTCCAGTTTTCTTTCATAAGGCTATCCAGAATGCGCTTTTTTAACTTCGGGTCCACATCTCCGGATTGCTCATTTTTATCCAGAAAATACCTGGTTGAACCTTTTGCGGGGGTAAGACGCATGCTGGCTAATTGGAGGTTTGAGTTAAAAAATTCCGCTTTCATACGCCATTATTATTAGTATGCACAAATCACTGCAAGTGCAGTTTCATCATCAACGGTAAAACCGAGGAAGCCTTCCTCTTCATGTTGTATTCTAACTCCCGTTTTGGTTACAAAAGGCGAAGGAAGGAAATCATTTTTTATTTGAAAGCCACAAGCCAGCAAGCGTTTAATCCAATTGACTGCGGGTTCATGTTTTTCATATCGTTCCGATTCCGGTTTGCTGATGATATCTTCTATTTCGCGTCCAAAAAATTGTTTGAGTGCACCTTTCTCATCTTGCGATATATCCAGTTTGTCTATGACTTTGAAGAGGCTATGAAAATGTTTGAAGCAGCTGGTAATGCGTGCATGGAGATCAGGTTCACAGTGGTCCGAATTGGGCTCTATAAGTATACAGGCAAGTGGATTCAAACTTTTAATAGCCGAGATAGTCTGATCTCTGTGTATGCTATCCTGGATGTGATGGAGTGCGAGAGAAGCATTAACGATGAGTGCACCTGAAATGTCGCCAATCCTGTTGTAATCCAATTGCTCAGCAAATCCACAAATGGGTATGAAATGTAATTCAAAATGCACATTCCCTTTGAATGCCATAATATTGGTTTCTGCAATTTGAAGTGCTTCGGCCGAAGGTTCTATGCCGATAATGGTCAGGCTTTTAAGATTCGGAAGTTGCCTTGCCAATTCAATAATGTGAAGCATTTGGATTCCCTGACCAACACCAATGTCCATGAGGCAGACTTCTTCTTTGTCTCTTATAAGGTCAATTATCAGTGTATTAGTGATATGCTGGCCGAATTTTACAAATGGGAATTTGTCAATCAGGATATTGAATAACTGAATTTGCGGGATTTCATAATGTTTTAAATAGATGTTCTCATAGTTATTTGAGGAGTAATACCTCTTATGTAAAGCCTGTAAAATAATACTGGCCAGAAACTTTTCTGTATCTGATTCCATGCCCAGGGAGCAGAAGTCTAATAAGGATTCAAGTTCCATGCGGGTTTGTGTATTTCGCCTTGTGGGTTCCTCTATTACCATTTTTTTGATGGTATCCGATAGTTGTGATTGAAGTGCAGTGCTTTGCATACGAATGGTATGAATCTATTAATGTTGAAGTAAAAATGTCAGGAGCAGCAGAAGGATGAAAACCAAAGTCAGGAAACCAAGGTCAAACCGGATAAGCTGCAAGCCTTTTTTAATCTCTTTAGGCGGTTTAAAAATCATGGAATAAAGGTAGCTAGGTGCTAGCTCTGATCCGGAATTACTTAGTCAAAGGCAACGAAGCTTAGTAAATGGCAGATTTCCTGAGCGGATGTTGGATTGTTATTATAATAAGTGAGAAGGGCTTAAAATTTTGGAAACAACTGAAAAAACTCTTCTTTTTTATTTCTGGAGATTCCGATTTGGCTTCCATCAGGCATGATGATGAACCCTCCGTCCTCCCGGATGAATTTGCTGATATGGTTTAGGTTGACTAAATAGGAATTGTGAATCCGAAAAAAATCTTTTCCCGAAAGCGTTTCATCAATATCTTTTAAAGTCTTGGCTACCAATATTTTCTGGCCGTCTGTCAGGACCACCTGGGTATAGTTGCTTTCGGCTTTGCAATAGCTGATATTTTTTGTTTGGACAAACACAAGACCTTCATTTGTCGATAAAGCAATGCGTTCTACGGGACTATTTTTTTTAAGGAGATGCTGAAACAGTAGTTCCATTTGTTCCTTTCCGGTGGCAGCACCTTTCTGACGGATTCTACCAATAGTGAGTTTTAGATCGTCGGGATCTATTGGTTTCAATAAATAGTTTAGTGCAGCATACTTGAAAGCCCTAACCGCAAAATGGTCGTATGCTGTAGTAAATACTATTTCAAAAGAAATTTCTCCAATTTCTTCCAACATGTCAAAGCCATTCATTTTGGGCATCTCAATATCCAGAAAGACTACATCAGGATGGTATGTGCGAATCATTTCGATGCCTTCAACACCGGAAGTGCATGTTGCTACAATGCTGACATCAGGGCAATAGGTAGTGAGTAGCCACTCAAGCATTTCAAGGCTATTTTTTTCGTCATCAATCAATAGTGCACGTATCATAGATTCAAATAGGTATTTTGAGAATTACACGGGTACCGCATGCCTCCCCACTTTCATCATAAAGGTCTATGATTTCCTGTGAGGCTTTTGTGGCGGAATCCTGAGAGAAATTGTTGAGGCGCTCTTCGGTAAGTTTCATACCAATGGATTTGCGGGTTGGAGCGTTTTTACTTTTGTACTCCTGTGCTTTTGCTCTTCCGATTCCATTGTCTTCTATTGTACAAACCAAAAGATCTTTATCCAAATCAAATTGAATCGAAAGATGACCTCCGGAATCTCTCTGCAGCAAGCCATGCCAAATTGCATTTTCTACAAATGGCTGGATAAGCATTGATGGAATTTCAATCTGATCGCTGTCTATTGCAGAGTTTACTTCTATTTCAAATTGAAATTTATGGTCAAATCGCAAGGCTTCCATTTCAATGTATAATTTTAAAGCTTCTAATTCATTTGTCAATACTACTTTTTTAAATTCGGAATTATCGAGAATAAGTCGTATCAACTTTGCAAAACGCGTAATATACATAGATGCCGTCTGGATATCACTTTTTATAATGTACCTATTTATAGAATTAAGGCAATTGAAAATAAAGTGGGGGTTCATTTGTGCGCGGAGAGCCATCATGCGGGTTTCTGCAAGTTGCTTGTTAAATTCCGTTTTTAGCTTTTCAGCCTGTTCTATTTGATTTATTCTGTATACATAAAACGCATAAATGAGCAATGCAAATAACAATGCAATTAGGCTTGTAAACCAGGATTTTTTATAAAAAGGAATTTCAATAATTATTGGAATTTCAAGAGTTTCACTCCAAATGCCATCTCCATTTGCGACTTTTACTTTAAATGTGTAATTTCCACCATTGAGGTTGGTATAACTTGCAAATCTCCTGTTGCCACATTGGATCCAATCCTGATCCCATCCTTCGAGCATATATGAAAATCTATGGTTCAACTGGTTTTGAAAATCGATACAACTAAATTCAATTGAAAAATAATTTTCACCAGGTTTCAGTATAAGTGGATTTTTCGGAAAAAATGCTATGGGCCTGTCCTTATTAAGGACTGTAAAGTTTGATAGATATACTTTGGGTGCTTGTGATTTGAAGTTTAATTTTTCAAAATCCACTAGGCAATATCGGTTATCAGTAGCGAGATAAAATTCTTTTGTTTCGTCGTTTGCCCTTATAAATTCCATAATCAGGCTGTTTTTATCCATGCCAGATGCCTGATTAAACAACTTAAATTTGTTAATAGATGGCTTATAAAAGACGATCCCTTGGGTGCATGACATCCAGATATTTCCTTCATAATCTTCACCTAAACTGAATATTTTGTCAGAAATAAGTCCGTCTGCTTTTGTGATCCATTTTAATTTTGGTTGTGCTGGATTTGAATTGTCGATGAATAAGATTCCTTTCCCCCATTGAGTTATATATATGTTTCCATGATGATCACTGATGACACTCTGAATATGTTGGTCTATTAATTTAATATTTGAATTTGAAAATGGATAAGAAAAAGTACCATCTGGTATACAATATGTTGAAATCATATTCTTGCCTATAAGCCAAATTCTTTCTGATTGGTCAAATGCAATATTTTGAATTACCTTAGGAAAGTTTGGTCCAGATATATTGGTATTAATTTTGTGTGAAAACTTTTTTGTCCCGGGGTCAAACTTATATAGACCTCCTTTTGTGCTAAGCATCCAGATATTTCCTTTAGGATCCTTTTGGAATTGGCTGTAACCTAATACATCTTCTTCCTCTTTTGATTGGAAAATATTTTTTAATTTTTCTAATTTACGATTGATCCTATCATATTCGAAAAGGTAATTTCTGGATGCTAGCCAAAGGGGTCCATCTTTTTGCATTACCATGTCAATAAGATAGATGAATTTTTCATTTTGCTTTGTATATAATTCGATAGGGAAATTTTTCAATTTATTTGTTTTCAGATCAAGGACATTAAATCCATTGCCTGCGCCTAAGGCAAAGTAGATACTATTGTTAGTCGGGTCTGTAAGAATTTTGCGGATATCGAGATTTCTATATAGGTGTGCATTTTCTACATTGAGATTTTTAAAGTGAAAAAGTTCTTTTAAGGGATGGTAAGCCAAAAGACCATCATCAATTCCAGCAAATAGACTATGATCCCGGGCTTTTTGGATAAAATTGCAGGAATTGGGATTAAAAGAAATATTTGATTGTCTGACTGATTTCAGAAAAGTAAAATTATGATCGCGTATATTAAAAAGTCCTAAACCTTCATCTGGCGTTGCCAGTAGCAGTCTGTTAGTATCAATCTTAAGAAGATAATTGATTAAATTTCCAAAACCACCAGGCCATGCAATTTCTTTGTATTTGTAATAAGTATATTCTTTATTTTCGATCTGGAAGTAACATATGCCACCTCCATAAGTACCAAGCCACAAGCCTTTTTCTCCGTCCTGGACAATATCCGTAAAATTTATATATGCAGGAATGTTAGAGGAGTCGCTCATGTATTCAATAAATGATGCGGATGAAGGAATAAATTTATAGAGTCCTGCAGACGTTCCTGCCCAGAGGAAATTTTTCCCTGAATTACTGAGTGTATTTACCGTATTGTAATTTTGAATTTCATTTTTAGGGAATCGTTTTTCAAGATCTGGAAGATTTTTGTTTGAAAATTTTCCTGTTGTAATGTTGAATATCCCGATACCGTTCCTCCAATAATTTAAAAACAATGTGTCCATTCCCTCTGTATGGATAATCTGCATGGAGGTGGCAGGTAAACCATCTTTCTTGTTGGGATCCGGATAAAAATTTGTAAAACACTGGCACTCTTCATTAAACAAACTAATTCCTCCATCAAAATAGCTGATCCATATCCTGCCTTTTGAATCTACATAGGGAAATTGCATATGGTCATTTTGCAGTGAGTTTGAATCTGCAGGATTATTCCTAAATATTTTGAACTGGTGACCGTCATATCGATTCAATCCATCTCTTGTGCCGATCCATAGAAAACCATTGGAGTCAACCGCAGCCCGAATTACCCAATGATTGGATAAACCCTTCATTTCGTCGAGAAGTTCAAATTTCAGGTCTCCCAGATTTTGACCGGACAAGGTTAAAGAAATTATCAGAGCATACAAGCCGGGAAACAGAGTTTTTATATTTGACGGGACATTCACAGTCGCCAAAAATAATCAGAACTCTTTAAATTCTAATAATATATCCTATTGCTTTCTTATTTGTGAAAGATCTACTCATTGTTTCCAATTAAAGTATATACAATTTAGTAGGAACAGATTTGGTGAGATTTATCCGCATGTCTAATAGAAAAGCACCAAGATTTATTTCCTTTTATAATAGGCTACTGGGTCACTGAATAAATTGGAGTCAATAATTTTTTTAAATGCAACTGTATTGGGATTGACTAAGTAATACGTGTCCTTTGAATCGGAGTCTTGTTTTGTTTGGACTTTGCAAATCGATTTAATGACTTGCAGCAATGAGTCCTTATTGTTTTCCAGGTTTATTGTGAGCAACTGAAAACCATCTTCCATTGGCTTAATCAGAAAGACATCATAAAATCCAATTTTTTCATCTCTTATATTTAGGATGAAATCGTTATTCAGCTTTTTAAGGACAGACCTTTTGGAAGGAAGTGTATCCCTGTAATTAAACTTGCTGTCTTCAGCATAAAAGCCAAATATTGAACCGTCTATAATAACCGTGTCATTTTCTTTATCGAAATAGCTTCCATTCCAATTTTCCGGAAAACTTTTTAAGGCCGGCGCACCTGATGGCTGGGCTTGTTCAAATTTCAGGTAATTACATGCAGTACACAGGAGTGCAAGGATGCAGAATGGAATGGAGTTAATTTTCATTGTGTTTTATATTTTAAGGCATTGTACTAAACTAAGATTTGTTTTTCCAGCGCTCAAGTTTTGGTATTCCCATTGTAAACAATCCTGCAATGAATCCAGGAAAACCCATTTCCTTTAGTTTTTGTTTTACCAAAACTTTCATTTCATTAGCAGTCATCTGAGGATTGATAAAATTACCGTTTTCGAAACATTTCGAGCAGTACATTTTGCTTATGCTTCCATCGGAATTTGACCCGCCTCCTTTGGGATCTTTGATTAAAGGCATCCCGCAACTTTGACAGTTTTTATATGCGTTTTCCATAAACCTGATTTCATTCTAAAATTACAACGGCATTGCGGATTATACAAGGGAGTAGCTTTTCAATATTTTTTAGATATACTTATCATTATATGATATTTTAGGTCTTATTTCCAATTTCGACCTGGTTTCATACATGGCTCAATAGGGAATAGATGTGTTGTGATTTATTATCGGAAGTGAGGAATTTCTATTCATTTTTTTAATCTGAAATAGGGCTTGTGCTCTTAATGGGAATCCAAATTTCTTCTTCTGAATCCGGAGCATCTTTTTTAAAAGCGGAGCCTAAAATTTCGAAGTGGGGCCTTTGGTCTAAAACATAGCCGGATACAGGCAGCCATTCGTAAAATATGTGCCGAAAGGTGCTTTCAGCATGTTCCTGCGTTCCTTTGAAAAGAAAAACGGCGTATAACCCTTCCGGAAGCGTGAAAGGGTGCATGCCTGCAGGGATGTCACTAAAATCAGAAACTTCCGTTAACGCCCACTTTGTGAAGCACTGATCCGGATTAAAAAATTCAAAAAATTGCGGTGGGTATATTTGCAGAGAATACAAAATAGAACTTTTTTTGTTTTTAATGTCCTTTAATGCAGGCATAAAACCTTGCCATAGCACCTTGGTTCTATTATCTGAAAAGGACATTTCAAGTTTTTTACCTGCAAAATATTTTTCGGGAATGGTTTCCATTCGAATGCCCAAAATGTGATCCATGGAAGTCTTGTGATTTTTATATTTTTAAAATTTGGGAAAAGTGTATGTGTGCGTATTACCTAGATAGGGGATTTAACAATTTTGAAATATAGAGGGCAACCAGCAGGCTTATAGCTCCGGATAATCCAAAAGCAAATTCCGGACCTAAATAGTACCAGATAAACCCCATCATTGAGCTGGCTATCAGCGTGCAAATACTTTGCAGTCCTGCAAAATTTCCGATTGCTGTTGCAATGTCCTTTTTATCGGTTACATGTGATATCCAGGCTTTTGAGATACCTTCTGTTGCTGCTGCATATATACCGTATACGAAAAACAATCCAAAGACAAGAGGCACTTCCGATGTATAGGACATACCAAAATAACATATGGAATACAGTATCAATCCTGAAACAAGCGTTAACTTCATTCCAATTCTGTCTGCGAGGATTCCAATTGGAAATGCAAAGACAGCATAGACGAGATTGTAAAATATGTATGCTCCGATCACATGTACATCATCAATTCCTGAAGTTTTCAATTTTAAAAGCAGAAAGAGATCTGAACTATTAAATAAACTAAATATCAGGAGCCCCATAACCAGTTTGCGATATTCCAGTGGACTTTTTTTCCAATATTTTAGAAATGCCAGCCGCGACTCAGTTGTATCTCCGGGGAGTGAATTATGTGTTTTATCGCGCAGCAGAAGACTTGCACATATTGCCAACACACCGGGAATAAAAGCAAGCAGAAATAGGTTTTTATATTCCAGAGGGTGTAGGTATAAATATAGAAGTGCAATACATGGTCCAAGAAATGCGCCCAAGGTGTCCATCGACCGGTGAAATCCAAATATGCGTCCTTTATGTTCTGGTTTGGATTCCGATGAAAGCATTGCATCTCGGGCTCCGGTTCGAATTCCTTTTCCCAGGCGATCTGTTGTTCGTACAAGAAAAACCCATAATGGTGCAATGGAACAGGCCATCAGGGGTTTGGAAAGTGCGCTCAGAAAGTATCCCAGCTGGATAAACGGAATGCGGCGTCCGGATACATCTGATTGTTTTCCAAAATAACCCTTACTGAGACCTGCAGTTGCTTCTGCGACTCCTTCCAGGATGCCAATCCATATTGTAGTAAATCCAATGCTTTTAAGATATAAAGGCATGACAGGGTAGAGCATCTCACTTGCCATGTCGGTGAAAAGGCTTACGGCAGATAATATCCAAACATTCCGGGAAATATGTTTCAAAAAAAAGGGCATCATAAAATGCGGAATAATAGGAATTCTATAAAGTTTTATAATTTTTCTGCATTAGAAAATAACTTACAGATTGTATTCAAAAATGATTTTCAATTGTGTACTAATGAAGTGCAGTAATATTAACTTTTTCAATTTCCATTAAATGAAGATCAATGTGGCGATCATGTGCCTTGCTCTCAAAGGCACTGATGATCTCAAGGATATCATAATCTATAAAATTGCAATTGCTACCATCAATAGTCAAGACAGAATATTCTTGAACCTCATCAAGTACTTTGCGTAGCTTTACTTTATTTAAAAAAGTTACATTACTGTTGAGTTTAATGTAATACGTCTCAATTCCGTTTATGCTCGTTTTTGAGATTTTATACTCTGCTTTAAAGTTATTTTGGACTATGAAATAGATAGAAATCAATAATCCGATACTAACGCCTATTAGTAAGTCTGTTGAAAGAATGACAATTATTGTTAAAATAAAAGGAATAAACTGTTTGGGTCCTAGCATCCACATATAGCTGAACGATTTGGGTTTTACCAGATTGTAGCCTGTTATGATGAGGATGGAAGCCAGGGATGCGTACGGAACTTTATTTAATGCAAAAGGAAATATCAAGACAGCAATCAATAGAAACATGCCATGAGTAAATGCTGAAAGTCTTGTGCGCGCTCCTGCGTCTACGTTTGCTGAGCCGCGGACAACTACGGCTGTTAAAGGCAAAGCTCCCAACAGGCCGCATGCCATGTTTCCGATACCTTGAGCCATTAATTCACGGTTTACTGGTGTTATCCGGTCCCGTTTATCCAGTTTGTCAATCGCCTCTATACAGAGCAGGGTTTCCAGGCTGGCTAAAACTCCAATGAGCAGACCATCTTTAAAGATATCAGACGAGGTAAATATTTTTCCGAAATCCGGAAAGGAAATACTTGCAAAAACATTCTGTGGGATATTCACAAATTGACTTTGCTTAAGAGCCAGGTGTGGAAAAAGTATGAAAAGAACTCCGGCTATAATTCCGAGTAGTACAATAATCAGTGGCGCTGGTATGATTCTAAATTTTATTGGAACCTGATGTTGTAGTAGCCCAAGTAAAGCAATAGAAATCAGAGAGATCATAACTGCGCCAAGGGTGATATGGTGATAGAATATTTCTATATTTCCTAGAAAATGATCGGTGCTAAAAATAGGTACAAATCCACTTGTCCAAAAGTCCGGTTGATCATATCCTAATGCAATAGGAATTTGTTTTGAAATGAGAATGATGCCAATAGCAGCCATCATGCCTTTGATCACAGAGGAAGGAAAGTAATTTGCAATTTCACCCAATTTTAAAAGACCTAATGCACATTGAAAAATACCTGCTATGATTACAGCTAATAAAAAAGTGCGGAAATCACCTAATGAAAGAATCGAAGCAGACACAACAGTCGTCAATCCTGCAGCAGGTCCTGAAACTGCTAATTGTGAACCGCTGACTAGAGAGACAAGCATGCCCCCAATAATACCAGACAATAATCCTGAATATAAAGGGGCACCGGATGCCAATGCTATTCCAAGACACAGGGGAAGAGCGACCAGAAAAACAGATAGACCTGCTGGTAAATCATGTTTTAACCATATAATGCGATAGTATTTAATTGTTCTCTTCAAGCTAAAATTTGTTTATTTAAAATACGGTTAAAGGTAAATAATATGTGGCGTGCAGAGAAACAGGGATACATGAATTCTGGCACATATTAATTTGTAAAATTATAAAATTATATGTGACCTTGATACGTTTAAAATGATTTAATCATTTTTACGAAGTGAGCATGACAGTGCAACTCCAGCACATAGTCCAATTGATATTCCCATGACCATATTATCTAATACTACACCACCTAATGGAATACTCAATATCAGGCAATAGGAGATCCATTGTAGTGCGATGCCTTGAAATATCTTCAGTTTAGCTTCTGCGATTAGTAAGATCAACCCTGCAGCCAGAATGCTGCAGACGCCTAAAAGTTCTCCCATATGTCGGAATTCATCAGCTACAGAAACGAAACCGATTAGTGCGACCAGAACGAGGATTGCACCCAGTATTTTTTGTGATGTCCATTTCATATTCAATCGCATGTCCAATTGATTATTGTGTCCAAGGTCTAATATCCGTAATTTAAATAGGTGTCTATGGGTCTGTTTTCATATTATTCTGCTTTCATAATTATTTTACTACATCTACCATAAGATGTTTTAAGTACCAAGGCATAGAGGCCAGCTGGGAGATACTGCAGATCGTTCAATTGGATTTTTGTTGTATTGATTTCTTGTCTCCTTAGAAGTTCTCCAAGAGCATTCCGGAGTTCGAGTACCTTTGGACTTTGGTCGTTTGTAAATAGATCCACATGAAGAATGTCTTTGAAGGGTTGTGGAAAAGTTTGAAATTTCACATTTTTTGTTTCTGACTGGATGCTTGTTACTTTTTCGATGACCTCTAAGCGGATCGCATCTGTACAAGTGTATTTATTATCATTATCGATTGCCTTTGCCAACACAGCAACAGATCCCTCTTGAGTGGGTGTCCACTGAACAGAATAGGGCGGAAGGCTGTCTGTTCCAATTAATGTTGCATTTATAAAAAATTCAACTTTCTGGATGGAACCGTCTGGATCCGAGGCGGAGGCAGATATGCTTAATGGTGCATTCACAGGTACGCGGTCGTTGTTTGAGGGATTGGTGAGGGAAACGCGTGGTTCATTTCCGCAGCGTCCCGTTAACTGGCATAATGCGTCATATTTTGGAGCCCTGGAAAGATTCTTAATATGTTCCAAATCTTCTGTGGCTCCCCAGCAGCCGTATCTGCTGACATTTCCGCTCATTACAAAGTAATGGATAAGGTCATTGGTGCCTGGTTGGGCATTTCCATGTGCGTTTGCGGAAAACCAATTATCTCTATAATTGTGAAGAACGGCTGTTTTCATTTCCGGAATCCGATTTGCGCGGATGCGGTTTGCGATGTTTACGGTGCTTCCACCACCATTGTCCGGACCACCTTCATACTGCAGGTGTTTGATTTTCCATTGTGAAGCATATCCAGCTAACGTACGTATGTTCGCTAAAAGTGCATCGCTGTTGTTGGACATTGTTTGTACAATTTGTTGCGGGCTTGCATTGGGCATTGGATTGCCTTCTCCGAAATACGGGGCGGAAGCGATTCCATAGAGGTAATTACGTGGAGGGCCATATGTGGCATTTATCCAATTGAGAACGTCGTCGTACCATGTCAGGTAACCGCCTACCTGCCATGCAAAGATGGGTCGTATTCGACTCTGCGAGGCAACGGAAATTCCCATTATGTTTTCAAAAATCTGTCCGATGCGAATGACTTGCTTGGCTACCCTGCGGGCTCTTCTGCGGTCATCCCAAGGTGTACTGCTGCGAATGTCCGCATCTTCAGGGGACTGGAGAACTGCATCGTAGTTGTATTTATATTGGGTGAATCCTGCATTCCATACCTCATTACTGTATTCCAGATAGATGTGTATTTCCGGCCGGAGGCTTTTATGCATGAGCAAGGCAAGTTCTGCAATATAGCTGCTGTCTGCATCTACAGGAATATTAATCCAGATATCCTTAGCCGTATAATTCGCCAATGCGATCACTGTTTCCCAGGGAGCTCCTTTCGTATATATGCCATTTGTAGGATGCTGACGTTCGGTCCAGCTTTGTTTTTTGGGATAAGCTATATTTGCATTATTGGTTTTAATGAAGTCCATAAAACGTAGTGAGCTAAAAGGACTGAGTGCATTTAAGTAGTCTGTTCGGAATATTTGCAAACTGTTGTGTGGATAATTGGGCCGCAGCAGCCGGATCTCTTTGACACCTTTAATACCTGTTGCAAAATTTGTTTGAAGAAAATTCACCATCAAAAATCCATAGTGTCCGAGCAAGAGAGAATCTTTGCTACCGCCAGGTGGAAAGTACAGTTCAACTGTTGTCTCGTTCTTGGCAGGATTGTAGTTTTTATTTCGAAATTCAATGGGGGCATCGCTCCAGGAGCTGAGATTGGCCTGGCCTTTAAACGACAAGGTATAGAGGCCGCTCAAATCCACGACATATTTGTCAGGATCATCAGGCGCATTGTTCCATGCATTGGTGGGCCTGTGATCAAAGAACACTACACGGAAATCCTCAGTCGGCCAACCTGAAGAATCTATATTTGCGGAATTGCCTGTTGCAACACTTTGCCATCCTGCTGCAGTATGCGTAAGGTTAGGAAATTCCAGTGCGATGCCTCCGATGCCATCCAAGCCAACTCCAATTTTATCGGGATAGGATTGAGCACTCAGCGATGCCGCAATGTCAAGAAGAAATATAAGAAAGAAGTGCTTCATAGAAACAAGAGTCTTGTTAGGAATATTCTAATTACAAATACATGGAATGATTAATTACCAGAGTTGTTAAGTATTCTTGGTTCTAAAGGTAACAATTTATATAAATTATTTTACGGAGACTTGTGATGTGTGCATAAAAAACTGGTATCAGTAAATATGCAATGTTCCTGAGTAGGGACTTTCTTACTAGTGTTTTGACTATTAAAATATGCTGCTATTTTTTAATTTCAGATATTCGGATTTTTGGATGGTACTCATGAATTTTATTTTGCACATGACTTTACTAAATGTATTCCCATGAAGTAGGGCATAAGAAATGGAAATGCGGGGATCGACACGATATTTCCCAGGGTAAAGAAAGGTTCTGCCAGGAATGGGGAAAGAACGATCAGTATAAATCCAATGGCACATAATACGCTGTATATCCACATTCCGGTTCGTCCAATGTAATCTGTGATATGCAATGCCTTTGCAAATAAAAAGGTGGCAACATATGTGAGGGCTACTTCAAACACCGAAATCATTCCAAATAATTTTTGTATCGGCTGATACCAATCCGGAGAGGTGACTAAACCAGATGTTGTATATACCTTAAAATATGCGGGTAAATAAAATCCCCAAAACAACATATTGATAACAAACAGGGGAATAGCAATGAGTAAAGCAGTTTGTCCTAACAGGGAATAAAAATGTTCACCCTTCGATTTTAAATGACTTTTTATAAGTGTAAAACCCAGAACAACGAACGTGCCGATTGCGGTCAGCATAAAATACCGGATTTGTTGCTCTGTTGCTGTCAGTACCCATTTCTCAGGAGTTTCAGGGGGTGGCCCCAAGCCGGCAAACATAGACGCAAGTATGAAGGGGATAATCAGAAAGAAGCCTGCAAGGACTAATTTTCTTTGAGCATTATTCTGATTGCGGATCGAATGCAGTCCAAGGTGCCACGATGCAATGATCATGATCGCCGTATTTAACAGCCATACAGGAAGATATATATGATAATCTACATACCCGATTCCGAACGCAAGAACTGTACCAGCAAAAGGTACAAGACTCAGATACACTTGGCTTGCTAAGTGAACGTTAGAATATTTCGTTTCCATGAGCTAAAGAAATTTTGCAGATGAATGGATGTATAAGAATTGAACCTTCTCCATATTATTTTAATAATACTATATTCATGTAATGAATTCTGGTGACGCTATTTGTCTATGCATAATTGGTCAAATGGATAATTTATAATTTTGGTTTCAAATCCAAACCCTTGTTATTTTGATCTGTACTGAATGATGGTATATGCCGAAAGAACCAGAAAGGGAATTGTAGAAATGAGTATTTTCCAGTTTGCACTTAAAATTCCTATCACAAACATAAATGCAAGCAGTATACCAATACAGCCTATGCCCGCATATGTTAGAATTTTTCCGGGCTGCTTCTGAAAAAGGCTGGCTGCAAGCACAAGCTGACCAAACAGAGGTAATAGTGTAAAGGGATGCACTACTGAATTGGGATCCGAGAATAATTTGTTTAGTATTTCGGCCTCAGCTTGGAATAAAAAGGAATGGTTTTCTGTTCCCCATTCTAAATATCCAAAAAGAGAGCTCAGAATTAAGGCGAGATTTAATAACTTTTTTTTCATGATTTATTTTTTTGCATGGAATATTATTATTGTTAATCAAATGGTGTTTAGACAGGTCATGTAGTTTTCTTAATGCGGGTATTTCTTGGCTATTAAAATGGTCGATATGCTAAGACTTGATTTGATTAGTGGCGATGCCGAATGCAGTATCAACATGTTTAGATTTTTCTTTAGTTTGAAATTTTTAATGGCCATAGGTTAGAATCGATTGATTTTACAGCTTCAAAAGAAAAGGATCATTTGAGTTTAAGTTTTTCAATTAATTTTAAAAGACTGTCGCGGTGATGTGCTTCTGAGATCCATTTTGGAAGCCGGGCAGCAATGCTCTTTACCTGGTGTTTGTAGCCGTTGCGTTCTCTTAATTTTGCACCGATATGCTGTGCTAGGAAATCCAAATGCTCCATGTTATATGCCCAAAAACATTCTCCTGAAAAGGTATCCTGCAGCCATAGCGGAAGATGAAAAAAAGGATCTACAGGGGCACCAAAAATCAGTATGTTTCCTTTCTTTTGTTTTTTATCTTCCCGGTGGATAACATGGTCAAGTGATTTCGAATAACCGCAATGGATGCAGCTGATCCGGACTGTGTGACTTTCGTTTCTCATGGTGTGGAAGGTGCCGGAATGCACAATAGCTTTTTTCTCGCACTGTGGGCAAATAACCCAAACCTCTTGAACGAATTCATACAGTGAAGTCCGGTATGTGTGTTTGGTTCGGGATTCCATGAGTCTAAAAGCTGTAGTGTGCTAATACCAACTAGACGAAGGTAGCTTGTTTGCATTTTTACACGCCAAGCATTTGATCGCAGTGGCTTTGAATTATGATTGAAAGCTTAAAGTACCAAACCTTGGGTAGCTCATTTTTTGGATTCTGATTTTAATGCCATGAAGGTCCAAACTGCGGTACCCGCATCAATGAGTCCCAGGGGTAAAGCTTCCATTGGCATTTGGGAAAAAACAATGAGCAATAAAATGCCACAAGCAAACATTAGCCGGGTGTAGACAGACAATTGAATGAGAACAGCCAGTTCATTTTTAGCGATGCTGTAGTCGTACACGCCAATTACGAGTACCAGTAGGCCCAAGATCCTTGCCCATCCTTCAGGTATTTCAGGCAAATGGAGCAAAGATGTAAACGTGCCTGGTATGGCTACTAAGAGTAGCCCGGTAAACAGGACATAAATTGCAAAGTAATACAAGGTTTTAGCAGAATAGGTCATAGGTTTTGTTTTGAATGAACTATGTAAAAATACACTTTAAGTTAATTTGATCATTATTCCTGGGTTAATAATTTAGGTGGATCTGGTTTCTAAATAATACCAGGGCTGGCGACTTGTTAGTACTTACGCACAAAGTAATGTTGATCGCTAATTTTTCTTTAGGAATTCAATTTTGAAGCTTACACTTTACTCTGTTTTGGATTAGATTTACATGTTTTAATATTATGCCTAAACATGAAGCAGTATCTCGTTTTATTTTTTGCGATTCTTGGGATCACCCTATATGCACAGTCAGTGAAACTGGATTCTTCAAATCTCCCAATCTGTATTATTGACACCCGTGGCAAAACAATAGGCAACGAGCCTAAGGTACTTGCACATATGAAGATCATATATAATGGTCCGGGCAAAATGAATAAAGTAAAAGACCAGATCTTCAATTACAATAATTTTATCGCAATAGAGACCCGAGGAAACAGCTCTCAGGCATATCCTCAAAAGCAATACGGCCTTGAATTGAGGGATAGTCTCACAGGCAGTGACCTGAATGCGGCATTGATTGGTATGCCTGAGGAGGAGGATTGGGTTTTATATGCACCCTACAATGATATCAGTCTGCTTCGCAATGTGCTGACGTATCATCTTTGGAATGAGATGGGCCATTGGGGTCCCCGAACGCGTTTTTGTGAGTTGATTCTGAATAATGAATATGTGGGTGTGTATATTCTCATGGAATCTATCAAGCGAGATAAAAACAGGGTGGATGTCGCAAAACTAACTGAGGTGGACACCACCGGCAGAGATTTGACAGGTGGTTATATTATGAAGATCGATAAAAAGAACAACGCTTCCGATCTAGGTTTTGTTTCAAAAGTTAAATCTACCAGCAATCAGGATATTACCTGGTTGTATCATTATCCCGATTCCAATGATATAAAGGCTGTTCAACAGGATTATATCCATAAATTTATTGATTCTGTTGAACTGCTCATTGCGTCACCTGGATTTGCTGACCCAAAGAATGGCTACAAGAAATACATAAGCGTCAATTCGTTTATTGACTATTTTCTAATCAATGAATTTTCACGGAATATCGATGCTTATAAGGCGAGCAGCTATTTTTATAAGGAAAAGCTTGAAGCAGATGGGTCGAAGGGTATGTTGAAGGCTGGTCCTGTATGGGATTATAATTTTGCTTTTGGGAATGCCAGCTTTTGTTCAGGACCCTTGACTACGGGTTGGATGTATGATGGTTGTGTTCCTGCAACGTTGCCAACGCCGATCATGTGGAGAAGGCTTCTTGGAGACAGCAATTATGTCAATGCGGTGAAGTGCCGCTATCTTGAACTACGCAAAACCTTACTTGATACATCGTATTTGTTTGCATATCTGAATCGCTATGCCTTTGATACTTTGGATGCAGCACAGAAAAGGCATTTTAGCAAATGGAAAATTCTGGGTACAAATCCAGGTGGATTCAATGCCTACATTGCGCTTTCCTATACGGATGAAATGACCCGGTTCAAGAGTTGGATACGTAACAGACTAAACTGGATGGATGCAAATCTTCCGGGTCGATGTATTCCACCACCTGTTGTTGCAAAAATTGAAATTCCTCTTGATCCGGAATGCTTCAGCGGACCAAAACCTGTGATGCAAAGCACGCAGCCTTTTAAGGGAACACCTTTTAACTATCCAGGGAATGAGCAAATCAAGGTCATTCCAAAGGATATCCTCCGCTGGGTATTGGTGGAATTGCGCGATCCATCTGATTCCACAAAGATCGTCGACCGTCGTGCAGCCCTGCTTCGAAGCGACAGCGTATTGCTCGATACCAATTTCAGTGTTGGCGTATTTTTCCCAAAGGCCACCCCCAATCAATCCTATTTCATATTGGTGCGTTATGATGCTTATGGAATACTGATGAGTAAGGATCGCGTACTTTTACCGAATGACAATGATTATAATTTAAACCGGAGTCATCGTTTGAATGCTATTTCCGGCGGAAGTCCTTTGATATACAATTCTAAATGGTTAGGTGCTGATAGCTTTGCAATTTGTAAAGGCCAGCCTCTTGTATTGAGTGATTCAAATCTTGTAAAGTTAGGATATGGTTTTTCAGGGCAGGTGATTTCCTGTATGGGGGCTCCGTTGAATATTCTAAATGACCACCAAATTGCCCTGCAATTTGATACTTCGGGCGGATATTCAATTGAATTGCACCTCAGCTGTCTGGGTCATTCACTTATACGAACACGCTTTTTTGTTGAGGTAAGACCGGAACCAAAGTGTGCTATATATGGGCCCTATGCATTTTGTGCAGGAGATACGATACAGCTTCGCACGGATACTTTTACGAGTTACTTGTGGAGTACAGGGGAGCAATCACAATCTGTCCGTATCAACAAGGCTGGCAGCTATTCGGTCCAAATAAAGGATGTGCATGGTTGTCTGGGGCTTGCTTCGAAAGATATTGTCATGTATCCTGAAATCAAAGGGAATATCGTTGCACTTCCTGGCTCAATGCCTAACAGATGTAAGTTTTATTTTGTTCCAGAAGATTCAATGGCAAGGTATTACTATCTGTGGGCTAATGGCGTTCAAACGGACACTTTTGAAACGGGCGATCAATCCATATCCTTGATCGTCACGGATAGCAATGCATGTAGGAAAAAATTTACAGTACTTTGTGTTCCGGTTTCGAACGAAGAACTGCAGCATACCGGGATTCAGGTATTTCCCAATCCCAATATGGGCTCTTTTCGAATTATCAGTGATAGAGCTTTTCAGTACATTCGATTTTATGCTTCATCTGGCCAACTTCTGTATTCGAGGTCCTTCGAAGGCACTTGCCTTAAAGAGTATCATGGATATTTTCAGGACATGACGCCTGGGGTGTATTTTGTACAAGCCACATGCGAAGGAAAATTATACGGGTTTCGTGTAATGGTACTTGGTTCTGAGTAGAACGTATGTGACTGTGCCGAACGTTTGTCAGTTTAAGTCGTTTTGGACAGCTGGGTTTTATTTGTTTGCATGAATCGTTTCCAGAAGTCCATTTCGCAATCGGTCGTCGAGCAATTGCCAGAACATGATGCCACCCAGTTTATGTGTTCGGGCATATTGTGTTTTTAGTGCAACCGAAATATTATTGTCATAACTTGCAAGCAGTCTCCTTTGCGGGTTTATTGCATAGGGTGCCTGTGCAATGGAATCCCATTTCATTTCAAAACCATTTTGCTTTGAAAGGCTATCTGTTGAGAATTTTGAAGAAAAGCCATGCGTGAATTTGCATGGCATGTATAAATCGACAGGATAGCCTTCGTCAATTTTGAAGAAGCGTCCGTAAAAGGCGGCACCGATAACCAAATAGCTCGGAGGAACACCATGAGATAACAATAGTTGTATGGCATGGTCTGCAGATTCCTTTTGCATGGGAGTAGAGTAGAGGGCGGTATGATGTCCACTGGTAGTGCTAAAGCCATGTACGATGTCATAAGACATGATGTTGATAAAGTTGACATATTTTATGACTTCTTTCCACTCTATAGAGGATTCAATGTATTCTGTGAATCCTCCTGCAGCGAAACTGATTTCAAAATCCGGACCATTGATTTTTCGAAGTTCTTGCACCAGGGCAGTGAAATTACTGCGGTCTCTTTCATTGTACTTGTGGCCAGGAAAGCCTTTTATGGCAGGGTACTCCCAATCTAAATCAATGCCGTCTGTTTTAAAATAGGCAGATATTTCTCTGACCGATTGTGCAAATTCCTCGCGTCCTTTTTGTGAGTCAAATACATCTGAACAGCGTTCGCATCCTCCCCAACCGCCAAGTGAAAGCATCACTTTCAGAGATGGATGTTTGCTTTTCAGTTGAACCATTTTTTTAATGGTTGCACTGTCCTGTGAATTATGGATATGCAGTCGATTGCCTTGCAGATGGCCAAAACAAAAAATCAGATGGGTTAATTTATCCGTCTGGAAACTATCAATCGGAACAGAGGATCCGGCATAATATCCTATCACCCGAAATTCAAGAGATGACTGACTGTGGATTTTTCCAAAGGAACCTAAAGCTAGTAAAAGGATTGGCAATATATACCCGTGAAAAGTTTTCAATGGTACTCTTTTTAGCTTGTTTTCAGCATGCAATTTAATGCATTGTCTGCTTCTATTTTGGAAGTAGCGTGAGCATTTTAGATTTGATTTAAAAAGGGTTTCTTTCACTGTGTCAGGAGGATTCATTTTACAAAGAGGAATGTTTCATAGACTGATAGATACCAATAAAATGATCGCTATATGCATCAGATAATAGATTATAAAAGACAGAAATAGAATCACTTAGAGGTTTTTATTAGCATGGTATTCTTCTGCGGACAGATAGACATATTGATTTAAATTATAGTTATAGTTTACTGAAATTAAATCCAATAAATTAGATCCTTGAGAATAGAGATTTCTTGCGGACAAATCTATAAAAGTTAGGAAAACCGATTTTCCGCAACCTTAGCAGAAAAATTTCTATACAGAATAATGCACCTCATCAGTTTTGTTCATTTTTTGTAATACAATTGTAAAAAATAAAGGAATGAGACGATTGATGATTTTACTGTTGGCGTTTGAATCTTTTATGATGAATGCCCAGACTTTTGACGATTTGCTACAAAGTTATTCTGGATCGAATAAGGAAGCTTATTTACAGCCCTTGCCGGATTTGATGGCTGGAGTTTTTCATTCCGGCTGGAATGTGGGCGGGAAGATTGATACCGGACTTTATTTCCGGATCGGAATTACGAGTATGGCAGGCTACGTATCGGAAAATCTCAGGACTTTTTCGGGGACTACGGAGTATCCTTTTGAGCCCGTTACTACTTTAAAAGTGCCAACCATTGTAGGGGAAAATAAAATAGTGGAAGTTGAGGGTGTTAATGGAACTTCCTTTTATTTCCAGGGAGGTGCGGATGTGGTAGTTTTTCCTATGGCTGTTCCGCAGTTAAGTGTAGGTGGCTTATATGGTACAGAATTGAGCCTGCGGTTTACTAGTTATGATTTTAAAGGGGATTTTGGAAAATTAACACTATTTGGAGTCGGCATAAAACATGACATCGGACAGTATTTAAAAATTAAAGATTGGTATTGGACGGGTGGCTATGCAATGCAGCTTTTAAAAGGCGGTAATTATTTTGATTATCTCAGTCATTATGTCCATACGGAAGCAGGGCGGAGTGGAAAGCATGGTTATTATTATGGTAGCCTTGGATTTCAGACTGCAAATTTGGATGCAAGCTACCGCGAAGATCCGGATCAGGGGAATCGCGAGGTGACTATTGCATTAAAAAACAATTTTCCATTATTTATTGGTGTAGGGGGAGCTGTCAGGTTGGGTAAGCTTTATATACATGCAGCCATAAATTACGCCAAAGCTCCATTTGGAGAGTTTGGCCTTCATGTTCAGTTTTAAAAGTATTTGTATTATTCACCTTAAATTAAAATGCGATGAAATATATCAGTTTTGTGCTTTTAGGGGTAGGCGCTCTGCTAGTTTCGTGCACAGATAGCCGTAAAGTTCAATATAATGAGAGCAAATATTTCCCGTTTGAAAATACATTTCAGGGATCGGATTTTTATGCATATAAATCCATTTCCGAAAGTGATATCCGGAACCTTTTTAATGTGCCATCAGATGCTACAATCGAAAGCTTTACAGTAAATGGATTCAGTTTAGAAGTGGTTCCAGATTTGATATCGCCAGCAGATGTTTTGGATTATAATTTCAGTTTTTCATACAATGACGATCCTGACTATTATTATGATCTGCTTACAGGCAAAGATATTAGTGCTTCTTATGGAAAAAGTTTAAACATTAGTAATAATTTGTCAGATCGTTTGAAGGGTAATGAATTAAAGGCTTTAACCTGCTGCTTGGGAAAAATGTTAGGATCAAAGAATTTGAAAGGTTGTAATAACGACAGTGAAGTTGGTAATTTTAAAATTAATTGTGAAGCCAAGCTTAAGAGTGGAACTCCTTCATATTTTTCAGGCACTGTCAAAGGTTATTTGAGTGCACAAATTACATACACAGTGTGTGAATCCTTGCCTGAAGGAATATTTGCAAGCGGACTCGAAAAATGTGAATAGGAATTCCTATCTTAAATATTCAAGAAGAAATTCCTTTCATCGTATATAAGAGAATAGAATCTTTTGGGTTCCAAACTCGATTTAAAAACTATTTGGAAGTTATATTATAGAAAAATCAATAAGGTATTTGCACTCAATCATCTGATTAAATTCAAATCTCCGGAGAACTTTTCAGTGGTCCCATCGTTCCACTCCACTTCGATAAGATATACATACACTCCCGGGCTCGCTTGTTGTCCTGAAAAGCGCCCATCCCATCCTGATTGCATTGTATTATGCTGGATATCATTTTTTCGATATACTTCCTCACCCCAGCGATTGTATATGAGGAAGTTTCGGATACGGGTATACGATCCATCTGGAATACTGGGGTAAAACAGGTCGTTGATTTGATCTCCATTAGGGCTGAATGCATTCGGAATCCAAATCTTTTTTTGGAATGCATGAATTAATATGCTTGCCTTGGTAATACATCCCGAACTGCTGGAAACCTGTAGCATAAATTGCGTATCCTCTGACAGTCCGGAAACAGATGGATTTGGGCAATCCGAACAATTGAGGAATTCAGGTGGACTCCAGTTCATCCAGGCAATAGAATCAGGGGGTATGGAAAAAAGCGGGTTCATTGTATACGCTGTGCCTGGCAGGATAAAGGCTTCCTGCGGCAATTGTACAGTTATCGAACTGGGCGTTTCAACGAATATGTCCTTGCTAACCGAACAATCGTTCGCATCTGCCAGGAGCATGTGGTGGATTCCAGGCGGGACATGTTCAATACGTGGGGCATTTACAGGGATGCCATCCAGAAGATACCTTAAGGGTTGCTGCCCTCCGGAAGTTTGTAGCAATTCAATGGTGCCTGAATCACCTGGACATAATGGTTGCTGTATCTTAAAAGTAAAATCAGTCGGAATGTTTGTATCCTCCAGAAGGGCTATGCTGTCTTCGGTTTCGCAGCCATTTTTAGGGTTTGTAATTTTAAGCCGGTACATTCCTGCTTTCTCTGCGATGCAATGATCAGAATGTTCTCCGGACAAAATGGAGCCATTTTGAGTGGTCCAGTGAAACAATGGATCTGGTCCTGCCGACCGATATGCAGCTATTAATTCGACCGATTTTGTCTTGCAATTCAGTATAGCTGCAGGTAAAAAATTTATAACAGGCTTGACCAGGTCTGCAAAAATTATGATACTATCGCGTGCACTGCAATAATTGCTGGTATCTGTAATGTGCAAAGTATACGTTCCTGGCTGATCTACCTGAATTTCTGTTCCGGAAGAATTGCCGCTGATATGCCCGTCCGGACTCTGCCACAGGTATCTACTTTGGATGCCCGTCCTGGAACCCACAGAGGATACTGTGACAAGTAGACGCGAGCAACTTAAGATATCATGGCTTTCAAGATGAATGCGAGGGGCAGTTGTATCTGCAATAATCGTCATGCTATCCACTGCCCAGCAGCCATTGACTTTATTTTCCAGACGGAGTTTATATTGGCCCGGAGAAGTCGCAGTAATAGTGCTGTCATCCGGATTGCCAGCGATAAGCCCATTGACAGTGTTCCAATGAAATGTATACTTTTCAGAGCTATCCGGTGTAATGCCGTGAATTACTAAAATGGTATCACCACAAATCCATCTCACATCAGGGCCTGCATCAGATACAGGGTTCAAAGTGTCTATGTGTACTACCGTCTGAGCCAAAGTCTGACAGCCATTTACCGTGTCTGTAGCGGTTAGTTGATACAATCCGGGAATGGGAGCTTTGCATTCAGGTGTATCCAAAGAATCTATCTGCGAACCGGCAGGGCCCTTCCAGGATAGCTTCAGGGCGTTTCCATTCGCTGAGGAGGCTGAAGCAATTATGCTTACCAATTTATTTTTGCAGGTCAGGGTATCCGGTGTAAGGATAGTAATTTTAGGCTTGTCCAGATCTTCTGTAAAGATAGATAGTGCAGTGTCGCTGCATCCGTTTATGAGGTCAACTACAATCAACCGATAATGACCAGGTCCGGCTATTAAAATTTTATGGCCACCATTTAATATTTTATGAATTTGACCATCTGCACTAAACCATTGAAATGAGTACTGGGGTCCTGTGCGGCTTAAGGAACCATCGATTTCAACAAGGCTGTCCTTGCATTGAAAAACTCCGTCAGGTCCTGATACTGCAATTGGCACTTGCTTGTCTTCATTAACAAACAGGGAATCTTCTTTTACACAACCATTGGCAGGATTTGTAACTTTAATATTATACCATGCACTGCTTCCAACAAGAGGATTTACAATGTGATTGTCTGAAAGAATCCGACCAGATCGTGTGGACCATTCAAACAAGAAAGAATCTGTAGGGTTGACAATCGCCTGCAATTGGACCTGGTTCTTTATACAAGTAAGCGTATCAGTTGGAGCCAGCTGAAAAACGGGGAGCTTCCGATTGTCCCAAATTTGGATGCTGTCTATTGCCGAACATCCGTTTGTGTCATTGACAATGCGCAGCCTGATGAATGAACTGGAATCTATGAATTTATCCTGATATTGCATTTCAGTTTGCAAGGGCATATTGTCGATCATCCACTGATATGTGAATCCTGAACCTGGGTTGGTGAGGAGATTTCGGATAGTTACGGAATCCTGCAGACAATCAATGATTAGGTCTGATCCCAATTCCAGTAAAGGCGCAAGTGTATCTACCCTTACTTCCCATTCCGTAGTGTCTTCGCAAAAGTTACGGAGGTCCGTTACGAACAATTGGTAGAATCCGGCTTCTGATGCTTGTATACTTATTTTATTACCAAAGGTGGCACTATCAGGGGTAATCCATACATTGAAATATGCGGAGGTATCTGTCGATTCAGAACGCAACATTACAGTGGGATGCAGACAATCGATCACATGCTCTCCGGAAATTTGAGCCTTTGGTTTCAATGTATCCGATTTCACATCCATTTCCTGGGCAAGCATGCAATGCGTTTGCAAATCGGTAACGGTGACCCTATATGTGCCTGCGCTTCGGATCCATATGGAATCTTTATAAACGCCCATAATCCGATTGCTGTCAAGTGACCATTCAAATGCATACGAACCACTTCCGCGATTCATTTTCATATGAAGTATGCTGCTATCCTGCTTACAATTGATCATTCCATTTTGGAGAAGGCTTCCGGATAATTCCTCCGGGGCCTGGTATTCTATGGAAGCTTCCTCTTCACAGTACAAATTTCCATTTGAATAGCTGACTTTCAAGGTATAGGTGCCTGAGCCACGTGCCTTTGCGGTAAGTCCGTTTTGTGAGATGATTTTGCCGATATCGGTGGACCACTGGTAACGGATCCTGGAACCGGTGGAAGAGCCAAGTCCACTTAGGACCAAGGTGTCCGAAGAGCATTTGGGTTTTAAAGATATATCGACATTCGCGTTCAGATGAACGACATCGACTTTTACTTCGTCTGTGTCAAAACATTTTTCAAACAGACCTATGTCATCAATTGCAAAGTCATTTCCCCAACCGATGTAATTCATATTCTGCATGCAAATCGATAGCGAACTGGAGGAACCGGAATTCCAACTTGCTTCATACTTTATCCAATCGCAGGTAACAGAGCTTAGCTGCTCGGTATGTATCGGCGTTCCATTGAATGAAATGCGAATGGTGGAAGGTGCAGTTGGATAAAGGGAGGTAAAATAACATTCAAAATGGTAATCTGTATTTGGCTTTACAGAAATTGTCTGACACCAGACATCAAGGCCGCCTACGACCGCACCATTTACAATCATCATTTTACCGGCTCCGCTCGTATGATCCACGCAATTTTGGAATTCAGGTATGTAATAAGGAGCCGGGTCAGAGTCTACAGCATAATAACCTGTGGGTATCCACCCGGGTAAACTAAACAGCTGATAGTTTGTAGTAAAACCTTTGTTTCCATTTTCAAAGTCTCCATTTATAATCAGATTTTGGTTTGTATGGCCTTCTGCGATGAGCTTGTAGGTATATTGGCCTGGATTTTTCAGCAGGATATCCGGGTTTAAAAGGGTAGGATCACTTAAGCCAAACGTAGGGGTCCAATAATACTTTGAATAATTACCCTGGACTGTTCCTTGTAATTGAACTTGTTGTTCTTTTTTGCAAATGATCACATCGGGACCTGCATCCGCTTTCAATCCGGGACATTGTGCAAATACATAAACGTGCTGAAGGCCACAAAGTAATATCAGACCCATTCGAAGCTTTGCAAAAAGATCGTAAGCTGAAAATCGGATTATAGTATTTGTGAGAGCATACATATGCATCTACAAGGTACGGAAAAACATAAAAAATAGTCCTGGGATTTAGGACAATTTTAATAAGCTATTGCAGCTCCATCCGGAGCTGAAGAGTCGGAAGCTCCCATGTACAGTTTTCGCTGCGTATCGTACAGGATTCCCATCAGAGAGCCCAGATTTTGAACAGGAACCAGGTGATGCCCCATTTTCTCTAATGCGTTCCTGGTGTCCGGAGACATCAAGTGTTCTTCATACACTATTTCATCTGGCAGCCATTGGTGGTGAATTTTCATAGCTTCTATGGCTTCGCGTATCTGCATTCCATATCCCAATACATTGAGAACTGTTTGAAAAACTGTGTTAATAATCGTCCTCCCGCCTGGTGATCCTATAACCAGATGGAGCTTTCCATTTTTAGTGACTATAGTTGGCGTCATGCTTGAAAGCATCCTTTTCTCCGGTGCAATGAGATTGGCCTTCGTTCCAATCTGGCCACTTGTTGTTGTTATACCAGGAACGGGATTAAAATCGCCCATTTCATTATTGAATATGAAACCTAAATTTTCGGATCCCATTTTTGATCCGTACCAATCTTCCAGTGTATAGGTTAAAGAAACGGCATTGCCAGAGGAATCTGCAACGGAAAGGTGGGTGGTATGATTTCCATCGTAGGGTTGACCAAATTGAGAGGAATCACTGACAGAGGCCTTTGTCCAATCCAGATTGGCAAATCGTTTCTTTGCAAAGGATTTGGAACAAAGTTGTTCAATAGGTATATGCTCATTAAAGTCCGGATCTCCCAGATATTCTGCCCTGTCAGCAAATGCCCTCCGCATTACTTCAGCCAATACATGTACATATTTTGCGGAATTAAATTCGATGGAATCCAGATTTGCAAGTTCCATCATGTTCATCATTTCTATCAGGGCGATTCCTCCGGAACTTGGAGGCCCCATGGAATAGATTTCATAATCTTTATAGCTTCCTTTGATCGGCTTGCGTTCTACAGCTGTATATTTTTCGAGGTCTTTTTTTGTGATCAGGCCTCCGTTTTTTTGCATGTAATCCTCGATCTTTTGTGCAACTTCACCTTTGTAAAAACCATCTTGCCCATGATCGCGAATCAAAGCAAGAGTTTTAGCAAGCGCAGCTTGCTTCCAGATTTGCCCGGGCTGTATTTGGGCACCTCTGGTATCCCGGAAAAAGTCACGCATAAACTTTGTTTGTTTTGCATTAGTGCTCAACCATTGTGCTTCCTGATAGAGTTCCCAGGACATTGCAAAACCATTTTTTGCAAGTTCTACGGCTGGTTGTAGGAGCTGTTTCCAGGACAGCTTGCCGTATTTTTTGTGTGCCAAATACAAGCCGGCAACAGTTCCTGGAACTCCAATGGCCTTAATACTTTCGTGATTTAGATCTTCAATCAAATGTCCTGCTGGATCCAGATACATCTCGGGCGTAGCAGCAAGCGGTGCTTTTTCGCGGAAGTCGATGGTAGTCACTTCACCTGTGTTTTTTAAGAATACCAAAAATCCACCACCTCCAATATTTCCTGCAGAGGGCAGCGTTACAGCCAGAGCAAATGCGGTAGCGATACTAGCATCAATGGCATTTCCCCCTTTTTTTAAAATAGTTACACCTACCTGGGATGCGATGGCATTTGACGAGACAACCATGCCACGCGTTCCATAACTTTGTGCATGCCCCCATGAACTCATGAAAAACATCAGGCAGCTAAGCATTTGAGCCAGGGTTGCTTGATTTTTCAACGCGTGCTTTTTTCTGTAATCCATATCGGAAACTATTTTACTATTGAAAAAATTAAAACGGATTTTTATGTGCGGGCGTACAAAATCTAGATTACAAACAAACGTTTGTTTGCATAAAATCAAATCGTTTAGAAAATAAAAATACATACTTTATAAATCCATTTTTTTATGTAATACTGTAGTTCGATTTCCTGTTATTTTTTTCATATTTGGGTACCGATTTACAAATTGCGTAGTGGTATCATATAGATTCATCCACTGGTTTCAATATTTCCAATCGATAGCCTATACCATGCACTGCAACAATGCGAAGGGAACTGTCGCTGGCAAGTTTTTTCCGCAAGCGGGATACGAACACATCAATACTTCGGCCGATCAAGACTCCTTCATCTGCCCAAACTTGTTGAAGGATATAGTCTCTTTCTAGTAATTGCCCCGGATTGCTGGCAAACAGATACAACAATTTTGATTCGCGGAAGGTGAGTGACTGCGTTACGGCACCATGCTTTAGTTGTTGCCCGCTCACATCCAGCTTTGAATTTCCAAATTCCAGCCAATCAGATACCTTTTCCGAAATAACTTCAGATGGGGTATTTCTTTTTTTATAAGCATACAATATTCCTGCAAGACCTCCTAAAATTGAGAGGATCAAAGCGCTTTTCATGATCCAGCTTGCTGTTTTTGTCCTCGACGGAACAAAATAAAGTTCAATGTACCGACAGTCTTCGGGGAGGTCCCTGCCAGCGCATGGGATGGACGCATTGTTTTTTAAGTCCCATTGATGGTATCCTAATTCGATAGCATCATTATCGCATCGCCGTATTTTGACTTCATAAGCCTGATGGATCTGGTATTGGTCAAGCGAAGCTTGAAGAAGGAATGGAAGTTGTTCATACCGGAACGGGTGATTTAGCTGGACACGCCAGATTTCTTCCTTTGGATGCTCTATTGTAGGGATCCGGCTGCTGCTGTCTCCTGAAAGGCGCAATAACGCATCTGCGGTCCGCCTGAGTGCGAGGTTTACGTTCTCTGAAAAGAGATCCTCTTGGCTTTGTCCGAAAACTTGTGTTTGCCATAGCAAAATCAATAGCAGGCAACAGGGCAACAACCTGCTATTATTTAAATACCGGTATAAAAGCATGCCCGAAAAATAGGGCTTTTTTAACAACCATTAAATACCGGAACGGCATATATACGTTTTCCCGAAACAGCAAGGCTATAGAGCTTGTTTCCATGTGCAGGAAGCACGAGTTTCCAGCTATTTCCCCCGTCATTAGAGCGCATTACACCTCTGCTCACACTGCAAAAAAGTTGATCGCCTATACAAATGATATCGCGGATTGCATTTTGTGGAAACTGTTTTTCTGGTTCAGTTAAAATAAAATTCATTTGAAATAAGCCTGCATCGAGCCGCTGCCATTTCAATCCGCCGTTTACAGATACACGTAGTTTACCGGAATACTTGTCTGGATCTGACATGATCTCCTTCCAACTACCGCCCGGATTGCTAATGGCATAAAAAACATCTCCACAAAGGACCACGTCATGTCTTGTATGTTCTTCGAGGAGCAAGCGTTCCCAATGTTCACCCTGGTCCATGGATCGGAAGATGCCATGAAAACTGGCTGCCATGATGGTTGTTCCATTTGAAATGATGCTGGTGACACTTTGTTCTTCCAGTACAAGTTTCCAGCTTTTACCATGATCGCTGGATTTAAAGATGCCTTTTTCGCAGCCTGCAAGAATGTCATCATCAGAAACTTCCAGAATGCAAAAGGGTGTATGCTCAGTTAATTCTGAAAAGACCGGTTTCCAGATTCCGGTTCCCTTTACCTCCTGGAAAAGTCCATAAGGATATACACGGCCGTATATCCCGGGTTTACCTGCAAATATCTTGCTTACATTTTTGTCAAATAGTATTTCCTGTTTCCAGGATGGAATTTCAGATCCAACAGCTGCCGTATACATACCCTGTGAGGAGGCCAGTAGAACCCTTTCATCTGCTACCAGAATGGAGCTTATGTCTATACTATCGGGTAGGGAATTGCTTACATCCTGCCAGCTATTCCCATTGTCATCTGTTTGATAAATTATGTTCTTCGACTGTGGTTGTGCGTCATCGGAATTCTGGTGACAAGAAATAAAGGATTGGATAAAAATGAATAGGCAGTGCAATTGAAAATTCATGGTACTTCAAATTTTATGAAACAATAGGCCAAAGCTAGGTTTCCTGTTCAAACAGCTTGCTTTTTGCCTGTAAAACGATGTAAAGGAATTGTAAAAGCTTGTTTGTACCATTTTTGTGATGCTTAAATGCAAGGATAATCAAGGGTTTGTATTACTTTTCAATACCCGTGTATTTTTTATAGAGTGCGCGGTATCCAAGAAGTCTGGCAATAGGTGCCAGGAAATACATTAAGAACTTTTGAATGTAAATAGGTTTGTCACTGAGCAGGGCCTTGCTTTCCAGATACCTTAGGCTGACAATTTTTTGAAAAGGACTTTCTTTTCGTTTTTGGAAACTGGGATCCGCCGACATCCCTATTAAATTTTCGATAAAATAATCAAAATCGAGTGCCGGACGTACCGTATGGATATAACTGACGGGTTCTCTATCTGAATTGTAGTGATTGTGTGCTCTGTTTTTAGGGAGGAGTTTCTGTTCGCCCTGTTTTAATGTAATTGTTTTATGTTCACTAAGGATTGTAAGTGTCCCGGATTCCACTTTAAATTCTTCGTCCTGAACAAGGTGAATATGGTTGGGCACCAAAGGTCCACGACTTATAATGGTAGCTTTCATCACTACACGTAGTCCATTTGAGTCCCTGGCAGTTTCCAGGAACTCGTATTGATCTCCGGTAATCGGATTTGTAAGTATTTGTCCTTTATGAGGCATAAATCAAAATTTTGAATTCATTATTTTAACCCGGTCAAATCACATAAAATGTATGTTATAACAATACTTTTATTGCTTTAATTTCCAAATTTAATGGGTACCTGAATATTCATTGGAATTTCCATAATGCCGTAACCAAAATCGACTCCAATTTTTCCTACGATTCCGGGTGTATGAGGAAGGACTTGACCATTTCCGAGCATTTGTAAAATGTTCCCGTTAAAGAAATTGGTTTGCCAGCTTAGATAGTATTTTATAATTCTTTTACCAGCTATTGTCTTTGAGCCATCTGCAGATTTAAATTCAATAATATAAGGATTGTATGTGTCATTGTATCGCGCGTTTGCAGTGAAAAAGCTCGTCTCAATAGGAAACTCATTTTGATTTTCAATGGCGACAGGTATAGATATTCGAAATCCACTTGTATTTGGACCAGGGTATTCTATTTTAAGGTCATCTTTAATTTTGATCCAGGTGTTTTTAAAGTTTTGCCATTTATCATCAGCCTGGGAATCTACAACTGATAATTTTTCAACTATGAAATCTGCGGGATTGACATTTCGTATTCTAAATGGATCACTTAAGGTAGGAGCATACACTGGGATCCTTGTGGTTAGCAAAAAATCGACGAATGGTCCCATTGGTCTTAAATTGATTTCATTTGCATTTCCAAGAAATTCAATATGAGCGAATTCGTTCAAGACAGGATGAATTTTAGGGGGCAGTGCTAATCTTAACGTGTCGCCAAATTCAAAAGGTAAGTTGATATGGTCGGACTTTAACAAATATTTCAAAGCCCCGGCAGCATATTTGTCTTTGACATAATCTTTTATCAAAATGTGAAAACTGCTCTCAAAGGAATAGGGATTGTCTTTACCCATGAAATCTTGTAGGTAACCTCTGGGATCTAAATCCAATACCAGGGAATAGAATTGTATTTTACTGCTTTTAGGTGGAATTACAAAAGCTGCTTTGGTTTTTGATAATTGGGCTATTTGTTGACCACTCATCTTAAATTTAAATTCATGATCAGGAATGGTCAAAGGAATATCATAAGGATTAGTGAATCGAAATTTTAATTTTAAATTGATTTTTACTTTGACGGAACTTTGTAAAATATTGATTTCCGGTTCCAATTTGTCGATTTGTACACCCCTGAAATCTACTGCTGGGATGTATTCATTGATATTAAATTTGTGACTGCAGGAATAAAAGAGCAGTGGGATAAGCACGGAGATAATTGTGGTTCTGAGGTTCATAATACATGATTTAATTGTTAAGTCTGTTAGAGAATTTGATTGTGGCTCGTATTCGTGGTTTAATACCAATGCTGTTTATGCTATTTCTGGCTTTCTTAAATTGCATTTCGCTGAAAACATCCGTATACATCTTCATCAACCAGTTTCAAAAAACCTTGTAGGTTTTTAGAATACGGTCTTGGGTTATAGGATTCCCATTTTTCATTTCTGTTCATCCAATAAATCTTCCAGTAATTCCGGGCTTTTACAAATCTGGCTTTGGCATAGGGTTTTTCTGTTTTTTGATTGTTGTCCTTGAAAGAAGGCCTGATTTCAAATAGGATGACGCTTTGGTTGTCAATATGATAGGCAATATCTATAAGGTCCTGCATATGCATAGCAGGTCTGCTTTGCTCCAAGTAATTTTCCATAACTTCAATAATGTCCATCGCATCAAAAACATCCAATGACATAGCAGTATTGATCTTTAAATGATTCAGGCCCTGAATATACAGATAATTTGGTTTGTAAAGGGAATCATGGGATTTCAAAGAAGCAGAAAGACAGGGCAGCTTACAGTAGCTTATTCATCCTCAGCGAATGTCAATACATAGCCATTCGGATCAAGAATTGAAAATTCAGTGGCTCCATAAAATGTTTTTTCCAAACCCTTCAATATGGAAACTTTGTCTTTTATTTTATCGAAGAAATTCCGGATGTTTTTAATTTGTAAATAGAGTAATAGGGAACCTCCCTTTTGCCTGCTTATCTCGGGTAATTCCGAACCTAAACTATCAAATGTTTGGAACATAAATGTGACCTTGTCACAGACCAGCATTGCCCAGACAGGTTCACCTTCTTCAGGAACGGTGGCCATTACTGTAAATCCGAGTTGTTTATAAAATGCAATATTTTTTTGGAGGTCGTGAACAAAAATGTTGGGTGTAAGCGAATCCATATCGGCTGCATTTTTTAATTTCTATTCAGAAAAGTTATAGGGTTTTTTAATGTAATTGGTTTTGTATAAAAGTTACCTTAGTAAGGTGATATCACCTTCCAAAGTCGTATGTTGGCCATTGTTGAGCCGCACCAGCGCATAATACACGTACACTCCGGGATCCATCTTTTCTCCTTTAAAACTGCCATTCCAACCGGTCTCAGCTTTGTTGGGCAAGCTAGTTTCAGAGCTAAATAATAACTCACCCCAGCGGCTGTATACTTGCAATAATTCAATGGTGACATCTTCACTGCCTTTGAGGTAAAAATAATCGTTGATGTTATCTCCGTTCGGTGAGAATACATTTGGTGCATAAATTTTACTTTCTTTCCTTACCCGGACAAAAACCGAATCCAGTGATTGGCAATTGCGTGCATCCGTGCTCAAACTGTAGATCCATAAATCCTTGTCCGTACTGAGTTGCAATTCCTCGCAGTTTGTGCAACCGGTCAGTGTATTTGGAAACCATTGGATGAGTGTGGGTTTGCGGTTGTATTGTAACCTTAATGTAAAAGCTTCGTTGGGGTTTACAATGAGATCTGTGCCCAGATCAGTGGTAAGTGCTTCAGGATTTTTAAGCGAAAACTGAAGGGTATCTGTCAGACATCCCATGCTGTCCTGAACAAACAACTGGTAGGTTCCCGCTTTTAAAAAGTCGATTTGTCGTTTATTGCCTTCATTTACATTGTTGAGATGCACACTGAATCGCGCTCCAAGTTCACCGGAATTGGTGATATAGACCTTTCCGTCATCAGCATTGAAACAGCTTATGGAATCAACTGCAATCTGCAAACGCAGAGGATCGTATTCTGTTTGAATATAAATTAAAGAATCGCAACCAAAGCTGTTCTTCAAACGGATACTGTCAAGGCCGGCTTTCCAGGGAAGGCAGCTTCTTGTCTTTTGATACAGCGTGTCTGATGGAATAAATTTTGTCTCTATAATGAGGATGCTATCGCATAAGGAGCCTGGAATCACCAGGGTGTCCATACCTGTTTGATTAAACTGGCAACTGTATTTTACCTGATAGCTGGTGTCTGCTTTAACGAAATCTGTTTTTATGAGAACGATACTGTCGCAGCCACTTTTATTTTGGAAAACCTCTCTTTTAATACCTGCATCCAAAGGATTGCAGCTGAATTTTTGTAAAAAGATGCTGTCTGATTTTAGGAGTGCTGTTTTGGTTTCTATCAGACTGTCACATCCGAATTGATTTTGAAATATTTTTTTTACTGTGCCCGTGTCAGCAGGATAACAACTGTATGTAAGCAGGAATGTATAGCTGCTTGGATCTAATAGTATTTCTTCAATTACGACGCTGTCGCACCCAGAGGAATTTTTATACAATTTTTTAAACAGACCCGCCTTTGCAGGATCGCAGGTGTGCAGTTGTTTGTATGTGCTGTCTATCGGCAGTGGTTGATGATCTGTGATGACCAGACTGTCGCACAAACTGGAGTTAAACAGGATCGTATCGGTATACGCTTTTAATAGGCCACATTCAAATGACTGCAGATGCGTAATACTCTGTGGAGAATAGTTTACTTGTGTTTGTACAATGCTGTCGCAGCCAAATTCATTTTTAAAGTGTACTGTAAAAATGCCTCGTTTCGTGCTGTCGCAACTGCTGGTTATTAGGTAAATAGAATCTTTGCGCAGTGGAATATGTTCAGTCACTATTAAAGAGTCGCAAAATGGCCCGCTAAGTCGAAGGGTATCATAGCTCGTAGTCAGATACGCACATGAAAAATCCTGAACCACAAGTACAGGTACCGGATGTAAGGCATAGCTTTGAATGACTATGGAATCGCAGCCTGCCATGTTTTTAAAAAAGAGGCTGTCTACGGACTTTTGATTTGGGTCGCATGTATTAAAATATAAATAGATCGTGTCCGCAGAGACCCGCAATGTATTCTGTATCACGATGCTGTCGCAGCCTGCCACATGAAAAATCAAGGTATCGGAGGTGGATTTGGAAACTGTGCATGAGTTCGTGTTTACAATCAGGGTATCTGTCGCTAATCGATGAATAAACTGGCCTTTTGTACTGTCCGTGTTACCGCATGCATCTTTCACATAGAAGGTTACATCAAGGGGTGATGTAGTGGAATCTCCCTTAAAGTTTGATGACCATATTGCGGTATCGCAGCCATCGGATGCTTCTGCGAAGGCATGATAATACAGCCAGGCTTTCAGAGAATCCCGCCAGGCAGGATTACATCCCACATTGAGACTTTGCGCATCTTTATTGATTTTAGGAGCCAGCGTGTCAATGACAAAAAATTTTGCATACACACTTGTTTCGAGGCCACATTGATCCTGGGCAATGAATTCAACAAGAACTGTGTCGCAGGATTTTTGTGGTGGATGATCGTAGTCGGTGCGCCAGATTATTTTTCCACAATCATCAAATGCGCTTGCATTACCGTTATTTTTCAGCCAGTCAAAAAATAGTTTTTGAATATCCGCATTGCAATAAGCCTTAGCGTCTATGGGATTTTTCTTTATTTCTGGTGGTGTTTTATCGGCTATTGTTATGATTTGCTCAACATGCGTCAGATTGCCGCAATCATCCTTAATGTCCCAACTGCGGGTTAGGGTTTTCGTGCAAGGATCAATGAATTGGGTTTTTTCCTTATAGCTGAAATCCGGATTTAAGTCACAGTTGTCATGGACATTAAGTACCGGTATTTTTGGAATGTATTTGTCACATTCAACTTCTACATCAACAGGAGGATTCAATACTTCTGGAGCTTCCATGTCGCCCGGGCATTCAAAAATATGGATGTCGTCTAAAAGGGTGCCTCCCCATTCACTTCCACCCACACTGCTGAATTCCATTTTTGCCGAAGAAGCCAGGGCCATAAATTCGTGGGTTTCCTTAAACCAGAAGATGCTCCCATCGACGGATACGGTCCAGTTGACATTTAACCAGGCACCACCTGCAATCTTTAAGGTGCCGGTAGAAGTATAGCCACTTCCATTTTGTGCAGTCCAGAATTCAATCCGGTACATATTGCCAGGTGTTAAGCCCGTGAGGTTGTATTCAATCGCCCCAAAACCTGGAGAACCATGGAGGTCGATAAAATTGGAACGTCCATTTGGGTTGCCCAGTGTAAGATTGCCGAAAAAGGCATCTTTATGATCAATGGTAGCGCGGGTACACGTCCATCCTCCAAAGGATTGTCCTGCTGAATACGTTATCAATCCACCGGGTGGTGGTTGAGGAGGTTCCTCAAAGTCCAGATTTGGAAAGAATAACTCTGTGTACTGCCCACAGCAACAATTTCCACCAGAGGGTATACTAACCAGGTGCGTTTGTTGAGCTGTTAAAACGGAGCAAAACAGGAGTGCGAATATGAAAAAATAAATTTTCAATGCGTTGTTGTCTCTTACGAAGGTACTTTATTTATTCCATAGCAAAATTATTGCCAGACCCTATTGTATACAGATCGAAAGGATTGGAGGGTCATCCCATGGAATCTGTTTATCATCTCTTTATATTGCTTTGGTCCTTTTTTTTTATTGGAATTTAGATGAAGATTCAAAAAGCAAAATGATTTCCGGATTGAAAGACTGCACACATCCAATTGATGGACCATCCGAATTCCTCCTATCTACACCAAGTTCATTTTTAGTTGCAATAAGCTTATAAAAGGAAAATCAATTAACATTCTATACTTCAAAATCGGCAGGTGAGCTTTGAATTGTAGCATAAAAGAAATTTACATATTCGAAGTACGAAAGCAGGATGGGCCGGAGCTTGCCGGACTAGTATTGGAAAACTGATACATGTCCTTAACAAATATGATATTTCTCATGGCACCGAACTTATTGACCTGGCAACTGTTTTTTGTATGTTCGCCAATAGGTGTACTAGGTATGATTTATTAATAGACTGGAAATAAAATGAATATGACAAACGACAAACACAATGGAGAAAACAAGTGTCCATTTCATGGAGGGGCACTGAAAAAAGGAGCAGGATCTGGTACCAGAAATCAGGATTGGTGGCCGGAGCAGCTAAAATTAAACATTTTGCGGCAGCACTCCTCTTTATCCGATCCGATGGGGGAGGGTTTCAATTATGCGGACGAATTTAAAAGCCTTGATCTGAAGGCTGTCAAAAAAGATATAGTGGATGTGATGACGCATTCACAGGATTGGTGGCCGGCAGATTATGGACATTATGGGCCGTTTTTCATCCGTATGGCATGGCATAGTGCGGGTACATACCGGATTTCGGATGGCCGCGGAGGAGGAGGTTCAGGTACACAGCGATTTGCTCCTCTGAACAGTTGGCCGGATAATGCAAATCTCGATAAAGCACGCCTATTGCTGTGGCCTGTAAAGCAGAAATATGGGAAGAAGATATCCTGGGCAGATTTGATGATTCTTGCTGGAAACTGCGCGTTAGAATCAATGGGATTCAAAACCTTTGGCTTTGGTGGCGGTCGCGAAGACATTTGGGAAGCGGAGGAGGATATCTATTGGGGATCTGAAGGCAAATGGTTGGAAGACCAGCGATATACCGGTGAGCGGGAGCTTGAAAATCCTTTGGCTGCTGTTCAAATGGGACTCATATATGTAAATCCGGAAGGACCGAATGGAAATCCGGATCCTCTTGCTGCAGCCCGTGACATTCGGGAAACTTTTGGCCGAATGGCAATGAATGATGAAGAGACGGTAGCTTTAATTGCAGGTGGACATACCTTTGGAAAAACACACGGAGCAGCCGATCCTTCAAAATATGTCGGTCCAGAGCCGGCAGCTGCAAGTATTGAGGAGCAAGGATTGGGGTGGAAAAATACTTTTGGAACGGGTAAAGGTGCTGATACCATAACCAGCGGGTTGGAAGGAGCCTGGACCACCACGCCTACAAAGTGGAGCAACAACTTTTTTTGGAATCTTTTTGGTTATGAATGGGAATTGACAAAGAGTCCTGCAGGGGCGCACCAATGGAAACCAAAACATGGTATGGGTGAAGGAACGGTGCCCGATGCCCACGATCCGTCTAAACGGCATACCCCAATTATGTTGACAACGGATCTTGCATTGCGATTTGATCCTATTTACGAAAAAATTTCCCGTCGTTTCCATGAGAATCCAGATGAGTTTGCAGATGCATTTGCACGCGCCTGGTATAAATTAACTCATCGGGACATGGGACCTATCTCAAGGTATTTGGGACCGGAGGTTCCCCGCGAAGTACTCATCTGGCAAGATCCCATACCAGCTGTGAACTATAAAATGATAGATGAAAGTGACATCACTTCATTGAAAGAAAAAATGCTTGCTTCCGGCCTTTCGGTCTCAGAATTGGTTTCCACTGCCTGGGCTTCAGCCTCTACCTTCAGGGGATCTGATAAGCGCGGAGGTGCCAATGGAGCTCGTATCCGCCTGGCACCTCAAAAGGATTGGAAAGTGAATAATCCGCCTCAGTTGAAGAAAGTCCTGGATACCTTATCCAAAATCCAGGAAACGTTTAATGCGGCCCAATCCAATGGAAAACAAGTTTCACTCGCGGATTTAATTGTTCTCGGTGGATGTGCTGCTATTGAAAAAGCTGCAAAGAATGCAGGTAAGCAGGTTCACGTTCCATTTACTCCGGGTCGTGCCGATGCCACGCAGGATCAAACAGATGTTGAATCCTTTGCAGTGCTCGAACCTGCTGCAGATGGATTTCGGAATTACATGAAGTCCATGCACACCGCCAAGCCAGAAGAAATGTTGATTGACCGTGCTCAACTTCTATGCTTGACTGCCCCTGAAATGACAGTTCTTCTTGGAGGTATGCGCGTATTGAATACAAATTTCGATCATTCAAAGCATGGCGTTTTTACAAAAAATCCCGAAGCACTCACCAATGATTTTTTTGTTGAGCTTTTGGATATCGGAACGACATGGAAAGCCGTCTCAGAATCTCAGGAACTGTTCGAAGGACGCGACCGAAACAGTGGTCATGTTAAATGGACGGGAACACGCGTGGATTTGATATTTGGATCTAATTCGGAGCTCCGCGCTATTGCTGAAGTGTATGCATGCTCCGATGGACAGGATAAATTTCTAAAAGACTTTGTAGCAGCTTGGAATAAGCTTATGAATTTAGATCGATTCTAAAGTCTATAATTTTGATATTTTATAAAAAGCGGGCCTTCTGCAGGTCCGCTTTTTTTATAAATAAATTTTATATGCTTTTCAGTTGGTTTATGATGTTGTGGTAAGCAGATTGAAAAATACTATTGTCTGTACCCACTACGATCATAGGAATACCTTTTAATGTAAGTTGCAGAGCACTTTCAATTTGATGTGCATATGTGCAGAATATTTTATCATGTTTCTCGCATGCTTCCAGTGCCGCATCAAATACAGTTTTAAATTCAGGATGTTCAAAATTTCCGGGCACGCCAAGTGAAAATGAGAGGTCATAGGGTCCAATAAAGATTCCAGAAATAAATTCATTAGCCAGGACCTCTTCGATGATTCCAACACCTTTTCGACTTTCAATCTGTGGCAATAGAAAGGGTTTGAAATGATTGGAATACGCTTGCAGTTTTTCGCCATAACTGTTAGCCCAACAAAGCCCTACACTGCGTTCCCCTTGAGGTGGAAAATACGCATATCGTATGAGTGTGTTCAGCTCTTCCAGCGATTCCAGCCTGGGAGCAATAATCCCGTCACTGCCAATATCCAGGGCATGCTTTATGGCTTTTTCTGAAATTTCTGAAAGGCGAATGAGGACTTTATTTTGTGGTTTTCTTGATAAAAGTATAGTTTGAATGCTGTGGTCCGAAACGTTGCCATGCTCCAGATCAATCATGATGAAATCAAAGCCATAGTTAAATAACTGGCTAGAAAGTTGAGGGTTGTCGAATGAGACGATGGTTCCGATATGGTTTGCTTGCGTATTCATGAAATAGCTTGTTTTTATCAGCTTATCTTTGGAATTACATTCATGGCGAATGGATTCCCTTTATTCCAAATGTACAGTTTTTGTGGAAACAAATAGTTGAATTCGAGTATTCCTTTCAAAAGCTGCACCCTTTTTTAAAATACCCGTTCTTTCCTGAATTTTTTATGTGCTTTAAATATAAGTATACATAAAAGCAGGTGCAGTATATTCAGATGAACTCTTATTAGGAAATTGGGATAATCGCCCTTTCAGATTTATAATTGAGACTATTTACTGTAATGAAAGTTTTATGGGATCTTATGTGGAATGATTTTAGGTTTGGCCCATACATATGTTAGCCTTTCATTTCGTATTTTTATTTATTGGAATTTCGCGGACAGACATATAGCTGTTGGCAAATTATGGTTACCAAAGATTAATTCTAATAAACATTAAACGAAGGACTATATATGTAATATGCCTCGAAAGCCTCTAGCGGCATAATAGGAGGATGCCCCATTATGGTATATGAATACATGTTTGTACCGGTAATCGGCAAAAAGGGCTCCGCCTAATTTGCGGATTTCTGATGGAGTCTTTATCCAGCTCGATGTCTTGGAATCAAATTCTCCGAATTTTTGCAATTCGCGGTACTGCTCTTCGTCGAGTAGCTCGACTCCCATTTTTTCAGCCATGTCAACAGCATTGTTTTCCGGTTTGTGTTCTTTCCTGGAATCCAATGCTTCCTGGTCATAACATATACTTCTTCGTCCAACAGGGCTCTCGTTGGAACAATCAATGAAGACAAATGCATTTTTATTTTGAGCATCATTTTTTGGAAATGGAAAGACGACATCAGGCTCACCACCGCTTGCTTCCATTTCGTATAAGGACCACAGTTTTTCAGGTTTGTTTTCCAATATGTCTTGAATCAAATTCCATTTGAGTCCTTTGTGACGTGAGACATTTTTTTCGAAACGAATTAGCAAGGTGTTGAGTATTTCCTTTTGTTTATTTTCAGGAAGTACATTTTTAGTTGAGCGGGACATAAATTTTATATATTATCGTAATATTTGCTTGTTTAAAAGAGTGTTTGTCCATATCAAAATTGTGTACATTGTAAGCATGGCCAAAATATTTTGCAAACCCCTAAGTTTAGATACTAAGCTATATATTAGTTTTATAAAAGTAAACGGCGTTCTTATCTTTTATTCATGTCCATGTAGTCAAAGACCAGATTGCAAAATGCTTTTATCCCTGTGATAAACGCACGATCGTCAATAATAAATTGTGGGGTATGGTGGGATCCGGATGTTTTTGGATCCTGGCCTGGTGGCAGACCTCCGATAAAAAAATACAGACCTGGCGCTTTTTGGGCAAAGAAAGAAAAATCTTCAGAGCCGGTTAGCGGAGGAGCCAATTTGACGGTCTTATTTTCGCAAGATTTTTGAAGGCTTGGAAGCATTGCTTGTGTTAGTTCAAAGTTATTGAAAGTAACAGGGTAGTGAACCGAATAGGGTAGTTGCACCTGTGCTGTTGCGCCTGCAGCTTCAGCCGTTTTCTGGGCAATCTGGGTGACTTTGTTGAAGACAAATGTTTCATCTTCAGGAGTAAAGGTTCGTACGGTTCCCAGCATTTCCACTTGTTCTGAAATGATGTTGAATCGATTACCACCATGTATGGCACCTACGGATACAACCGCCGGGTTTTCTGTTAAATTGATATTTCTGCTTACGATCGTTTGTAAGTTATTTACGATCTGAGCAGCAACAACAATTGGATCAATTGATTCCCATGGTTTGGCACCGTGGGACGGCTTTCCCAGGACCGTAATTTTAAAGTCTCCTGTTCCGGCCATGGTAGCACCCGGCCGGTATTTTACTGTACCAACCTCAAGCTGTGCGTCCATGTGAAGGCCAAATACCACATCCACTTTTGGGTTTTCCATGACACCTTCGCGGACCATGAATTCCGCACCATAGCTTTCTCCCTGGGGTGCGCCCTCTTCTGCAGGCTGAAAGATGAATTTTACGGTACCATGCAGATCTTTTTTCATACCGGAGAGTATTTCAGCCACACCCATTAGTATGGCCACATGTGCATCATGTCCACAAGCATGCATGACACTGGTTTCTTTACCGTTATAATTGGCTTTGACTTTGGAAGCGTAGGGTAGATTGTTTTTTTCTTCGACAGGCAATCCATCCATATCTGCTCTTAATGCAATTACGGGCCCTGGTTTGTCGCCTCGCAGCAAACCGACCACACCTGTTACAGCGACACCTGTTTGGACTTCTATTCCTAAAGATTTTAAATGCCTGGCTATGATGCTTGATGTCCGGATTTCGCGGTTTCCAAGTTCGGGGTTCTCGTGGAAGTCATGCCTCCAGCCTATAACCTTCTGTTCGATTTGTTGAGCTTTCTTTGCAATAACTTCGCTG
>CAZDQG010000016.1:63264-64346 GCA_964507535.1 uncultured Saprospiraceae bacterium
TATAATCGCATACTATTCATATTTATACATTGCATTTCTTGGAATACATATTCTGATTGACATGGGCTAGTCTATTACAACCACAAAGAATCGGATAACTCATTTTAGTGTTCGACAAATCCCAATTTCTTTGCCATGTCCTCCAAGGGAATACCTTTTGTTTCAGGAACCCAAATTCGTATCCAAATTAATTGAAGCACCATAATGAGACAAAACAATCCAAATATCATGGAAGGATGAAAGGCATGCACCATTTCAGGAAAAAGAAAAGTCAGCAGGGCCGCAAAAAACCAATGAGTAGAACTTCCAAAAGACTGACCAGCATCCCGGTGCTGGTTTGGGAAAATTTCTCCAATGAATACCCAAATGACAGCTCCCTGACCGATCGCGTGGGCTGCGATAAATGCAAAAATTCCATAGCTGACCAGATTGTAATGTTCTGTGGCAAAGGCCCAGGCGCACATACTTAATGATAAAATATACCCTATGCTGCCATAGTAAAGAAGTGTTTTTCTTCCAACGCGGTCAATCAACCACAGCCCAATTAGAGTAAATACCAAATTCACAAGGCCAATACCTGCCGATTGCAGAAGAGAGGCATTCTTTCCCAGACCGGTCAATTCAAAAATACGTGGAGCATAATACAATATGGCATTTATTCCGGAAAGTTGATTGAAGAACGCGATGAAAAAAGCAAGGTAAATAGGCTTTAGCAAGTGTTTTGTAAAAAAGGGCCTTTTGAATTTAACTTCTGTTGAAGTCGATGAGATTTGTTGTACAAGTTCTTCGATCTTTGCACTGCTTGCTGAGGGATCCATTTTTGAAAAAATGGAACATGCTTCTTCTTTATTATTCCTTCGAATAATCAACCAGCGGGGACTTTCAGGCAATCCAAAGCACAACAAAATATACACAAATGAAGGGATGGCCTGTATTCCAAGCATGAAGCGCCAGGATTCGGGCCCAAGGTGGTTCAACAAGGCATTTGAAAGATAGGCAATCAGGATTCCAAAAACAATATTGAATTGAAACAATCCGGTTAAAGTGCCTCGTCTTTCAGGAGTGGCTATTTCTGTAATGTA
>CAZDQG010000016.1:64446-75318 GCA_964507535.1 uncultured Saprospiraceae bacterium
GAAATGGAAGCAACCAAAGCACTGTAGTATAAAAAATATTTTGGATTCATGGGCATAATGAGGATGTATTAATGGTATAGTTATGCATCATTGGCACGCATTATTTTTTTAGTTCCAATTTCAAATCCACACACTTCACTCCGCTGGTGTCTTTGTAAAAGATTGGAAGTTCTTTGTTGTCTCCTCGTACTTTCAATGATTCTATTTTTAATTGATGTGTGTCGTCAAAAACCATTGCAGGACGATAATCCGGTTTTTCTATTTCAAGTTCAACATTTTTAAAGTGTAACCCTTTTACATGTCTTACGTAAAATCCCCAGGCAGGAAGTTCTCCAAACATGGAAAACTCGGGGTAAGAAGTTTCGAGTTCCGGTATGTCTTTTATGCGATACAATGGCATATGTGCATATGCTTTGTTGCCACCACCGGGATACTTGATTTTTACATTTTCGATGCGGACGTTTTCTACATACACCCCTGGATTTCCAGTAATGGAAGAGGGGAATGTATTGTGAAAGAATGGTAGCTCCGGTCCACGTATCTTGTATTTTAGGTCAGGTTTCATAGATGGAACCCATACCTCCATATTTCTTATTATTACATTCCTCAAGGGTCCGGCTTTTTCAGCTCCCCGAATTTTACCAATACGAAGGAAAATGGCATTCCCGGTGTTTTTTGCAACAATGTGATCAACGATAACATTTTCGATAAATCCTCCCTGTGTTGCTTCTATAGCAATAGCGGACCTGAACGTGTCATATATTTTAATGTTTTTTATTTCCACATTGCGGACTCCACTCACCAGTGAAGTGCCAAATTTGATTGCGGATGCACTCGAGCGTATGGTGCAATCCGCAATATAGATACTATCGCAAATCTGCGACAAGCTGAAATCTTCTGATTTAATACAAATGCCGTCATCGGATGCATTGATATAACAGTTTGTGATTTGAACGTTCTGACAATCCACGATATCGATTCCATCATTATTCCAATAGCAGTCGCTGTCGACGCGTATATTGTGCAGGATGACGTTCCTGCATTTTTCATAGGTTTGTACCCAACTGGACGCATTTTTTATCGTGACATCTGTTATTTTTATGTGGGCGCAACTGTTGAAATCAATAATTTGTGGTCTGTATTCGTGCCAGGCCCTTCGCTCCTCATGATGATAATACTTTCGATCGATGACACCTGCATAGAAAAGGCTGTCGATATGCAAGGCCAACTCATCACCTCTTCCATCGATCGTTCCTTTTCCGGATATGGAAATTTTTGAGACGCCATCTGCAAGGAGCAATGCCATCCATTTATGAATTCGAATGTAGTCCTTAAAATCCAGGCTACCTATTAATTCGGCATGCTTTTCTAGATGCAGCCTGACCCCGCTTTTAAAGAGCAGGGATCCGGTGACAAATTTACCGGCGGGAATTAGGACTACGCCACCACCATCCGAAGATGCCTGATCGATGGCTTTTTGTATAGCTTTGGTATTCAGTGTAGCACCATCTCCAACCGCCCCAAAGGAACGTATATCGTATTTCATCGCCTGCATGAAATTGGAGATGAGTAAGAGTTGCAAAAAGGTAATAATGATTTTTTTCACATTTCTAAAGTCACAAGGTAAATATTGAATATGGTGAAGAGAAGTTTACGTCCTAAAAATATTCATTTTCTGCAATCTGAAATGAAAATTGGGGATAATCGAATTTTCCTATTTTTGTTTTTGTTTTGAATTGATGGTAAAAGTATTTCCGAATTCTTTTTCTTCCTGTCTGTTGGCGGGCTTCATTTTATGGAATGTACTGGGCTGCATACCTTCGGATTCTATTGATAGTTCAGTAATGTACATGGATGCTCCCCCTCAGTTTCAGGATACTCAAAATAGATCTGCAACCGATTTTGGGGTAAAAAGCGCAGCGCTGCTTACTACTCGTTTTAAAAGTCTGGTACATTTTAAAAAGGTAGTTTCTGTTTCCTACGACACTGTGGATTGCAATTTGGATACCAATTGTTATTCTGCAGTACATTTAAGTTATTTAAGCAATGGTGAACGTATTTCACGGACCATGACTTCTGGCATCAATCAGGGAGATTTGATCAGGATTCAGTCTGAAGGATACGGAAATAAACTAAAATTTTTGATTGCAAACCCATATGCTATGCGGGAGCGCAAAGCACTGGAAATGGCATATATCCTCAGCCGTCGCAGGGCAGATATATTTGGATCAAAGGATGTCGCATTTTACGATCTTGCTGAAACCTCATTGCGTCATATCAACACCCCGCAACTTGCGTTTTTGTCTGTGCAGGATAGTTTGGAAAAAGGCTATCTGAATACCTTTAATCATATCACAGCGCAGGCACTAATTACGAGTTTTTTTTCTGAGGAACTTGCCGATTTGATCGGCGAATTGCATGAAAGGTATTATATGCCACAGCTTACTACCGGAAAATTTTCAGAGGCGCAACTTAAAGATACCATTAATAATCCCGTAGATAATTATGTGGACATTATCAACAATGAAATTGGACAAAAAATTGGAAATGCACTGAAGAAGAAATACCAGATCCGTGCAAATACCATTTGTACTCCTGAACTCTTGGCAGCGTACCTTAATGATGTGCAATGCTATTATTCCTGGGCGCTTGGCATTGGTATGGATCATTTCCGCGCAACTGACGCTGTAATTACAAAATTATCGAAAAAAATTAATGCACTTTTAAAGGAGCAGTAAAAAGTTGGAGTGCCAGAAAGCTCGATGAGCCAAAGCCATTGACCAGATTAAATCATTGGGGGACTATCATGATTTTATAGTACAAGGAGTCCTTTATTGTTGTGGAATCAGGTATGATCCGGTATTGTGTTAGAATTTCATGGGCTCCATCCGTATTCTTTTCTTTAATCATTTTCCACAGGTCTGCATCTGCTATGGCATCCGCTAATAGCGTTCCATTCATATGGGCATTTGTAATGGTAGCTTTTTGAAGAACTGCTTTGGAAAAATTTGCATTTGACATAAAGGTTCCAAAAAGAAAACCATTGGTTACATCTGCTTCGTAAAGTATCGCATTGTTCAGAATGGTGTGAATAAATGTTGCGGAGTGAAGTCTGGATTTTACAAGGGTGGCATGGGACAAGTCGGCACTATCCAAACGGGCAGATTGCATGTTTGCTCCGTTGATTTTGGCTCCGGTTAATGTAGTAGCAATAAGATTTACCTCTGAAAGAGATGCTTGATTGAGATTTACACCTGTCATGTTGGCGCCTCTCAGATCCGCATTGTCGAGTTTGATATCCTGGAGATTGGCATATTGTAAATTTGCATATTTTAAATCAATTCCACTGAGGTTAAGGCCATGTAAGTCCGCACTTCTCAAATCTGCACCCGAAAAACGTACGTTTCGTTTTATCATTTGAAAGGCGGCGGAATCCATTGGAGTATGCACTAGGGCCAGCAAAAGCATCGCGCGCTCTGAACTAAGAAGTTCAAATGATCTATTTTCATCATTCCAGATTTGATATGGAATGAACGCCTCACTTAAGGCAGCGATACGAGCTATCATTTTATGTGTGTTGGCCGTGTCCTTAGAGGAAAGTTGATTGGAATCCAGTTCATGAATCAACTCCAGCAACATTTGCATCTTGCTTTTTTGTTGTTCTTGTATATTTTGTCCTTGTAGGTTTAGCAGATCTGACTGAAGGCGATGCAATTGTGAATTCAACTTTTGTTGGTTGATTTGCATGTACATGAGGCAAAGGCACAATCCGGTGCAAACAAAAGTAAGTAAGCTTGCGATGAATAGACTTCCATTTTTTAGTATGAAGCCCTTTACACCGTCAGTTAGTTTGAATTGGGTATGGAGCTCCTTGTTTTGCCAAATATGAAATACTGTAAAAATGAATGTCTGCAAGCTCAGACCGCATGCAAATCCCACCCAAAATAAATCATTGCGTTCTATATAGGGAATTCGGATATAGCCTAAGGTCCATCCAAAAAGCATGCACAGGAATACAATGGACAAGCGAAGCAGTCGACGGTTCATTTTAGTACGCAACAATTTTATTCTTTTGAAAAAGGTGGATGCGCATTTGATTGCGCAAAAGTACAGGTTTCTGATTGTAATTTACGAACAATGCCTGTTTTGAGACGGGCTTCCATTGTTGGCTGATTTTGAATTGTCTATTTTTGCAATATGAAGTTTCAGAAAGTAATACTCATTGGCGTTGTTTTGTCGATCCTCATTGCAAGCTTTATTTCAGAATCCCAATCCTCTTCCAACGGAGCTCCAAATACATTTTACAGATCTTCAAAACCACTCGTGAGATGGTTTTGGTTTGCTACCTATATCAGGGAAGCAGACGTGAAATATCAGTTGGATTGGGTAAAGAAAAATAATTTTGGAGGTGTCGAAATTGCATGGCTTTACCCACTGTATCGCTACCAGTTTTGGTATGAACGCGATTTCAACAGGCGTTATCCCGTCGATACCAGTGCCCAGAAGTGGTTAAGTAAAGAGTGGACGGATATTGTTGCCTATACCAAGCGGTATGCTGATTCCATTGGAGTCGCTTGTGATTTTACTTTTGGAAGCGCCTGGCCTGTGGCCGGACTTAATATTGATAAGCAGCATGGTACCCAGATTTATGGCGATACATCCTTCAGTCAATTGTTGACCTTCTCCTGGGCTTGGCCACAGAACATGCGGGTGATCAATCATTTGGATCCGGAGGCTTTTCGAATTTTCGCGGAACCTTTTCAAAAGGCAATGAAAAAGGTATTGCAGGGCACCAAACCAGTGCTTTTTACGGACTCCTGGGAAATTAAACTCAACAAGACAAATAAGATTTGGACACCCGGATTTGATGCGAGTTTTAAAGCAAAATTCGGCTATGATATTATTCCCTATATGAATTTGGGATTGGATTCATTTCCTGATGTGCGATATGATTACATGTTGCATATTGATGATTACGTTACCAATGGATTTTATAAACCGTATGTTCAGAAATGCAAGGAGATGGGAGCATGGTCAAGGGTACAATGTCTGGGTGCACCGGCAGATGTAATGACTACGTATTCTCTTGCAGATATTCCGGAAACGGAAGCCATGTTGAACAATCCAAATTATTCTAAAATTGTAAGTTCTGCGGGATGTCTGGCATCCAAAAAAGTAGTATCCTCTGAGTCCTTCACCTGCATGTACGGGTTTCCGAATACCTATCTCCGTAAAGAGCAAACTGCAGATTTGAAAATGGTAGCAGATGCCTTGTTTGCGAATGGTGTGAACCAGCATGTTTACTGTGGTATGCCATTCAATCCCAAAGGCTCGGATACGATCGACTTTTTTGCTACGTGCTACATTGGTCCCGGGGGAAGTTTAACTGAGGAGTTGCCAGAATTAAATGCCTATGTTGAAAAAGTATCCGGTTATTTGCAAAGAGGTAAGACTTATACCGATGTGGCCGTCTATATCCCATATGAAGACGCTGTGATGAAAGGTGCTTATCCAAAGGAAAGGCAGCGCGTATGGGTTTGGGGCGAATATGAAATGCGGTATATCCATACTCCTGAGGAGCTTGCAGGGTATCATCCTTTGTGGATCAACAGGCACTTCCTGGAAAAGGCACGAATGGCGGATGGAAAACTTGTGGTGGGCGATGCAAGCTTTTCTATGCTCTATGTGGATGTCAAATATATGGATATACGCGCGCTCAAACGTATTTTGCAATTGGCCCAGAAAGGATTGCGCGTTTGCTTAAAACAGCAACCATTGCAACCAGGATATTCCAAATCAGCAGATTATTCTTCCATCATCAAACAACTGTTAGCTCAAAAATCAGTTTCGGATCGTTTTCAAGAACTGATAGATCATCCCGCTCTCATACAAGGAGACAGTCTGCCGGAGTATTGGTGCAGGTCAGCGAAAGATGGCAACTTATATTTATTTTTGGCGCAATGGGCATCGAAGAACTTGCAATATCCAGTCTACTCAGGTCAGTCTTATTCAACCGAATCAAAAACCATGGAGTTCCGCTTATATGTACATGGTAAAAGTCAAAATATTAAAGTCGAATTCAAGCCTTACCAGTCGGTTATGCTGGAAATCAAACCTGATGGGAAGGTCCATTTTGTAGACATTTCCTATGTCCCGAAGACGCCCATTATACGGCCAAAGGAAGTGCAGAAAATGTATTTTTAATAAATGGGTGACGATGGAAATTTTTTCCGGTTATTAGTTTTGGAGTGCACCTTATACCTATGACTTCATTTCCATAATCAATGTATTTTGATGTATAATCGTTTTATTTCATATCAGGACGCAATATGATAAACAAGATGACAAAAAAACCATAACCACCAATAGGAATAGCTGGAAGCAATACCAAATTTGTTGCCAGACCAAATTTGCCAATACTTTTTAAATACCAGCACAAACAAAGCCAGGCACATAGTCCGAGTACCAGGAGAAGCCAGGTGCCGTTCTTTGACCCTGATCCCTTGATTGCGTCATATAATATGATAATTAAAGAAATGATTATTGCCAGCGCATTGATAACAAAGCCTATATAGAAAAGACTGGATTTAATAAAAGCCCACATATTAAAATTATAATTTTATATGAATGAAGAAAACGAAGAATAGATGCGATTTGTGGAACACAATGATAATAAATTTTTCTAAATAGTACAATCGAGAGTTAGGCAAGTCCTTCGCGAACTGGTGCGGTACATTCTCCTGATAGGAAAGGAAGCGATTTGAAGGAATTCGTATTTCTACTTTCAAAAGTGCGCATTATGGTCAACTTTGATATAGGCCTATTCCTTAAATTTATAATATGTATGAGGTCAGCTCTTCGTAATAATGGGACTTTACTTGGCTTTTATCTTCGATCTATGAGGAGCCATGAGCGTGCATTTTGGTCTCCTGCTTTTTAAATGGAACATGAAACGTTCCATGATCTTATAGCGTTCATTGAAATTGCAGTTCTTTCTGTCATCGAAACGGATCTCATTTTAAACCCGGGGGCTTTGGGTAAGTACTGGTTTTCAAAGGAATTCATAAGCGCGTGACTTTGTAAGCGGGAGCCTTGTACAGCAGGATTTTAAAACAGGATTCACTAGTAACGACTAAGCCAAATTCCTATATTCGCAACTCGTTTTCCATAGGGTCGTTCCAATATTACCCGCCGGATTGCGTTGTATCAACATTATAAGCCAGCCACGCATGGAAATACTCAGTTTTTCAGAACTCATCAAAATCATCCTCAAAAACATACGTCTTCTCGCTATTATCGGTGTTTGTACGATCGCCGGCTCTGCCGTCATAGCACTCATCCTGCCGGTATATTATAAATCCACTTCGGTTATATTTCCGGTAAAACTGGCCCAGGCGCCGGTCAACGAGACTTCATTCCGCCGTGGCAACATCAGTGATTTTGGTGAGACTGGGGAGGCAGAACAGGCTTTGGAGATCCTGAACTCAACGAGTATGGAGGACCGGATCATCCATAAATTCGATTTGTTTACACACTATAAGATTCCCAGGGAGGATCCTGCGGCGCTTACTTTTACGCGCAAGGCTTATGAAGGGAATGTAGACATTAAGCGCACCAAATTCAATTCCATTCAGATTACCGTGCAGGATAAGGACCCGGTTATGGCTGCCAATATTGCAAACAGTATTGCTGAATATCTCGATACCATTAAATATCAGATGGTAAAAACGAGGGCCAATGAGCTATTGAAAAGCCTTCAACTGCAATATGTCAAACAGCAACATATCGTGGATAGCTTGAAAAAAGACATGCAAACGATGACGGACCAGGGTATTATGAGCCAGTTCCAAAGAGGGTATCTGATAGACGCTTACGGCCAGTCATCGGGTAGTGAACGCAAGGATCTCCGCCAAATCGTGGATGTCAACATCAAGATGGGGGAGGAGTTTGATAAATTGGAGCGGGTTTATGAACGCGAGCTTGATAACCTTATGCTGATCAACAAATACATTGTTCAGACCCGAGCCGATGCGGATATCCAATTTTCTCAGAAATTTATCGTGGATGCTGCCGAACCCGCAGAACGCAAATCGTATCCTGTGCGTTGGCTTGTTGTTTTGGTAAGCCTGATGTCAGCCATGCTGATCTCTATTTCAATTTTGCTTTTCCAAATCCGCTGGCCTGATTTTTCTAAGCGGCTTTTGAATTCATGATTACAGCAGAAGCAAAAATAAATCCATTACAGATTTTTCTGCTTGTGGTTTTAAGCCTGGGCATCGTCGGCTTATCCTTTTATCTGCAGATCTATTCATTGCTTGCGATTCCATTGTTTTTCTTTTTTGCAGTAGGTGTATTTTATAAGCCCGATATCCTGTTTTTTGCTTTGGCATTGTTTACCCCTCTATCCATCAATCCACATGATGCTGAACTTGGAAAGTTAAGCCTGTCTTTGCCAACAGAACCCATTGCTGCATTACTTGTACTGATGTTCCTCTATTTAGTGTTGTCCAGCAACAAGATTGACAAGCGCTTTTTAAAACACCCTGTCAGTATCCTCTTGTACATCTATTTTGCCTGGTTGTGTATTACTACTCTGACCTCAGTGGATAAGCTGGTTTCTGTCAAATTTGTCATTGCCAAAATTTGGTTTATCATACCTTGTTATTTTCTGGCAGCAGTGTATTTCAGAGAGCCACAAAGTCTCTACCGCTATTTTTTGTTCTTCATTCTGGGCATGGTCATCATTTCATCATACAATATCATCCACCTTTCGCAATATGGCTTTGAGGATAAGCCTTCCCAATATACCATGCAGCCCTTTTTTAAAGACCACACGGTATTAGGTGCCATTTCGGCAATGACGATCCCGCTTTGTTTTGGCTTTTTCAGACTTTCTTTTGACGATGTGGTCAAACGATTGTTCACCTTTATGTCCATTCTCATTTTGCTGGCCGGCACCCTAATAACCTACTCCAGGGCCGCCTGGGCCAGCATTGTTCCTGCTATTCTTTTATTGTTAGTCTTTGAATTCCGGATTCGGTTCCGGTGGCTGTTGTTTGCTTTTGCATGCGTACTGGTATATGTATTTACCAATATGGACGGTTTGCTTATGGAATTGGAAAGGAATAAAGTGGCGGGCAGTGATGACCTGGTCGAAAATGCGGAAAGTATCACGAATATTAGTTCTGATCCTTCCAACCTCGAGCGCATTAATCGATGGGCCTCAGCTATTGAGATGTGGAAAGATAAACCCTTGTTTGGTTTTGGTCCCGGTACGTATATGTTTGAATATGCACCTTATCAGATCAGCCGCAACTATACCTCAATCAGTACCAATTTTGGAGACGTTGGAAATGCCCATAGCGAATATCTAGGGCCACTTGCAGAAACAGGGCTTCCGGGTCTGTTGCTCTTTTTCAGTTTATTTATCATGACGATGTATTATGCCATGCGCGCATTCTATCGCAATCAAGACCGCAATCACCGTATTCTAATCAGTACATTGGCTTGTTCTGTGATCACCTATTTTGTACACGGATTCCTCAATAACTTTTTGGATACCGACAAAGCCTCCAATATTTTCTGGCCTATCATTGCGGCCCTCGTAGTTTATGACCTGAAGAATGCCCCAGGAAATGAGAAGGCAGAATTCTTGTAAAGGCTTGTATGCTTTTTAAAATGAGTATTCCTCTATTCAGTTTCAATGGCTTGGACTATATGTGTTATTCCTATTCGTCGATTGCGGATTTGGATTGGCCGTTTAATTCCGGAAGCTCATCCATTCCGGGAACTTATACCCCGCCAATTTGTTTTTATTGATATTTTTACGAACAAAAAAAACAAATATGCAACTGACTCGTTTTTCCCGTTTCCTCATTGTGGTGGCAATACTTGCTACCCTCTTTGTGGTGTATAAAAAATATGCTCCTGGATTACAGGAGAAATTCGGAACACCTGCCAGCAATGAGCAGATCGAACAACCTGTAAACACCAATCCGGAGCAGCCTCAGTCACAGCAACAAAACCATGAAAATGCTGTAGCGCAGGCACCATCAGGTTTTAGCTATCAGGCTCCTGTTCCAGTAAATGGCAAACTTAGAGGCGTTGTTGAACTGGGCGCGGCAGGCTTTAATTCTTTCGTAATCCTCATCGACAAAGACAAAAACTGGAAACTCGAAAAGGCCGAATTTGGATCCAGCCTGGTTCACGAGCACATGGCTACAGATGACGACGTTCGCATGGGTCTTAAAAATTATATTCGTGGCATGCTGGATTACGGCGTGGCTGGTAAGGACATCCACTTTGTGGTGAGTTCAGGGGCCAAGAACGAACCTAATGTGGTTAAGATTGCCAAAGGTTTGAAAAGCCTGGGCTATTTCGTAAACGAGGTTACACCACAGCAGGAGGGTACTTATGGATTGCAATGCGCAATGCCTCCCAGCTACTATTCCAATGCATTCCTTGTGGACATAGGTAGCGGAAATACCAAAATTTCCTGGCATGGTACGAAGGGCATCGATGCACTTGAAAGCCATGGTTCCAAGTATTTTCAGAAGTCCATTCCTGATGATCAGGTGTACCAGGATGTCCGGAAGACCGTCGCCACCATTCCTGATGCCAACCGTGAGATTTGCTTCATCATAGGAGGTATTCCTTTTGAGCTTGCAAAGCAAGTACGAAATGGCAAAGAACGCTATACCGTTCTTAAAGCCCCTGCGGGATATAACGCCAATGGCGAAAAGCAGAAGGCAGGCCTGAATATTTATAAAGCTATCGCAGACGAAACAGGTTGCAAGACTTTCGTTTTCGACTGGGATGCCAATTTTACTATTGGATTTTTATTGGGATTGAAATGGTAGGATGAAAATGTGA
>CAZDQG010000017.1:0-16867 GCA_964507535.1 uncultured Saprospiraceae bacterium
CCTTCCCTGCAGATGTACTTTCCCGGCAACAATCCTGTAAAACTGAAGGAACCCTTGTCATCGGTTTGTGTATTGCTTATTAATACACCTGATTCATTATATAATTCAATGGGCCAGTCTGCAAGTACCGGTTGATTAGCGTATGGCTTTCCTTCACATCCCACATCCACATACTTTACCCCTCGGATGACATTCCCAGGCAAACATGCTCTGATAGGCAGAATTGCCTCGCAGGCTTCCAATAAACATAAATTGTCCCAATGAATAACCAGGTCTTGCGAAGGAATGCCACTTACACAAAAACTTGCAATATTGACATTTCCAAATGGGATAAACCCGATACTGGGCCTGATGTTGTATTCATTTGCTCCTGCCGGATTAATCTGCCATCCCGGTCTTGGGGTAAATGAAGTGAACACACCATCGGCTACTTTGAGATTAAGCTGCTGGAAGCAGTTGTCCGTCATGTTTTGAGCAGTAAGATTGTAACAACATGAACTGGTGCTGCTTACGCTAAAAACTATTTTATCGCAACCTTGCGCATGTAATGCAATCGGATTCTCTCCCAAATAAAACGTACATAAGAGGAAGAGGGACCACCTTACTAGGTTCTTTCCATTAATGGATATTAAGCTGAATTCATGAAGCCCTTTCGCATTTCGTATTGCACTTAAACCGGATTGCAAGTTGGATTCACCGGTTGCAAATATCGCAGCATGTGTACACCTTCTATAATGGTATAAGCTTATGAATAATTTCCAGAACCTGTGAAATAGTAATTGAAGTATCAACCAACCGCTAGGCTTGTTGAAACTGCTCGAATGAAATCGAAAGACATGAAGTGTTTTTTCTAAAAAGTTAAAATCTTGCATAGTAATAGTTTTAAGCAATTGAAGTATAATGGATCTCCCTATCACTCTAAGTATGTCTGACATTTATAAAAAGTAACCGCCCAATCAGCATTTTTTAAAATTTCTTTATAATATCTGTATCTCATGTAAAGGAAATCAATGTTTCGAGCTGCTTACCTCAACGAAAATCCCGAAAGCGCAATCAAGAAATGGCAGAAGTATCCGGAATTCTAATGGCATCCAAAAGAAGTTCGCAGCATCGATTTATTAATGAACGAATAAAACGTTTGTAAAATCGGGTTACATTTGTAAATCTGAAAACATATACATTTAATCGAGGGGAAAACAGATGACCAGGTTACTGGATTTATATTTGTTTGATGGACAGAAGTCCACCAAGGATTTTGAAAATATTGAGTTTTGGCTTTCTTTATTGCTCCAGGAAGATCCAAGAGCCATTGGGCATTTATATAAGAGGATTATGGTTCCGGTTCTACATATGACCAGACCGCACAAATTAAACAGGGAATGTGTCGAAGAATTAATCAATGATTCGATTGTCATTTTTTTGCAAAAGCTGAAATCCGGACAGTTTAGTTACCAAAACATAGATCCAATCCATTACATTCTTGAAATTGCAAAACGAAATATGAATAACTATATCAGAAGGTCCATCAAGTTCAGTTCTGCAGAACTTACAGACGATATGGACCTAGCTGAAGATACTCCCAGAAATTTGGAAGAGGAATGTAATGCGCTTGAAAAGCTCTTGAAAATGTTGGGACCAAATTGTGAGAAATTAATCCGGCTAAAATATCTCGAAGAACTCAAGGATGCCGATATTATTACCCGCGGGCTTACCCAATATTCGACTGTGGATGCGCTGAAAAATCACCGTGCCAGATGCTTTAAAAAATTGCTTGAACTGGCAAGAAACAGATAGTTGATTAGCTTATGAATTCATTAAAAGAACGCATAGAAGAGTATATTAACAATGAAATGTCCGTAGAAGAGCGCCTGGCATTTGAACAACTTCTGGAAACGGATGAGGAATTGTCAAATCTGGTCCACGACGGTTTAAAACTAAAGCAAGAATTGGATACTCTGCGGCTTCGTACTAAAGTTCAAAGAATTGGAAAAGAAATAACGTCCTCAGAAAAAAATCAACAACGCCTCCGGATCATTGGGATAGCCGCATCTGTTGTCTTGTTGATTACTTCCGCAATATTCTTCTACGAAACATCCCATACTGGAAAAAATATTGAGAATGATAGCGCGGTCTCCCTTCCATCTAACAATACAAATTATACAGACAGCTCCCAGGTAGCTAAGACACAACAATTAGATACGCAGGATACAAACAAGTTTAAGGATCAATCGACGGCCCTGGTCATGACCGAAAAAAACCGGAACTGGCTTACCTCAAATCTCATCGTCATCGACCTGAGCATTCTACGTGAACTGGATAATGATACGAGTTCTGCAGGTGTATCCTTGAATGAAGCATATCAGCAACTCAACCAATCCCAATACACCAAAGCCATCCAGACCCTTAAACGGATAAACCAAAACTACGATCCGGAAACAATAGCGTTTTTAAAAGGAATTTGTTACTTCAAATTAAATGATTATCAATCTGCCAAACAACTGTTTGCCATGTTGCGCAGTAAACATCTGTACCATTTCGACGCAGAATGGAATTATTTGCTCTGTCTTTATCTGTTAGACCAATCTGATGAAGCAAAAACGCTATTAGGAAAAATCAGCTCTGATAAGAGTCATCCGTATCATTCCAAAGCAATTGCCCTCGAAAAATCAATGCGCTAAGTGGCCTGATTCCTTCAGGGGAAATTGACTAGCGTATTATTCAGCAAAGCTTATAATTTAACAAATATTTTGATAACTGCTTTGTGAATTTAGGAACATAGCCATAATGCTGCGTAACCATTGAGGAAATTGAAAATGCATTATTATCAAAATGGAATATTCAGAATTATTGTTAATTTGCTTCAATAAATAATAATAAGTCACCGTATCTCTCCTCTATGACGAAGCTGTTCCAAAATCCGTCGATAGTCCGCTCCCATGCGACTCCATTTCTGATACCCCTTTTATTCTTTGTCATAGTATACACAAACAATGAGACAAGGGCTCAGAATATGGAATACCAGTCGTTTTCAGATACCTCTGAATTTCGCAGCATGCTGGATTCCGCAAAAGCCAAAATGAATGCAAAAGACTATCCCGCTGTCATTCAGTTGGTCGAGCCCCTATTCCAATACTGCAAACAAAATCCAGAAAAGACGATATCCTGGAACATCGAATCTCATATTTTGCTTGGTCGCGCTCACTTAAATTTAAAAAATTATTTCGCAGCGCAATCCACGCTCCAGGAATTGATATCCGGATTCCAGGCCTACATGAGAATACTGGATCTATCAAATGTGCATAATCTTCTCATGCATTGTTACAAGGCTTTGGACAATAAAGTAATGGCAAGGAATGAAATGGAGCTCTGCATAAGCACTTTTCTCCGAGACGATTTTTCCAACTTGAAGACATTTGATAAAAATGAATTGAAGGACATTATCTTCAACATGCTGAAATTTGGCAGAAACTTAAGAGATGACTATGGCAATTACGAAAGAGCTATTTCTGTTTATGAAAAAACAATTTTGCTCCATTCTCTATGTGGAGCCGCATCGCCAGACATCTATACTTTTTTATTAACTGATGTGGGTTACACCTATTTTCTGTTGCGCAAATATGGCAAGGCTAATGAATATTATCAAATCGGATTGAACTATGCACTTTCATTGGATTCCAGTTTTTTGAGTACAAGGTCTTATGCGTATTCATTGGTCGGCAAAAACCATTTGCGGCAAAGGCAATTCAAACAAGCTTATACTTGTTTCGAACAGGCAAGCAACATTATGCAGGGCCTGGGAAAATCCGATTCTGTAGAATATGCAAATTACCTTACCAATTTCGGATATTACTATGACTCCATCCAACAACCAGCCAAAGCAATCGATTATTATAAAAAAGCACTCTCATTGCTGCAAATGAATGGGAAGGGAAAAACAGACGGCGCATCAACAATTTATTTGTACATCGGAAGGTCACAACTCGAATTACATCATTTTCCGGAAGCCATTTCCTCTTACAATGAAGACTTGAACATCCTGGAAAGTAAGTACGGAAAAAATTATTACAAACTATTTTATTCGCTCGAAGGCATTGGTGAATCTTATTACAAATGGTTCTTAAAATCTGGCGAAGACAGTCTTCGTATTAACAGCCTTGCCCATTTTCAAAGGGGCTTCGTGCTTCTGAGAAAATTTATTTCGGAATCCTCAGACCTTCCACTTAAAAAACTGATTTTAACAAAGGCTGCCGGCTTCTGCAGTAAATATCTAGCTGCATTGGATTTCCAATCTACAAAAGTCTCCAGGTTATCTGAGCCGTACTCCCCATCATGGGAACTCAGCGAATTTTTACACAACTCCCTAGTACTCCTCAATTTATTAGAGTCCGCGGATAGCTTCAAAAATTCCATTCCCGACAGCATCCAATTGCAACAGGAAAAAATGAAATTGCGGATTAATGAACTTGAGTACCTCTGTAAAGAATCTATCAGCACAAAGCACTTGTCCAATACAGATAGTTCCATTTTAAAACAAAAAAACTACATCAGTTTTCTGAAAGACAGTCTTAAAGTATTCCAAAATAAAATTATAGCCGAATTCCAAGCACAGGAACCAAATCAGATCGTTTTAGAAGCACCCTCCATAAATGAAATACAGCAATTCCTGAATCCCCGCCAAACGCTGCTGGAATATTATAGCAGCGATACCTTGCTTTATATTTTCCGTATTACAAAGACCCGATTTGAACAGAAGACCATTTCATTAAAAACCTCACTCAAACTCCTGGTAGATCAATTCAATGAAGGGGTTTTTTCTTATCATCTGAAATCTTTAGCTAAAAAACCGGACTATGAATCTACTCTGAAAAAATATGTAAGCTCCGCAACAGAGCTCTACAATTACCTCATTGCGCCTTTTGCAAAGGATTTGACTTCTGAGCTGCTCCTCATTCCTGATGGTGTACTGGCTTCTATTTCATTTGATGCCCTACTGCGAAACAAACCCGAGAATCTGGCGAATTTCAATACCTATCCATTTCTGATACATCAATATACCATCACCAATCATTTTTCTGCAGCAACGATGCTCACCATGTCTGGATCCTCGAGTTCAGATACACTTGTGAACAATCTACTGGCTTTCGCTCCCTTTTATGATCAAAATAGTGCAGCCCTCCGCAAACAACTAATGAATCCAAATGCGGTTCGATATGGCTTGTCGGAATTGCCCTTTTCCGGTGATGAACTAAGGAAAATTCAAAATCTTTTTAAAGGAAATTCCAGGCTTTTTTGGGGGGCAAGCGCGACTAAAGATACATTTTTAAAATGGGCCCCACATTATCAAATTATACATCTGGCAACACATGGAAAAGCAAATTTTGACGAGGGCTTCTTCTCTTTTCTTGCATTCAAAAGTATTGATACATCAAAGGTCTTCGACTTATTAACAGGCATAGATTTTCAAACCATACGGCTGCATGCAAATCTCGTTGTCTTATCTGCATGTGAGACCGCTGTTGGAGAGTTCAATTTGGGAAATGGAATGATTAGCTTATCAAGTGCCTTGGCTTCCAGTGGAGCAAGAAGTATTCTTTCCTCTCTTTGGAAGGTAAATGACAAATCTACAATGCAGATCATGGACTTGTTTTACAAAGAACTCAAACAGGGAAAAACCAAAGACAAAGCAATCCAACTGGCAAAACTGAAATACCTGCAACAGAGCAATGCATTTGCAAAACATCCATTCTATTGGGCGGGTTTTCAATTGTATGGAAATAATTGTACCTTAAATTTATAATTCCCATAAATCTATTTGCATATCATTATTTCTTAGTGTGAATGATCTATTTTATTAGGTATTCTGTTTTGTTACGTACCTACAACCATGCCGGATTACTACAGAAACCATTTGTTCTCCAGTGGGCTGGAAGCCGTCGTTTCTCCGGCTATAATGTTTTATCCGGAACCGGAATCGCGTATATCCTTCAGGCAAAAATTTTAAGCCTTACACATTGCTACAATAACAGAAAACATATCCTTCTATTGGTTATACGATAATGCTGTTCGAACTGCCCTGATGAAGATAGAATACTGCTGGATGAGCAGGGTACTTTGATATCCAAATAATACACGACCCTTAAAGAAATCAATCAAAAAAATAACAAGTTGAAAGACCTTCAAAAGACAGTTCACTGGAACGAGTCTGGAGCATCTTGAATTGATTTTAAAGAAATCCTAACGATTGGACCCGTCATGAAAATGTCCTCCAAAGTCCCTCCAGTTTCTGTTTGCTGGAAAAAACTACAAGATCATTTCATCGTGCGGGCTCCCATCTCGACTCCCATCTTTTCGTAGGCGAGGTCATTGGGTTCCCACAACTCCAGCTTGTTGCCTTCGGGATCCATGATGTGCAGGAATGCGCCGTATTCAAAGCGCTCGATGGTATCCAGGATCCGGACGCTGTCCCTGCGAAACTGGGCGACCAGCGCTTCCAGATGTTCAACGCGGTAGTTGATCATGAAGTCTTTTGTGGAAGGCTCGAAATATTTCGTCCGCTCCGAAAAGGGGCTCCACTGTGTAAATCCCTTTTTCGTTGAATCGACCCCCTGGTGCCATTCAAAAACCGAGCCATAGGGATTTGTAATAAAGCCCAGATGGCTTGCGTACCATGCCCTCAGCTTTTGGGGATCCTTGCATTTGAAAAAGATGCCACCGATGCCGGTAACTTTTTTGGCTTGCGGATCGGGTTCCAGCTGCAACAGCAAGGTTTTAAAGGCAAAGCCAAAAGCAAAGAAGGCCATACATGCGAGGGTAAGTGCGATGCGTTTTTTCATGTGGTTGGTGTTTATGTATGTTTTGATGGCAGCGTCTGCCGGCTCACGCTGAAGGAAAAACAGCCGCTTCCAGATACCAAGATAAAACAAAGACCGCTTCCCTGTGATTTCGTTGTGAGATCAGAAGTTCCAGGACAGGAGAGATCGAATCAAATGTATTTCCTCATGATGCGTGGATTCGAATTCGCTGCCAGGTGCATATCGAACCATACAACTGTACGTCAGGTCTTTTCATTGCACGATCAATCAGCGGCATGAGCAAACGGCATCCTGAATATCAGGAACAGTTCGATTGAGCTTGCAGCTTTTTTTATTGAAAAAGCAGCCTTATTTATTGTGCCTTCCGGGCATCATAGAGGATAATTCAGATCAATAAATGGAGCTCCTGTTTAAGACGGCATGAATTATATTTGTTTTATCCTGTGTAACGAAAGCCATTTGGATGCTAGGGGCAAAACACATACCAACGACCACAGCGCTGTTCCTGCTGCCCTTGATGCTTTTTACGCAGTCTCCGGCCCTTCGTTATTTCAGCGACGACGACGGCCTGCCGGGCATGACGATTTATGAGATCAAGCAGGATCCCCGAGGCTATTTGTGGATGGCAACCAACAAGGGCATTTGCAAATTTGACGGCAGGGAATTCCGCAAGTACGCCTTCAAGGGCCTCAAAAGCAACGACACGCCCTATTCCTTCATGGACCAGGAAGGTACGCCCTGGTTTTACAATCTGGCGGGTGAGATCCTCTACGTGCGGGGCGACAGCATCAAAAAACTGGAGCTGCCGAAAATCCACGAAAGCTCGGAGATCTATTCCTTTTTCATCCAGAATCCCTACCTCTATATCACCTGGTCCAAGCTGCGCAAACCGGAAAGCTACAAATACCTGCTTTCGGACCTGAGGCAGTATGAGAAGTTGGACCGCAACTACATCTTCCTGGGACTGAAACAGGGCGAACTGCTGGCCTATGACCTGGACCACATGGCGGATTCCGTCATCGTCTATTCCCTGGAAAAAAAGAAAAGACTCATCCAGCTTCCGGTCCCGGACCTGTCCAAGCAAAAGTTCATCATCGAGACCTTCAAATACCTCAAACATTCCAATGGCAACGACCTCTACCTGGCTGCCAACTACCTGCGGATCTTCCGCGACGACAATACGCTGATTAGCCAACTCTACATTCCGGACCTGATCCCAGAAAAAATCAAATACATGAACTTCATCAATGAAAACGAACTCTTCCTGAGCACCAACAAATCCAGCTACCGCTACCTGATCGCCCAAAAACAACTCATAGCCTTTTCCGAATTTGGAAATTACGTAAATACCGTGTTTGAGGATGATTATTGTAGGAGATGGATAAGTACTGCAGACCATGGACTGGTCTTGTATCTAAATAATGGAGCTAAAATATTTAAGAAAGATAATTCAGTAATAGCGTCAGATGAAATTGCAACTATATATATTCAAAACGATGCAATTTTTGTGGGCCATAATGCTGGAAAACTCTCAATTCTTAATTTGAATGGCAAAGAATCTTCAAAAATAGAATTCCTTGGTTCTGGCAAAATAAGGTATATTAAAAAATGGTCTAATAGCAACTTAATTATTGGTTCAGATGCAGGACTTGTTGATTATAACATTAAATCATTAATGCTTAAAAATTGCCCAGGCCTGAATATTGGAAGCTTTAAAGGAGCAATGGTTACAGCAAATGGTAATATATACGAATGTACATCCTTGGGAATATATCTATGTAATATTAATTCATTAAAAAATGGTAAGTGTGACGATTATATTATAAATAGGCAATTAGGATATAGAACTCAATGTATTGCAGCATTTAAAGATAAAGTTTATGCCGGGACTTATTCAGGCCTTTTCGTACAAAAAAAGGAAAATACTTGGGAACGAGCAATTGTTAAAGAAACTTTTATTAATTCATTATATAACTACAATGATTCAATTTTATACATGTGTTCCGATGGTGAAGGAGTATTTTTCTTTAAAGATGGCCAAATAATTAACCAACTTAATCAAGAAAATGGTCTACCCAGTAATAATGTCTCTTGCATGGCACATCTTAACTCAGAATTAATTGCGATTGGTACGATAAATGGAGTCTGCATTTATAACATACATTCAAAGAATAGTTTTTATCTCGACAAACTTGATGGACTACCTGGAAATGAAATAACAGATATAAAAGCAACAGATAGTGAAATTTGGATAGGTACAACCAAGGGACTATTTGTAATGCCAATTAATCAAATTCAACCAAACATAGAAAAGCCGTTCATAGAATTAGAATATGTTCAAGTGCTTTCAAGTAAAGGCACATCAAAATTGGCTGATCCGTTAAATTATTATGAAAATCATGTTCGGTTTAAATTGAAATGCAAAAGCTTACTTTCGGAAAAAAAAGTAAAGTTATTCTATAAAATAAGAAATAATGATGAAATTTGGAATGAGGCTAATAGTGAAGTAATTGAACTTATTGGTTTGTCTCCAGGATCATATGGTGTGCTTTTAAAGGCTGTAAATGAGGATGGAATTCAATCAAATGAAATTTACTTTCCTTTTACTATTCGCCAAGCTTGGTGGAAAACAACATGGTTTACGTTTATAATGCTCTCTAGTATCATTTCACTTAGCATTGGTCTAACTTACTGGAGACAGAATAAATTGAGAAAGGAAGAGTCTCGTAAAAGAATAATTCAAGATCAAATTAATCAATTACGGGAGGAAGCATTGCAAAATCAAATGAATCCTCATTTTATTTTCAATGCATTAAATGCTATACAAAGTTTACTTTCCAATAATGATCAATTGAAAGCAATGAACTACCTTTCCAAATTTGGTAGGTTAATAAGAATGATATTTGAGCAATCGCGAAAAAAAAGAATTAGTCTTGAAAATGAAATTGAATTTATTCGTAATTATCTTGAATTAGAAGAACTTCGATTTGGAGATAAAATCTCAATAAATTTTATTATCGAACAAGATGTAATAGATATAGCCCCAGAAATGATGATACCTCCTATTATAATACAACCAATAATAGAGAATGCATTCAAACATGGTTTACTTCATAAAGAAAGTGGAGGAAAATTAATAGTACAATTTAAACTTATAGATGGTCAGCTTAATTGCTTAATAGAGGACAATGGCATAGGTAGAAAAAAAGCATCCAAAATTAATCAATGGAAAAATAAAGGACATAAGTCAACTGGAATTTCTACAACTATTGAGCGCCTATCGATATTGGATCATGGTGCAAATAGAATCGGGTTACAAATTACAGATCTATATGATAAAAATGGTCTTGCAATCGGAACTAGGGCTTTAATTAAACTTTAATTAATTTATATGTATAAAATAAAAGCAATTATTATTGAAGATGAACCTGAAAGCCAAGTTGCCTTGGCAACTATGCTAAAAACGCATTGTGAAACAGTTGACTTGCTGGGAATTTTTACCAATATTAAATCAGCTGTAGATTATCTGCGAGGTCATGAGGTTGAATTAATATTTCTTGATATCGAGTTACCAGGTGAATCAGGTTTTTCTTTGTTTAATTACAAAATTAAATCGACTACAAAAATAATTTTCACTACGGCATATAATCAATATGCTGTTCAAGCATTTAAAATTTCTGCAGTCGATTATCTTTTAAAACCTTTAGATGTTCAAGAACTTAAAGATGCCGTAGGAAAGGTAGTTAAAATGGAATCAAGTCATATGCTAAATGAAGCTTACAGGATATTAATAGAGAATTTGAATCATGGAAATAATCGGCTTGCAATATCTCATCAGAATGGATATGATATGGTCGAAACAAATGACATTCTCTGGCTAGAAGCAGAAATTAATTATACCACAATTCATTTGAAATCTAAAAGAAATGTTACTGTTGCTAAAACCTTAAGGATTTTTGAGGAATCCTTAGACTCAAATAAATTTTTTCGTATTTCCAGAAGTGCGATAGTAAATATTGATCACATCGTTCGCTTAAATAAAAACAATACTTTGTCATTAACTCTTGTCGACAACTCCACCATTCCCGTTTCCGAATCCCGCAAGGACGATTTTCTGACCCTCTACAAGAGAATATAAGCTAAGCTCTCTGGCGGCTTTCCAGCTGCAGGGCCTTGGGGAAGAGGACATTGTTTTCCAAATGGATGTGCAGGTGCAGGTCGTCCTGGAATTCCTCCAGCTTGTGGTACAATGCGCGAAAGGTATTGCAGGCCCAGTCCGGAGGGGTAAAATGATTTGTGAGCTGCTCCAGGTCTGCCAGCATGGCGCCTGCTTCGTCGTGCTCCTGCTCCATCATCGCAATCGGATTGCGGACGGTGCCAAAAGGCGGAAGCGCTTCCGCTCCGGTAGTACCAGAGGCGGAATCCAGGCGCTGTATGTAGGGAAACAAAACGCCTTCCTCCTTGGCCATGTGCAGCATCAACTCGTCGGCAAGGGCCTTGAAGACCCGGTGTATCATAAACAAAGCCTGATGGGTCTGTCCATGCACACCCTCCACCTTGGCGGCATACTGCAGAATCATGGGTATGGACTCCCGCACATACCGGTGATGCACCTGCTCGATGTGCCCGATCAGCCGGCCTGGACTCCAGTCAGTATAGTGTACTTCCGTCCTGGTGCTGCGCAGGGCCTGATCCAACTCGTCGAGGAGCAGGTTCAGATCTACCTGCTTCTTTTCGCAGGCCTTTTCAATGCTGACGCCACCGCCACAGCAAAAATCAATGCCATACTTCTTAAAAACATGCGCCGACTTGATGTCCTCGTTGACGAGCTCGGCGACTTTGCGGGTTTTCAACAGTTCTTTTTCCATAAAAATCAAATCCTTGTATCTACAATAATGAAATCCTGCATCCACCCTTACTCCGGGACATAGTCCGGCCAGGAAGTGGATACCAAACAAAATTATAATAAAAGATATGGATGTCCTTTATTTATGATCATGTCAGAAGCTGATTTTCGTCTTTTGATAGAATCGCCCCATTCCAGTCCCCTCAGCCTTGCTTGCGGATGCAGATGCGGTAGTCCACAGCCAGGACCTTGCTGCCTTCTGCTTTTATGGGGTTCAGGTCCAGCTCGGCAATCTCCGGAGCCAGATGCACCAGGGAAGCCACCCGGACGATCAGGTCTGCAAATGCCCGCTCGTCGACAGGAGTCTGCTTGCGATAACCTTCGAAGATGGGATAGCAACGCAATGAGCGCACCAGCTGCAAGGCTTCCTCCATGCTCACAGGTGCCAGCCCGCTGGCGATGTCTTTCAGTATCTCCACGTAGATGCCTCCCATACCACAGACCACCAGATGCCCGTATGCTGCCTGCCGTATGGCCCCGCAAAACAGCTCCGCCCCCGCCACCATGGGCTGTATGGCTACGCCGGCGGCACCTTTGATCTGCATCAGCTGTGCGTATGCGCTCCGCGCCTGGTCTCCATCCGCGATGTTCAGCAGGACGCCACCAAGCTCGGATTTGTGGACCGGTCCCAGAAGTTTTAATGCAATCGGATAACGAACGTTTGTTAGGATGTGTTCCAGCTCTTCGGCACTGCTGCAACTCCGTTCCTCGACAAGGGGTATGCCTGCCGCCGTAAGCAAAGCACGGCACATCTCTGCAGAAAGATAGCCCTCCTGGGCCTGCGATATCAGGCTGCGTATCGTCGCCGTCTCCATCTCCGCAAGATGGGTCATGCCAAAGCTGGGTCGCGGACAGAAATACACATGCGGCAATGCCCTACCCAGATCTGCCTCATCCGCAAAATTGACATTCCCTTTTCGCAAAAACTGCTCGATCTCCTTACGGGCATTGATGACAGAAGGCAATACGGCATAAATGGGCTTGGTACAAGACTTCATCTTCTGGTCGAGGACCTGGTATACATCCCGGACGTTAAACAATCCCGAACTTCCAAACACGACGACCATCGCATCAATGCCCTCGTATTCCTGGCAAAAATCGATGATGTCCGCCAGATTCTTCGCCGTCCCCGTCGCCAGAAAATCTATTGGATTGGCCACCGAAGATCCCGGCTGCAAGGAAGCTAACAACTGTTCGCTGCGCGACGACGGTATCGCAGGAACCTCAAGTCCCAGGCTGGTCATGACATCGGTGAGGATGACCGCCGAGCCTCCGGCATGGGTGATGACCGCCATGCGCTTACCCAACAGCGGCCGGGACTGAAACACACAACCCACGGCAATCAATTCATCGCGGCTGCTGCAATAGACCACCCCCGCCTTCTTAAACAATGCCCTCACGACGGCATCCGAACTGGCCAGGGCGCCGGTGTGCGAAGCTGCCGCACGGCTTCCCGCCGCCGAATATCCGGATTTGATGGCTGCAATATGACAGCCTTTGTGGATCAGGGATGAAGCATGTTTCAGAAACTTAAAGGGATTGGAAATCTGCTCGAGATACAGCAATTTGACCCTCGGACTTACAGCAGGATCAAAGCTGTGATCCATGAACTCCAGCAATTCTTCGACCCCATTCTGCGTGGCATTTCCGATCGAATACACATTGGAAAACCGCAGGCCGCTGGAAGCCGCCGCCTCCATGATAAACACGGCAGTTGCACCCGAACCGGAGACCAACTCACAACCGTTCGGATCGTACTCCGGCACAGGCGAAGTAAACACTCCTTTGTAGTTGCCGTTGATCACTCCAATGCAGTTGGGACCAATCAAACATGCGTTCGCTTCGTTGACTTTCTGCAAAAGTTGTCGTTCCAGTATTTTGCCCTGCTCACCTGCCTCGCTGAATCCGGCAGAATAGATTATAAAGGCTTTGACACCCTTTTCAAGCAGGACATCGAGCTCATCAAGACAGGCACGGGCAGGTATGGCCAGGATGGCCAGATCTACCTGCGGCAATTCCTTGCTGGACCGAAAGTGAAGTGCCCCGCTTATATCGAGGTCTCCTGCATTTACGGCATAGAGCCGGCCCTTGTAGCCATGCTCCAGGAGATTTCGCAGTGCTTTTCCCCCGGGCTTCTGCGTGCTTGAAGATGCTCCGATGACCGCAATGCTCTGCGGTGCAATCAATGCCTGATGAATCATAATTTCTCAAATCGCGCCTGAAAAAACCGGAGGTATTTGGGTTCGTATACCATTTTCAATCCACGGATTTTATGTCGCTTGTCAAACACCGTCGCAGCAGATTCAGCGATCACCTCCATGTGTGCCTGCGTATATACCCTGCGCGGTATGGTGAAGCGCACCAATTCGAGTTTTGGATAATAATTCTGACCATTTGGTTTTCTTCCGGCAGAGACGATGCCGCGCTCCATCGTGCGCACGCCACTGTCGATGTAAATCTCTGCCGCAAGGGTTTGCGCCGGAAATTCATCCTGGGTCAGATGCGGCAAAAAGCGTTTGGCATCGACAAAAATGCCGTGGCCTCCTATGGGCTTCACTATCGGAATGCCGCGGTCTTCCATCAGATGACCCAAAAACTCCACCTGGCCAATGCGGGCTGCCTGGTGGTGGTCATCGAGGCTTTCTTCAATGCCAATGGCCATGGCCTCCATATCCCTGCCGGCCAGACCTCCGTAGGTGTGCAATCCCTCGTAAACGACCACGAGATTGCGTGCCTCTTCAAATACATCCCACTCGTTGGTGGCCATAAATCCACCAATGTTGACCAATGCATCTTTCTTAGCACTCATGGTGGCACCATCGGTCTGGTTGCAGATTTCCTTTACGATTTGTGCAATGCTTTTGTTTTTGTATCCGGCTTCGCGTTGCTGTATAAAATAAGCATTCTCCGCAACCCGGGTCATGTCGTGTATGATGCGGATACCATGCTTTAAAGTGTAAGCACGCAACTCCTTCAGATTTTTCATGCTGATGGGTTGTCCACCGGCCATGTTCACCTGCGTGGCAATACTGACATAGGGAATTTTTTGGGCCCCGTATTTTTTGACGAGTTCATCGAGTTTGTTGAGATCGACATTTCCCTTGAACGGATGTTCGTTGGTCGGATCATGGGCTTCGTCAATGATGATATCCTTGAACGTACCCCCTGCAAGTTCCTGATGCAGGCGTGTCGTGGTAAAATACATGTTGCCCGGAACGATATCTCCTTTTTTGATGAGCACCTTGGACAAGATGTTCTCAGCACCCCGCCCCTGGTGCGTAGGAATCAGGTATTTGTATCCGTAGTATTTCCGGACGGCCTCTTCCAGATGGTAGTAGTTCTCACTGCCGGCATACGCTTCATCGCCACGCATCATGCCCGCCCACTGGCGATCGCTCATGGCGCTGGTACCGCTGTCGGTCAACAGGTCGATGTATACTTCTTTGGAACGCAGCAGAAAGGTATTGTAACCGGCGGCACGGATGGCCCTGATGCGCTGTTGCCGGTCTGTCATGGTGAGCAGTTCCACCATTTTCATTTTGTAAGGTTCCGCCCATTTCCTGGGCTTGCCCGCTTTTGTAGCCATATTTGATTTTTTATGTATGAAAATCTGATACAAAGCTTAAAGGCTGAAACAGGAAGCGTTCTCCTGTCGGTCTGATGGACTGTTGTGCTGCGATTTCAAAATTAGGCATGCCTTCCCGAAAAACCGAAAAAATTTTGATAAGCGCATAAAAGTGGAAAAACGGATAGTTGGAATTTATCATGCGGATTGAAAATGAAAACCAATATCTCCTCGCATTCATTAGGCAAGTGCGTATTTTATATGTTTACGGCAAGGCCATTCCAAATTTAAAAATTTCGGACTTACAGGTATGAAATGCAATTCAATTCCTGAAGTATAAGCTTACGGACATGATGACGGGAGCATTTGCGAGCTGAAGCCCAGGCTCCTTTGGCTGTAAACACAAATCTGCGTCTAAAAGTGCTGTATCGTACATATAAAAAAAATAAAATATAATTTTTTAAAGCCATTTTGCCCCCATTCATGCTTTTTAAATTATTATTTTTTACTTTTTTTTGTTAATTCGAGCCGAATGGCGCATTACAGGCCAAATTTTTTAAATAATTTTGGGCATTCTTATTTTTCACCGCTAATTTTAAAACCATGTCTACCAACCGAAGTACTGCGCTCCAGCTCTTCTTGTCGAGGCCGAAAGCCACCAAAGAGCAGGAAAAACGCAAGATCTCCAGCTATTACGGAGAAAACGTATTTACCGATTCCAAATTAAGGGCCTACCTGTCCAATGATGCCTACAAGGCATATACCCAGACCCTCGCCAATGGCCAGAAGATCTCCCGCGAACTGGCAGATCAGATCGCAGCAGCATTGAAATCATGGGCCATGGAGCAGGGTACGACGCATTATACGCACTGGTTTCAACCCCTCACCGGAAGCACGGCTGAAAAACACGATTCTTTCTTTACGCTGAGCGCTTCAGGAGCTGCCCTCGAAAAATTTGACGGCGACGCCCTGGTACAACAGGAACCGGATGCTTCTTCCTTCCCGAGTGGTGGACTTCGTGCAACTTTTGAAGCACGCGGTTATTCTGCGTGGGATCCATTAAGTCCGGCTTTTATCATGGATATCGCCGGATCCAAAACACTATGTATTCCAACGGTATTCATTTCCTATACGGGTGAAGCCCTCGACCATAAAGCGCCTCTTCTTCGTTCCATGGAAGCCCTCGATAAAGCAGCCACAGGTGTAGCACGGTACTTCGATCGTTTTGTCAACAAGGTAACTGCGACTTTAGGTTGGGAGCAGGAATACTTCCTGATAGATAAGGCCATGTATTATGCAAGACCAGACCTTATGGCAAGCGGACGCACGATCTTTGGCCGCGGGCCTGCCAAAGGGCAACAGCTGGAAGATCACTATTTTGGGGCTATTCCGGAACGCGTATACTCCTTTATGGTGGACCTCGAAAAAGAATGCCACAAACTCGGTATACCGGTCCGCACCAGGCACAACGAAGTGGCTCCAAGCCAGTTTGAATGCGCACCGATGTTTGAAGTCTGCAACATCGCAGTGGACCACAACCAATTGCTCATGGATCTCATGGATCGCGTGGCACGCAGACACCAT
>CAZDQG010000017.1:16967-24457 GCA_964507535.1 uncultured Saprospiraceae bacterium
GGACCACAACCAATTGCTCATGGATCTCATGGATCGCGTGGCACGCAGACACCATCTGATTGTACTTCTGCACGAAAAGCCCTTCGCCGGAATCAATGGCTCAGGAAAACACAACAACTGGTCCATGAGTACGGATACAGGAACCAACCTGCTCGGCCCCGGTAAAACACCGCGCAACAACTTGCAGTTCCTCACCTTTTTCATCAATACCATCAAGGCTGTACACGATCATGCGGATTTGCTGCGCGCAAGCATTGCAGCCGAAAGCAATGACTACCGCTTAGGTGCCAATGAAGCGCCTCCCGCTATTATCTCTGTTTTCATCGGCGACTACTTGACACGCGTACTGGATGCCATTGAAAAACGCGTTGACGGAGACTTGAAAGAAGAGGAAGAAAATGACCTGAAATTGGATATTCATAAGATGATTCCGGATGTACTGCTGGACAATACAGACCGGAACCGCACCTCTCCTTTTGCATTCACGGGCAATAAATTTGAATTCCGGGCAGTGGGTTCCACAGCAAACTGTGCCGATCCTATGATGGTCCTCAACCTGATTGTGGCAAACCAATTGAACGAATTCAAGGAACGCGTAGATAAACTCATCGCTGCTGGTGAAAAGAAAGATTCGGCGATATTGAAAGAGCTTCAGGCCTGCATTAAATCATCCAGAAATATATTATTCGAAGGAGATAATTATAGTGAGGCATGGGCAAAAGAAGCAGCTAAACGCGGATTGGCCAATATCAAAACAACACCACTGGCACTGGATGCGTATGGCACGAAAAAAGCGAAAAAATTATTCCATGAAGCGAAAATCCTGAATGAAAAAGAATTGGATGCGCGCCATGAAATATATCTCGAAAAGTATATTAAGAAAGTCGAAATCGAAGCAAGCCTTGCCGAAGAACTGGCATTAAACCAAATCCTTCCGGCTTGTCTGCGCTATCAGACAGACGTATTCCAGAATATACGCGCTGCAATGGATGCGGGAATGCCTAAGACCGCGTTGAAAACACAACAGGAACTGGCTAAAAACCTGTCCGAACATATAGATGGCGTGTATTCTAACCTTTCGAAACTGGGTGCTGAAAAGGAAAAAGCACATAAGCAAAAATCGACACGCGAACAGGCGATTGCATTCTGCGATAAGGTGAAACCCATACTTACAGCTGTTCGGGAGCATGTGGATGCATTGGAACTTCTGGTGGAAGATCAATATTGGCCTTTGCCAAAATACCGGGAGATCCTCTTCAACAGATAAGCAAAAAGAATTTCGAACATCAAAAAAGGGAGCTTGCTAAGGGCTCCCTTTTTTTTGTGACAAAGACAAAGACATGACATGTCCAAGGACATGTCATGTCTCAATGTGTTATATCTCAATAATTTATGATTTCCTGAATCGACACAGGTATTGAAAGCACATGACATGTCCATGGAGATGTCATGTCTCCTCTTAGGGGTTGTTGTAAATACGCCTCATCCCAGGCTTTCCGATGTTGTCCGGATATCCTTCAGATACCGGCAAAAAAAAAGTCCTGCTCATTTGCAGGACTTCTCTGTTTTTCGTTTTGAAATAGATTTATCAGAAAGTACAAGTTAAATTCTCTAAAAAATAGCCGGTTGAAGGCGCCAACCGGCTATTATAATCCCATGAACATATCCAAAACTAGCTTACTCTATATCGAAAAGACGAATTTCTAATTTCTGGGGGGCTGTCCAGGTAAATTTGTTAATAGGAGCTCCATGCCGGAGCACAGGGCTCCCTATTAACAAATTATAATCCCATGAACATATCCGAATTTTACGGTCGCCGATACGTTTACCGGCATTCTGATTGTATTTCTTCCCTTTGTTAAACAATCACAGTACAAGTATCCGATGATTTCTAAGGCCTAACAAGTACAAAAAAATGCCCTTGTCATATAAGTTTTATTTATATATGTTTGCATGATTTAAATAAAAGTATTGTAAATCAGTATTTTATGATTGAATGGGATCATAAACCTCCTGAAAAAGTTTCTTGGAAATTTAAATTTGCCTTCTAAAAGGCTAAAAAAAAATGAAATCTGCCTGAAAAAATATCTAGAAAGGACTCAAAACATCCGGATTCTGAAGATAAGTGGTATCGGTCAGGCAATGTAAAAAGGCAAGAAGGCTCTTCTTCTGTCCCTTGGTAAGGCCGAGCGGCCGGATGAATCCGTTTTTGTTCTCTGCATAGTGCCCTCCTGAATTGTAATGGTCAATGACTTCTTCCAGGGTTTTGAAACGTCCATCATGCATGTAGGGAGCTGTCAGGGCTATATTGTACAAACTGGGTGCCTTGAAGCGGCCATTGTCTAAACGCACTCCGCTGATCGCACCCCTACCTAAATCCGGAAAACCATCCAGACTACTTACAGAGTCGATGCCGTTGTTGAAAAAATCATTGGCCTGCATCAGGGGTGCCGCATGGCAGTGAAAACATTCGGCATCCGGAATGAGTGGATCAATATTAAAATACAGGTCATGGCCTTCCTGCTGATCGGCATTGTAAAACAACTCGCCCCGCAATTCCTTCTGGTAAATAGATTGCCCTCCGGCTAATAAAAGCCGCTCATATTGGGCAATAGCCTTTGCTGCAAGTTCTTTGCTGATCTCGGATTTATTTGAAATCCCAAACGCTTTGCGAAATAACTCCGGATAGGTTTTATGCCTCCGCAATTTGATCTCGACATTCGCCCAGTCTTCATGCAATTCAATCGGATTGCGGACAGGCTCAATGGCCTGGGTCTCCAGACTGGATACCCGACCATCCCAAAACAATCCCTTGATATAATATGCGGTATTCAAAACAGTCATGGAACTTCGGTTTCCAACGATACGGTCTACTCCCGGACTTACTGCCAAATTATCGGTGAATGCTTTATAAGGATTATGACAACTGGCACACGCCATGGAACTGTCCAGGGATAAAATCGGATCATAAAACAAATGCCTTCCTAACTGCACTCCATCCGCTGTAAGAGGATTATCCGGGTTTGGCGGAAGACGGGGCAATCCCTCAGGGATCGTCAAGGGGTATTCCTTTGGATTGTAAGGGATTTGACTCAGATCATCGGGATTGGTGTCAGGATCCTTGCTGCAAGACAGTATTCCGGTAATTAAAAAGACAACAATCAGGTATTGCTTTTTCATGAGTCAATTATTTTATTGAAAATGCACTTGCGAAACGGTCCATGAATCCGATCATGAGGGTGCTTTGATTGTGTATTTGCGGATTGGCAGGGATGTCAAATCCGGCAGGACCGGAATGAAACAAATCCTCATGTTCCAAAACCAATTCAATCCGGGTCGTCTGGTTCTCGTTGACCGTAAAATCCTTTAAAAGAGTCACCGTCCTCTTGGCATCGTCAAAACCGGAGTGATAGGTGAAATTAAAATTACTTGTGCCGTCATTATAAACGCCCTCTGTTTTTGAAAAAATATAACTGTTCCATCCTGCCCAATAATGTGTTCCTTCTCCCAAAGGCTCCGTAGGAAAATAATCTACCGGTTTGGTGGCATTCTGTGCTGCAGTGAGTCCAAGAATAAAACTCAGTCCCGTGTATTTCTTTGCCGGAATTTTAGGAAAGCTAAGTTTGATCCCAGTTTCAGCAGAGGCAGAATCCACTTGCTTGTCTGACAATGCAATGTAATCGACCTCTTTTAGCGCCACAGCCCCGCTTTCACTCAATAGCCGGGATGTGCTCATGAAAAATTCGGATTTGGTCAACTCGATGGTTCCTTTGCTGAAGTAGTTGTAAGGTTTTCCTGAAATCAAAGGTTTTCCACCATACGTTCCTTTTATGGTGATTTCGATACTTCCATAGGACGTATCATTGTCGTCACTGCAAGCCGTGAAAAAAATAGCAAGAAGGAGTGGCAAAAAAACATGGGGGAGCATTTTCATCTCGATGGTATTTATTAGTATAGACGAAATAGGGCTTCTAAAAGTTTTCAAATTCAAGGTTTTTACCTCAGCTTTTCGATTCTTTTTGCTGCTTTATATACTGACGGACAAAGTTCTTTACCTGATAGGAGAATTCTTTCTCAAGAATCCAGTTGAAATAGTTGGGCTCCTGCCTCCAAACCTCAGAAAAACTCTTGTTGATGTATTTACCAAAATTGAATACCAATTCGCCCTGGTCCCCAAACCGCAGGCGTTGGGTGATATCCGGCGTTTTCAGATCATTCGTGAAGTCATGTAGTGCCTGCACGTCATTTTTTACCGGATTCGTTTGAATAGTACCTTCTTCATCGAGGTAATCCGCATCCCGATAGCGTTCCAGCTGACCTTTCAGAACATCCACGGTGGCCCGTATGTCGATCAGGGCATCATGTGCATTTACAAGGTCTTTACCGCAATAAAACTGATACGCAGCCTTGAGCGTCCGCGGTTCCATTTTATAAAAAATGCGTTGCACGTCAATGAGCCTGCGATTGTGCATTTCAAGGTCATAGCCATACCGTGCAAATTCTTCTGCAAGCATGGGGAAGTCAAACCGGTGGCTGTTGTAACCTGCGAGGTCTGCATTTCCGATAAAGTCATAGAGTTCTTTAGCCAGATCTTTAAATGTCGGTTTATTGGCTACCTCCTTCGGACCAATTTTATGGATCTGGTAGGCTTCTTCTGAAATGGGAATACCGGGATTGATAATCTGATTGTACTCAATGGGATCAGATCCATCTTTGGGGTATTTGATCATTGCCAACTGCAGTATGCGATCTCGGATCACATGCAGGCCCGTTGTTTCCACATCGAGAAATATGAGATCGCGATTTAAAAGGAATGTACTCATTAGAATGAATTGATATGCCCGAAATTATATTTTTGAAAGGTTTCCATTACTATTTAAAGTTCCACATGATAAATCAGGAATCCTAAGATCCCCAAAGGTACTATTCCGGTAGCCTCCATGTGCACGAATCCACGTAAGCACATCCAATTATTCAAAAGCAGCCTCATCCGTTATAATCCATCAGAACCCGTAGAAAGAACCATGCAAATTTGTACTTTTGTGGCCCGACGGGATGTGCTGTGTGAATTGGTTTGAAAACGTACGCAATCCATTTCATTCAAGACTCAGTAGCGCAGCATTTGTGTTACTTGATTCACTTTAACCACGTCCTCTTCAATATCTTGTTTGCCTGCATGCAGACATTGCACATTGGGTGCTTAGCTCAGTTGGTTCAGAGCGCCGCCTTGACAGGGCGGAGGTCGGCAGTTCGAGCCTGCCAGCACCCACTTCTTTTTATTCGATCCAAAATTCCGGATTTACTACCAGGATCGAGATGTGGAAAGAAGTCAGAAATGACTTTCCTGTAATTAGTTGAAGTTCTAAAAAAACAAGGCTTACATTTTGATAAACAGTCGTTGTCCCTGTTTTACATCACTATACAATTGTAGCATATACATTCCGGGTGTCAGATTATGAACATCCAACTGATGTGATTTTGAGGCACCCGCTTCCAAATTTCCACTCAAAAGCCTTTTCGAATGGATGTCTGAAATACTCCAATGCGTATATGCGATCCCGGTTGTAAACCGGATGTAATCCGTTACGGGATGAGGGGAAATGTAGATACGTTTATCTTGCAGCGCATTTGGATTGCGAACGTTTGCAATGACCACGATTACAGAATCCGACAAGGGACTGTGACAGCCATTGGAATCAATAACTTCAACCTGATACGGGCCATCTGCCCCGTTGCGCACAATCCAATAGGGTGCTATACTTGATCCGACAAGAGTGCCGAGGCGAAACCACCTGTAACTCGAATACCCTGCTTCAGCGAAAAGGGAATCGTTGATTACCTGCAACTGCACTTTACCGGGTGTTGGATACACTTCGACATCCACTGCCCCGGACAAAGAGGATGCGCATCCTGCACTGTCTTTGTACAGGACCTGATAGGATCCGGAATCATAGATCCACAAGCGTTTTCCCTGTGAACCCAATTCCTTACCGTTGAGATACCAGATGTATTCCTTTGCTTTGGCAGCATCACATGCAATCAACACGGTAGAATCACCTTTGCAAAAAGTGGTTCTCATGGGCATGGTGATGCAGCTGCTGTCTGCTTTTTTATCCAAGATTTCAAAACTTTGGGTAGCAATGCAGTTTCCATTGGTTACGCTCAGACTGTACAAACCGGGAGCCAGACCCTCTAGAGTTGCTGTGGTATCTCCCGTTGACCATAAAAACCGAACTCCTGCAGTACCACTCAGGTCTGATGTTGCGCGCCCATCGCGTGCACCTTCACAACTGACATTTGAAGCTTTTACCTGCACTTTCAAGGTGCAGGTATCTAATATCTGATAAATGCTGCTTGTACTGGCATCCGCGAAATACAAATTGCCTTCGGCATCTTCACCAAAACTGGTCATCGCATTATTTGTAAAATCGTATACGAGCGTGTTGGTGTATGCATTCGTGTCTTTTCTTTCCAATGCCCAGATTTTCCCGCTGCAATAATCGCCATAGATGTATTTTCCATACAGGCCTGGAAACCTGTTGCCCCGGTACACATATCCTCCAACTACCGAACAACCGTTAATTGTTTCATCGCTGAAATAATCGTGAATGGGAAATGTAAATTTTGATTTTGAATCACAGCCCGTCAAATTGAAATCTGAATTTCCTTCATAGCAACGCCAGCCATAATTATGTCCGCCCGAATCTCCATACGGTTCAAAGTCCACTTCTTCCCAGTTGCCTTGTCCCACGTCACCAATCCAAAGATCCCCAGTTAGTCTGTCCATGCTGAATCTCCAGGGATTGCGCATGCCAACAGCCCATATCTCCGGCAAATACGAGGTATCTTTAACAAATGGATTGGATGCAGGCACCCGAAAGGATGCATTCGTATCCACATCGATTCGAAGCATTTTTCCCAGGCGGGCTTTCTTATTCTGGGCATTATTCTGCGGGTCGTTCGCACTTCCTCCGTCACCCATACCAATGTAGAGGTACCCATCCTTGCAAAATTTGATGCACCCTCCATTGTGATTGGTATAAGGCTGAACAACTGTTAGCAGGATCCTTCCCGAAGTGGAGTCTATTCTGTTGGAATCTGCACTCAGCTTGTACTCTTCTATAACGGTCATCGTGGTACTTGAGCGATCTGTATAATTGACATACAGCAATCCATTCTTTTTATAATCCGGATGAAAAGCCATGCCAAGTAAGCCTTGCTCATTGCCGCTGGACCGGACTTTTGATGTGATATCCAGAAAAGGGGTTGCAACAAGATTATTCCCTTTTACGATTCGGATTTTTCCGGCTTTCTCGATAATAAAAACGCGGTCATCGCCGCAATGTGAAATATCCACAGGAATTGATACCCCGGAGATCCACTTATTGATTCGTATGCCGTTTTGCGACATGCATGCAAAAGTCATACAGATCATTACACCTATGAGGAGAATTGATTTTGTCATGGTTTGGAGTTTAGAAAATAATCAA
>CAZDQG010000017.1:24557-74035 GCA_964507535.1 uncultured Saprospiraceae bacterium
CATAAAGGGTTTCCGGGAACCCTCGACCGGAATCTGCACTCCCGTAGCCATCGGAACGGTAAGTGTAAATGTAGCTTTACAATCATCTGCATCCGTCACAATAAGAACATAATTGCCTGCTCTCAAATTCGTAATGGTAGATGCCCTGCTTCCGTTGCTCCAAAGATATTTATAGGGCTTCCTTCCACCTGCAGCAACCACATTGATAGCGCCCGTTCCTGTTCCATTATCTTTTAGAATGATGGTATCATTGAGTACAATCTGCTCGGTCCACTGAAGATGAAGAAATACCACGCTGTCGCAAGAATTTGCTGATGCATTATCCAATATGACCTCATACAATCCGGGCTTATCAAAACTGCTGTTTGCAAGCGTGTAGCTTTCGCCATAACAGGCGGTATCGTAATAATGGGAGAAGCCTCTGGTTTTTGGAATGATTTCGATGCAATCCGAAGCAGTACAACCATTAAATCCTGTAACTGTAACACAATAGGTGCCACCGGTATCTACCTGCAACTTGGACGTCGTATCCTGTGTATTCCAATGGTAGCGTAAAAAAGTCGCATTCAAACTCACCTGCGCCTTGTCACCGGTGCATAATGTGGATGGTGCAAACATTCCAACCCGTGGAGCATTTGAAGGTTCCACGATAACGCAACTAGATCCCGAGCACCCGGTATTGTCTGTAACCGTTACGCAAAACATTCCGGGCGCGCCCACATGTATTTGCTGGACTGTATCGCCCGTACTCCATACATACTGTGCATACGATCCAGCATCCAGTGTGGTTTGCTGACCCTGACACACAAACAGAAATCCCGAAATATCCGGTTTCAGATTGTCCACAAAACTCACTTTGATTTCGTCCTTACTTGTGCAATAGCCGTTTGTGACTTCAACAGAAAACGTATAGGTGCCAAAGGAATCCACACGAACGTTTGTTTGGTTTTTTAAGGAGTCGCTGAATACCACATTTCCGGGACCATTGATTTTCTTCCAGACTGCTTTTGTAAAACTACCGAAACTGCCGAGTTGCGCTTCATACCCACATACCTTGAAATCGGGACCGGCAGATACAAGCGGTTTTGCGCGGAAGATCAAAACCTGAAAATTGGAAATGCTCACACAAGGATGCTGGAAATTGATTTCGCCTTTCGCATTTTTCCTTCCTACTATTCTGGATACGTAAAACCAGGTATTGAGCTTAAAGCGGGACGGATCAAATGTAAACAATCCTATAGGATTGGATTTTACTATGGAATGAGTAGGATCCAGTGGGTCGGTAAATATCAGGTAGGTTGCTAAATCCTGAGGATCCAATACCTCCGTTCCGAAAAACTGTACGGTAAAACTTTGGCCTTCACAAACCTGTAAGGTATCCTGTGGCATGATCCCTGCCTGCGAATTGCAATCGCACTTTTCATAACCTTTGTACGCTATGGTACAACCGTTCGCATCTGTAATTTCAAAATCATAAGCAGACTTGCAGAGCAGTGTGTCCGAAACAAATAGATTCGTGATGATATCGAGTTTACCGCGCCCTTTGGTCACTGCATAGGGAGGCGCACCTCCTGTGATTTTAAACGTAATTTGAAATGCAGAATCGGTTTTGATCCGCGAAAGCTGAATATCCTGTAATTCCAATACAGGACTTACATCGATCCACAATTGACTGAATGCAGTGGTGTCACATCCGTTCAGCGCTTGCACACGTAGATTGTGCATGCCGGGATTGACATTCTTGAGAACAATAAAACTATCGGACGTTATGCCTACCAAGGTATCCGCAAAGTACCACCGGTATCCTGTTGCACCGGTAATGGATGCGGTGCTATAAATATGTTCATCGGGACCAGGACAAAGAGTAAGGTCTCCGATAATGGGTCCGGGTGCATCCAATTTAAAACTCTGCTTACCTGCAATAACGCGAACCAGATAACTGCAATTGTCGCCATGGCAGCCGGTAATGACCAGAATATAATTTTTTCCCCTTTCAAATATCTTTCCTCCAACGGTAATCGTCCCATCCGAGCATGCCGTCTTGCAGAGCAGTACTGAGTCTCCGGGTTGCAAACAGGATTTCCAGATGGCAACCTGCATACCCTTGTAAAATAATCCATTGTCTGTTATACCTGGACAATCAATTGGAAGAATCTCCAGCACGACGCTGTCTGCCGGCGCAACAAACGATAAGCACCTTGGATTCCGCACAGGTACTGTGGAATCGCAAAGAAAATAATTCAGGCTGGTATCAATAGGACCCAACGTACCACAATAATTGTGTAAAGTGGAGGTGCTGCAAAATGAAAGTGCAGTCTCACAACGCTTTCCGGCGACAGGCTTGTCGCATTTCTGTGGATCATACACAACTACCCGAAAAGAATCAATTGCAATTTCAAAGGACGGAATGGCCGGATTCGTAATGCGGCCACTGTAATACCCTTCATCCAGCAATGACGCCTGGATGATTTCATAGGTATTTTTATTACTTATAAATACCAGACTGGAATCCTTGAACCACTTGTAATTATTCTCCGTAAGTCCGGGATCCACTCCGGTTTGAATGATATAATTTGATCCAAAAGCCGCAAAGATCAGAGGATTTAGTTTTACCGGATCCTGAGGCGCAAACTCATAGTGATACCTGCGCGGGATTGTGGTAAGGGGAATCAAATCTTCAAAGGTCAGCTTATTGCCATAAATGATGAGGCCAAATGGAAATGAATTTCCCCAGGTAGTTACAACAGCGTAATTGGGAATTTCCGTAAAACTATTGTTCTCTATCCGTAAACTGTTTAATGGAGCTGCAGTAAGATCCGGGACGCGGCCTGTGAAATCATTGTTGTATATCCAAAAATGAATCATCTTGGTGAGTTGAGACATATTGGATGGAAAAACTCCGGTAAAATTATTATCCTGCAAATAAATTTCCCGCAACTCAAGCATCTGGCCAAGTGCAAATGGAATATTCCCACTCAATTTATTGTGATTGAGATCCAAAATATTCAGCTTGGACAACTGCCCAAAAGTGGGGGGAATAACACCCGTTAGCATGTTGTTGGAAACATTCAGCACTACGAGATTGGATAAGTTGCTCAAAGAATAAGGGATCGTGCCTTCTAACTGGTTTTTTGCAAGGGAAAGGTATTTCAGGGAACTGCATTGTGCCAGTTCTGCGGGTATGTTTCCTGTCAATAAATTGTCTTCAAGAACCAGCTCTTCCAATTGTCCAAGCATGCCCATTTGAGGAGGGACCGGACCCGTAATTTCATTTCCAAATAAATAAAATATTTTCAGATCTGACAGAAAACCAAGGGAGCCCGGCAAAAAGCCTTTGAGTTTATTGTTGATCAAGATGATGTTCTGAACACATCCGTTCGTGCCTAATGATACGCCATTCCATTGATTCATCGGCCGCTGCAAATCCCAGGAGTTCACCCAGTTGGGCCCATCCGTGGATTGGTAAAAGTCCACCAAAATAAGTGAATCACTCACCCGGGAACAGGCACAGAGATTTGGAACCTCAGGCATCTCAGTTGCCTGTGCAACCGGAGCAAACAATAGAAAAAGTACGGAGACAAAAAGAAGCATCGAACCTTTATTTTGTTAATTGGCTACACCCGAATAGGTCCATATGGACCATTTTGGAGTTATTTCGTTTCAGTAAAATTAATCAGAAAACAGGAACTATACCAAATGATTCCTAAGGGACTTGCCGACTTGTAAAATTCCAAATGGCAAATAGCGACAAGCTCCAAATATATACAATCAAATAAAAATATTATTATATGTATATATAAATGTATTTCAAATATTTATATTAATTACCAGATATTCACTTCGGGCTCGATACGGATTCCGAAAGTCTCCCAGACCGATCGAGAGATTGCTTTGGAAAACTCCAGAATCTCCGTCCCGGTAGCTGTTCCATAGTTGACCAGAACCAATGCCTGCTTATTATAGCAAGCCACATCTCCATGGCGTTTACCCTTCCAACCACAATGTTCAATCAGCCAACCGGATGGAATTTTTACAAACCCATCCTGCTGGGCATATCCAGGTATCTCAACATAGTGTTGCTTTAATTCTAAAAATTGGGACTGACCGACGACCGCATTTTTGAAAAAACTTCCGGCATTTCCTAATACATCCGGATCCGGCAATTTCTGGCGACGTATGGATTTCACCACGTCTGCAATCTGCCGGATTGTTGGATTCAGAATTCCCTTTTCACCAAGTCCCTGCTTTAATGCCTGGTAATTTGAATTTGGCGTTCCTCCTTTCCGCAACTTTAGTTGAATCGCTGTGATGATCCGGCGGTCTTTCCATTCCCTCTTGAACCTGCTGTCGCGGTATCCAAATTGACATTCTTCCGGCCCAATGATGTTCCAGCTTTGTTCTATAAAATCAAATGCCTCCACGGCATGCAAAACATCTTTCAATTCAACGCCATAAGCCCCAATATTTTGAACGGGCGCTGCACCTGCCGTTCCAGGTATGAGGCTCAAATTTTCTATGCCTCCAAATTCCCGATCCACGGCCCAATCCACGGCCTCAGTCCATAATTCCCCTGCTCCGATTCGCACGATGACCTCATCCACTCTTTCATCTGTCAATTCGATGCCTTTGATTTCAATATGAAGTATCGGTTGCTCCACATTTTTTGTAAGAAGAATATTGGTGCCGCCACCCAGAATTTTAAACGGGGTCGCAGGTATCTGGGAAGGCAGCTGTTCCGGCAAGCGAACAGAAATCAATGATTCCGCGAATGCTTCTACCCGAAAACTATTATATGTTCGTAAGGATACCACGTGCACATGTTTATAATGCTACAATAATCGATAGGACATCTGTATGCCTTGCTGAAGGGTCCAGGCATGTTGTCTGGATGTGCCTATTCGCAAATATGCCATAACTAAAAAACGGGAGAGTCCACCTCCAATTGCAATCTCACCCACATATGTTTTGAACCAATTCCTCCGTAGGTGTGCGTATGCATCTGTCAATCCGAAAAGCTCTGTTCGCGAATATTGTAGTCCTGCTCCCAAAGAAAATCCAAACAACTGGTCTTTGCTGAATCCCGTTAAGGCACCCACATTCATTTTTCCAATGAGTTGATAGCTTGCCGCACCAAGTCCTTTGAATTTCGGAAAATCAAATGCCAAAGGTGCAAAATTTCCACTGCACTCAATGGCTAATCCGAACCGCGATCCACCACCCGAAAATTTCAATCCAGTCTGAAGTCCCAATAGCTGACCTGCAGAACTCCGGCTTTCAGGAACTTGCGGATCTACTGGATTGAGATACCATTGATATACATCAGCTCCAAAAATAAAATCGAGTTTAGTCTGGGCGCGACTGGATGCACCAATCAATAACAAAACAGCAATGATGAAAATTCGCATGTCAAATTGCTTGTGTTGCAAGATAGCCAAATTGCACCATCAGACTTCGGTATCCGGAGATTCCATTTGAAGTTCTACGAGAGCTTTGTATGTCCCATGTGGTATTTGCAGCAGTTCATCATGCCTTCCGGATTCCACAATTTTACCTTTATTCATCACATAAATGCAATCGGCATCGCGAATGGTAGACAAACGGTGCGCAATAATGATGGAGGTTCGATTCAGCATGAGTTGATCCAAGGCATCCTGAACCAGGCGTTCACTCTCTGCATCAAGGGAAGAGGTGGCTTCATCGAGAACCAGAATCGCAGGGTCTTTCAAAATCGCCCTTGCAATTGCTATTCGCTGCCGTTGACCTCCACTTAATTTTACACCACGCTCTCCAACAATGGTATCAAAACCATCGGGGAATGATTGTATAAACTCAAGTGCGTTCGACTTTTTTGCGGCATCCCATAAAGCTTCATCGCTTGCTTTTGGATTTCCATAGAGTATATTTTCACGAATCGTCCCTCCAAACAAGAGTATCTCCTGTGGAACGATGGCAATGTTTTTACGGTAGGCCGATAATTCAAATGCTTCAACAGTTTGGTCGTCAATGAGAATCTGACCTGAATTGGGCATGTAAAAACGCATCAGCAGCTGCACAATTGTGGATTTGCCGGAACCACTGGAACCGACCAATGCAATGCGTTTCCCTTTTTCCACCTGAAAGCTGATTTTATTCAATACCTGTACTTCCGGACGGGCAGGATAATTAAAACTTACTTCGTCGAATGCCAATTTCCCTTCAAAGTGAAATGGTGCAGGTTCATTTGCATGAGGAATGTGAATTTCCTGCGGCCTGTCAAGGATTTCCTGAATGCGTTCTGTAGCACCAATGGATCCGGCAAGCGCCGTATATAAATTTCCCAGGCCTGCAATAGCCCCACCAATAATCCCAGTATACACTATAAACGAAAATAAATCCCCAATCGGCATCTGACCTTGACCAACCATGAGTGCACCTCGCCATAAAATGTAAAACAATCCACCAAATAAAACTGTAATGATGAATATAAAAAAGATGCCTCGCATCTTGGCATATGTCATCGATGTTGCAACCATTTTCTCAATTGCATGTGTAAATCGCCCTAATTCAAATCCTTCATTTGTAAATGATTTTACGTTTTGAAAGGATTGAAAACTTTCTTCTACGATGATATTGGTATTTGCAAGATTATCCTGCCTGGCTTTGGATAAAGAACGGATGTACTTTCCAAATAAAATACTCGCAATAACAATGACCGGAAACGTCAACAACATGATCAAGGCTAAGTGTGGTGTCATCCATGCAAGAATGGCAACACCCGTAATCAAGACTACAATCTGCCGTAAAAATTCTGCCAGTGAAATTGAAAATGCAGCCTGCAGTTGCTCCACGTCAGCTGTAAGGCGACTTGTCAGTTCACCAACGCGGTATCGTTCAAAATAACTCAATTCTTGGGTAATCAGTTTTTCATATAGGGCCTTTCTCAAATCAGCCATACCCATCTCACTTACTCGCGCAAAAAAGGTTGTACGATAGTAGGAAAGTACGCCTTGAATAATAAGAATGATCAGAAAAATATATCCGAATTGTTCAAGAGCAATTCCATATTTCCCCTTTCCTGTTGCTGTGTTGGCCATTTCACCAGCAGCTGCAGGAAAGACCATAAACAAGGAACTTCCAATCACGAGGAAGACCATACCCAAAATAAAATACCACTTGTAGGGCTTGATAAACCGGAATATCCGGTACGATTGTGTCAGACTTTGCCAACTGATTCGGGCGCGCTTTTGCATGAAGGATTAAACAGTTTTAGTTTGATTTGGTTGCCATTGCAGGTCTGTGTATAAATAAAAAAGGCTGCCCTTTTGGACAGCCTTTTTAGTCTCTCAGAGAATATTATATTTTTTGAAACTTGGCCCGTGCAACAACATCATTTTCAAAATAGATATAAATCAGATACGTTCCCGGTTTCAAGTTCTTAACAGGTACCGCAATCCGGTTATCGCCAGCTTCAAGCTCGACAGGTTGTTTATATACCGTGGTATTTGTAAGATCGGAAATCAGCAAAGTCACAGCTGCCTTTTGGCTGCTCTTAACTGAAATGATCAAATCTTCAAGTGCCGGATTCGGGCTCACTTCATAAATGGTAATATCCAGCCTTCCACCGGTTCCAATTTTTCCTATGCGGACAACTTTGCCAACCTTACATTCAATACCATTGATAACATAATACAGCACCACGTTATACGTTCCTTCCTTTGCGTAGGTATGTTTTACAAATGCATCGGAAGAACTTTCTCCATCTCCAAAATTCCATAGCAACTTGTCCACGGTCTGACCATTAAAATTAGGTTCGAATTTTACGGTAAACTGATCAATAAAAAACTTAAAATCCGCATTGCAAGGACCGTTGGGATCTTTTACGCCTACTTTAACTTCCTTTGTAATATGACACTCTACTCCATTTATAGAAATATATAAGGTCACTTTGTAAACTCCAGGGCGGCCATAAGTATGTGCGACGATTTCGTCACTGGAACTGCTTCCATCGCCGAAATCCCAGCGCACTTTATCAGGTTTACTTCCTTTAAAATCAGGAACAAATTTTACGGTAAGTTGATCTGTCGTAAAGTTAAAATCAACTGCACAGGGCGAAGGATTCGGTCCTACTGTAATCCATGTAGTTAACTCAACTTTACAAAACTCTCCCGTAATCGTTGTGACTACCTTGTATTTTCCGGCTGCAGAATAGGCATGCTTGACTTCAATTCCGGTAGCGGTAGTGCCATCACCGAAATCCCAGCTTACCTCCTTGATTGGAAAAGCAGCACTGGCAGTAAAAATGTAATAACTGCCTGCATTCGTAGGAGAAGGTGAAGCACTGATATGTACTTTTCCACAACAGGCATTATCCCACTGCGGTGCAGGAGGCGGTGGTGGGGTGACCGTTACAATCTCCACTTTTTGCTGGTATTGCTTTTTGCAATTGGTATTAACAATTGTTAGCGTTACAAGATATACCCCTTCCTTTGCATATTGATGCTTTACGCTTTGTCCTTTGTCTGTCGTCCCATCTCCGAAATCCCAATAAAATTCGGCAGTCTTCGAAGTGGAACTGGCCTGAAAGACAACCCAGCCGTCTTGCAAAACCTGCATGGTAAATCTACCATCGCATGGGTCGCCACCCGGATTTTGGGTTGCACAAATGACAAAATCATGACGAAATTCACCTTCAACGGCAGGAGCTTTTTGCTCCTGGGGAGCTCTTGCACAAGGATCTATAACCTGGATGGTATACTCCTTTACCTTTCCATCTAATGCAAACACATGCTCGTAATTTCCATCGGCATTGGTCTGTAATTTAACCGCACCACTGGCTGTTGCAGCATTGGAGTAAATGACCACAGTCCAATTCGGAACGGGCTTTTTATTGGTATCGAAGATGGTACCAAAAATCTTCATCTCCTGCGTTTGCGCAAGGCCTACAAGCAGGAGCAAGAGGAAAGAAAAAACATTTCGCATACTCATTTTTATATGTTTTTAAGGTGTAAACTGATTTACTAATAAAGGTACGAAAAAAGGCCTGGAAGGGTTGTTCCGATAATCAGGAACATAAAAAAAAAGTCCGGGCGAGCACCCGGACTAATAAACCAATCTCATGAAAAGGTATGAAAAGACGAAGCATCTTTAGTCAACATTGTCGTGGAGGAATGAATTTTCTTCTCTGATTTCAGGTCTGTTCTCCTCATCCATAACCATGCGAACCCGCGAAGAGTTCAGCTCTGATGAGGGATTGACCCGATCCAGCCGCACGTTCCTCCGTTCATAGGCTGGGATATTTTCTGTTTCCGATAAATTTTTCAAATCAGTCAGGGGCACAAAGCCGGAATCCCCGTTTCCTTTACGTGCTACAAAAGTTTCGTGGACATCTGCCCTGCTTTTGGATGCACCCAGGTTTCTGGCAGACATGTCAAAACGATTTACTGCAAAACTGTCTATGCCCTTTACATCACTATTTTCTTCATCAAATTCTACAATCCTTGCGTGGCCAGAGTCAACCCTATCGCCATGTGGGTTATCCTCGGTATGGTCGAGGTCAATTACAATACGACCCTGCTCCCTCCGTTCTTTATAACCGGCACCAAAGCCCGTTGCAATAAGGGTTACGCTAATCTGATCATTCAAACTATCATCTACACAGGAACCCCATATCAAATCCGTTTCAAACCCGGCTTCCTGTTGTATATATTCCGTTATCTCACCCACTTCATCCATCGTTATCTCCGGATTTCTGCCTGTGGTAATGTTTAGCAATATGTGTTTGGCCCCGCGGATATCATTGTCTTCCAAAAGCGGTGAGTTGAGTGCCAATTCGATTACTTTTCTGGCACGATCCTCACCTGCAGCGACAGCTGAACCCATGATTGCCACACCACTTTCTTTCATCACAAAATTGACATCCTCAAAATCCACATTGATGTATCCGGGCACGGTAATGATTTCGGCAATGCCTTTTGCAGCTGTAGCCAAAACATTGTCGGCATGACTGAACGCACTGGACATCGGCAAATTACCGTAGCTTTCGCGCAATTTATCATTGGACACGACGATCAACGCGTCGACATTTTGCTTGAGCTGCTCAATTCCTTCCCGGGCATGACGTCCCCTGCGAGGACCTTCAAAAGAAAAAGGCATGGTAACTATTCCTACAGTCAAAATACCCATTTCACGGGCAATTTTGGCAAGAATGGGTCCTGCTCCTGTTCCTGTGCCCCCGCCCATACCTGCTGTGATGAACAGCATTTTGGTCCGGTTTTCCAAAAAATTCTTGAGCTCCTCCGTGGACTCCAGACAAGCCTGTTTGCCCATTTCAGGATTATTACCTGCACCCATACCTACTGTAAGCAGGGGACCCAGCTGAATTTTTACGGGAACTGTACTTAAATCAAGGGATTGCTGATCGGTATTGCAGATCGCGAAATCTACACCGCGTATGCCTAAATTAAACATATGAGTAACCGCATTGGTTCCACCTCCGCCAACCCCTATAACCTTTATGATGGATCCCGTACTCATATTACATAATTCAATATCTGTTTATGATGTAAAGATATATAATTATATATTAGAAATAAAAATAAATTATTAAATTTTTTTATATATAATCTTTATCGATCTAAAGTTCCGTATCTGCGCTTGGCGCAAAGAATTTGGTAAGGGCTCCATACCCTCGCGTTACCACCTTTTCAAACCAATTGTCGGCTTCCACAAGCGTTGCCTCTGGGGGCAGGTCGTCTTCTTTCAGATCCATGATTCCCTTCTTGCTGTGATGTTCCGCTACTTCTGCAGGTTCTGCTGGCATCCTCTTTAATGCTTCCCTCAAAATACCGATCGCAGCAGTATTTCCGGAATGGGACGCCTCTTCGTCCAAATGGCTGATGCCCTGGACCAAGGGTTCCCCAATTCGTGTTGACAACCCGGTTTGGTATTCCGCTTGCAATTCAATGTCCTTCAGTCTTGCTCCTCCGCCGGTAAGCACCATGCCTGCAATCAGCTTATGCTCAAAACCGCTCCTCCGTATTTCCCACATAACGTATTCGAAAAATTCTTCCACCCTGGATTGGATGATCTTTGCCAGATTCTTTTCAGAAATCTCCTTGGGCTCTCTGCCCATGAGTCCGGGAATTGTGATGATCCGGTTATCCACAATTTCTTCTGCAATGGCAGAACCAAAGCGGACTTTTAACTTTTCAGCCTGCTCCATCATGACGGAACATCCTGTTTTGATATCTTTCGTAATCACATTGGAGCCAAGTGGAATCACAGATGTGTAACGAACAATCCCATCTGAATAAATAGTCACTTCAGTAGTACCTCCACCAAGATCCACAAGCACCACCCCAGCTTCTTTCTCTTCAGCAGATAAGACCGCTTCCGCAGTTGCAGTGGGTTCCAGGATAAATCCGGAAATACTCAACTGTGCACGCTCAACTGCTTTCACCAAATTCTCCAGTGCATCGTTGTTTGCCGTAATGATATGAAAGTTGGACTCCAGCCGGGAACCTGTCATACCTATCGGATCCAAATGACCTTCTTTTTTATTGTCAATGTAAAATTCCTGTGGGATTACATGCAGAATTTTATCGCCGTGCGGCAATGCAATCTTGTGCATGTCTTGTATCAACCGGTCAATATCCTCCGCGGATATTTCCACCTTCGGATCATCGCGATAGAGGATTCCCTGATGGTGCAAACTTTTGATATGCTCGCCTGCTATACCAACATACACGGACCGGATTTCCTGCTTTGATTTTTTCTCGGCAAGGTCGATGGCATCATTTATGGCTTTCGCTGTTTTCTCAATATTGGTTACCACACCCCGGCTTAGACCGTCGCAAAATGCCTTTCCAAAACCCAGAAACTCAATATTACCGAGCAGGTTTTTACGACCAACGGCCGCACATACTTTTGTAGTGCCCACATTGAGCGCAACTACAACATTTGGATTTGGATTTAATATGGTCTCCATAATCTGAACTTTATCTGATGAATGAATATTCTAACTTTCCTGATTCACTTTCTTTCCAACAATCTGACCTTTAAATTTCACACTGATGGTTTGATACACATTCCATCCCTGCCGGCCCATATTTTCTGAATAAAATAATTTAAGCCTGGCCAATTTATCTTCTATCATATCAGACCCCCCCAACAAGATTTTTTCATTGCCAATCTTTGGAATCAGCATAAACTCTCCATTCTCATCCAGGTCAATCTGCTCAACAAGTGAGTTTGCAAAACTGTCAACGCGGATTGCTTCCGCAATGCGAATCAGTGAACCATAATACAACTGCTGCTTCTTATCCAGTTTCATTCCATTTACAGGATTCAATGCCCCTGTTGCCACCGGTACACGTGAGGCATACTGGCTTGAAACCGGAATAACATACCCATCGCGATCCAGGTAGAATTGTCGTGCATGCTGATCAATGATCCTTACGATGGGTTCTCTTGGTTGCAGCTGGACATGTAGTTTTCCTTTACTGTCCAGAAATACTTCTGCCTCATCAACCATGGGCTGCTGATGCAAAAAATCTTCCAATTCTTTGAGTCGCAAGGCAAACACCGGAATTTTCTGAATTTCCTTTTTATAAAACATGCGCAGCCAGGATTCTACGTCTTTCTTTTCAAGCAATACAGAATTTGAATTCGCATTCAACTCAATAACATATCCCTGCACTTTGGAACTGCGCTGATCCTTTACGGAAAGCATCCACAAAAAACCAATGGATGCAAGCAACAGCAGATTAAAGCTGATGATCAGTAAACCTTTTATGTTGCTGTTGATTTTCATGAACTGCTGCTTATTGAAAACTAGTTTCTCTTATCGCTTTTTTTATATTTCTCTTTTATTAATTGCACAATGTCCCCTGTCATCAAATCCAGATCGCCTGCACCCAGGGTCATTACTACCTCAAGGTCCATGCGTCCTAAAAGTTCAAGAAGGTTCTTTTTTTCTGTGATCCATTTATCGGGATGTTCGATGGCATTATAAAGTGCCTCTGAATCTATACCTGGTATTGGCAATTCTCTAGCCGGATAAATTTCAACTAAAATGATCCGGTCTAAACCGGAAAGCACTTCTGCAAAGCCTTTCATAAAATCCCGTGTCCGGGAGTAGAGATGCGGCTGAAAAATTCCGGTGAGGCAACGACCGGGATAAATATCGCGGCATGCCTGTATCACAGCACGTAATTCCTCAGGATGGTGGGCGTAATCATCAATGAGTACTCGGCCTTCTTCATCCAGACACCATTCGAACCTTCGACGGATGCCTTTGAAGCCGGCCAGGCTTTCCTTGATGCGCTCGGGCGACAATCCAAAGTGCAAGGCTACGCGTATTGCAGCACAAGCATTCCGGATATTATGTTGCCCCGGCAGCCTCAAAAGTACATCTTTTATATGAATTTTTTTTGTAATATATTCAAATTTAATCCAGCCTTCGCATTGCGATTCAATGCGAACCTGTACCTCCTCACTTTGAAAGCCAAAATCCTGTATTTCCAATTGAGGTAATGCTGTTCTGAACATCTGCCGGTCCGCATCTGAAATGGAATCACTCAATAATAAAAGACCACCGGGTTTGATCTGCCTTGCAAACGCCACATAGGAATCAACCATCTGTTCCCGGGTGCCATAAATATCCAAATGGTCCGCATCCAGGCTTCCAATAATTCCAACGTCGGGATGAAGTTGTAAAAACGAACGATCGTATTCGTCCGCTTCTTCAACCATAATGGCATCTCCTGTATCTATATAATTGGACTGGTAATTCACGGCAATTCCACCGAGAAAGGCCGTAATACCCAAACCTCCATCGGCCAATACATGTGCAACCAGACAGCTGGTCGTTGTTTTCCCATGGGTTCCGGCCACTGCTACATTGACTTTGCCTGCAGTAAGCTCTCCCAGAACAACCGAACGCTTTTTGAAAGGAGTACCTGATTGCTTCAGAAACGCATATTCTGCCATATCTTTTGGTATCGCGGGGGTCCATATTGCCAGATCCAGATCCTTGGGAATCAAATCAGGCCGGTCTTCGTAATGGATGTGCATACCTGCTTCCTCGAGCTCAATGGTCAAGGGAGTTTTTGTCTTATCATACCCGTGTACCTCTACTCCCCGCTTTTGATAATATCGGGCCAATGCACTCATGCCTATACCACCAATCCCCAGAAAATAAACGGACTTCATAGGATCATCTGCGTTTCGTTGTGACATCCAGAATGACCCTGGCAATTTGATTTGCAGCTTCAGGTGTAGCAAGTGATTGTGCTGCTTGGCGCAGTTGATTTCTTTTCGCATCGTCCTGCAAAAGCTGTTCGACCATCTTCCATAAAGATTCCTTCACGGCATCATCGGCAATCATGCATGCAGCGGATTTGGCTACCAATGCTTCTGCATTTTTTCGCTGATGGTCTTCCGCAACATTTGGAGAAGGAACCAGTATCGCTGCAGAGCCTGTCAAGCAGAGTTCTGCAATCGTCAAGGCTCCGGCGCGCGCCACAATCAAATCTGCAGCCGCATACGCAAGATCCATTTTGTCAATAAATGGTCTAATATGTACATGCTCCGGGATTTCCGGAATAGATATTTTAAGTTCCTCGGCATAACGTACTCCACATTGCCACAACCATTGCCACTCCGTGTGTGCTCTGATGTTATCCAGATTCGCGAGCAGCGCCTCATTGATGCTTCTTGCTCCGAGGCTTCCTCCCAAAACGCATATAGTCTTTTTGGATGGATCAAGACCCAATGCCCTGCAGGCAGAAGAAATGTCTTTCTGCTGACCGATTACAGAACGGATTGGATTTCCCGTATACATTATTTTTTCAGCAGGAAAAAACCGGTCCATGCCCTCAAAAGCCACGCAAATTTTTGCAGCTGATTTTGCCAACAGCCGATTGGTTATTCCGGGAAAGGAATTTTGTTCCTGTATCACCAACGGAATATGGAACCAGGACGCCGCACGCAAGACAGGACCGCTTGCATATCCGCCTACACCAACAACCACATCGGGTTTGAATTTGAAAAGAATCCAGAGGGACTTTAATATGGAATACACGAGTCGAAACGGAAAAAGCAACAAAGCAGGATTCCACGACCGGTTCAATCCGCGAATAGGCAATGCAATTATATCGTATCCGGCAGCAGGAACTTTTTCCATTTCAATTTTTCCAGATGCGCCCACAAACAATAACTTGCATGTGGGCTCCATACGCCGGATTGCATCCGCGATCGCAATCGCAGGAAAAACATGTCCTCCTGTTCCGCCACCGCTAATCAATACGTTCATTGCTTGGATCATTAGGCTTTACAGCGGTTTCCCCAGCTTTCACCGAATCGGACTCTAATCGCAAATCATGATTCTGCCTGCTGACACTGATAATCATTCCCAAGGAAACACTCGTAAGTATTAACGACGTTCCCCCCATACTAACGAATGGTAGTGGCAAACCTGTAATGGGCATGACACCAAGAGCAACTCCAATATTTGCAAATGCCTGGATGACCATATTGATCCCTATGCCAATCGTAAGTAATGCACCAAAAGCCCTTGTGGAATTGCTGACCACTCCTACACAATGCAACAGAAGTCCAAGATATAAAAGAATAACACCAGCTCCTCCAAATAATATTCCATATTCTTCACAAATAATGGGGTAAATAAAATCCGCATAAGAATAGGGAATATAGTTTTTAAGCAAACTCCCGCCTGGATTAGGAAGTATAAGATGCCCGTTCGATATGGCCATTTTGGCCTGCTCCAATTGGTATTCATCCTCCGTTCCTTCAATGAAGTGCGTAATTCTGGATAACCAGGTTTCTGCTCGTGTCAGACCCGGAAATATCTGTTCAATCCAAAGTAGAAACAGGAACAAAAGAAATCCAAAAAGAACAATCATGAAAATATAGCGCAAATCAATGCGGCCAATAAACATCATGATTACAGAGCCCATGAACAATACGCCTGCAGTACTTAAATTAGAAGGTGCTATCAATCCACACACTAAAAGTATGGGCAGCATAATGGGCACGAATGCCGATTTGAAACCTTTTATCGTGTCCTGTTTTTCTGAAATAGATCGTGCCAGGTACAGTATCAAAGCAAGTTTTGCAAAATCGGAAACCTGGAATGTAAGCCGCGTAAATGGAATCGGAAGCCAGCGCTTTGCATCATTCACATTGACTCCTACAAAAAATGTCAACACAAGTAATACGATCGCAGCAATAAGCAGATAGGGAGCCCACCGATTGAAGGACGTGTAGTTAAAATTACTGAACACCCAAACCAATCCCAAACCAAGCAACATAAAAACCACATGCCTGCCGAGAAATACAACCATATTATCCATCTTGTACCGGGTGATACTTTCAGAGGTACTCAAAACGGCCAGCATGGAGATCAGTGCCAGACAAATCACAATGGTCCAGATAAAATTAGGACGAAGAATGGCAGATCGCGCCTGAAGTATAAATTGGCTCATTTCAGATGGATTGGGTTTTTAGTAATGCTACGGATTGTCTGAATTGATCTCCGCGGTCTTCATAATTTTTAAATAAATCAAAACTTGCACATGCAGGTGAAAGCAGAACCAAATCACCTGGACTGGCAATTCGTGCAGCAGCACCTACAGCATCAGACATGCTATGGGTATCTTCGACAACAGCGACAATATCCTTGAATGCTCGAAGGACTTTGAAGTTGTCCTTACCCAGACATACTATAGCTTTTACTTTTTGTCTGACCAAATGCTCCAATGAAGTGTAATCATTTCCTTTGTCAAGACCTCCTGCAATCCATACGACGGGTCGCTTCATCGCATCCAACGCCCAGAATACAGAATCCACATTGGTCGCTTTACTGTCATTGATAAAATCCACCCCCTGGACGGTAGCAATATATTCCAAACGGTGTGGATCATTTACAAATTGATTCAATGCATCCTGCACCGTCTGTGCATCTATACCGGACAACTGTGCTACAGTCACCGCACAAGCTACATTGATAGCGTTGTGCTTCCCCTTTAATACTGTGGTGGCAAGCTTTGCCAGCACCGAATCATCCTGAAGCACCTGTTCGTTTTCATCCAATACAGGATGTATGGGAATCAACGTTGATTTTTGAGGATGCCGTGAAAGGTATTCTTTTATATTTTGATCTGCATCATAGAAGATTAAAAAATCTGAAGGACCTTGATTGCCAGCTATGCGGAACTTAGAAGCCACATATAAATCCATACGGTTCTGATACCGGTCCATGTGATCCGGGGTAATATTCAATAAAATGGCAATATGAGGTTTGAAGTGGACAATACCATCCAACTGAAAACTACTTAGCTCGAGCACATACTCCTTATAGGTGCCCTGAGCAACAGCGCGTGCAAATGAATATCCGACATTTCCGGCCTTTACCACATTTCTCCCGGCAGATGCTAACAAATGATAGCATAAATTGGTGGTCGTTGTCTTGCCATTACTTCCTGTAATAGCAACGATGGTACCTGAACAATGACGGTACGCAAATTCGATCTCAGAAATTACCGGAACCCCTTGTTCCTTAAAGTGATTCAAAATCTCTGTATCATCGGGGATACCCGGACTTTTAATAATACATTCCGGTGCCGTTTCCATTGCAAGGTCATGACTTCCTTCTTCGAAATCAATTTCATTTTGAATCAATTCATCCTTAAAAGCAGAACGGATCAAGCCAAAGTCACTCACGAATACCGGCATGCCCAGTTTCCGTGCCAACAAAGCCGCACCAACTCCACTTTCCCCAGCTCCAAGTATGAGTAGCATTTATCTGATCTTTAATGTGATAATAGTCATCACAGCCAGGATGACCGTAACAATCCAAAACCTTACGGAAATTAATGCTTCATGGATTCCTTTTTTCTGAAAATGATGATGCAGGGGAGACATCAGGAATATACGCCTTCCTTCACCATATTTCTTCTTCGTATATTTAAAATAGCCCACCTGCAATACAACCGACAAATTCTCAATAAAAAACACTCCACATAGCATGGGAATCAAAAGTTCTTTCCTTAACAAAATGGCCATTGCAGCGATGATACCTCCAATGGCAAGACTCCCGGTATCTCCCATAAATACTTTAGCAGGAAATGCATTGTACCATAAAAACCCGATACAGGCACCCACAAATGCTGCGGAAAATATTACAAGTTCACCCGTATAGGGCAGATAAAAAATATTGAGATACTCTGCAACGCGGACGTTACCGGAAACATATGCAAGAATCGCAAGTGTCACAGCAATAATTGCTGAAACTCCCGTAGCCAATCCATCCAGCCCATCTGTGAGATTCGCAGCATTGGAAACTGCCGTTACTATAAATATTACAATTGGAATGAAAATAATCCAAATCCAGGTATGTTTGTTGTCACCAAAGAATTCTGCAATCCAGTAATAGTCGAAGCGGTTGCCCTTTAAAAAAGGAACGTTCGTTAGCTGCGTTTTTACATATACGTATGCTGTTGTTTGGTTCCGAACGGCATCAAAGGATGTAAACTCTTCCTCGATTACATAATGCTGTTGCAAAGCTTCCGCTTTAGGCATGCGAACCAACACTTTTTCATGATACAACATCACGACAGCAATCACCAACCCACATACAATTTGACCTGCTATTTTAAAAATGGCCTTAAGTCCCTGCTTGTCTTTCAAAAAAACCTTGATGTAATCATCCGCAAAACCAATAAGTCCCATCCACACTGTGGTGAATAGCATGACCTGTATATAGACATTATCCAGTCTTGCCAGTAAAAGGCATGGAAATAAAATTGCGGTAATGATGATAATACCTCCCATGGTTGGAGTGCCTTCTTTTTCCTTTTGTCCATCCAGACCAAGATCGCGTATGGTTTCTCCAATCTGCATACGCTTCAGTCTTCTGATGAGCGTGCCACCCATGATCATGGAGATAAACAAAGAAAGCAAAATAGCCAATCCAGCACGGAAGGAAATATACTGAAAAAGCCTTCCCCCCGGGAGGTGAAAGATCTTTTCGGTAAACTGGAAGAGATAGTAGAGCATGCGCTTATTCCAGAATTATGCCTGTACGTGGCTATTAATAAATAATTTAAAACTCAACCGTTACAAATTTTTGATTGAAATTTAACAGTACAGCAGGGACCTGATCCCTTTGGTCACAATCACCTGCTGTAGCTGTTAAAACCAACCTGAGAATGATAATAGAACCTACTCTATTTTCTTTTATATCTTTTACAAAAATGTATTCAAAATTTCTTTATCGTCGAAAGGTAACTTTTCACCTTTCACTTCCTGGTAGTTTTCATGCCCTTTGCCTGCTACGATTATCAGATCGCCCCGGTCGGCCATCATACATGCCGTTTTTATTGCTTGCAACCGGTCCTCGATCAGTACATACTTGCCTTTAAACTCCTCTTTAACACCTTCCTCCATTTCATGAAGTATTGCACCTGGCTCTTCATCCCTAGGATTATCACTCGTCAAAATGGCCTTGTCGCTATAGGTGCAGGCAATATGTGCCATAATCGGCCGTTTTGCCTTGTCCCTGTTACCTCCACAACCCACTACGGTGATGAGCTTCTGTCCGGCTTTGCGGAGTGCATTCAGGTTCTCAAGAATTTTCATGAGTGCATCCGGAGTGTGCGCATAATCTACCACGGCCATTTTGCCGGTCTTATTATTGCGCAGACATTCCATCCGCCCTCGAACAGGCTCAAGTGCAGACATGTACGCAAGGACCTGTACAGGTTCACCACCGAGACACAACGCAGTCACATATACCGCAAGTAAATTGTAGGCGTTGAATTCTCCCATCAGTTTAGAATGCCACTCATAAGGATCAAACTTCAAATGCAATCCTTCCATGCCATTCCCGAGTATTTTGGCCTTATGTGCTGCAAACGTCCGTATTCCGTAGGTCTGTTTTTGCGCTCTAGTATTCTGCAGCATCACGGAACCGTTAGGGTCATCCACATTTACAATTGCAAACGAACGTTCGTTTAGGTTATCGAAAAACTTCTTTTTCGTATAAATATAATTCTTGAACGTACCATGGTAATCCAGATGGTCGTGTGTCACATTCGTGAAGATGGCCACCTCAAAATTCAAACCTTCAATCCTTCCCTGATCGATCGCGTGGGAACTCACTTCCATAAAAACGTGACTGCACTGTTTTTGAACCATCTGATTCAGTAAATCATACAGCGCAATTTGATCAGGCGTTGTGTGGGTTGCAATTTGCTTCTCCGTGTGGATGATGTTTTCCACTGTGGAAATCAAACCACAGCGGTAGCCCATCGACGTGTATAATGCATACAACAAACTTGCAACCGTCGTCTTCCCATTGGTGCCGGTAACTCCTACCAAATGTATTTTTTCAAAGCTGTTGTCGTAAAAACGATGCAACATTTCACCCAGGCAAGCAGTCAGGTTTGCACTGTATATATAACTTACGCCTTCCGCAAGTTGCTCAGGCAAATTCTCGCAACAGACGGCCCGGCAGCCCCTTGAAAGTGCATCCTTGATAAAATCATGTCCATCCAATTGATGGCCCCTTCGCGCTACGAATGCAATCTCAGGGGATGCCTTCCGGGAATCAAATGAAAATCCTTGCACTACCGTTTCGCGGGAACCTACTATTCCAAATTCAGTATGTTCGGGCAAGATTTCTACCAGTCTTTTCAAAGAACGTGTAATTAATTCAATTTTATAACAACCACCGGCTTCTGAATCAAGCTGCCAGGGGCTACACTTTGTGATATTATTTTTCCACTTCCAATTGGAATCAACCGCGCACCATATGCATCCATAAGGTATAAGGCATCGCGCAATCCCAGCCCTCGCAAATCAGGCATAACACCTGTATCAAAACTCCAGTCTGTACTCAGGATGCCGTCATCTCCCGGATACGTCTGTATCCAACTGGAAGGACTCTTTGCTTCAAAAGGCAATCCCAGGTACCCAAACAATGTTTTAAAATCACCTGCATAACCTTTGTTACCTACGGGTAGACTTGCCTGGGCAAGAACGGACTTCGGGCTTAAATTTATTGCCGCCACTTTGGCAAATTCGCCGCGCATGCAGCGGTCTGCGATTTTACGAAAAACAGGTCCTGCAACCTCTGCACCGTAATACCCCATCTGTTGTGGATTGTAAATGACAACTATGCAAGAGTACACCGGCTGATCGCCCGGAAAGAATCCGGCAAATGAAGCCTGATAATTTTTTGAAGAAGCATCTTTATGATAATAGTTGCTCACCGCTGTTCCTGTTTTCCCCAATATTTCGTAAGCATCCGTTTTTATATTCTTTGCAGTACCTCGGAGCACCACGTCACGCAACAGTGCATAGACTTTCTCCATCGTCTGATGAGATACCATGGTATCTCGTAAAACCTGAACTCCAAATTCTTTAACCGTCTTTGAACCATTCACCACTTTGTCAACAAGACGGGGCTTAACCATTTTCCCTTTGTTTGCAATGGCATTGTAAAAACTCAACATTTGCAAAGGCGTCAACTGCAATTCATACCCTACAGACATCCATGGAAGACTGGTGCCATACCACAACTTTTTGTCTTTTGAAGGGTCTTTGATAAAAGGTGAAGGTTCCCCCTCAATTTCAATTCCTGACTTGAGCTCCAATCCAAATTTCCTGAGGTAAGAGATGAATCGCTCTGGATTTTTACCAAACTGCGCATCTACCAATTTTGAAATTCCCACGTTGGAAGATTGAACAAAGGAATATGCCAAATCAGCCATTCCCACACCATGTATCTTGGAATCTTTCATCAGCTCATTGTAAAAGTTCCAACTTCCACCATTTAAGTTCACCAATGAACTTGTATCTACAGTCCCTTCTTCGAGCAATGCGATCAGAGAAGCCAGTTTAAATGTGGATCCGGGCTCTGTCGATTTGCCAATGGCATAATTGTAATTTTCAGCTATGCTTCCATTTGCATCCCAACCTAAATTGGCTATTGCCTTGATCGCACCTGTAGCAACTTCCATTACAATAGCACATCCGTTTTCAGCCTGGTGTTTGACAATGGCTTCTTCCAGGGCCAACTCTGCAACTTCCTGGATTGCCGGATTGATGGTCGTAATCACATCATTCCCTTTTTTGGGAAGTATTTCTTCTAGACCATCAACAGGAATATAATGATTCCCACCAACTTTTCGCACCACACGATGGCCTTCTTCACCACTCAGATACCTATCAAAACTTTGCTCCAGGCCGATCGGATCCGCATTCTGACGATCCAAACCAATTGTCCGGCTTGCAAAAAGTTTATAAGGTTTGTCGCGTCTCGTTTCCGAAATTACAATGAGCCCTCCTTTATTTGGACCCTGATTGAAGAGCGGGAATTTTTTAATGGTAATCAACTGCTCATAATTGAGGTTCTTCCCAATCAGCAAATAACGTTCACCATTTTTTCTGGCCTTTTTCAACCACTGCTTTACCTCTGGCTTGGACCTGTCTGTGTACAAAAATTCCGAAAGACAATGTGCCAGAGAGTCCAGCTTCAGATTAAAAAGCTCATCTTTCAAACCAGCAGCCTTTAAGTCCATTCTTAATTCAAAGATCGGTTGGGAAGTCGCCAACGGACTTCCATCGTCTGCAAGGATTTTTCCCCTTTCCGCTTTTATGGGTTGCACTGCGAAAAGTAATTCCTTGCTCTTTTTTCGCAATTCCTCTCCTTCCACCACATTGATCCAAATCGCTTTGGCAATAAGCCCAAGTGCAATCATGCAAAACACAATCGTAACGACATACACCCGGATCAACAATTCCTTACGCCTGTCCATCAATGCGATGTTGATTTTTTCACCAGCACCTTTGGTGCTTCTTCTTTAATGATCAACTCTTTTTCTGATACCTTCTTTCCCACTTGTTCCTCCATCCCTTCATACATCATCCCCGACTTTAAAGTCCAATACCTCCATTTCAATTGTGTAATTTCCTTTTCCAGCGCCTGCACTTTCCGTATCCTCGATTCCGAATATTGCACATTGATCACATACAAGATCCCGAGGGTGAATAAGAACAGAATAAAGATCTTATTCTTCCAAACGATCATGGCACTGATCGACGAGTACTTCCTGTGCTCTATTTTCGGTGGTTTTACATAATCGTCCATGCACTTTATATTTTTACTCCTACCCTCATCTTGGCGGACCGCGACCTTGGATTGGATTCTATTTCTGACGGATCCGGACTCAAAGCATGTTTATATAAAGACTTTATGACATGCCCTTCACCTGGACCTATATTGCGATTTTCAACGGTACCTTTCAGCATTTGCTTTACCATCCGGTCTTCAAGACTATGGTAGCTGATGACTACCAGTCGCCCTCCCGGAGACAATACCTCTGAAGCCTGCTGTAAAAAAAGGTTCAGGGATTCCATTTCCCGGTTCACTTCAATACGCAAGGCCTGAAAGAGTTGTGCGAGAAATTTACTTCGTTTACCGTAGGTAAATTTTTCTGCCCAACGGGCCAAATCCACACAACTAGCGAACGTTCGTTTGCTTCGATCCTTTACAAGCTGCGCTGCAATGATTCGGGCATTTGTCAGTTCACCGTATTTCTTAAACACCGCTTCCAAGGCAGACTCCGTATAATGCATTACAATATCCGAAGCTGTTTGTCTTTGAGCCCTGTTCATGCGCATATCAAGTGGTGCATTTGCGAAATACGAAAAGCCCCTCTCCGCTGCATCCAGGTGATAAGAAGACAAACCCAGATCGGCCAGAATGCCGTGAACAGACTTCACTTCGTAATAGTCCAGGTATTTCTTCAAGTACCTGTAATCTGAAATGATAAGTTCAAACCGCGTGTCCGATGGAATATTCTGAATCACTTCCTTGTCTCTGTCAAAGGCAAACAATCGCCCTTCCGGACCCAGATGCTGGAGTATAAGCTTGCTGTGCCCGCCACCGCCAAAGGTTACATCCACATAACATCCGTTAGGATCCGTAATCAGGGCATCCACCGATTCGCGAAGCAATACGGGAACATGCCGGTACACTATACTATCAGACATCTTTATGTCCAAAGACTTCTTCAGCCAGAATTCCAAAATTGTCAGGCTCCTGCGACACCATGAGCAGGTATTGCTCTTTCGACCAGATCTCCACGTTTTGATGATAGGCCAATAAGACCACATCCTGCACAATGGAGGCATGCTCCAGGAGCAACTTGGGCATAAGAATTCTTCCCGTTGCATCCGTTGTCAAAACCGTTGCACCGCGATAGAAGTACCTTACGAACTCCCTGTTTTTTGTAATGTATTGATTTAATTGGTTTACTTCCTTCGTCTTTTCTATCCAGACTGATTCCGGATAAAGGAGCAAACATTTTTCAAAACCCCGGTTAACCACAAGCCGTAGCACGCCTTCCCCTATTTGGGCACTCAGAAGTGATGGAAGGCGCAATCTGCCCTTATCATCTACTTTTACTTCGTACTCACCTGTAAGATTGTACATACTCAGCTCAGTTGGTTTCCTGGAACAAATGTATACACTATTCCCACATTTTCCCACTTTTTACCCTCAAAAAAAAATATTTTTTTTTAATATGAAGATGGCTGATAATCAGATATTAAGCTATTAATGGTTCAGAATGCTGAAAATCAAAACGTTAGATTATAATAATCTCTATGTGTATACGCTTCAAAAATTAGATCTTTACACATGTACAATGATTAAATATATAATATATCTGATAATTGAATTAAAATAAATTACAGTTTATCATCATATAATATCTTTGAAACCCTGCCTCCGTAGCCCTGATTTTACCCCCTTCAAACAAGGCATTTACTTCGACCCTGGCCTAACATTAATCCTCGTTTTTTGTTATTGCTTGCAAGACAACTAAACCACACTCCGCTGGAGTCCAACCGTACCCAACATCGAACACTTTTTATGAAGGACTATTCCTATATCACCAATGCCGACCCGTCATATATCGATAGCTTATACCAGCAATACCTGGAACATCCTGAGCGCACGGACCCGGACTGGTCCGCCTTTTTCAAAGGATTCCACTATGCACGCCTCGATGAAGGCTCTCAACTTGAACAAACACCGCATACGGCGAGCTATCCTTTGCAAAAAGAACTCCAGATTGCTGCACTCATCCAGGCATTCAGAAGCAAAGGACATCTGATTGCGCATACCAACCCCATTCGCAAAAGAAAGAATCGCAATCCAAGACTTGCACTTGAAGATTTCGAACTGGAACCTGCAGACCTCGATCAGAAATTTTATACCTGCAATGCGTTTTTGGGACATCCTGCCAGCCTTCGGGAACTCATAGAAAGGCTTCATACAGTCTATGCAGGATCCATCGGCTATGAATATGCATATATCGAATCACATGAAAAAAAGTCATGGCTTCAAAATCACATCGAAAGCCCAGAGCATTGGGATTCGAAATCATTGCCTCTCGATGACAAAAAGCGGATTCTGGAAAAACTAAACGGTGCCGTAATTTTTGAAAAATTTCTTCACACAAAATATGTTGGGCAAAAACGATTTAGCCTTGAAGGAGGTGAATCTGCAATACCGGCTTTAGATTTTATAATAGATGCCGCTGCAAACAATGGTGTTGAAGAAGTAGTTATTGGAATGGCTCACAGGGGAAGGCTGAATGTACTCGCAAACACGATCGGAAAAACATATGAGCAAATCTTTAGTGAGTTTGAGGGTACCGCTGTACCAGATCTGAGTTTTGGAAGCGGCGATGTAAAATATCACCTTGGATTTTCTTCTCAGGTAATAAGCCGTTCCGGTAAAAAAGTGCAGTTGAAGCTGGCCCCAAACCCCTCACACCTTGAAGCGGTAAACCCGGTCGTACTTGGTCTTTCAAGGGCGAAGGCAGATTTGCTGTACCATTCAGACTACGATAAAATCCTACCTGTGCTCATCCACGGAGATGCCGCTGTCGCGGGTCAGGGAATCGTCTATGAAACGGTCCAAATGTCACAGCTAAAAGGCTTTTACACCGGAGGCACCATACACTTCATCATCAATAACCAGATCGGATTTACTACCGATTTTGACGATGCCCGTTCTTCTACCTACTGTACTGCATCTGCCTATATGGTTCAGGCACCCGTGTTTCATGTAAACGGTGATGATCCCGAAGCAGTTGTTCGAGCTGTACTTTTGGCTGTAGCATACAGGCAAACGTTTAATGAAGATGTATTCATCGACATGGTCTGCTATCGCAGACATGGTCACAATGAAGGTGATGATCCCAAATTCACCCAACCAACCTTATACAATGTCATCAACAAACACCCAAATGTCAGGGAACTATACAACAAGGTGCTCACAGAACGAGGTGACGTAGAAGCCCAGCTCGCTCAGGAAATGGAAAAAGAATTTTGGGACCATCTGCAGGAACGCTTGCAGATGGCAAAGGAAAAACCCCTCCCATACAGCTATCAGGAACCCGAACTTTCCTGGAAATCCTTGCGCAAAAGATCTGTACCTGCTGATTTTGAAAAAAGTCCATTAACAGGTATAGATTCCGCACATCTTGCAGACCTGCTTGATAAACTATTAAGAGAACCGGATGGATTCCATGTGTTGCCGAAGGTCAAAAGACTTTTCAAATCCTGGAAAGAACTGGTCGCGACATCAAAACTGGACTGGGCACTTGCAGAGTTACTGGCTTATGCAAGTTTACTTACCGAAGCAAAAAATGTACGTATCAGCGGTCAGGATGTTAAGAGAGGAACATTTTCCCACAGGCATGCTGTATTGTTTGATGAACAAAACAATACCGAATACAACCGCTTATCCAATCTGGGAGACGGCCAGGGATCTTTTTTTATTTACAATTCCTTGTTATCTGAATTTGGGGTATTGGGCTTTGAGTACGGGTATTCACTTGCATCACCGGACCACCTCATCCTATGGGAAGCTCAGTTTGGTGATTTTGCAAATGGTGCACAGGTAATCATCGATCAATTTATTAGCACAGCTCAAAGTAAATGGAACCGCATGAGCGGCCTGGTTATGCTTTTACCGCATGGATATGACGGACAGGGTCCGGAACACTCGTCTGCGCGCCTTGAACGCTATTTGCAATCCTGTGCAGAACTGAATATGGTTGTGGTCAATGCTTCCACCCCGGCAAATTTCTTTCATGCGCTGCGAAGACAATTGCATTGGGATTTCAGAAAACCGCTCATCGTAATGTCTCCGAAATCGTTGCTGCGTCATCCGGACTGTATTTCTGATTTTGCAGGCTTTCAAAGCGGTACCCGTTTTATGGAAGTACTCGATGATGAACTTCCGATTTCTAAAAATAAAATCAAAAAGCTCTTGATCTGCTCCGGGCAATTTTACTACGATCTGCAAAAAAGAAGAATAGAATCAGAGCGGAAAGACCTTGCGCTCATTCGCATTGAACAATTGTATCCCTTCCCGGAAAAACAAATAGAAGCACTCCTTCAAAAATACCGTCCAGAAGAAGTGCTCTGGTGTCAGGAAGAACCGATGAATATGGGTGCAGCAACACATGTATTTTTGCACTGGAAATGGGGACCCCTGCGTATGTTTGGCAGACCAACAAGTGCTGCATCCGCTGTAGGTCACAAAAAAATTCACGATCAACAACTTTCTGAATTGCTACAAAATATCTTTGAGGCCTGATGACGGATCTTTTTTATGGCAATCCAATAAATGAGCAGCAGTACGCTCTTGTAGATGAAGAATTCCACCATTGTGTGCGCGTGACGCGGCATAAAGTCGGCGATTCCATTTTGGTAACGGACTTCACCGGATCCATTTTAAAGGCGCAGATCCATCAAGTTCAATCAGATGCAGCCCTACTCAACATCACGGGTCTGTATAAAAAGGAAAGCTCAGAAGGCCCTAAACTACAGATAGCTATAAGTCCAACCCATTCCGCAGAACGCTTTGAGTGGTTTGTAGAGAAAGCGGTTGAGGCCGGTGTCCACAAAATAATTCCGATGTTTTGTGAACGCACGGAAACACGACGGATACGGAAAGATAGACTTGAACGAATCGTGCTTGCTGCTGCTAAGCAAACATTGCGGCCTCTCAAACCAGAACTTACCGATGCCTTTACATTTGAACAGGTCATGCACTATGGTACAGCTTCAATCCAAAAATTTATTGCACATTGCCACGATAATGACAAACAGTACTTGGGTAGTTCTTTTAAACCTGCACAAGACGCACTCATCCTAATTGGTCCTGCAGGCGATTTTTCCGAAAAGGAAATTGCCCGTGCCCTCCAAAATCAATATCTTCCCGTCTCACTTGGGGAATACCGTCTGCGAACCGAAACAGCCGGTATTATTGCATTACAAATTTTTCAAACCGTCAAATCGCTATGAAATTATACCTGCTCCTGCTTGCTTTCGTGTTTTCTGCATATAAACCTTCAGAAGCTCCAGTTTACAATTTGAAACTTGCTTTGTTAAAATACGGAGGAGGGGGCGACTGGTATGCAAATCCAACCTCACTTACGAATCTTGCTACGTTTTGTAATAAAGAACTGGGTACAGCTTTCGACCCAAACTACGCCACCGTTGAAGTGGGCAGTCCGGAAATATTCAATTATCCATTCCTGCACATGACAGGCCACGGAAACGTCGTGTTTAGTGACCTTGAAGCTCAAAATTTACGCACCTACTTATGTGGAGGCGGATTCTTACACATCGATGACAATTATGGAATGGATCCTTTCATAAGACCTTCCATGAAAAAAGTATTTCCCGAACTTGATTTTGTGGAATTACCTTTTAGTCATCCCATCTTCCAGCAGAAATTCAAGTTCCCGGGAGGTCTTCCTAAAATACACAAACACGATGGCAAAGCTCCACAGGGATTCGGCCTTATCTGGCAAGGCCGGTTGATTTGTTTTTATTCCTATGAATGCGATCTAGGCGATGGATGGGAAGATCCGGAAGTACATAAAGATCCGGAAGAAAAACGCAGACAAGCCCTACAAATGGGTAGCAACATTATTCAATATATTTTTGGAAATTGATTCCTTGGCTGAATCCGCAAACCAAAACCTAAGTAGCTACACAAACACATCAAGTCTGAGCTTACAGCATGATTAAAACCTTAAGATTTGGAAGGGTTCTCTTAAAACAAATAAATTATACCGGTAAGATTTACATGTGACAACAGAATTCCTTTTCGCAACTAAGGTATGTTGATTTCATGACGCTCTGCTTTGCGGATACTGATGGTTTCCGCTGAAAGTAGGCGCCATTGACCTTCTTCCTCCACATAACACTGGATCAAGTATAAGCCAGCGACCTGATAGCGCATGCTCATTACAGCCGTAGTCATCTTGTGACGGATTCCATTGCCAAAATCAATCAAATATGATTTATTTGAATCAAATGCCTGATTGCTGATCCGAAGAATACTTCCTGCAACCATCGAACCCTGAATAGCCAGATTCTCTTCCTGATAACGGAATGCATTTTTTTGTTCAGAGCCGGAAATTGCATTCTGCGATTGGATACTGGAATGATCCAATCCGGATATTTCAGGAACAGCTGTCTGATCTGCTCCCCCCTGAAAAGATTTGCCGAGTACTAAGTAACTCCCTGTGAGACCAATAATAGCGATAAGCGCAGCGAGCAATAGATCTTTGGATCCTTCATTAAAAACACCTTTACGAAGATCGCGTAAAGATTGAGCTGTTTGTTCCATATTCCGGCAATTGGGCTGCACAAAGCTACGCGAAAAATAGAATAATTATAATATAATAAATTGAAATTAAACAATTTATAAATTACATTTTTAAATAATTTGTAATCAACTTTATATATATTTCGAAAAAGCTGATAGGACCTCTCATTTATTAGATGAGAGGTCCACCCGCCATGCTTTCATGGCTATCTTTACAGTCTAAACGGAAATATGGATTTGCTGCATCACGCCTGGGATTTTATCTTTCACATTGACAGCCACCTGGTCGAGCTGGTCAACAACTACGGAGTCTATATCTATATCATATTGTTTCTTATTCTATTCGTAGAAACAGGATTGGTCGTCGCACCCTTCCTGCCAGGTGATTCCTTGCTCTTTGCTGCAGGCGCACTGGCTGCTGGCGGGGAAATGAATATCAGCCTTCTGTTGGCAGTCTGCTTTTTGGGAGCATGCACAGGTAATCAACTCAATTTCTACATTGGATCAGGTTTTGGAAAATCCTTTTTTGCCCAGGAAAAGAAATATATCAAAAAAGAATACCTCGAACGAACCCAGGTGTTTTATGCAAAACATGGTGGAAAAGCCCTGATCATAGGTAGGTATCTCCCGTTCATAAGAACGTTCGTTCCCTTTGTTGCAGGTCTTGGAAAAATGAATCCCACCCGTTTTACCCTGTACAATTTAATTGGTGGCTTGCTATGGGTGCTTCCAGTGTGTGGTTCCGGTTACCTGTTCGGAAACATCCCTTTTGTAAAAAAGAACTTTTCCCTGATCATTCTCCTCATTTTATTTGTAAGTCTCTTACCAATGATTATAGGTGTTTTCATGACCTTGTTCCGTTCCAAAAGAAAAAATTAAATAATGCTCGCCTTTCTTAAAAAATATGCTACCCTTCTGCTTGCATTAACTGCAGTCTCTGCTGCATGTTCTGCCTTACATATGTTAGCATGGATAGAAATGCCCGGTCTTCTGTCTGCTGTAATACGATGGATCGGATTAACTGCACTTTTTCTATACGGAATTCAAAAACGAACCCTGACGGCATGGATATTTATCAGCATGCTTATCGGGGCAGGTATTGGCTTTGACTTTCCGATGGTTGGTAAAGAATTGGGTGTACTGAGTAAAATATTTATTAAACTTATTAAATGCATTATTGCGCCACTCTTATTTGGTACACTTATTATTGGAATTGCAGGACACTCGAATACAAAACAACTGGGAAGACTTGGATGGAAATCCTTGCTTTATTTTGAAGTTGTAACCACCCTGGCCTTAGTTATTGGATTGGTTGCCATTAATCTAAGTAAGGCGGGATCGGGAATACAAGCTATCCAAAACGGCGAAAAACTTCCGGAGGTTGCAAAATCCCAGGGATGGCAGGAAATCATCTTACATAGCATTCCTGAGAATTTCATAAAATCCATTTCCGAAGGACAGGTGCTTCAGATCGTATTGTTCTGCGTACTTTTTGCAGTTTCGCTGATGATGATCCCTTTCGACAAGCGTAAACCTTTTCTTGTCTTTGCAGAATCCCTCTCCGCGGTAATGTTTAAATTTACAGATATCATTATGCATTTTGCACCATTCGGTGTTGCGGGTGCCATAGCATATACCATCTCAAACATGGGCATTGATGTCCTCAAAAATTTGCTCATTCTACTTTGTACACTTTACCTTGCCTTAATTGTATTTGTACTCGGAGTCTTGCTTCCACTTGCATTCCTTTTCAAAATACCATTAAAGCGATTTATTTCGCATGCCGCACAACCCGTTACAATTGCATTTGGAACAGCAAGTTCAGAAGCTGCTCTTCCGGTAGCTATGGAAAACATGGAACGGTTTGGTGTATCGAGGGAGGTCGTCGCATTTGTGTTGCCGACAGGTTTAAGTTTTAATCTGGATGGGACTACATTGTATTTGTCATTGGCTTCCGTTTTTATAGCTCAGGCTGCAGGAATTGATCTAAGCATTGGACAACAAATTGCGATGATGCTTACCTTGATGCTGACAAGCAAAGGTGTAGCCGGTGTTGCAAGAGCTTCGCTCGTCATACTGACTGGCATGGCCTCATCATTTGGCTTACCCGAATGGCCTATCGCCGCAATTCTTGGTATAGATGCCTTAATGGATATGGCTCGCACAGCGGTAAATACACTTGGAAATTGCCTTGCTACAGCAATTATCGGTAAATGGGAAAATGAATTACACATCCCCAAAAAAGGAGACAACTGGGTGGAAGTATCCCATCCTGCTGAAGAATTATAAAAAAAAAAAATTAACCTTCAGGCCTGCGTTTTCCAAAAATCCGGTCCTTAAACCATTCTATGTCCTCGCGTTTGTTCTCAGGTCTGGACTCTTTTTTGAATTTCAATGTACCATCCAAATCTTCAAGGCTCATATGGAAAATGAAATCCTCGGCACGATCCATCCTTCCGCTCATACTTCCAAAGCGCAAATCATTGAACTGCAATTCTGTTGGAGACTTTTTCATCAAATTATAAAAACCAAAGCTAAACCATGGCAGTGCCTTCGCAATGTCCTGCCCCTTATATGGCTCTAGCAACTCGTGTGAGGCCCGTATAAACCTGGGCTTCTCAAAATCAGCTTCTTTGTCAAAGTGCGAATAGTAGGAATAGACATATCCGGAATCAGTTTCCGCAATGGCATACCATAACATGTTGTTGAAAAGCGTGGGAACAGAGAGTTGCTTGGAGTATGATATTCCTTCCTGCTCTAATTTTTGCTTGAACAAATGATCTACATATTGTTTGTTGCAAAACGCAAAGATCTGGTACAAGCTGCTAACACCAATTCCTATCCAAACAAGTTGCAATCTCATTTTTGATGTAGCTGGGCGCAGGGCAGCAAGCAACAAAAAAACAGCAAAAGGAACGGTATATAAAGGGTCTACTATAGAAACGCTGGAAATGGTAACCCGGTAATGGTTAAATGGCCAAAACAACTGTGTTCCATAAGTTGTCAGCGAATCAAGCAGAGGATGGGTAAAAATGGACCAAAAAAACAATTGTATCCAACCTGCAGAAGACAAATTTGTGGATAGGAATGGCTCTGAACGCATGTGCAAAAATCTCCTGTAAAAAAATAAACCACCAAGCAGTGTACAGGCTCCAATAACCAACCATGGCACTCCACCTTTTAACATTCCAGCAACGATACATATCAAAATTGCAGAAACTGCAAACAAGAATGCACCAATACCAAATCCAAACCATCGCCAAAATGGTTTTTCAGGCCAGGGCTTGTCATATAATTTTTTAACCAAGGGACCTATAATAAACGGCATAACCACTGCAAATGATAAGGAATGCATGGGCCCCCTATGAAAGAGCATGGCCTGTAATGGATCCATAACCACATTAGACAAAACATCCAAATCCGGAAGTGTGCCACCAATACCACCCCAAATCATGGCACGATTGCCAATTTTTCTTCCTGCAACAGCTTCGCCGCATGCCGCACCTAATACAACCTGAGTAATTGAATCCATGAACTGTTAAATTCTATAACTAACACAAAATACTCGGATTGGTTGGTATAGAAGGACCACTCAAAACCATAACATATTTCTTCTCTTGTAACGAATGTTTCTGAAACATTAAGCGATGCGGGAATGTTACATTCAGAATGACAGGCTCAATAAAATGAAATGCCTTTTTTTGGGTCTGTTTTAACCAAATCCTTTGTAGTTTTAGAATTTATAATTAAAAAACAGGATATGTCTGATCAAAATCAAAATAACCAAAATCAACTAAACATCGAACTGACGGAAGATATTGCGGAAGGTATCTATTCCAATCTTGCCATTATTTCCCACTCCCACTCTGAGTTTGTGTTGGATTTCATCCGACTCATGCCGAATGTTCCAAAAGCTAAAGTCAAATCGCGTATCATTTTGACACCTCAACATGCAAAACGACTACTAAAGGCTTTATCGGACAATGTCAATAAATACGAAAATCAATATGGCATTATTCAGGATCCCGAACCTCCAATGGTTCCTCCGATGGCCTTTAACACACCCACTGCACAGGCTTAGGCTTACGAACACCCAGAAACGTTTAAAATAAGAATGTTTGCGGAGGATTTCCTGAGGGCAATCCGAGATGCTGATACGCTTTAGGCGTAGCAATGCGGCCCCTTTGTGTGCGCTGTATAAATCCTTCCATGATCAGGAAAGGTTCGTGCACTTCTTCAATAGTACCCGCTTCTTCACCGACAGCCGTTGCCAACGTTCCCAGTCCTACGGGTCCACCCGCAAATTTTTCAATAATCGTACTTAAAATGCGATTGTCCATTTCATCAAGACCCAGGCTGTCCACATTTAATGCATTCAATCCAAATTGGGCAATTTCAAGGTCCACAATCCCATTTCCTTTGATTTGTGCAAAATCTCTTAGCCTCCGGAGCAGGGCATTGGCTATCCTCGGGGTTCCTCTGCTTCGTTTGGCTATTTCATGAATGCCTTCCTGCTCCACCTCAACACCTAAAATTTGGGCGGATCTATTGATGATTTTTTCCAATACAGATTGATCGTAATAATCCAGGTGACATGAAATTCCAAACCGGGAACGCAGAGGGGCGGTCAGCAAACCAACCCTGGTGGTCGCACCAACTAAGGTAAAGGGGTTTACCTTGATCTGAATACTCCGTGCATTGGGACCCGTATCGATCATGATGTCAATCCGGTAGTCTTCCATGGCTGAATAGAGATATTCCTCAACCACCGTATTCAGACGATGTATCTCATCAATGAAGAGCACATCGCCTTCCTGAAGACTTGTAAGCAATCCGGCAAGATCCCCTGGTTTTTCCAATACCGGACCGGAACTCATCTTTAAACTGGAGTTCATTTCATGGGCAATAATATGCGACAATGTAGTTTTACCAAGACCTGGGGGACCATGCAGTAAAACGTGATCAAGTGCTTCCCCTCTCATCCTTGCGGCCGCAATAAAAATCCTCAGGTTATCTACAACACTTTGTTGACCGGAAAACTCAGAGAGTTCCTTGGGTCGCAATGCCCTTTCAAATTGTCTGTCTTCACTGCTTTGCTGTCCAGGATCACTGTCAAGTAATGGATTTCTCATTGTTCGTACGAATGGTCCGTATTGAACCCAAATGTAAGCTTTTATGCCGGACCCGCTTTTATGAACAAACATTAAATGAAATGCTAATGTTGTACTTCATGGCCCTATCCATGCCAAGCTTAGATAAATTTGCCTTTTCTAAATCTTTCATCTTAAATCGTTACCTATGTCAGGTCAAAAAATCAGCTGCAAAGAAGGCAAAATCCAGGTGCCCAACAATCCAATTATCCCTTTTATTGAGGGTGACGGAACAGGTCCTGATATTTGGGCTGCATCGGTACGAGTCATAGATGCTGCAGTGCAAAAAGCGTATTCAGGAGAACGCGCAATTGTTTGGCAAGAGGTACTTGCCGGCGAAAAGGCATTTAACCTGACAAAGAACTGGTTGCCACAAGAAACACTCGATACCATTTCCTCGTGTTTGGTTGCTATTAAAGGACCTTTGACAACCCCTGTAGGGGGAGGGATTCGGTCGTTAAATGTAGCCCTTCGTCAGCAACTGGATCTCTATGCTTGCGTACGTCCTGTTCGATGGTTCGAGGGTGTTCCTTCACCGGTCAAAGAACCTCACAAGGTCAACATGACTATTTTCCGCGAGAATACAGAGGACATCTATGCTGGAATTGAATTCCAGGCAGGAACAGATGATTTGCAAAAATTCAAAGCGTATTTGAAACAGGAGTTTCCCGACCGGTATAAGAAAGTACGTTTCCCTGATACTGTCGGATTCGGAATCAAACCGGTATCTAAAGAAGGAACCCAAAGACTGGTGAGGGCAGCAATCGAGCACGCACTTCAAAATAATCAACGTTCCCTGACCATCGTACATAAAGGAAACATCATGAAGTTCACAGAAGGAAGCTTCATGGAATGGGCTTATGAATTGGCACGCAACGAGTTTGGAGGTGAACTGTTGGACGGAGGACCATGGGTTAAATTGCCAAATGGCCTGGTGGTAAAAGATGTAATTGCAGATGCATTCTTACAGCAAATTCTGCTTCGCCCGGAAGAATATGATGTCATTGCTACTTTAAACCTGAATGGAGATTATATCTCAGATGCACTGGCGGCACAGGTGGGAGGTATTGGAATTGCCCCCGGTGCAAATATTAATTATATAAGCGGGCATGCAATATTTGAAGCAACGCACGGTACAGCCCCAAAATATGCGGGCCAGGATAAAGTTAACCCAAGTTCGGTCATACTTTCTGCAGTCATGATGCTTGAATATATGGGTTGGAATGAGGCCGCTACTATGATCGTACATGGACTTGAACATGCCATCCGAAATAAACGGGTGACCTATGATTTTCATCGCCTTATGGAAGGTGCGACTTTATTAAAATGCAGTGAATTCGGAGATGAAATCATCAGAAACATGTAATTCTGCCATATACATTCGGTGCCTTCCGGAGAGATCCTAAACAACTTCGGGCCAAACACCTACACTTTTTCCCTCCCGTCCATTATCTGCTACCATATTCAGATGACCGGCTATCCATATTGCTCCCTTTTATTTCGGTTCAAATTGGTTCAGAGGTATATTCATGTACATGTTACAAACAATTCTCTGTGTTTTAAACCGCAATTGGAATCTTTAGGGTATTTCACATGTCCCTGTTTGAATTCGGAATCTGTATCAACATCACAAGGATAGAAGCGTACCAGCTCGTACAAGATTTAAAGTAATGTTTAACTGATGAGTCCAACAGATTCTGTGGATACTGCGAACGTATCATTTTAATGAAAGCACTTTTTAAAGAAGCAATTCAATTGCATGTAAAGTTTTTGGAAGCACAAAAAAGAAAGCCCCGGACAACAATGTCCAGGGCCTTTAGATTTTGTAGTGTTTTAAGAATTACCCCTTAGGAGCAAGGATATTTCCATCGCTTTTTGGAAGCGTTTGTTCTTCCTCTGAAGAAATGTTTCCTTTCAGGCTAATCCTTGTTTCCTGATCACTTTCATTAGTGGTCACACTCACCGTTTTGTTGATAGGACCAACACGTTGGGTGTCGTAACGGATTTCAATTACACCTTTTTCACCTGGCATAATAGGCTCTTTTGGCCATGTTGGGACAGTACATCCACAAGAACCGCGAGCACTCTTGATGATCAACGGCTCTGTACCTGTATTGGTAAATACCGCTTTACGAACAGGGTCAGAACCCTTTTTAATTTCACCGTAATCAACTACAGTAGACTGCCATTCGAGGTGGGGTCCGCTCGTTTTAACAGGCTCTGCGGTTGTACCGGGAGTCGTGCTTTGGGCGTTCATGAAAGCAACTGCCAGCACCACAGTAAGGAACGTTAAAATGTTTTTCATGTAATTCTTAATTTTAATTATCAAAAATAATCAGTTCTATTTCATATTAGACTAAAACTACTTATAAAAGTCTGTTAATACCGCGTTAAATAATTTTTGAAGACATAAAGGGCTGAAAATTTGGTCTGCACAGCCTTACTTCAAATAGCTTATTTTTGTGCACCAATCGTTCATCATGCAGATATTTGAACCCATTTTAGACATTATAAGTTCCCTGTCTGGCCCCTATTCAGATTACAAACAAGAAGTCTTAAAAGATTATTGGATCTGCATAGTGTCCAGAGAATGTTCTTTGCTGGGCCGCAAGGAAGTACTTACCGGAAAAGCCAAATTTGGAATTTTAGGCGATGGCAAAGAAGTACCACAAGTGGCTATGGCAAGGGCATTTCAAAAGGGCGATTTTCGCTCCGGTTATTACAGAGACCAAACCTTTATGATGGCGGTTGGTCTGTGCAGCGTTCAGGACTATTTTGCCCAGCTTTATGCAGATCCATTCCATGATCCTTTTAGCAAAGGCCGACAGATGAATGCACATTTTGCTAGCCCATTAATAGATCAGGATGGACAATGGCTGGAACATATTCAACAGTTTAATGTATCTGCAGATATCTCCAGCACGGGAGGTCAAATGGCGCGTGCCCTTGGTCTGGCATATGCCTCAAAATATTATCGGGAATCGGAGGTCCTTTCCACAAGCACCACCTTCTCAGTGAGTGGCAATGAAGTAAGCTTTTGCACGATAGGAGATGCTTCCACATCAGAAGGTATATTTTGGGAAACTATAAATGCTGCAGCCGTTACCCAGGTACCTCTTGCCATTTCGGTTTGGGACGATGGATACGGAATCTCTGTTCCAAAAGAACTGCAAACTGTAAAATCGAGCATTTCAGAAGCATTGGTAGGATTTGAAGCTACTAAAAAACAACACGGGATTAAAATTTATAAAGCCAAAGCATGGGATTACGCTGAATTGATAAGTACCTATCGCGAAGGCATTAAAAAATGCAGAGAGCAACATACCCCCGTTTTATTTCATATCGAAGAAGTAACACAGCCACAGGGACATTCAACTTCCGGTTCTCACGAAAGATATAAATCTGCAAAGCGGATGCAATGGGAAATGGAATACGACTGCAATAAAAAACTGGCTGAATGGATCGTTGAAAAAGACATTGCTACTACTGGACTATTGGAGGAGCTGGATAAGCTCTCTAAAGTTTATGTCCGGGAACAAAAAAACACGGCATGGAATAACTATCTGAAACCCATCCTTGAAAAACGGGATGAGTTGGTCCAAATTCTGGATCAGACGGATGCCTCAGAAAAAATCCAAATGCTTAAGGCACTGAAAGAACCGGCAGTTTACGAATTGCTTGAAATTGCAAGAACGGTTGGGATTGAAAACGGGAACACAAATGCAGAACTTAATCATTGGATTCAAGCGCAGTACCGTGAAGCTGAGAAACACTACCATTCCGATATTTATTCAAACACCCCATTTGCAGCGATCCGGGTTCCGGAAGTCAAAGCCCAATATTCAGAACAATCTGCGGAATTAAATGGATATCAGATTTTAAATGCCTTTTTTGATAAGAAACTGGGACAAGATGCACGCATTTTGGCATTTGGTGAAGACGTGGGAAAAATTGGCGATGTGAATCAGGGTTTTGCTGGCCTCCAGGAAAAATACGGAGTGCATCGCGTTTTTGATTGCGGAATACGTGAATGGTCGATCATAGGCCAGGCGATTGGAACCAGTATGCGTGGATTGCGTCCTATTGCAGAAATTCAATATCTGGACTATATTGTATATGCCATGTCCCCACTCATGGATGACCTTGCAACGGTTCGGTACCGCTCTGCCGGGCAGCAAGCTGCTCCTGCGATAATCAGAACGCGTGGCCATAGATTGGAAGGTATCTGGCATTCGGGCTCACCCATAGGCATGTTGCTGCATTCTTTAAGAGGTGTGTGCATCTGTGTCCCCAGAAATATGACCCAAGCTGCCGGGATGTATAATACCCTTCTTAAAAGCGATGACCCGGGATTGATTATTGAATGCCTGAATGGGTATCGCTTAAAAGAAAAATTACCTGATAACATAGCCGAATTTACAGTGCCTGTCGGCCAGGTTGAAATTCTGGAAACCGGGGAGGACCTTACACTTGTAAGTTACGGTTCTTGTATTCGGATCGCCCAGCAGGCAATAAAAACCTTGAAAAGTTTTGGAGTTTCTGTCGAATTGATTGATGCGCAAAGTTTGTTCCCTTTCGATATCGCACAAGACATTGCAAAATCACTACAGAAAACAAATAAGCTGGTCATTCTGGATGAAGACGTTCCAGGTGGAGCAAGCTCCTATATTTTACAACAAATTCTGGAAGCTCAGGATGCCTTCCAATTTCTCGATGCAGCACCACGAACACTTACAGCTAAAAACAACAGACCCCCTTATGGAAGCAATGGAGATTATTTTACAAAACCCAACCCTGAAGATGTAGTATCGTGTATACTTGATATGCTCAGGGAATACCAACCAGATCGATTTTAATTTATGCTTGTCTAAAAGTTCACGCCTCATGCATCATTCAATCCAAACACTGTAACATAATTCAATTTAAAAGCTCATAAGTTGAACGGAAATCTTGTCATCATTCCTACCTACAATGAAATCGAAAACATTGAATCGATCATCCGAGCAGTGCTGACTTTGCCTGATTCATGCCACATACTTGTTGTGGACGATGGGTCGCCGGATGGAACAGGAGCCTTGGTTCGTAAAATGATGCTTGAATTTCCGGATAGTTTGTTTTTGCTTGAACGAACTGAAAAAAGTGGACTGGGCAAAGCATACATTGCAGGATTTAAATGGGCATTGGAAAAAAAATATACCTGTATTGCTGAAATGGATGCAGACTTTTCACATCCACCATCGAAACTCCCAGAACTTTTTACATTGTGCTCTTCGGGGCAGGCAGATGTCAGCATAGGCTCCAGGTATGTTAAAGGAGGAAGTGTTGTTAATTGGCCATTAAGCCGCCTTGTGCTTTCAAGAGGTGCTTCTTTGTATGTGCAATGGATTACAGGTATGCGCATTAAGGACCCTACTGCTGGATTTGTTTGCTATCACAAAAAGGTATTGGAAGCAATCCCTTTGAATCAAATTCAGTTTGTTGGCTACGGTTTTCAAATTGAAATGAAATACTATGCCCATAAGCTGGGTTTTCACCTGCGCGAAATTCCAATTCAATTTGCCGATCGCCAGAAAGGAAAGTCAAAAATGAATATTTTTATTATTCGAGAAGCCTTATTAGGTGTATTTAAACTCCGCTTTAACAATACCCAATCCAAATTTTCCTCCACTACGTAACAAACGAATGTTCGTTTGTATCCAGGACATTCATTGCAATTCACGGCACATACAATGCTTTACTTGCGACCAAAGTCTGCCGGATTTTCGCCCCACTTCTCCGTTTCCCATTTTAAAATTGGATTTTTATAACTGTTTGCATCAAGCCAGGTGACTGCCCGCTGAAGTAATTCATGCAATTCCCTGTTTTTATGATCAAAGTGAAGTTTTGTTGCGGGTTGTTTCTTTTTAACCCATGATATTGCAATCCTCGAATCAGAGTACACAGGAACTTCATGCTGATGATATTTTTTAAGTAATGCCAGGGCATGAACTATTGCTAAAAACTCACCAATATTATTGGTGCCTTTTTGAAGCGGGCCGATACGAAAAAGCTCACGCTCCTCAAAAGGATCTACGCCACGATATTCCAAATCACCAGGATTCCCGCTACAGGCTGCGTCCACAACAACACATGGCTTTCGGACTGCATTCTTCCAATCTTCATGACGCACTGCTTTCTTTTCCTTCTTCTCTACATGAAATCCGGAACGAAATGCCTGCAATGCCAACTCGCGATTGTCAAAAGCCTTGTATTTTGCATTCGGATAGGATTTTACCTGGGCATGACACGTTTCCCATGAATCGTATATCCCTGGCATATGACCATTCCAGACAACGTAATATTTTTGCTTTTTTGTCATTGAATTACAAATATGTATATAGATACCCACGCCCACCTATACCTGGATGCATTTTCAAATGATCTCGACACCATCATTACAAATGCAAGAAGCGTAAAAGTAGATAAAATAATACAACCCAATATCAACCTGCAAAGCATTGAATGTATGCTTCAAATATGTGAGCAATATGCGGGGTATTGCTATGCTGCCATGGGTTTACACCCCTGCGATGTGAAGGAAGATTTTGAGCAACAGCTTAAGCAAATGGAAGGTCATATTGAGGTGCAAAAATGTATTGCCATAGGTGAAACAGGAACGGATGCATACTGGGATGTAAGTTATTGGGATCAACAAGTCGCATCATTCAAAATTCAGCTTGAATGGGCTAACCAATTGGATAAACCTATCATTATTCATTCCCGTGAATCACTTGATAGAAATATTGAAATCGTACGCGAAGCACAGAAGGGAAAATTAAAAGGAGTCTTTCACTGCTTTAATGGAACTTTAGAACAAGCCAATCAAATTATTGACCTGGGATTCAAATTAGGTATAGGTGGTTCCATCACCTATAAAAACAACCCACTTAAAAACGAAATAGACAAAATTCCCCTTTCTTCCGTTGTCCTTGAAACGGATGCCCCTTTTCTCAGCCCAGTCCCAAATCGCGGCAAGCGGAACGAACCATCTTGGATACCCTTTGTTGCGATGGAACTTGCAGATCGGTACGGGATACCCTTAGAATTGATTGCAAAGGAAACAAGCAATAATGCACGAAGTCTATTCAAGCTAAGTTAAAATGTCTATTTTTGCGGGCAGATTCCGGAGAGGTGTCCGAGTGGTTTAAGGAGCGCGCCTGGAAAGTGCGTATACGCCAAAAGTGTATCGCGGGTTCGAATCCCGCCCTCTCCGCCACTTCAAATAGAAGTGTCTCTGCTCTGGAATTCTTTACGCAGCTGATACGATTGATTTTCGTATGTCAGGATATAATGTGATCAAGGAAAATGTTACGTAGCCTAATTACTGCAGTCCCATTTGCCCAATCTAATAGACGGTAATTACAAGAAAGGCGCAGGCCTCCTAAAACGATTTAACGGGTTTTCAAGAACCTGCTACTCACCACTTTTGAACCTGACTGAGCACATATGATATAAACCCCTGTTGCTAAGGATTCCAAAGGAATAATATCGCCGGTTCCCTTCAATATTTCCAAGCCATTGACATCCTTAATTGCATAGTGTTCAATTGGAAAGTCACTTGAAATGCGCAACTGGAGCCTGGCAGGATTTGGAAAAATTTTCAGAAACGGATTCTCTTTACGCTCCTCACTGCTGCTCGGCTGTGAAACAACGGCAAAATAAGCCGGGGCGATGCTTGCCTCAAATTGATTGAGAAGATTCCAGTTGAGATCGTAGATATGTACTTTCCCGTAATGGGCAAAGTCCGTAAGTCCTGCAAGAATTATACCCTCCCGTTCGAAAACCTGCATTCCGTAAAAACGCTCCTTTGGATCGAGATAAAATCCTGAAGTCCCTGAATTGAAATCATAATTACCCAGTTCTGTTTCACCATATTCCTGGTACAAAACGCGATCTCCCATTAAAACTGAAGTACCGCATAGGGATTGAACATCAGAAAGGGCATGATGAATCATAGAACCCGATTGCAGATCTACCAAAGAGACACTGCTTCCCATATAATCTTTGTTATTGAAACTTACGAGTTTTTCCTTGTACAACATCAGATTCTCAGGATTCTTGCCCTGATCTCCCAATTCTATAATGTCCTCAATGCGAAGTTGTTTTAAATTAAATTTCACGATTTTGCCTACCTCCTTACCAAATTCAAAGCCATTGTTTACCCCTACATAAGCATAATGGTCTTTTATAAGAACACTTTCCGTGGTATAGGGCAGCTCTCCAAAGGGAACTTCATAAAGTAAACGCAGTGTTTTTTTATCATAGATCTGAATATAACTGTCAAGCTTCTTGGCATATTCCCCTCTGGAAACAATGATCAAATCTTCGTAAAAACCGAATTTTCGAATTCCTTCAATTTCAAGGGATGCCTCTAATGAAAAATCACTTAAACGGTATTTATTTAAAAAACGATCTGCTGCCACCCATACCTCTCCATCCAAGACTTTAAGATCCGAAGCGAAACGGGCATCGCGAATTTCAAATAAGCTCTCATAGTTATGGGTATTAAAATCATATCGCCCAAGACTTACAGGAACAACGGACTTTTGGGCCGAATAATCATAAGCTCCTTCATTTAAGCAGAGAAAAGACTGTACTTGACTATTTAATAGTTCAATACATATTAAAAATAAATAACATACAGTAAAAAAACGCTTCATATTATATATACATTTAAGTGCCCCCAAAGATAAATCAGTCATGGTTCCCTATCCCAGCGAACAACTCAAAATTTCACAGGATAGCTGGCATCTACAACTCCGTTTTTAATGCGGTCCAGTTTTTTCTGCAATAATTTTCTGCGTACAGGACTTATCTTCTCTACAAATAGAATGCCCTCAATATGGTCATATTCATGCTGTATGATGCGGGCATTCAGTTCATCAAACTCGGAAACATGTTCTTTGAAATGCTCATCCAGGTATTTTACAGTAATGTATTCTTTACGGCGGACCTCCGCATTGATTTTAGGAATACTCAAACATCCTTCTTCAAATCCCCATTCAGGACCAGACTCCTCTATAATTACCGGGTTAATAAAAACTTTTTTCAATCCTTTATGAAGGTGCTCCCTTTCATAATAAGGCCTTGAGTCCATAATAAACAATCGAATCGACTGGCCCACCTGAGGTGCAGCGAGTCCAACTCCCTTGGCAAAATACATGGTCTCCCACATATTGCGAATGAGTTCTTCGAGTCCTTTAAAATCATGATCAATGTCTTTTCCTCGTGTCTTTAACACCGGATGACCATACATGTAAATAGGGAGTACCATACGCGGTTAATAATGTCCTAAATAATGTTGTAAAATTAATACAGCGCTCAACTTGTCTACCAGGGCCTTGTCTTTTCTTTTCTCCTTTGGGGTCGCAATTTGGATCAGGATTTTTTTTGCTTCACTGGAAGTATGGCGTTCTGTGAATAACTCAACAACAATTCCAGGTAAAGAGTTCTTTATCTTTTTTACGAACGTCTGTATGTGTTCTCCAAGATATGTTACGGTACCATCCCGATGAGTCGGCCAGCCCACAACTATTTTATCAATTGGGTTCTCCATCTGATATTTCACAATAAAATCCACCAATTCTTCCGAAGATACGGTTTCCAGACCACTTACAATTATGCCCAGTGGATCCGTAACGGCAATACCACAACGCTTTAAACCATAATCCACACAAAGTATCCGGGCCATTCTACTTGTTTACAAGTCCAAAGATACTTCATTCCTGCAGCTATGTCTTTCCAGGAATAAATCCTCATGGACAGGCACAAAAAAAAAGACCCCCTCCATAACTTTTATGGAGAGGGGTCCCATCCCAAAAACAGTAAACTCTTTAGAACAAAACGAATTTAGCCTTACTTGATAACAACCATTCTCTTCGTAGCTGTAAATCCAGCCGCATCCAATTGGTAGAACAGAACTCCTGTTACTCCAAGTTGTGATGTATTGAGCTCAAAATTGTTGTATCCCTTTACAGCATCCATTTCACCTTTGTAGATGACTTTGCTGTTCAGATCATACACCGTCATTACCGCATGACCTGCCTCAGGCAGTTCAAATCCGATAACAGTGAGCTCAGAGAACGGGTTGGGTTGATTTTGGTACAGAATGATACCCTGGTTATTTGTAGTTACCGTTTGACCATTTCTGAAACCGAGTGTGATATCCATTTCATTGGCTTCAATTGTATACGCTTGAGCCGCAGTGATGGAAGAATTTAATTGTAGTACATTTGAGAGATAACCTTTAGAAAGAGCCTTGAATTTGAGCGTGAATACTTTTTCACCTTTATCCAAATCGAAATCAGTATTCGTGTTCCAGCTAACAGTCACATAGCCTTCACCTGCTTTACTTATGTTGTAATTATCCGGAGTCAACAGACATGCAGCAGACAATACAGATGCGAACTCCAAACTACGCGCATCAAACTGAATTGTAAACTGGTAGCCTGCAAGACTCATGTGCTCGAAAGCATACACAGGAATCTCCACAACATCACCGGTATTGAAACTGATTTCATCAACAACCCATTCTAAAGTGACAGGATTACTTCTTGATGTACTTGACAGAAAACCAGCAGCTGCATTTCCTGTGATGTCTCCGATTTTGATTCCTTTGAAGTCAACCCCATTCATGTCTTTATTGAATGGATTGATGTCATACACTCTTGGATAATTTTCCTTTAATACGTCAATATCTGTATTTACAAAATTGTAGGAAGCATCGACAAAGGCCCAGCTTTCATTATTGGTAAAGCGATCTGCCACACCAAGGATCAACCTTCTCAATTCAGTAATATCCTTGCTGGTTATTTTCAAGTCATTATTCACATCCGCAGCAATAATCTTGTATGGAGAAACAAGTGGTTCCAGTCCAAGAATGTGTCTCTGAATTTTTACGATATCAGCCGTCGAAACGCCATTCAATGGGTCTGTGTTCTTTGAAGGCCTGACTTGGTAATGACCATTATTCAAAGGCATGTTTCCAAAAGCAAAAGCACCGGAATTTGAAGTTGTAACTTTAGAGATAGCAGGATTTCCATTGGCTGTTGGATCCAACAAGGCGACTTCTACGTCAATCATAGAGTTGTTGTCCTCTTTATTTGAAACCAAACCATTGATGGTTCCTCCCTGCAATGTTTTTCCACACGCCTTATTGTTGTCCTGTACATCAATAAAGGTTCTGCAAAATGCCTGTTGGCCCGTTAATCTGTCCGTAACCCAGAGAGTTACCGTTTGTTGGCCTAAAGTTGTGCAATCAAATATTTTAGACTTATTTGAAGTATCGCTTGAGAAACTTAATACAACCGGATTCCGGCATGCACCATAACTTCCCTGATCCACATCACTTGCCCACACTTGAATCATACCCCAGTCAATCTTTCCATCGCGATTGGTATCTATAGGCATGAGATCAATAGCCACCCCATTGATACAATATGGTGTCGGTGCTTTACAGTTCACAATTGTGAACAGACGTTCTTCTGCTGTCTTGTTTCCACAACGGTCTTCAAATACATATTTAATCTTATGCGTTCCAAGTGGATAACGTCCGGAAGCATCTATGGTATTTCCTACACCCGTCTTAACGATGTCATAGGTACCATTGTTGAATGCATCAATATGGTATTCCCATGCAAGTTCAGCGCCTGGTGTGCAATCATCCGCACCTGTAGCCCTTAAGCTGATATATCCGGAAGTACAGGAATCAAGGGTACATACCGTTGTATCCTGCGTTGGAATTGCATTAAGGGTTGGATCTATTAAATTATGAATCTTGATGATCTGTTCACGCGAGGCAAATGGATAGGAAACACCAGACTGGGTATACACAAACTGACACCAGTCAATGACTTTCCACTTGCGTATAATTTTATAACATGCATCACCGCCCTGAACGATTCGGAACAGATGGTCTTCAAAGCTTATACCAAGCAAATCACACTTACCTTCTCCATGAAGATCTGGCTTACTGTTCAATGCTTCTGGAGTCAACGTACTTGGATCCAGACACGTATATAGTGTAGTATCCTTTGGCCACCATATACTGTCAAAATTATACGGATTGTAATTTGTAAAATAAATCGTTTGCCTACAGGTATCTGTACCATTTCCATCCTGAGCGACCCAGGTACGCACAATTGTTCCGGTATTACACTGTGTGCGATTGTCTACATACGTATGACGCAATGTAAAATCACAGTTGTCATGAGCGAAACCATCATGGAAACTTATAGATTGCTCTACTCCTCCTGGCCCTTTGAATTTAATAGTCCGGGCTTTATTGAAGTATGCAGAATCTCTTTGTATTTCCCCAAAAACACTCAAGTTATTGATGTCAAAGTGGAAATCGCAGGCCACAGTCAAATCTTTAGGTGGATAACAAGTTGGCTTGATTTTATCCTGTACTTCAACCTGCACCATACAATCGTTGTAATTTCCATGTTTGTCTTTTACTCTGAAAATTACCGTTACATTTTTACCAACATCTGCACAACAGAACTCTACATAAGGTCTAAACCAGTTAATCTGTTGACCACATGGAGCCCCATTGTCCATTCTTCTAACCAACATGGAATCTATGTGGCAGTCATCATAACTACCATCGTCAAATGTTTTGGCATACACATGCGTGGTACCGTATATCGATAAAGAAACAACCGTTTCCCGATCACATACGGCTACCGGAGCTGTTTTATCAAGGACATGTACCACAAGGGAGTCCACACCAAGATTGTAACAGCGATCATAAGCACGGTAATAAATGGTGTTGTCACCAACAGGAAGTACAACCACACCTCCATTTTGGCCACTCAGTATGCCACCAGGATACGCAACATCCACGCGCAGTAAATTGCCACAACTGTCATACACTGTCGCAGGAGGAAGTTTAACGGTTGCCTGGCATTTGTATCCACCATCTGTAGTGACATCAAAATCATAAGGAGCATGTACATAAGGTGCTTCCCTGTCCACTACTTCAATAAACTGCATGCAAACACGGACAATTTCCGTATTGCACCACCATTCGCGAATGGTCCACATCCTCATGTATTTTTGAACACAATTGATCGTACCAAGATCAATGTCTTCATAGTTTACTGCGATGTTGCAATAAATATCGCGAACCGGCCAAATACTGATGGTATCAATATTCAGCGGAGATCTGCTCACTGTATCATAGTACAATGGAACACCGGTATAACTTGGGTCGGGATGGCCATTCTTGTCAAGCGGGATTCTCTTATATGCAATATCCTTGCAAGATATTGGATTATAGTTTGAAATGGTCCAGTTGATCGGACAGATTACCCTGGATGTATCAAAACGCTTTAGCAAAATGGTGTCGTTGCATTGGGGTGATTTATTACCATGAATGTCATAAGCGACATATGTGCGAATGACCTGCTTAATGTATTTCGGATTACATGACAATGGTTGAATCAATTCATCTACCATGACCACTTTATCCAATCCACATCCATCATATGCATACGGTGCATATGTTGATGCAATGAAACAAGGAATGGTATCTCTTCCACAGTAAACAGTTGGAGCGAGTTTATCTTCAATGACCGCATTACCCCAACATCTGTTGCCGGAAATATTATCCCGGATTTCTACCTTAAGCGTTTGACCGACATAGGCGCCGGTTACTACAGGTGATGTTGGTATGGGAACATTGTACTTCAATACCGTAACTGTAAATTGTCCGCTAGGACATGAAGTCAGGGTATCATTTAACAACATCGCAGGTGTGATGGTCGCTTTACAGTTTGCATCTAATGAAACCTGAATTGTTGCATTGCAAGCCAGTGAGCACTGGGCTTGAAGTGTTCTGGTGGGATTACATACTACCAGCCACACGAGGCAGATAGAAAAAGTCAGGCCTAAGCCGGAAAGATGATTTTTAAATCTGCGGAAGTCAAACGTAAAACTCGTTTTCTCCATGAGATCCTCTATTTAGTTGTTAAGAAATAAAAAATGCATATAGCTCATTTCCATGGCGCGCATGCCAGGGAAACTGTTAAAAACATTTCAACTGTACCTGAGGAAATCTCGGATTCAAAAAATTAGATAATGGACCGATTATGTCCACAGGGACAGACTAGAGGGTCTAAAATCATTTGGGTTGGATAGAAACTGCTAAAAAGCGTTTGTTATAAAGAGAGGATCTTTATGATTCTGGGTTGTAGGTGCAAAAGTAGAAAAGATATTTAAACAAACAACTATTTGTTAATAATTTTTTTTCAAGTAGTTACAAATAGTCTTTTATACTAATGCATAGCAAAAGTACATGCCATAGTAGTAGCTTGTATCTAAAAGGTAGGGTTATTTTTTATATTATAAATATTTATTATTTATAATAAACTGTATTATAACATTATATAAATAATAATTAATCATAATTTAGAAGAAAACCGGGAGCCCATTCCTTCCCGGCTTTCCCTTATGTTATTTTATATTGATCAATTTGCCCTGGGCACTGAAAGCACCAGACTGAAAATGGTAGATATATTCTCCGTTCACCGGAAGATCCCGTGCACTGAGCCAAAAGATATTGAGTCCTTTGTTGATGTCCA
>CAZDQG010000018.1:0-66865 GCA_964507535.1 uncultured Saprospiraceae bacterium
TATCGGATACTCCTTTGTGGATAACACCAAAATTCGCATTTCCTTATAAAAATGGCAAAGGTGCATTTTCTGCAGGCACCCTTCTCCTTCGTTTCCTGGGAACATCCGATAACATTGTTGGAATCGTATATGGAGCAAATACTTTCGGCACAAGGGAAAGGCAAATAACAGCGGGCATTGGGTATGGATACAGTTCCGACGATGGATTTGCATCCACCCCGACATTTTCGTTGAGTGGCATGTGGCGAACAGGAAAAAAATGGGCCGTAGTCAGCGAAAATTACCTTATTAACGCCGGAGGATCAAGCCTTTTTGGATTTGTATCGGGAGGCGCACGATATATGGGGAGTAGCCTGGCTATAGATTTTGGAGGATTCATTCCCTTAGGAGAGAACGGGATCAATTATGTATTACCCTGGCTTGGCATTACAATTCCATTTAAATAAATATCCGGATTCTATTGTGGCACATAACAGTTTGAGGCGTTCTGATTTTGACAACGTGGATCCTATATTTCCCATTCAATTCCTAAGGTTCAATGAACCCCCTTTGATTCGGGCAGGCCTCCTGACCCTGCTGAAAATTTTCCTGTGGGCACTTGGCTTCACCTTACCTGCAACGCCCTCTGCTCAAACCAGTTCATACACTTTGCGGCTTGAACCTGTTTTAAATGGACAGCCTATTGTCCTTAATACCAGATACCAGATTGGAGCAGACAGTATAAGCATTTCCAAATTGAAATTTTACATTTCAGACATTGCGCTTAATAATGAACAAACGTTTGTATGTACTTTTAATCAAAAACACCATCTTGTCGACATCGAGGATCATCAAAGCATGATCCTTACAGACACCTGCCCAAAAGGACTAAAAATAAACAGACTTCGCTGCACTATTGGAATAGACAGCCTGACGAACGTGTCGGGTGTTTTTGGAGCTGATCTGGATCCGACAAATGGCATGTACTGGACCTGGCAAAGTGGTTATATCAATGTTAAACTGGAAGGGATCTCAAGTCAATCAACTTCACAAAACCATACCTTCCAATTTCACCTGGGTGGCTATCAACAGCCCTATGTATCCGCGCAGCAACTTGAATTTCCAATACATGGGGACAATGAAATTGTTATCCTGGTTGAACTGGATAAATATTTCTCTGATTCACGTATAAAAGAATCAGATCATGTAATGAGTCCCGGTGCACGTGCCATGCACTTATCACAATTGTTTGCACGTTGTTTTAAAATAAAGGAATGAAAGTCTGTGCCATGTTAATTGGATCCCTGGCGATATTTTGTCTGCTGGCCTTTCAATCTGAACTCCGGATTGGATTTCATAAGCCTGCACACTTTCCTCCGCCAGCTTACAATTTCGATCGAAACCCAATGGATTCTGTGACCATTGAATTGGGAAGACTGCTGTTTTATGACCCTGTCTTATCCTTAAACAACCGCATTTCCTGTGCCTCCTGCCATTCTCCTTATAATGCTTTTGCACATACAGATCATGAACTCAGCCATGGTATTGACGATCAGATAGGAACGCGCAATGCACCTGCCTTAATGAATCTAGCCTGGCAACACTCCTTTATGTGGGACGGAGCAATAAACCACCTCGACATGCAGCCTCTTGCACCGATTACGCATCCGAAAGAAATGGGCGAGCGCATCGAACATGTCGTTCAAAAACTTCAGGCAATTCCTGCCTATTCCCAATTATTTCTTTTGGCTTTCAAAGACAGCATCATTACCGGAGAGCACATGCTTAAAGCATTGGCCCAATTTCAGCTAAACCTCATCAGCGCGAATTCAAAATACGACCTCGTAAAAAACGGGAAAGCAGACTTTACAGAACAAGAGAAAAAAGGGTATAAAATTTACAAGCAAAAGTGCAGGTCCTGTCATATGGAGCCCTTGTTTTCAAGCTTTGGGTTTGCAAATAATGGTTTAAAACCGGATAGCATATTGCAAGATTACGGCAAATGGAATATCACCCATCTTCCATCTGATAGTTTACTTTTTAAAATACCCACATTGCGCAATCTTTCCTACAGCTATCCTTATATGCACGACGGGCGATTTAAGAACCTATCCCAGGTATTGCGTCATTATAATGAAGGCATCATGAACAGCCCAACCCTTTCCAAGGAATTGCGTTCCCCTCTGCGATTAAATGCTTTTGAAAAAGCAGACCTCATTGCTTTTTTGCTTTGCCTTAATGATAAAGAATTTATCTTCAACCCGAAATTTCAATTTCCTGGAAACGCATACTTTTTAAAATCCAATTAAACCAATTCCTGATTTTTGATTCTAAATCAAAACCTTCCTTATTCTGCGCTTATGTCAAAAATTTATTTCCTACTTTCTTGGATGATCCTAAGTACAATTGCTTCGGGACAATCAAATCCGGCTATTCGCTCCTGGTTGCAAAATACTTCTGCTACTGGTTCCTACTATATGAAAGGAAACTCCACGGCAATTTCAAATGGAATATTGGTGAACTGCCAAAAAGTGGAATATTCAAAGGATTGGGTATATGTGCATACCCATGGCATTCCTGCCTACCCTACTGGTCCTTTTCAGGACGGAAATCCTTCACAAGCCTCTGACCAAAATGCCATTTTCAAATTTCCATTGAACCCAATTGAAAATATGGGGACCAAAACACCCACAAGTGGCGGTAATATAGGGGTCTTTATCAATGGAGTCGCGATGTTTGATTACCGCGATGGTGTTGCCTGGAATACAACGACAAATTCACTGTGCGGAGGTCCTGGCAATCCTCCCTGTCCAGGCGGAATGGGCACGGCACAAGCATGGAACCGGGATGCAGTCGTTGCCGAAAGAATTGGATTTGACTGCGCAAAAGGTCATCCTGCAATGGGAAACTATCACCACCATCAAAATCCTTCTGCGTTTAAACTCGACCTGAATGTCGTCTCAAATGTCTGCAACCTATATGATGCCGATGGCTTGTACACGATCAATCCAAAAGAGCATTCACCTCTTATTGGATTTTCTTATGATGGATTTCCGGTATATGGAGCATATGGTTTTGCAAATGCAGACGGAACGGGCGGCATTACCCGCATGAAATCCGGTTATCAATTACGAAACATTACGGTCCGCACGCATCATGCAGATGGCATGGATGTATCAGATGGTCCTCCGGTTAGTTCAACATATCCCCTTGGGTATTTCCGGGAAGACTATGAATTTGTAGCCCACCCTTCTGATCCAAGTTACCTGGACGAGCATAATGGCCGATTCTGTGTAACTCCCGAATATCCGAAGGGCATCTACTGCTATTTTGCCACTGTTGACGAAAAGCACAATTCAGCCTATCCTTATCTCGTTGGTCCAACGCATTTTGGAACCCGAGTCGCTTCCAAAGTGAATGGAATAAATGAAGCAACTACAATTTATACGCCCGTTGTATCGACACAAGATCCGGGTCCAGGATCCTTGGATGTTGAGGTGATTCCCAACCCGGCTTCACATCTTATAGCTATTCAGCTTGGGGCATTGGTAAAGACAGATCACCATGTCGAACTCTTTGATCTGAATGGTCACCGGGTTATGCAAACCAAAATTCTCACCGGTCAGACCATCGCTTATTTTGATGTTCAGACCCTATATCCAGGAGTGTATTTTGTGAAAATTTCCAACCCCATAGAAAGTGAAACTCACAAAGTACTTATTGAACAAGAGTAAATGCGCAATGTGCTGAACGAGCTTATTTCGTTTAATAAAACTTATGAACTCGAGCTCACGAGGCTCCATAGTGCTTGATTTTGTTGTCCGGACTTCAAGAAATTCTTTTCATTGCATTCACTTTTAGCAAAACCACTTAGTTTTGCATGGATATCAATCCGGCATATCCACCCAAAATTTTTACGTACACAATACACATACCTCCATGAAGATTGAAATACAATGCAGTGTTGCAGCACCTGTTGACATCATCTGGAAGATTTGGACCTCTCCAGAATATATCTCTTTGTGGAATGCAGCATCTGACGACTGGCATACTCCTTATGCGGAAAATGACCTCCGTGTTGGGGGAACGTTCACCTACCGCATGGCTGCAAAGGATGGCTCTGTTTCCTTTGATTTGAAAGGGGGCTACACACGAATTGCTCACAACGAAATGATTGAATATACCCTTGAAGACGGCAGAGAAGTGTCTGTCGCATTTATTCCAGCTGGAAAAGAAACCCTGGTAACCCAGCAATTTGAGCCGGAACATATCCATGCACCGGAATTACAAAGGGCGGGTTGGCAGGCGATCCTAAACCGCTTTAAAAAAACGGTTGAAACACTTCATGCACTCCAGCCATTGCAACTGGAAATTCTCATCCATGCTCCCGTAGCTGTGGTCTACACTACCATGTTGGATGAATCTGGCTACAAGGCGTGGACCAAGGAATTTAATCCGGAATCTCGTTTCATTGGAACCTGGGAAAAAGGTTCCACCATGCATTTTCTAGGCACAGACAAAGAAGGTCAACCTTCCGGAATGATGAGTAAAATCGTTGAGAACAGAAAAAATGAATGTGTCCGCATCATGCATCTGGGCTTTATCAAAGGCGAACAGATCATAACAGACGGTCCGGAAATTGAGCCCTGGATCGGCGCATGTGAGCAATATTTATTTATTCCACATAATAATGATACCCTATTAACAATGAAAATGGATACTATTAAAGATTACTACAGCTATTTTGAGCTTGTATGGCCGAAAGCATTGCAGACCCTTAAAACAATTTGTGAGAAAAAGGTGTCATCAGCAACATAACAAACGTTCGTTATTTCCAATCATCCAGAAAATATAAATACCGTTTCATGGCAAGAGTAAGTACATATCTGAATTTTCCCAATTTTACAGAAGAAGCCTTTATGTTTTACAAATCCGTATTTGGGGGTGAATTTATTGGTGACATTTCCCGTTTTGGCGATTTGCCTCCGGAGGAAGGAATGCCCCCTTTGTCTGATGAGGACAAAAATCTGATACTGCACATTTCTTTGGAAATATTGGGGGGACATATACTCATGGGAACAGATGCCCCCGAAAGCATGGGTTTCCGCTTGTTTGCCGGAAATAATGTGTACATCAACCTGGAACCTGATACCCGGGAAGAAACAGAAAGGTTGTTTACTGAATTATCCGCAGGTGGCGAAATCGAGCAGGAACTGCAGGATATGTTCTGGGGTTCTTACTATGGCTGCTGCAGGGATAAATTCGGTGTGCAGTGGATGTTCAATCACAACCAAAATTAGGCCTTCATTGCGGTTGTGAAAGCACACGCACAACTATAAAAAGCGCTGTGGATTGATCGCAAAGGTCTTTGAGTAAGACTAACTCGAAGACCATTCCCGGGCTTTACATCAAAAAGAACTGCCTGAATAATTGGATCACTTTACTACCTCGCCGGCAAGACAAGAAGGATGTCTTGCCCCCTATTTATAATTTGATTTAGGAAGCTTTTAATTCTCTAAAAATGCGTTCCAAATTCGGATATTTGACAGGCTCCTGTTGGAATTTTGCCTTTTGTTTTTTAACAAAATCGATGCGGTCATCTGTAACGGGATGCGTACTTAGAAATTCCGGGATTTTAATACCCTGGCTTCCTTCTTTAAGAAACACTTCAAATAAATGCAACATTCCATCAAGACTGATGCGCCTTTCCTCAAGGATACGCACTGCTTCTGCGTCTGCTTCCCTTTCAAATGTGCGTGAGTAGTTCAAATTCTGAATACTGTTTGCATTCTCCAACAACACACCACTAATACCTGTCAAATCCCCAAATACCATTGCAAGCAGTATATAGGAAGAAACACTCCTGAGCATACTTTTTAAACTATGCCGTTTCGCAATATGCGTAAACTCATGCCCAAGCAAACCTGCAAGTGACTCATAGCTCTCTACGCGATCCAATAATCCCTGGTACACCACGATGGTACCTCCAGGAATGGCAAAAGCATTGACTATGGAATCCTTCAATACATACAGTTGAATACCATACTCCGTCTTGACGTTCATAGTAGAAAAAAATGAATCCAATAGTTTAGATTTACCTGTATCAATAAGTGCTGGTTTGATTAATTCCGGTTTCATCTTTGCAGCAAGTTCCATTTCCCATTCCATGGGAACGCTGGAAGCCAGCCGATCTGCCAATTTAGGCATCAGGTAAACATAGCCGGCGATTAGCAGCCCCAGAATACTAATGGCCGAAATTCCTATAACAAGAACCGAACGCAAACTATTTTTTCTGCTTCCTATGACCCACTTCACCGCGGGATATTTCATCTTCAAAACGACCAATGCATCCTCATCCAACAACTCGAGATGCTGCTTATCATTTGATTTTCCATACGAGAGTATAAGACGGTTATCATTGCCCATTTGGTCGGGAATAATTTGACCGATCTCCCAAATGACATCGGGACGTGCACTTGAATCCTGAAAACGCAAGCGGAGTGCACCCTCCTCAAGATATATATCCACCCTTTGTGCAACAGGCTTGATCCCATGATAAAAATGTCCGCGTAAAATCTCAAGCATAAAATCTACATTTCAAAATCCTTTGATTGAATATTCTGATCGTTCATACATTTAAAATGTCCTTTTGGACATTTAGGAAAACCCAGCTTGCTGCATGGTCTGCAACGCAATTGTTCCACCTGGTGATTTTTATAGGGCACATGAAAATGACCATAATAGGGATACATTCCAAATGCGGGGATGGTATTTCCCCAAAAGACATGCACCGGTTTTTTTAAGGCTGCAGCAATATGCATCATGCCGGTATCTGAGGTAATAACAAACTCTGCTTTGGAAATAACGGCAGCTGATTCTTTAATAGAAAGTCTTCCACAAAGATCAACACAGGAATTTCCAAAAGCTTGCTTCAACTTCAATCCGCTATGGATAATGTCTTTTCCACCAACCAAGACAATTGGCAACGGAAGTACTTTAATAATTCTCTCCCACAGCTCAACAGGAATCTGCTTTGTGGTATATGTTGCTCCAAGTACTCCAACAATGTATTTATCGGGCAGGGCCCATCTGTTCCATACATCCTCTTCAAGGTCTCCTATAAAATAGTCGAGACCTTTACCATCATTGTATACTCCAATGCGTGCCAGGCTTTCAAAATACCTGTCTACAATATGTTTATCAGGAAGTACATTTTTCTTGAAACGCACCATCAGCCACTTTTGTACGTTGATTTTATCAAATCGCAATACCTTTCTAGTTAATAAAAAACTTAAAATGTAGGATCTGGTGTTTTTGTGCAGATCAATGACAAGGTCAAAGGATTCCTTTTGAAGTGTGCGTGCTGTATCCAGAATGCCGGAGTCAATCGTCCAAAATAAATCCACATAGGGATTACCTTGCAGCACATCCGCAAATTTGCTTTTGCAAAGCAGATGAATTTCTGCATTGGTTTGTTGCTTGAGGCATCTCAACACTGGAGTGGTTAAAACCAAATCTCCAATTGAACTAAACCGAATTACCAAAATCTTGCGAAAAGTCAATGTACCCAAAGCACTATCTAATCCGTGACTCATATCAAACCAGCTTGCGAGTCTGGTTTCTCTAACAATTGTTCGCTTATTATTCAGCTGCTTTAACAACTGGAATAACCATTCGATTGCCCGAGATATTCAACTCAAGGTAATAAAGTCCGGGAGCCACATGGATATTATCCAGTATAATCTGTTGCTTTCCTGAAAAAAGCTCATACCCCTTTTGGAACATTTCCTGACCCATTTGATTGCGCAAAGTAGCCAACAATTCACCCGGTTCATTACGTTCTATTGAGAGGGTAATACTTTGATCAAATGGATTCGGGTAGGCCACGATGGCCTGTGAGCCTGATCCCTGCTGGGTTTTTATAAGGACTCTTTTACCATCTGCAAACCAGTTCCCCCAATGTGCTTCGGAAATAAACAATTGCTCCGATCCAGCTGATTGGATTTTATTTTTATTCAATTCTTTAAACTTGATGGACCGCTTTCCAGAATTATCTACGCCGTCATAAATTATAAACTGGTCATTTACGGAATAGTTTGGATATCCCGTATCGTCCCTGTTTCCAGCAATTTCTCCCAAGGCACCCGTTTCAATGTTTGCACCCACGATAGAAAAGGTATTGCTAAAAAGTCCCTCTTCCAAATAATCAAAAGCAATGATATACGGCGAATTTTTTGAAAACACCGGATTCCCAACACTTGTATTTTCCGGAATATCTGAAAATAATTTCTCGATATGTCCATCTCCAAAAACATTTGTACCGCGGTCCCACACCCTGATAAAACCAATATCCCAATATTCGTAATTACCTCCCGTAGTACGTTCGAGTTTGCTTAACGCATCATACATGACATACTGGCCAGAGGGCTCAAAATCCATAAAGTCAGCATAGCGGACGTTGGAGGTAACGACCCCGGAAGAAGTGGTAGGATTCGTCAACGTGTAGGTTTTCCAAACTTGTTTTACGAAATCAAAAATATGGATTTTATTTTCCTCCTGCTGAAAGAGCACCGAAAGCAAACGACCATCTTTTGATATAACTGCATTCCTGTAAATGGGATCCGGATCAAGAACAAATTCCTCATACACTTTAGTGCTCTGATTTAAGAAAAGTCCGTACAACTTGGAGTCCATTCCCACATAATATATTTCCACTCCATTGTCTGTAACACTGGGTTTACTCTTTATAGCCCGAGCAGTAAGCTGGATGATTTTATTCGTCTTTAGGTTAATAAGATAAACACCGACATCGTCCACATCTGTACATATTACATATTCATTACCGGGATTTACCGGAAGATCCTTTTGATACTGTGTACCACCACCACCCGGGTTTCCGCTTGAACCGATTCCAACCAGATCAAAGGCTTTTTTTGCGGCATTGTGTACTGTTGAATTATTCCCATGTAAATCAATACATGCTTGTTCAACCGCAAGACGCAGATCTTTAAATTGAGAAGACCTGGTTAGGTAATTTGCAAGGGTTCTGTAATATACTTTTTCCCCGATCTGCTTGGCTTGCTCCTCATTGCTGCTTTTCGCAATTTCCTGTACAAAGAGGAAAAACGCATAATTTGGAATACCGCTATTGATATGCACCCCACCATTATCCTGTGAACCTTTATATTGCTCTGATACATGCTTGGGTTGCCATCTGCTGAAATCATTTGTTTGTCCTCCATTGTGAGGGTCGCTTAAGTCTCTTAAGGCACCTGAAGGGAAACTGCTAAGTTTGACAACATCTTCTCCGATTTTCCAATCATTGCGGTCAATCATTGCTCCAAAGACATCTGCAAATGATTCATTGATCGCACCGGATTCCCCTTCATAGGCAAGATTTGCCGTATTTTGGATGACCCCATGAGACATTTCATGTCCTGCGACATCCAGGCCTTTAGCAAGTGGACCAAATGCCTGCGCACCATTACCATAAAACATGGCTTGTCCATTCCAAAAGGCATTATCAAGCCCGGTGCCCCCCTGATCTGTAATATTGATGATACTGATGATGGTGCCACCATTGCCATCGATGGAATTACGGCTGTGGGTATTGAGGTAATATTCGTATGCGATGGATCCATTGTAATGTGCACTTACCGCCGTTTTTGACCAGGTATTCGAACTGGATCGTATTTGGTCAACCCGAGGATTATCTACTGTAGAATTTAAACCATCGATAGTCCATATCACTCCAACGGGATCATCCAGCTTAAAGGAAGATGGCTTAAACATAGGTCTTGCTGCATCAATCATGTACACGAAACTTCCTTCCCTCCAAACATTTAAAGTCCTGGTTACGTCAAAAAGATCTTTTGCGGTTGTTGTTTCAGATCCTGAGGGATTCGGAGCAGCTGTGCACACATGGCCTGGCTCAGAAACATGGAGCATGCATTGTGCAGCGTGTGCTTTTACTATGTTTCCGCCAACTGCATCCACATACACTATCCAACGCTTCATAAGGTCTGGAAAAATTTCCAATTCGTAAACCAGTTTCCAGCTTCCATCCGCAGGATCTTGTAAATAACCCAGTGCATGCTGCTGCAAACCCAGCTTCACAAAAGAAGGTTGGTTATCCCTTGGACTTGCACAGGCAATACCCCGGGTATTTAAATAATCAACTGCTTTTTTATAGGCTTCTTCTGAGGAAATGGATGCGGTATTCGCCTGATCCGGCTGCTTAAAGTTTCCATGCGCAAGGGTTGGTTTGCCAGGATAAACGTGAACAAAATATTCAGAACCAAAAACGGGATATCCATCAAAAAGCAGGTCAAATTTCAAGTGCTGTATTCCTAAATCATCGGTCTGCTCCTCTCGCAATTTAAATTCTATACCCCCAATGTCTTCCGGATCAAAAGCCAATTTGAGTTGTTTTGACCAATCGGTTTTTGTACGGGAGCGCGACTGAAGTCCTGCTTCAGGAAATAACATACGGGTTGGGTGTCCGGAGCCATCCAGCTCTAAAACCTTGTACACCTTCAAAATGTCATCGAGGCTGGCTCCGAGAAACGGCTTGACAACAAAAGGAGAAGTCTGAATGAATGGGGACTCCAACCTAGGCAAATAAGATGGTTTATTCAGAGCATGACTTGTAACATAAGATGGGGTGGTATGAAATGTTGGCTGTGGCTTAAAACGAGATGTTTGGCTGTAAAGACTGCAAACGGAAAGAAGCGTTAATAAAAAGACCCGCATTTTCATGATTTGATTTTATTAATAACTGTAATCACATAATTGTAAAAAAGTTCGAGGGATTTGGGATGCTCCGTATCATAAGGATCCCATGCCATCCGTCGAGCACCTGATGTACTTTGAAGTTCGATAAATTGGTAGATATTGCCGGGGTTGTTCCAATCCAGGGAAGACAGGTTCAGGGTCTCCATATTTGTACGAATCTGCTTGAGATCACCTTTTGAAATTTTTCCAATAAAAGACCCATCTCTCTCCAGTTTACCATCCTGGTATAGGGTATAGCTTGTTTCCCGACCTGTAAATCCACCGCCATTTCCAATTCTAAGTAAGACTTCAGGAGCGTTCATGTTTGTTTTGCCACAAGAAACAAGGCCAGTCAAAAACAATAGCAAATTGATTATCAGACACTTATTTATTACACTCATTGGGAAAGCCTTAATTCTAAGTTAAAAACGCATTAGGGCTACAAATTATGAGTTTTAGTCGTACTATCTTTGTTAAAGTTAATAAACAATTTAAGACGTATGAAAAAATTAATCATCTGCACATTTTTAGGTTTGTTTTTTATTGCAAACAGTTCGTATGCACAATGCTCACATGCTTCTAAAACAGCAGAAGCAAAGAATTGTGTTAAACCCAGTGAAGCTGCTTTAAAGGCTGCAGCAAATGATCCAAACATCGAAACAAAAGTTTGCGAAGGTTCAGGTAGTATTTGTTTTAAAAGAAAGTCTGTATCCGCAGATGGAACTGCGTCTTTTGAGGATGTGCGTTTTGATGAAGCTTCTGCAAGCTTCGTAGCCATCCCGGCCGGTAGTGCTGCAGGTAGTGATAAGAAATCCTGCTCTGCATCAAAGGCTTGTTGTGCAAAAGGCTCTGCTTCAGGTAAGGCGTGCTGCAAGGCAAAATCTTCCGCTGCTGCACCTAATGAAAATGCAGCTCCTGCAAAATCGGAATAATTAAAAATTCATTTTCATAAAAAGGCTTCCCCAAAGGAAGCCTTTTTTATTTTGCAGAATGAGCGCAAATCAATTCCTGTTTGTAATCCTGACCCTTCTTGGAATGAAATCATACTCCCAATCTGCTGCCAAAGAGCTGAATAATTGGAGTTTTAAGTCTTCTGAAGATCCGGAATGGTTGCCTTGCACGATTCCGGGAAATTCCATAACAGCGCTTCTAGAAAATGGAAAAATTGAAGATCCCTACTTTGGAGATCGGGAAAAAGAATTGCAATGGATTGCTGACCGGGATTGGTGGTTCAGATCTACTGTTTCCATTGACTCCGCTTTAATGAGTCTTGATCATATCGATTTGGAATGCCCTGCCCTTGATCCAGGCTGCACGGTTTTTGTCAATGGAATTGAAACGGGAAAGGCCATAAATGGATTTCGCAAATGGACTTTTCCTGTCAAGTCCCTCTTGAAATTTGGTGAAAACATACTGGAATTCCATTTTAAATCCCCCAAAAAACTTTCGGACTCCCTCTACGCACAACTGGATCCTCCCCTTCCCGGTGGCCCACGAGTAACAGTGCGCAAGGTCCAATGCCAGTTTGGCTGGGATTTCGGCCCTACATATCTCAGCTCTGGTATCATGAAAATGCCAAGAATTATGACCAGGGATCATTTTTCGTTGGAAGATGTCAGCCTGCAAACCCTTTCCATCAGTCCCCATAAAGCAACACTTGAACTTTTAGTCTATTTCCAAAATTCAAATAAGGATGTACAGAAATTTGAATTCGATTTGGAAGTTGGAGATCGCAAATTTGTGTTCTTCCAGGATTTCACCGCAGGTGCGCATGTCTTCAGGCAACAGCTTGAATTCCAAAGTCCGGAGCTCTGGTGGCCTAATGGAATGGGAGCGGCGAAAATGTATCCCTGCACCTTGACCATCAGGTCTAATGGGATACCCGACATTCCGCATAAATGGAGAACCGGCATACGAACATTGGAACTGGATCATAAGGATGATGCGATCGGAAAAGCATTCCGGTTTATCGTCAACGGGAAACCTGTATTCTGCAAAGGAGCAAATTATATACCCCCTGATTTGATCAGGGATGATACTAAAAAATACCTCCCATTATTGGAATCTGCCGTTTATTCAAACTTCAACATGATACGGGTATGGGGAGGTGGCAAATATGAAGCGGACGCATTTTATGATGCATGTGATGAAAAAGGTTTATTGGTCTGGCAAGACTTTATGTTTGCATGTGGCATGTATCCCGGCGATTCTGCCTTCCTTGAAAATGTAAAAGAAGAGGCGAGGCAGCAGGTCATCCGATTATCTCGCCATCCCTGCCTTGCCTTGTGGTGTGGCAATAATGAAAATAACGAAGGATGGCATCGATGGGGATGGCAGGATCCCATGCAGCAAAGCCAGCGGGATAAAATCTGGGAGGACTATACCAACTTGTTTAATAGGATCCTGCCTCAGATCGTCGCCCAACATGCTCCCTATACTTCGTATTGGGAATCATCGCCCCTTTACGGGCGCGGTGATGAACGGTTTAAAAACCATGGGGATGCACACGACTGGGGACTGTGGCATGACGAAATGCCTTTTAAAAATCTTGAGCAACGCATTCCCAGATTCATGAGTGAGTTTGGCTTTCAGTCCCTTCCATCACTAACGACCATTCGTTCGTTTGCACACGATGACCAGCTTTCCCTTACATCCAAGGATTTGCTCAATCACCAAAAACACCCCCGCGGAAACAAACTGATTCAAAGCTATGTCGAATGGGAATATCCTCCCGCTGAGGATTTTGAAAGCCTGGTGTATCTGAACCAGATGTGCCAATCCGAGGGTATTGAGCGCATCATTCGTTCACACCGAAAATCCAAACCACATTGCATGGGAAGTTTATACTGGCAGTTCAATGATTGCTGGCCAGGTATCTCATGGTCTGGAATTGACTATTTTGGGCGATGGAAAGCCCTTCAGCATAAGGTAAAAAATGCATTCGAACCCATCAGCTTTTATATAGATCACACTGCTGATGAAATCCGGATATTTGGCTTGAATGACTTACACCTGTTAGTACCGGTCCGGATTGAATACAGGTTACAGGATTTTTATGGAAATGCAATCCGATACCATTCATTTACAGACTCGCTGCAAGCAGATTCAAGTACACAACTCGCCTCTATTTTCCTGAACGTTAATAGGCTTGCTGTAGAACGATCCCATTACATGGTGGTTCATTGGGAAAGTCCCTATGGGTCTGGTCAAACCACCTACTTTTTTGAAGCCACCAAAAATCTTAAATTGCCTAAAGTGGAATTCCGCATAAATGATTTTGAAAACACAGAAACGGGATTTCGCTTTTCCATACGTGCCGACCAGCTTGCAAGGGGGGTTTACTTTCAGGAATCTGATACGCTACAATTCTTTCCGAACTATTTCGATTTAAACCCTAAAACCACTCAGCGCGTTGAATGTAAAAGCACCAAAAAGTGGGAGGACGTAAAACTCTTCACACGTTGTCTGAATGATTTATTTACAGAAAATATAATAAAAAGATGAAGGCATCTATACAAAACGGAATACCAATGGATTTACCTTCTCATCCGGGTATTGATCCAACCGTACCTCATGCCCCGGTTCGAAATATTGAATCCGTCCTGAGCAAAGAAGAGAAAGAGCTGGCCGTACGAAACGCACTCCGGTATTTCCCGGAAGTGCATCATGCATTTCTGGCAAAAGAATTTGCCCGTGAATTGCAGACGTATGGCCGCATCTACATGTACCGGTACCGGCCCACCTACGAAATGCATGCCCGCAGCATCGAAGCATACCCCGCCAGGAGCAGGGCCGCTGCAGCCATTATGTTGATGATTCAAAATAACCTGGATCCAAAGGTTGCCAAGTATCCGCATGAATTGATTACATATGGTGGCAACGGGGCTGTATTTCAGAATTGGGCGCAATATCTGCTTTGCATGAAATACCTCTCGGAAATGACAGACGAACAAACGCTTGTTTTGTATTCAGGTCATCCCATGGGATTGTTTCCATCGCATGAAACTGCACCGCGGGTAGTTGTAACGAACGGAATGATGATTCCCAATTACAGCAGCAAGGAAGACTGGAATAAATATAACGCTTTGGGAGTTACCCAGTATGGTCAGATGACGGCAGGATCATTCATGTATATAGGTCCTCAGGGGATTGTTCATGGAACTACCTTGACCCTTATGAATGCCCTTCGTAAAATCCATGCAACAAACAAGGGCCAGGGCAAAAAACTTTTCATTACGTCCGGACTGGGTGGAATGTCAGGTGCGCAATCCATTGCTGCGGTCATTGCGGGTATTACCTGCATCATCGCAGAAGTAGATCCGGATGCCATTAAGCAAAGACTTGAGGATGGGTACATTTTAAAAGAAAACATTTATACAGACCTTACTGCATTGTTTGATCGTGTCCGTGCAGTTTCCAACAGTGCGGAAGGCATAGCACTTGTTTTTGATGGCAATATCGTGGACGTTTGGGAATATGCGGCAGCACATAAGCTCCATGTGGATTTAGGATCTGATCAAACTTCTCTGCATAACATCGATGATCTGGGTTATTGCCCTGCGGGATATCGTTTTGATGAAGCCAAGTCGCTGCTTAAAAGGGACAAGGTAAAATTCATGGAAGAAGTCCGCCAATCCTTGAGGAGGCATGTCGATGCGATCAATCAACTTGCCGAAAGGGGAATGTATTTTTGGGATTACGGCAATGCCTTTCTTAAAGAAGCAGGAGTGGCAGGCGCGGATATCTGGAAAAACAGGCAGCATGAAGAATACCGCTATGCCTCTTATGTGGAAGACATTATGGGGCCTCTATGTTTTGATTATGGATTCGGACCATTTCGCTGGGTTTGCACTTCCGGAAGAATAGAGGATCTTCAACGAACGGACCTGATAGCAGCAGCAGTTATTGAAAGGCTTATCCCGGAATCAGAAGGAAACACACGCGCGCAATACCTGGACAACCTCTTATGGATAAGAGATGCGCACAAAAATCTCCCGGTGGTAGGCAGCAAATCCAGAATCCTGTACGCAGATGCCACATGCCGAATTGAAATTGCACTTGCATTTAATGAAGCCATATCCAAGGGCCAGATCGATGCGGGAATAGTACTCGGACGCGATCACCATGATGTATCCGGTACGGACTCGCCATACAGAGAAACCTCGAATATTCGAGACGGTTCGCGGTTTACTGCAGATATGGCTGTGCACAATGTGATCGGAGACAGTTTCCGGGGTGCAAGCTGGGTATCCCTTCACAATGGCGGAGGTGTAGGATGGGGAGAAGTAATCAATGGGGGCTTTGGAATGTATATCGATGGCACAGAACTTTCGGCACAGCGAATCAAGAGCATGCTGCATTGGGATGTACATAATGGGGTGAGCAGAAGAGCATGGGCCCGAAATGAGGGCGCCATTAAAACTATTCAAAAAGCAATGGACCAGGATCCTTTGCTCAAGGTTAGTTTACCCCACCTTGTGGATGAAAAAATCCTGGACGGCCTTTTCGATGAGCTAAACTAAGTGTGGATCGGCACCACCGAAGAAATAAAATATATCTGATAATCAGGGCACTATATTATTCTATAAGGATTCCAATTTTTGCAAAAACAATTTTCGACCTAAGGACAACCAAGTTCTTACAAACTTGTAATATCTTTCAGTCACTAAACTTATCGCTTTATGATGAATGAACCCGTATCGGCAATTATGGTTCGCGATGTCAAAACCGTTGGACCTGAGGATGCCCTTCAAAAGGTTAAAGAATTGCTGATCAACCACCGCATACACCATGTGCCCGTAGTAGATGCAAATTACAAGCTACTGGGGATCGTGACCACCTATGACCTTTTTAAGCTTGGCGTGGATCACAAAGATTACCCAACTACCAAAGTTGCTAATGTGATGACCAAGATTCTGGCTACGATTGAGCCGACTGACAAAGTTGGTACAGCTGCAGAAGTGTTCATGGAGCATTTGTTTCATGCGCTTCCTGTTACTGAAAACGGGAAATTGGTGGGAATTGTCACAAGTTTCGATATTCTCAAGTATGAATATCAAAAAGAATATCCTCCGAAATAGCCATTTTGGAATTTTATTGCTTAACCGTAGATTTTAATTCAGATCATGTCTGGTAGCCAGGTGTTCATATATGTATTTTTTGGAATTCTTGTTGCAGGTTCGCTGTTTTATTCCTGGATACTTGCGACGCGATCAAGAAAAGAAGCCCTTGATTGCCAAAGAGAATATGAGCTACTTAAAATCCAGTACGATCAAATCCGGAAAGAGAAAATAGATCAGGAGGACCGCCTGAACCAGGCAGAATCGCAGGAGCGCACATATAAAGTTGCTTTCGAAGATTGGAAATCAAAATACAGTTTGCTGGAGGAAAATTTCCTACGTCTAAGAAAAGAATTGGAATCACAGGTTGAAAATCCGCATAAGGATATGGAGGCATTAAAAAATGAACTCCTCCAAAAATCAGAGCGGATCAACATGCTCGAAAATCAGCTTCAACAATGGTCTTTGCAGAGTTCCGCTACGAAACAACAGGCACCTTCCGATTCAAAAATAATTGCCGATCTGAAGTCCATCCTTGATCAGCATCTGGCTATCATCAGTCAGATCATAGGTGACGAAAAAATGGAGCAGTATACGCAAAAATCAACTCCGGCGGATCCCCTCCACCTGATAAAAGGCATTGATGCACATATCAGCCAGGCCTTGCAATCACATGGTATACGCAGCTTTGAACAAATTGCTCAAATTCCAAAGAAAGACCTGCGCAAATGGATGATTGAGTTTGAGGACATCGATGATAAGTTGATTGAATCCTGGCCTTACCAGGCAGAAGCGATCCTCAATGTGCGTCACAATGCACATGTATAAGCGCCGTTTTTCTTTGTAGTTAGCATTTATTTTTTGACAGGAAGGAAATTATTGCATGAATCAATTTTTCTTGCGGTAATTCAACACAGCTAAACCAATAAGGATCACAGCCATCATGGATATCGCCTTCAAGGAAGGTAAAATATCGATCAGTCCACTACCCTTCATAACTACCATTCGCATGACCTTGACAAAATATGCCAGTGGATTTATATAGGTAAAGGTTTTAGCCCATGCAGGCATACTTTCAATTGGGGTATATAATCCACTCAACATGATACATACCATCATGATAAAGAAATTGATCAGCATGGCTTGCTGCTGGGTATATACAAATGTGGAAACCAAAAAGCCAAGCCCCAGGACTGCAGCCAAATACACGGAAGAAAACAAATAGATCAAACCAATATGCCCTTCCGGTTTAATTCCATAAAAAACATAGCCAACGGTAAGCCCAAGTGTGAGCACAATCTGACCCATTATCCAAAATGGAATCAACTTTCCTACGATGAATTCATACTTCCGAATTGGAGACACATTAATTTGTTCGATCGTTCCAATCTCCTTTTCCTTCACCAGATTTAATGCGGCCATTGCAGATCCAACCATAGTCAGCAAGATGACGAGTATTCCGGGAACCATAAATAACTTATAGTTCAGATGGGGGTTAAACCAGTATACAGGTTCAATTTGAATGAGAGGAACCACATTAAACTTTGGAAATTGCACCCATTTGGTTCGCACCTCTGTATTGAAATCACGTAAAATGCTCAGCATATACTGGGAACCCACTCCTGCGCGTTGTCCATTCACAGCATTCACAGTAAGGGCCAATTGCGTTTTGTTCTCGCGAACCAAATCCCTCTCAAAATGTGGAGGGAATTCAAGGATCATGTCCGCCTTATTGGAAGACAATTGCTGCAATGCTTCATCGTAACTGGAAGCACCATCAACCAGGTAAATATATCCACTGGAGCAGATTTTATGAATCAGCTGTTCCGAATAGCTTGAATGGCTCTGATCGACAACAGCCAATTTTATATGTTTGACTTCGTAATTTGCAGCCATAGGAATGACAATCAATTGGATGATAGGCATTACAACCAGCATGCGAATATTCGCCTTGTCCCTGAAAAACTGGGCAAATTCCTTTCGTATTAGATATCCTATTACCCGCATGGTTTCTCAGACTTGTAAATGTTGATCAAACTTACGTATACTCAAAAAAAGCATAAAAACCGTCATGCCTGTAAGTATTACACTTTCCTTCCAAACTGCTTTAAGTCCCAGTCCCTTGATCATTATAGAATTGACAAGATAAAAAAACCATTTCGAAGGCACCAAATTTGAAACAAGCTGCAGCGGGATCGGCATATTATCAATTGGAAACATAAATCCACTAAGCATCAATGTTGGCATAAATAAGCCAATCAGAGTTCCAAACATTGCAGCAGTTTGTGTTTGTGCAATAGTAGAAACAAACATGCCCAGTGATAAAGAAGTCACACTAAACAAAACACCCATTGAAAGCAGCAGAAATAGGCTTCCGCGAATGGGAACATGAAGCACAAAATAACTCAGTAAAAGAATGGAACAAATGTTTATAAACGACAAAGAAAGGTAAGGAATGGTTTTTGCAGTAACAACCCACAGTGGCTTAATAGGAGAAACGAGCAGGACTTCCATCGTTCCCATTTCCTTCTCGCGCACAATCGCTACGGATGTCATCAAGGAGCAAATAAGCAGAAGGACCATTGCCATAACACCTGGTACAAACTGATATGCTGATTGCAGTTGTGGATTGTACATCATGCGCACCTCTGTATCTATCTGATAAGGCAGCTTATTGTTTACAAGGAGTTCGTTCTGGTAATCGCGAAAAATGCTGCTGGCATATGCAACCAGGGTATTTCCGACATTGGGATCAGACGCATCCACAATGAATTGTACGCGTGCATCATTTTGATGTCGAAGTGCGTGCCCAAATTCCTGGGGAAAATAAACGATCATTCGTATGTTTCCCTTTTTAAAAGCGCTATGAATTTCTTGTTCCGAATTCAGTATTGAGCTGATATCAAAATACTTGCTTGCTTCGAGCCTTTCGATGAGTAAGTGGGAAGTTGCATCGCATGACCGGTCCAGAATGGCAATATTTGAATTTTTCACTTCATTTGACAAGGCAAAGCCAAAGATCAGTATCTGAGCTACAGGCATGCCAAATAAAATAAAAAGTGTCCTTTTGTCGCGCAGGATATGCAACCATTCTTTCCGGACAAATACAAGAAACTGATTCATAAATTATTCGATGCGGTTTGAATGGCGTGCCAATTTAAGAAATACAGATTCCATAGAATTCGATTCAAAATCCATCTTCAGCTGTTGCGGCGAACCAAGCGCCGCAATTTTACCATCAACCATTATAGAAACCCTGTTGCAATATTCTGCCTCATCCATATAATGTGTTGTTACAAAAACGGAATTCCCTAAATGTGCATAATGTAGAATTAACTCCCAAAATTCACGCCTCGTAATCGGATCCACTCCTCCGGTGGGTTCATCCAAAAATACGAGCAATGGATTGTGAAAAATTGAGATGGAGAAAGAAAGCTTTTGTTTCCATCCCAATGGAAGTGACTTGACAAGATGGTTTCTGAATTCTTCGAGTTTCAAAAAATGCAGCACCTCTTCTGTCTTGCTACGGATATTGTTTCCACGCATCCCATAAATTCCTCCGTAGAATTGCATGTTTTCAACCAAAGTGAGATCCTCATAAAGCGAAAATCTCTGACTCATATAGCCAATATTTCTTTTGATGGATTCACTTTGCTTGTATACATCGTACTCCAGTACTTTTGCTTCACCGGATGTAGGTTTTGACAATCCGCAAAGCATCCGTATGGCTGTCGTTTTACCTGCACCATTCGCTCCGAGAAATCCAAATATTTCACCACGCTCCACATGAAATGTTATATGGTCAACAGCAGTGAAGGAACCAAATCTTTTGCTGAGATTTTTCGCGTCAATTACGAAGTCTGCCATCAGTTGGAACCCATTAGTTGCATAAAACAATCTTCTATTCCTGCCCGTATACCTTGGATTTCAATGTTGTGGTGGCCTCTTTCCTTCAAATACAAGCTACATTGTTCTTCCGCTCCGTTTTCAGAATGGAAAGCGACATGATAACTGTCACCAAATGCAAAACAGGAGCGGACAGCGGGTGAGGCTTTGAGGTCGACCATCAATTGAAACATGAGATTCGTGCGTATGCGGTACAGCTTATACGGGAATCCTGCAATGATTTCCTGCGGCTTTGCTGTTTGCAGAATTTTTCCATGCTGAATCAGTGCAACGCGGTCGCAGAGTGTAGCCTCATCCATGTAGGGCGTACTTACAAAAATGGTGATGTCCTGCGATTTGAGATTCTTGAGCATTTCCCAAAATTCCATACGCGAAACGGCATCAACTCCCGTAGTAGGCTCATCCAAAAACAATATCCGTGGTTTATGAATCAGGGCGCAGCACAAGGCCAGTTTTTGTTTCATTCCACCTGAAAGCTGTCCTGCCTTGCGCGTTTTGAATGGTTCGAGCTGTTTGTAAATAGACTCAATCAAATGGTAATTCAATTCAAGCTTTTGTTTGAATACAGCGGCAAAGAAGTGAAGATTTTCTTCAACACTTAAGTCCTGATACAGTGAAAACCTGCCGGGCATATATCCTAACATTTTACGGACCTCGGCATAATTTTTCAATACATCCAGGCCTTCCAGGTACACATTTCCTTCATCAGGAATTATCAGACTGGTCATAATACGTATGAGCGAAGTTTTTCCAGCCCCGTCCGGACCAATCAAACCGAATAATTCGGCTCTGCTTACAGACAAATTGATGCCCTTAAGTGCTTTGACCCGTTCCGATTTATTTTGATAACTTCTGGAAACATTCTCCAACTCTATACTTTGCATGGCCATCAGAATTTCACTTCACCATACATACCTAATTTCAAATATCCGTCATTCGGAACCACGATTTTGATGGCATACACCAGGTTTGCCCTTTCATCCGCAGTTTGAATTGTCTTAGGAGTAAATTCGGACTTTTCGCTTATCCAACTGAGGCGTCCCTGATATTCTTTTGGATCCTGATCTCCATAACGGATTGTCACTTTTACATTTTGATTCAATTGAAGCTTTGGAAGTTGGTGTCCATCTACATATGCACGCAACGTAAGTTCCCGCAGGTCAGCCATTTTGAAAAGGGGTTTCCCTGGTGTGACGACTTCTCCCTGATGAACGTAGCTTGTAAGTACCGTACCGTTCATTGGGCTGCGTACGTTCGACTTGGAAAGAATGTCATCTGCAGCTGCTTTGCGCATGAGGATCACTTCCTTTTCACTCAGGATACCTGTGTTTTGAATCGATACCTGGTCCTTATAGGATTTTTTTTGTTGTTGGATCAGTTGAACCTGGCTTTGCGCAAGTTCCAGTTGCTTTTTAAGCACATCCAATTGATTTCTGACATCGTCCAGTTGCTTGGCTGTCGCAGCCTTTGAGTTGTACAGCTCCTGGATTCTCTTGTATTCTGATGTAGCATATTCAAGCTGAACCTGCAGTACATTTATTTGCTTCATTTGGACTGCTTCCTGCGCGTTTAGAATGTTCAGTTGCGGATCCGGAGAATTCGTTTTCTTGTAGAGGGCCTCCACACTTTTTTCCCACTGCTGACTTTGAATAATATATTGCGCAGGATCGATACGAGCAACCATAGAATCTTTTATCAATGAAGCACCCTCCTGTACCCTGTACTCTAATATTTTTCCTGTGATCTCAGAAGATACAATAACCTCTTCCGATTCAAAAACACCTGTTGCATCATAATCCGAGGAATCCCTTCTGCACGAAATGACCAGAGCACATAGCACAAGGAATACGACGCAACTTTGGGTTTTCCGGATCTTATTAATTCTTAGTTCTTTAGAGCCCATTCTGATATTTTTTTTCATAATTTGCCTGAATGAATTGTATCTGATGAATGCGTGCGCTGATAAGGGCTTTATCAACAGCATGTACTTCCTTTAGATAATCGTTTAGCGTGATAACTCCGTGATCCAATTGTGACGCACTTTGTTCTTTGATGCGCTTCCGCAATGCTACAAGCTCATCGTCCTTACGATTCAGATTCTTGTATTTTTCACTTTCGATGGTATATTGCAATGCATTCATCCTACATTGTAACAAAAAATTCTCGCGCTGTACATCTGTCAAACTTTTTGAAATACGGTATTCCCTGTTGTAGTTCGAAAAATTTGCAAACACACTAAGGTTCCATGTAAAACGAACTCCGGCAATGTAGTAATCGCTGAATTCATTTTTCAAAAAATTCAATGCAGGATTGGCATAGCCGACTTGACCGAACAATAAAATTTTGGGAATTCCCTGTCTTTTATTCATCAGAAGACTACCAGATGAAAGTCCTACCTGCGCATCAAAAAGTGCAAGTTCTGGACGGGATAAAAGGTTTTCATCCATTGGCATGGTTGGGACTTCCATTTGTATATCCGTAGGGATATCCCGGCCAATCAAAATGCCAAGTTGTGAAATCCATTTCTTTGCATCGGCAAGCAACTCTTCCTTCCTTTGTTCAGCAGCTAGAATTTCAGCCTTCACCTGAAGCAGTTGACTTTCCAATACCACGCCCGAACGGAAGGATGCTTCGGTCTTCGTATACAGATCATTTAAATCCAGTAATATAAAATCTGTGATGGCCAATTGCTCTTTCATTAAAAGAGCTGCAAAGTAGATCTGCATCACCCTTTCTTTAAGCTTATACAACTCTACTTCCGTTTTTTGAATTTCAAGCTGTCCGTTTGCATTGGCAATTTTCTTTTGAGCACTTGTCAGCAAACCATCGAATACAAGTTGACTCAATTCCAGAGTGTATTTATATTGGTCCTTACTTAAGGGATCCGGCAAATCCAAACCCGGTATCTTGATGCTTAGCGAGGTAACATCTGATTGATAACTTGCCTGACCAAGGGTTGAAAGCTGAGGAATCCATTGTTTGTTGATGAGGGAAATTTTGTTGTCAGTTGCTTCCGACAAAAACTTTAATTGCCTGGTAAGGGGATATTGATCCCTTGCTAATTTCCAGCAAGAATCAAGTGTTAATATGTTTTTTTGCCCCCAGGCAAAAGTTCCATATAAAGCCACCAGCAAAATAAAAGGAAGTTGGAGCGCAAGACGCATGGAAGTGATGTTTAGAGTCGGGGTAAAGATAAGACTCAAACACGTCTTTTGTATTTAGAATATGCAGGCTCTCATTCGTATTGATTGATTTCAAAAACATTTGGTTTTAATGGATTTTTCAGCACGATTTACAATGGTGCATAAACATTCTTATAGGCATTGTGAAGAGCTATAATATACATTTCATTTGAATCTGATCGGATGTGAAAAATTTAAATTTGATATCCACACAGGTATTCGGAATTTTTCAGTACGTAAATATTTTAACTATCCTGAACACAGCTTTGATTCTGACTGGCTAACATGTGAAGCCCTCTCCTGCCCAGCACCGTAAAGCATGTGTTTACGGTGCCTACCAGATGTGTTGTTCCTTAACGAAGCATGGTTATCATGTACGATGGGAATCCCCTTGTACTCTTTGCATTTGATTGGAAAACGAACGTTCGCAACTATAGCGATGTAAACCGGGACTATTTAGCAGAGTCCATAGACCCTATTGTGCATTTCGCCGGAGAATTAAACGAACTCCTTATGTTTCTTTTGATTGTACACCGTTTGTATGAAACTTCCCTGTAAAAATGCAGAAGTATCAATTTGAGATTGCAAAACAGGCCCCCTTAAATTTCCACCGAGAAGCATTCGGGCTGCTTCCAGCATAGGAGCTGCAGTAGCAGTCTGAATTGCTTTCAGACGATGACTACCGACGTAGCTGGGTTCTATTTTAAGACTTCGTTCCTTAATGCGCAGGACCCCTTTTGAATCCATTCCTTGCACACTTACATACAAAATGATGAGATCATCCTCTGAATGTGGAATTTCTTTGGACATTTTTTCAAGAAGGTAGTCCTCCTTATTTATTGAAGCCGGAACATTTTTCAGTATTTCTCTGACATATGAAAAGTGACCTGGATAGCGAATCGTTTTGTAATCGAGAAAATTCACTTTGCCTGCAAAATAATCGGGAAGGTCGGCAGCACCCCCGCTGGTGTAATCATCCTCGTAATGGATTCCATCCAAAATAAGCTTTGTGGTATGTGACAAAGAGCCGCACTCCGTTTTTAAACCATCTTTAATGATGACTGCATTTTTAACATATTCGGTAGCGACACCTATAGGACTCCATGTAAATCCATAAAAATGTGGACCGACTGTTCTTTTTGGGAGGGCTCCAACTTTCATGGATATGCGCTCCACCTGATGATCACCATGTTCTTGTATAAACTCCTTATAGAGGTGATGAGCCAGGATATCCACATAACCTGGAGCAAGGCCCGACTGCAGCACAAAGCCCGTTTGCGCGTTACGGGAAATTTGAATGATGCGTGCAGTTTCTTCTACATATTCCGTCAAATTGACATAATGAAGTCCGAACTCCAGTGCGAATGCGGCCATTCTTGGAGCTTCCGAGCCTGGAAGGCAATCAAGAAGAATGTCGCCTGCACGGAATACATAAGCCATATGTTCGGTGCACTGGTTAGGATGTATTTCAAAAGATTCACTATGAGTTAGACTCGATGAGCCTTTTCGGATCCACTCTGCGGCATCCTCTGCCACGGAAAGGTGCAGGTCACCAAGGAATATTTCACAATCAAAATCTGGCTGTTCGGCCATGATCAGGCCTGCGGCTCTTCCAATTCCACCAGCACCGGCGATGATCACTTTGTGTTTAACGTAGGCCATAAAAAATATTTTGGGCCTCAAAATTACGCGTTCAGATTCCAAAAGACGCCCGTTTCAAAAAATTAACATATAAATAAGCCTGTATTTCTAATACATAACATATTATTTATTTTTTATATATAATATTAAATATACATATTAATATTTTTCATAATATTTAAAACATACATTTTTAATAAAAAATAAATCAATTTTTTAGATAATATATAGAATAAGCATACATTAGCGTCATATTTAATATATAATCTACTAATCACCATGGCGCGGTCGAAACGGAATAAACCTTCCGTCTGGAATTCTATTTTCTCCAGACTAAAGGATGAACGGTTGTCAAAAATATTGGCTGTATTAAGCTTTATGTCAGCCCTCTTCCTCCTCATTTCATCCATTTCTTACTTTTTTACCTGGAAATCGGATCAGGACAAACTCTTAAGCTACTCCTGGCGCATATTATTTAGGCCCAACATCTCTGTCGAAAACTGGCTGGGTAAGCTGGGAGCCCTGAATGCACATATTTTCTTTTATTATGGTTTTGGGGTGGCCGCTTTATTGTTTGTTCCCATCGCGGTATATATCGGCATATGTTTCCTCCACCGTGGCAGGTGGCTGTCTTTGCTCCGTTTTACGACGCACAGCCTGGTCATTATGTCCCTCCTTGCCATGATCTTTCATTACATCTTCCAAACCTTTGCATTCCCTTTTGGAGGGGCTTTCGGCGCACGTCATTGTGCCTGGATTGAAGGATTTATGGGCCCATTGGGAGCCGGATTAAGTCTGATCTTCGGACTCCTTGCCTTACTGGTTTGGTATTTTAACCCTTCCATGCACGCATTGCAAGCCAATGCTATGGGTCACACGGCTGCCTCAGGCATTTGGAATGCAGACTGGTTTAATTTTAAAAATGCATTCCCATCATCTCCAACTTCTGATGCCGCTCCAGAGCAGTTTCTGAAAACAACTCCAAATCCAACTCCACAGGAGAGTCCCGTGATGATAGACTGGAGCGACTATCCGGAGCCGGATGAACTGACTTCGTCCCTTGCACCTGCTGACAGCGGATACCCCGATTCCCTTTCTCTTGACGTGGATTTAGGGGAACAGACACTACCGACATTTACGAAAAATACAGAACATGACGATGCCCAGTTATCCTTTCCAGCCGCCGATGAAGACGACGGCTGGGAAACTGAGGCAGGTGAGCCTTACGACCCTAAAGCTTCCCTGTCCCGTTACCGGGCCCCAAGTCTGGAACTCTTAAATGACTATTCCGATCAAAAGTTTGAAATTGACAGGGATGAACTGGAAAGCAATAAGAATTTGATTATTGCAACCCTGTTGCACTATAAAATTGAAATTCAAAAAATAAAAGCCACAATTGGCCCCACTGTGACACTCTATGAGATTGTGCCTGCTCCCGGCGTGCGCATTTCAAAAATCAAAAGTCTTGAAGATGATATCGCTCTCAGCCTTTCTGCACAAGGGATCCGGATTATTGCGCCCATCCCGGGTCGCGGAACAATTGGTATTGAGGTGGCGAATAAAAACAGACAAACTGTTGCTCTGAAAGAACTTCTCAGAACAGAGAAGTTTAATGATCCTAAAATTGAACTTCCGGTAGCCCTTGGTAAAAATATATCCAATGAGGTGATTGTAGCCGACCTTACAAAAATGCCCCACCTTTTGATTGCAGGAGCAACGGGTCAGGGAAAATCAGTGGGCATAAATGCCATTCTGCTTTCCCTTCTTTACAGAAAGCATCCCTCTGAAGTAAAGCTTGTGCTCATCGACCCCAAAAAAGTAGAATTGCCCATTTACTCTGAAATCGTGAAGCATTTTCTAGCACAGCTTCCCAATTCGGATGAAGCAATTATTACGGATACATCCAAGGTGATTTATACCCTGAATTCGCTATGTATTGAAATGGATCAGCGCTACGACCTTTTGAAAAAAGCGCGTACGCGTAACATTCTCGAATACAACGAAAAATTTAATAAGCGCAGACTTAATCCAGAAAATGGCCACAGACATCTCCCCTATATTGTCCTGGTCATTGATGAATTTGCAGATCTGATTATGACTGCAGGAAAGGAAGTCGAACTTCCCCTGAGTCGTCTTGCACAGCTCGCCCGTGCAGTTGGTATCCATCTGATCATTGCCACACAGCGTCCTTCCGTAAAAATCATCACCGGTCTTATCAAGGCAAATTTCCCGGGACGCATTGCTTTTAAAGTTTCCTCCGGGGTTGACTCCAGGACCATCATGGATTGTGGTGGAGCGGAGCGACTCATTGGGCGCGGGGACATGTTGTATAATGTTGGATCGGATATCATTCGCCTGCAATGTGCATATGTAGATACCACTGAGGTAGAAAAAGTAATCAAGCACATCAGCCAGCAGCCTAGTTACGGACAACCCTATCTCCTACCGGAATACAAAGGCGATGAAAGCAATGGAAGCGACGGGCTCGATTTAAATGATGTGGATGAAATGCTCATGGAAGCAGCCAGACTGGTGGTCCAATCACAACATGGATCTACCAGCATGATACAGCGCAGACTCAAACTGGGATACAACCGCGCCGGACGCATTATGGATCAGCTCGAACAGCTGGGCATAGTGAGTGCGGGTGAAGGCAGCAAGCCGAGGGAAGTCCTGGTATTCACGGAAGCAGAGCTGGAAAACTATCTTTCAAAACTTCGCAGATAAACCACGATCTAAAAATAAAACCTACAACCAACAACGTATTTCTTATTTGATTTCACCAACTGAGAATGATAGTAGATTTAGCCCTTGCTGACCACAAGGGCTTTTTTATTTATTCTAGAATCTCTTCCCTCACCTGTCGTGTTACTTCATAATGACGAGCTTCTGCATTTCAACAATTTCACCCTGTTTGTTTTTAAGAAGCAGATAATAGATTCCCGGATCCATGGTACTGACATCTACATCCAAGGCTGATTGTATTCCGCTAGTGCTGAATAAAACCTGTTGAACTGCATTGATCAATACAAGTTTCCAGCCCGTACTTTCTGTTTCGCGGATGCGGACAAACACATGTTCGTTAGCTGGATTAGGTTGCACTTCCATCAGTGTCAAATGTCCTTCTGCATCTTTGTTGTTAGTAAGTATCGCAGGCCAACCAATAGTATTGTATTCCACATTCGTCTTTACGCCCGGATTATAATCAAAAAATATTTCAGCCTGATTCAGGATGCGTGTATTTTTTTGCAAAGCTTTTTTTGCCCGAATTTTATAACTTACAAAACCATGCGATGCAGTTTCGTTTACGGAAGAATCCGGTAGCATAATATGACCAAAGCTAAAGATGAGTTTTCCAGATGGCGCTATCGTCAACTGATAAGGATGTGAAGAGGCTCCTGCTCTAAAACTGCTTAGGTCGAGCTGGTCCGTGGGAATCGGGTTTTCAATCCGCACATTAAATGCTGTATCGTTGCCGGTGTTCTGGAAACGGATCCGGTATTCCATGTCTTGTCCTGCATCAATGTATTTATGTGTTGTCATCCCCTGAGGATAAGCTGTGATGTCATTAGGATCATAACTGGCCCTTACTTGCTGGCAAAAGAGGGACAGACTTTCTGACTGTTCATCTCTTTGAACAATATGGGATCCGGAAACAGAACAATGATCAATATCTATGATTGCATGCTGTATTGCTCCCTGTAATTCGTCCATTTCAACCATAAATGTGAGATCATCTCCCGAATTCACCCGCTTTTCATACACTTCTGAAGGAGCCAATTGAAACCTGCCACCTTCCACAATATGGATGTTCTGAGCGGATAAGGAACGGTCGACCAGGTACCAGTTTCTTGCCTCTGCCATTGCCTGATTGGTTTTGTTTTCAAGCCTTAGATTGATTTGGGAACCCATGCATTGTGCAGATGCCGTAATATGTTGAATGGAATCGCCGCCGCATATGGTATCGGGATAAATATGCGCAGATGCGCACAATTCATCGCCAGGTAATGCGGTACATGCTACTTTAACCCGCACGCGGAAAAAACCGATTTGCTCAATGTCCAAATTCCCGAGTTCGAAGCGAAAGCGCGATCCGTTTTTCTGACTGTATGGAAGGTCTGAAGAGATGTATTCCAATCCGGGATCCAATTCTATTTCAACAAAGGCATCTTTTGCAGTGGCGGTTCCATCATTTCTATAGTCTACATAGAGATACGTTTCCGTGCAAGGTCTGAAACGATCTGCCTGGAGGTACACATGCAGGTAAGGACAGGTATGGAGGACAGATACTCCAAGAGGAAGGGTGTCTTTAAAATTATAGGAGGTGGTGGAAACAAGTTCACTGCAACTTTGGAATAAAGTACCTGACTGCTTGGCTACTATGGTATAATCCCCCTTCTTTAAGGCGAGCCGGAATTGGCCCAGACCGTTGCTGTAGCCATAGGAAATTTCATTTCCCTGTGTGGCCTGAATGATGCGATTTGCCAATCCGGATTCCTGCCCATTCTTTTTACAATCGCCATTTTGATCCTGAAACAAAGCTCCTAATAATATGGGGCCTGATACGGTATTTGTTTTCGTCCGATACAAACCATCGCCATACGTCAGCATATACAATTTTTGCTGCGGGGACAATTGAAGACGGCGGAACGTTATGAGTTCATTGATATATTCATTTTGGTTTGCACCATGATCATTGGACTGCAAAATGCGATTGGAAACAGATGAAACAAACAGTTGATCGGCCTGGTTGCAAATAAATCCATTATAAGGTTCAATCAGGCTTGAATAAGGAGTTGCAATGCTCTGTGCACTCCAGGTCAATCCCCCGTCCTGAGAATGCAGTACCCTCCATAAAGAATTATTTTGGATTTGGTAGATGTAAGCGGAGTTAAATCCATTACCTGACAAACTACTCTTTAGTTGAAGACCAATTGGTGTGCTTAATTGCCAGTTCTTTCCATTGTCTGAAGACCTGAGTACTTCCTTAAAACTTTTCAACAACAGTGTTCCATCAGAAAAAGTGTACAACTCATCAAAATCGCCGGAATAAGAGCTCGTCCAGCTCGTACCTTGGTCAATGGAGCGGAACAATTGAAGCCCTTCTTTTAGGAATAAAGAGGTATTGGCAACATTATAATACAGCGCCGAATTCAGGTTTGCAACATCTTTAATTTTAACAGGAGTGGAGTTCGTATTTTTATAATACAGCAATGCATTCTCATTTAAGAAATAGAAAGATTGCCCGACGGGAACAATGCGTTCCACCAAATTTGGCTGAGGAGGTCGTAAAAAGCAAGGGCTTACCAAATTCCAGTTTAATCCATTATCGTTTGAATAAAAAAGACCATCAGAACTCAATGCTAAAATGTGCTGTTCATTGAGGAAGTCAACCTCCAAAACCCTGGCATATGGAATTTTAAAGGCCGAAAAAGACCATTGCAGAACTTTTGCATCGCTTTGGTAAATACTCCCCGTGCTGCTTTTCGCAAACACATTTCCGCTATTGGTACACGAAAAAAGCCCAAAAGTATGCGCTCCGGGTGCGCTACATTTTATCAACTGATCGCCGAAGTTATCAGAATATGCCGCCACGTCTCCTTCGGATACAAACAAACGTTTGTTTCCACAAATGGCCAGAGAGACTTCGTCTGTAACGGAAGGATTTGGATCAATATAACGAATTAGATTTCCCAAACTGTCAAATCGCATGATCCTTCCAAATGTGCTTACAAACACATTTCCATTGGATGTTGTGGCGATATCAGTACGGCTCGCATTAAAAGTTCCACTTGCAAAATGGATCCATGTTTTTGCGCTGTCTTTGGAGTAGTATACATCGCTTTCATTCAATATGTAGAATCGCCCGGTAACATCATCGGCATAAAACGCTTTTATACCACCTATAGGACTTGATGCCCAACTTTGACCCAGATCTTTGGAATAATACAGTTGATCGGACTTCGTAACCAGTATGGTTCCGTCGGGGAGTGAGGAGATGCCAACGGTAAAGGTATTGGAAGGACTTTTTAGCAAGTTCCAGGATTGCCCATTGTTTCCCGAGCGGTACACATTGAAATTCCAGGCACAGTATAACTGACCATCGAATCCGACGGAGATGGGATCCGTAAGCTGACTTGCAGGTGGAGTTGGCAATAGTGTCCAGGAGTATCCGCCATCATTGGAACGGTATACGCTGCGATGGATACCATCAAGGTTGAAAAACTGGAAAAGGAAACCCGTTTGAGCCTCATAAACTTTATCCCCTCCGCCATAAGGCCCATTGAGCTTTTCATAAATTTGAGCAACCAGGCAAGAAGAGGTAACAAGCAGTAAAAAAAGCACCGAAGTGCGCAAATTACGTGTACTCATGTTTGTGTTTTTATTGGGTGATATTCAAAGATACGATAATCTGATTTTTTAAATATCAAAAAATCGCTGTTACTGCCTGGATCATAGCCTTCTACATATAGCAGCAAATCATATTACTAATTTAATTAATATGTAAATTGCGCTTCGCGTAGCGTCTGACTCTGAAGAAAGGGGACTCAGGGTTTTACCTGATAAAGGCCTTTTTTTACTCAGGGAAATCCCTGGAATTTTAGCTGCCGTTGTTAAATAATAAGCAATTGAAAACTGCATAACGTACATTTAATGCGGCGATGTGCCTTTATGTGAACTTCTATGACTGCACTAAAAAATGTGGTTTTGCTTTTTGGAATAATTGGAATGTTTATTCCACTGTCTGCACAAAAACTGATCCTTGGAGGGAATAATCATGTGGACTTCAAGGTTTACTCAAGTGAAAATTGGACCCCGCATAACCGCAAAGACAGCTGTGCCGCAAGATCAACCATAAATGGAGCAGGCCTCGTATTTCCCTTTTATGATGCAAGTCGCTTCCTGTACCAGGCTACCCTGGGCTCCTCAATGGAAGATATCTCATCCCTGGCAAGCAGCAATTATGAAAAATGGATAGACCTTCAGATGTCGATACCTGGTTCAAGCATGCTTGAAGAAACCAGGACGATTTTGGATGAAGCCATCGACTGGCATTACATGACGGGAGGGGATTCCGCACACGCACCAAGTTATGCAAATTGGACCCATTTTCAATATGCCTGGTGGACGCAACACATGTTAGGTAAAGACCGTCTTCGTCAACGCATCGCCCTCGCATTGAGTGAAGTATTTGTCATATCCTTTCAATCGGACCTTCAAGGTTATGGATTTGGGCTTGCTTCGTACTACGACATTCTGAAGAAACATGCATTTGGCAATTTCAGGGACATACTTACAGATGTTAGCCTGCATCCAACCATGGGATTCTACCTGAGTCACCTGAACAATCCCAAGACCGATACTGCAGAGAACATTCACCCGGATGAAAACTATGCCCGGGAAATCATGCAACTATTTACCATAGGCCTGAATGAGTTGAATACGGATGGAACTATAAAACACGATTCCGCGGGCAGGGCAATTCCAACGTATGGACAAAATGATATTAAGGAACTTGCAAAAGTATTCACAGGCCTTGGCATTGGTAAAGTCGTTCCTAATATGTATACGGATACTGCCTTTTTTGGCATGGGGATTTACCTTGCAGACATGACAGCCCGTATGAGAATGTATGAACCATGGCATGAGCCCGGTGAAAAAATTATACTTGGAAAGAACCGGATCCCTTCAGGACAGACCGGAATGGAGGATATAAAAATGGCTATAGATGTCTTGTTTAATCACCCCAATGTAGGTCCGTTTATCGCAAAGAAATTGATACAACGTTTAATAAAATCCAATCCCAGTCCGGAATACGTTCAGCGTGTCGCCGAAGTTTTCAATAATGATGGAACGGGTATCCGGGGTAATATGGCTGCATTCATAAAAGCCATCCTGCTGGATCCGGAAGCCCGTGAATGTGAGTATGCTCTTGAAGAACGAAACGGCCAACTCAGGGAACCTTTGGTGCGTTACAGCCATTTTACGAAAGCTGTTGACGTAGAACAATTTTATGGACGTTATTGGAATACTGGCTATGATTTTTGGCTAGGTACGGGGCACTTAGCATTGGCATCTCCTACGGTATTTAATTTCTTTTCTCCTTTCTATCAGCCTAAAGGAGCACTTGATCAAAAAGGATTGCTTGCACCTGAATTTCAAATTCATAATTCGCGAACAAGCATTGGCTTTATGAATCAGGTCAATTACTGGTCGGTCTATAATTACGTGATGAACAGTTGGGAAAATGACAATCCGTATGCGGTTCTCAACCTTCGCGAACTCGAAGATCTGGCACAAGATCCGGAGGTACTATTAAATCGTCTCGACATGCTGTTTACGCATGGTAATCTCAGTGACCGGACACGGGATATTATCAAAAGGACCATCGAAAATTTTCGCTACGGCAATTTCAGAAAAGAACGCGTGCTGATGGCATTATACCTGATTGTCATTTCAGCGGATTATGCAATATTAAAATAACAAAGCAGATGAAAAAAATATCGCGCAGACATTTTGTAGGTCAATTAAGTTGTGCAGCCGTTGGGTACAGCTCCATAATAAACGCACTTACGCATTTAAAAGGAATCAATGCACTTTCCGCTGCTTCATCTGCTATGGACCCGGAATACAAGGCCCTGGTTTGCCTGATGATGTCCGGTGGCAATGACTCGTTTAATATGCTTGTACCCATGAGTACAAAGGAATACGGTGACTATCAGAAGATACGGGCAAATCTGGCCATCCCAAAAACCGATTTGCGTCAAATCCAGGTTGGAAATACTCCGGGAAGAACTTTTGGCGTGCATCCCAATATGACCAATCTTCAAAAAATGTACAATGACGGCACAATGAGCTTTATCTGCAATGTGGGAACATTACTGGAGCCTACAACCAAAGATGCATTTTACAATGAAACCGTAAAATTACCTTTAGGACTTTTATCCCACTCAGATCAATCACAACAATGGCAATCTTCTCTTGCTGACAAACGTTCGTCAGTTGGCTGGGGAGGAAGACTGGCAGATCTGATTAAAGACATGAATTCGTCTACAGATATTTCCATGAATATTTCACTTGCCGGAACCAATCTGTTTCAGACCGGAAACGAAACTATAGAATTTGCGATTGACCCTCGATATGGAAGTCTTGGCATTGAAGGTTACCGGCCCGACAACACCTACGATTATTTTAATATTGCCCGTACCAAAGCCCTTGATTCTTTGATTGATGCCCGATATGACGATCCTTTTCAGAAAACTTACATGGATGTCATCCGCACCTCAAGAAACGGTCATATTCATTTTACGGATGCTTTGGAAGGTGCTCCTCTTTTACAAACCAACTTTTCTGACAACGATCTGTCACAGGCGTTTAAGATGGTTGCCCGCACTATTTCTGCCCACGAGTCGCTCCAATTCAAGCGTCAGATCTTTTTCATTGAGTTTCCCGGCTGGGACCACCACGATGAAATTCTGCAGCGTCAGGGTGATATGTTGCGAATGGTAGATAACGCCCTGGCTGAATTTCAAACGGCATTGGAGGAACTCAAGCTTGCAAATCAAGTGACCACTTTTACCATGTCCGAATTTGGTCGCACGCTGACTTCGAATGGCAATGGAACAGATCATGCCTGGGGTGGCCATGTCATGGTTATGGGAGGGGCAGTAAATGGCAAAAAACTTTATGGCCAATACCCCTTACTTTCTGCGAATGCTCCTCTGCTGGTATATGACAGTGTCATGATTCCAACTACAAGTGTCGATCAGTATTTTGCTGAACTTGCTTTATGGATGGGCGTTCCAGCTTCTGATTTGAATTATTTGCTTCCCAATATCGGGCATTTCTATGACCCGCAATCGGGCAAAAATCCAATTGGTATTTTGAAATTCTAAATTCAGCTTCATGAAAACCATTATTTTGTCAATCCTGTGTTCCAGCCTTTTTATACCATCAGGTTATTCCCAATGTTATCCAGACCGCCATTCGACAAATTGGTTTGATTCCTGGATTTCATGCAGCCAAAAGCCCAATCCCAATCCCATTTATGGCGATAGTCACTGGATATTATTTGACTTCGTGCACCATTATAAAATGGATGCCATGAAAGTATGGAATCTAAATGATCCCGAACGCTTAAATTGGGGGATCCGCGAGCTGGATGTCGATTATTCATTAGACAGCATGATCTGGGAACATGCCGGTGTGTTTACACTGGATAAAGCAGAAGGAACAAACCGTTATGAAGGCATGAACTGGGTTGGGATAGACATACCCGAGGCAAGGTACGTGTTGCTTACCTCCCGATCCAATTATGGCTCTTCCTGCGCCGGACTATCGGAAATCCGGTTTTCAGCTGAAAAAGTTCAAATACCAGTAGATGTGGATAACCAAACCGGTGATCGTTCAGAAATTCATGTATACGCGGAACCTAACCCGTTTACAGATTTGTTTCGGCTCAATGTTGAACTCGATGCGCCAGCAACGGTGGACATCCAAATCACAGATATGTTTGGAAGGCAAATGTATCAGGATCAAATGGAAGTACTTAATCAATTTGGCAGTATAAAAATTCCTTGTAAGAAATGGTTATCCGGTGCTTATGTGTTGGTAGCCCGCAGTGGAGCGCATGTACGCCGCATTCATCTCATCAAATTGTAAAGAAGAGACGCCGATTTATCCTTGCACCAGCACGTAGAGTCTGTGTATAAAGGCATACTAAATAGAAATAATGCATTACCCTTCGAAAGCATTAAAAAATGCCAGGGCTGACAAGCTGATCAGGAAAGCTAATGCTAGTCTACTAAAGCGGTTTCCTCCAATAGAACGGGATGGATCCAACCATGCGTATCTGGAATCCTTCCTGAGCGAATTCCGTTGATCTGAGATTTGATTTCTTTAGAAATGGACCAGTTAGCCGGATCCAGGATCAGGTCTTCTCCTTTATATCCTATTCGGCTCACGTGAGCCACGACTGCTGCTGTTCCTGCTCCAAAAGCCTCTAATAGTTCTCCCTTTCTGTGTGCATCTGCTATTTCCTCCATGGTGACCGGTCTTTCCTCAACTGTGACGCCACGTTCCCGCAACAAGGTAATCACGCTATCGCGGGTAATGCCACGCAGAATGGTTCCGCTCAAATTTGGCGTAATAACGCGATCCTTAAGCACAAAAAAGATATTCATCGTTCCCACCTCCTGAATGTAGCGGAATTCATGTGCATCCATCCAAATAACCTGGTCGTAACCTTTTTCCCTGGCAAGTTTCGTAGGATATAAGGCCGCACCATAATTTCCGGCTGCTTTTGCTTCACCTACTCCACCGTCCACTGCTCGCACATATTTTTCCTCAACAAGAAGGGATACTGGTTTTGCATAATAGGGACCTGATGGGAGATTCATTATCATCAGTTTGAAGGTATCAGAAGAACGTACTCCAACAAATTCATCTGTAGCCATCATAACCGGGCGGATGTAAAGTGCGCTTTCTTCCTCACGGGGAATCCAATTGCGATCTATCCACACCAATCGACTCAATGCTTCAACGAATAAATCTTCTGGAAACTCTGGCATGCACATTCTCGCTGCAGAGACATTTAGGCGGTGCGCATGATCTTCCGGTCTGAATAAAAGTGGAGTGCCATCTGAAGAGATGGATGCTTTCATGCCTTCAAATATCGCCTGGCCATAATGCCAAGCCATTGTAGCAGGATGAAATGGCAGACGTTCCAGCGGTTTGATTTCAAAATTTTTCCATTGTTGACCATCAAAATCAGCAACAAACATATGATCTGCGAATACTTTGCCAAATGGTATATTGTGAAAATCTACCGAGGCAATTCTAGAATTCCTGGTCCTTTCGATCCTGATTTTGTAGTCCATAGCTTCGTTTTTACAAAGTTAGTAATTTTAAGCTGAAAATGCCGATAATTGCTCTTCTTTGTACTAACCTAGTTTTACCCATTTAGTTGTGAATTCAAGAGAAAGAGGAATTATTTATTATGACATACCCGGCCAAAAGGAACGGCATAATCCTTTTATGATTCCGGCGAAACATTATTTTTTAATAACTGAATCCACTTTTAAAGATGCTGCCCTGCAGGAGCTTCTGGAAAAAATTATCAGAGCTGTCGGCTTAGATCCAAATAAGGACGTTTCCATCCAAGCTATTCCCGAAGGCACATGTATTGAATTCATCACAGGTCCGGAAAGCCTCGGCAATAAGATTATCTTGTTTGGGGCCCAAGCTTTTCAATACGCCCTTCAGTTTAAGCCCAAAACCCATAAAATATACCGTATTGGATTTGTTGACATTTTATGTGCGGACTCTTTGGATCACTATCAAAAAGAAACCCAAAAGAAATTGCTTTGGCAGGCATTAAAAGAGATGTATCCATCTGTATGATGGTTGCTGCAATAATAAAAAAACAGATTTGGATTTCTGCTTCCAAGTGACCTGTTTTCATGCGATTTCGGATCTTTTATACAGGATTTAATCCATTCAAAAAATGAAGGAATTACTCATTGCAACACACAATACAAATAAGAAAAAGGAAATCGAGGCTATGCTCCCAAAAGGCTACCGAATTTATGATTTGACTGATCTTGGAATTGAAGATGAAATTGAAGAATCGGGTTCCAGTTTCGAGGAAAATGCCCTTTTAAAAGCCCGCTATTTATATCGCAAGCTCCAAAAATCCTGCATTGCAGAGGACAGTGGCCTTGAAGTGGAAGCACTTAAAGGTGCACCAGGCATCTATAGTGCCCGGTATGCCGGAGAAGCCAAATCGCCAAGAGCCAATATGGAAAAACTTCTTACAGAAATGGAAGGAATCGACAACCGCAAAGCAAGGTTCCGCACGGTGATTGCATGTATACTTGATGGTGAAGAATTCTTATTTGAAGGTCAAATAGAAGGCCACATCGCTTTTGAAATGAAAGGGCACCATGGATTTGGCTATGATCCTGTTTTTATTCCAGAAAACGATAATCGAAGCTTTGGTGAGTTAGATCCGTCGATCAAACTGGAACGAAGTCATAGAACGAAGGCCCTGGAAAAGTTACTTCGTTTTTTGGAAACTAGAAATAAAAATCAATGATCGTACAAAGTGCGAGGACTACACTTGCGATACCATTTGTTGTAAAAAACGCCAGATTAATCCGGTCTAGGTTTCCCTTGCCTACGATTACATGTTGCATCGTCAAAAGCCCGATAAAACATATTGTTCCGGCATAGAGCCAGGCGCTAAGGCCATATTGGCTGTGAAGAATGGATGCCGCCATTAGTATAAATACTGCACAAAACACATGCAGCATAGAAGAGACCCATAAAGATTTTGATAAACCAAAGCGAGCCGGAACGGACTGGAGATGTTCTGCCTGGTCAAAGTCTATATCCTGTAATGCATAAATGATATCAAAACCTGCCACCCAACAGATTACAGCAGCAGCATATAAAATAGGCAACCAATCAAATGAGCCTGTGACTGCAAGATAGGCTCCGATTGGTGCAAGGGCGAGTCCCAAGCCAAGGAAGACATGACACAGCCATGAAAAACGCTTGGTATAACTGTATCCCAACACGGTAAACAATGCTACAGGAGAAAGAAGGAAGCACAGGGGATTTATGAAATAGGTCGCTACAATAAACAAGGAAGCATTCAAGCTCACAAAAAGAAGCACATGGTGTGGAGATAGTCTTCCGGCTGGAATTTCTCTTGATTTGGTTCGGGGGTTTTTTTCATCAATATGCCGATCCGCCCATCTGTTGAAAGCCATTGCTGCATTTCGTGCAGTCACCATGCAAATAAGAACCAGCACCAGTTGACGCCAATCCATATTCAATTGGCCTTTTGCATGGATTCCTACTATAAATCCAATGGCCGCAAATGGGAGTGCAAAAAGCGTGTGACTGAATTTGACTAAGGATAAATAAGAACGGATCATAAGAATTAAACACGAAAATAAAAAACCCACTCTGAAAAAACAGAGTGGGCATATATTTAATCAAGCAATATGCAGATTACTTAGCTGGAGTAGCTGCCTTTGCTTTTGGGTCTTTCTTAACAACACCCGTAATGGTAAGGTATGTTTGAGGAGGATTGGTGTTTGCAGTAACGGTAACTTTCTTTGTTTGTTTTTGACCATCATCGCTACCTTTTCCTTTTGAATCGAATTCAACACGAATTTCAGAAGAAGCACCTGGTGCAACAGGCTCTCTTGGCCAATCAGGAACGGTACAACCGCAGCTACCTTTTGCATCGGAAATAATCAAAGGTTCAGAACCTGTGTTTTTGAATTTGAAAGCATATTTAACGTGCTCTCCTTCTACTACTTCACCAAAGTCATAGACCATTTCGGTAAACTCCATAGTAGTGGTAGGACCGGTTGGAGCAGCTTCAGGCGGTACAGAACCAGAAGCACCTGGATCCGCAGTTGCACCCGGAGCGGCTGCAGCTGTAGCTGCATCTGTAGCAGTTTCAGATTTTTCATTTTTGCATGAAGTTGCTGCAACCATTGCAACAAACAATGCAAAGGATAAGATTTTAAAATTTTTCATGATGAGTAAATGATTTAATTTTTGTCAATAAAGTAGATGTAAAAGTAGAGACTTCGCAGATGACACCATTTATTCTATTTCAAACATAATGTTAATGATTACTAAAACCTGTTTTTTGACTGAATCCATGTTTCAAATTCTGCAATCGATCTACAATTCAAACAATTATTTTTTGTCAACCCACCTTTTCTGGCCATGAATACGCCATAACGGATGTCTTTTATGCCTTTCAGGTTGTGCGCATCCGGATTTATGGATATAAGTACTCCCCTTTTCATTGCATAGGGCAGCCATGACCAGTCCAAATCCAATCGCAAAGGATTGGCATTGATCTCAATAGCCACCTTATTCGCGGCGCAGGCATCTATGATCCTGGTATGTTGAATAGGATATCCAGGACGCGACAACAAAAGCCTCCCGGTCGGATGTCCCAAAATCCTCGTTGCGGGATGTTCAATAGCCTTCATAAGGCGCATCATAGCCTTGGGTTCATCCATTTTCAATTGGCTGTGAACGGATGCAATCACCAGGTCAAATCCTCTGAGGAAATCATCCGGATAATCTAAATTTCCATCGTACAGGATATCCGATTCGATAGATTTATAAATTTTGAAATTCTTGAATTGCGCATTCAGTGCATCAATCTCTCTCCATTGTTGCTCAACCCGCTCCATGGACAAACCATTTGCGTATACTGCAGTTCTGGAATGATCAGAAATTACCAGATAGTGGTATCCAAGGCGAATGCATTCATTGGCCATGTCTGCAATACTGTACATACCATCGCTGTAGGTGCTGTGATTATGGATGACACCTTTAATATCCCCATCTTCAACGAGGTCCTCTTCCTTGAAATGATCAAAGTGCTCCAGGTCACGTGACTCGGCAGGTATATACGGCAAGGCATTGGAAGTAAAGAGTTCCCTTTCTGTTGGAGCATCCCACCTTGCCATCGCATCCAGGAATTTTTCTTTGAATACGATGCTACCGCCTGTTAGCAACAGCCGGTCTTTTACAAAATGAACTTTATCTGATGTATGGATGGTCACAGGAAAACGATCCTTCCAGATATACTTTTGACCTTCCAGGAATTGAAATTGCTCAGGCAGCTGTAAAATTTCCGCATTTGCAATAAGCTCCATGTCATTTAAAACCGGCATCTTTCTTTGCAATGCACCGCACATCTCTACATGCACATCAGGATTCCTCTTTTTCAATTCCATGAGGATTTGTTCTGCTTCTGTTTCCAAAACTGCATACAGGAAGGATCCCTGATTGTTGTCAAAAAATTCCAGGCTCTTGCGGATATCGTCCTGGATTTTTGGGCCAAAACCCTTGAGTTCTACCAGGCGATTTTCTTCGCAGGCATATAGGAGTTCGCCAGGTGTTTCCACGTGCAATTCCTGCCAGATACTCTTTAGTTTTTTCGGCCCAAGTCCTTTTACTTTCAACAATTGCCGGATGCCTTCAGGTGTTTTATCCCGGAATTCCTCCAGTGTTTTGAAGCTTCCTGTATTTTTAAGTTCGGTCAGTTTATCGAGAATCGCAGTTCCGATACCTTTTAATTCTGCCCATTCCTTGCGGTCCTGGTCCATTAACGGCGCATCCATTTTGCGAAGACTGAGATATGCATTTTCATAGGATCGTATCTTGAATGGATTTTCCTCATGGAGTTCCATCAACGAAGCCAATTCATGGAACATATTAGCCACTTCTTTATTACTCAGCATTTTCTATTTCAGTATTTTCAATATGGATAAATTAAACAAATACATTATGCCCATCAGTATGTACATTACAGCAAAGGCGGTAGATACAAACAAACGTTTGTTCACAAGGACAAGCTTGAGTCATCCCTGCTCAAGTCAAAATCTCTCCTCCATCCTGCGCATCCTTACCCTTCTGTTCCTGTTCGAACGGTACACCCCGTATACCAATACAAGTCCAATTGGCAATAAGAAGTTAAGGTATTTCAGTGTGGTACGTTTTGAATCTGTGAGTTCTTCAATTGGACGTGTTTCCACAGATTTTGTGCGAAGGTCTATCAGCCCTGTATCATCACTTAAATAGTCAATACTGTTGATAAGCAAACTGATGTTGTCTTCACTTAGCCGTCTTTGGTCCCTGCCGTTCACTGCAAAATCTCCGTCCGAATAAACAATAAGCTTTCCTCCTGCTGAACCATTGCTTTCAAGCAAAGCTCCGACACATATTTGTTGTTCTCCGAATTCGGCTTCAGTCCAATTGTGCTGCACGTCAAACTGCATCGGAACAGCTTCTCTGCTGGACTTATCTGAAGTAAAAAGTATGGAAGTAAATTGACTTGTATTCGGACCTACAAATTTCATTGGACTGGCAAATTGAAGAATTACCTGTTCAAGTCCTTTTGTGATGGGATGTGCAGAAAATTTTTGAATCAATGGCAGATACGGAAATTGCACGGGGGTGGAAAATGAGAAAAAACCTTGTTGTTGTGTCACACTCACCTGTCCGCAGCGAACATCTCGGACAAGGGCATTTTCGACTTCAATTCCTTTTGACATGAGCCATTCCCTGATTCCTGTATTCATCGGATTGGCCATTCCATATTGCATATTCGCATCCACCTGGTTAAAAGAAATAACCAGATTGCCTCCTTTTGAGAGGTACTCGTCCAAACGCTGGAAGGCAGCAGGAGGAAGGCTATCGGTTGGCCTGACCAACACCAGGCTTTTGTAGGCACTTAAATCAACCGAATCATATTGAATATAAACTGAGGAAACATTATACAGCACATTGAGTTCCTGGTAGGCTTGTGCCATTTCCTGCAAGGCAGGTTCTCCATGCCCCTGGATGAATCCAATCTGAGGTTTGTTTTTTCCAACCAGCTTTTTGATACCGGTCGTAAAGGTATACTCCATGGCAGTCCCGGGTTGAATAATCGGGATCACTTCATTTTTTCCACCTGCTTTGATTACCGCTCCCAGGAAGGCTTTCTGTTGTTTTGCCTGATCCTTTTCCCTTACGTTGATCATAACAGGGCGAATACCTAACTTTCCAGCCTCCTCTTCCTGCTTGGGATCTTTGTTCGGTGCAATAAAGGAATAACTCAGCTTGCCTTTGGACAGGTTTGCGTATTCATTTAGCAAATTGTCGAGTTCCTCTCTTGTTTTAGCTATGTCGATTGGAAGGTCATCCGAAAAATAAGCGACCACCTCTACCGCATCATCCAAATTATTCAGAACCCCTTTTGTTGCATTGGATAATGTAAAAGCTCTGTTTTCCGTTAGATCAAGACGAAGAAAAACAAAACGCGTCAGATAATTTATTCCGACAAAGAGCACGATAATAAGTGCAATGAGGTTAAATTTTGACTTTAGCATCTGTTTTTATTTTGCTCGTTTGGAAACAAAAATTTCAGCCATCCACAGAGCGGAAGCTGTTAAACTCAGAAAAAACAAGAGATCCTTTGTGTCGATTACCCCTTTTGAAAGTGAATCCACATGCCTGCTTACACTTAAGGAGCTGAGCAATTGGCCGAGGAATCCGGAAGATCCAAAGGACATGACATCAAATAAAAAATGAAAGAAAACACCGATGAGCAGCGCAAGAAGAAACGCAACAATCTGATTATTTGTGATGCTGGATGCGAACAAACCAATCCCAATATATGATGCACTCATCAGGACCAGACCGAAATACCCGCACAGCGTGGCACCATGATCCATATTTCCAATCTTGCTGACCGTGATGTAATAACTGATCGTGCAGAGCAAGGTAATGCTAATCAATAACAGGCATGCCAGGAATTTTCCAAGGACAATTTGCCTCGGGGTTATTGCCTTCGTAAGCAACAATTCAATGGTTCCTGATTTATGCTCTTCAGCCATTGTTTTCATAGTGATCGCAGGAATAAAGAAAAACAGCGTCCATTTGGACACGTTAAAGAAGACGTCCAGATCAGCTTCCTTTCGCAAAAAAATATCTGAACCGGATATCCAGGTAAAAAAACCACTAAATCCCAGGAACGCTATAATAAGGATATACGCTGTGAGTGAATCAAAAAATCCATTCAACTCCTTTTTTGCAATAATCCAAACAGGTGTTAGCATACACAATTGATTTTTAAAATAAATTAATTCAACGTCAGGTCGCGGAAGATATCCTCCAATTTTGTTTCAAATGGCACCAATTCCAAAAGGTCAAGGTGGTTGGCCACACATGCACGGAATATATCCCGATTGGATTGTTCACCCGGTCTGCTTTGAATTTCCAGCTGCCCCTTGCCGGCATTTATCCAATGCAGTTGTTCTACACTGGGAACAGCAGATAAACAGGAATACACGACATCCGGGCTCGCTCCTTCCACGCGAATGTGCAGTATTTGCCTACCCTCTGATTGGCTTCTCAATTCATGTACGGTGCCGTCCGCAACAATATGACCTTTATTGATAATTAAAATGCGGTCACAGGTAGCTTCAACTTCCGGGAGGATATGTGTGCTCAGGATAACGGTTTTCTCCCTTCCGAGTCTGCGTATCAATTCACGGATTTCTACAATTTGATTGGGATCCAGTCCTGTTGTAGGTTCATCCAGAATCAGAACCTGAGGATTATGAATAATGGCTTGTGCCAATCCAACGCGCTGACGATAGCCTTTGGAAAGTTCTCCGATTTTCTTGTGCTTTTCCACGTCAAGACCGCACACCCGGACCATTTCTTTTACCCTCTGCGGAATTTCAGAATTGGACAATCCCTGCAAAGCAGCCATAAACGAAAGATAATCCATGACCGGCATGTCTTCATAAAGCGGATTGTGCTCCGGAAGGTAACCAATCTGTCTCCGTATATCGGAATCGTAACTGCTTTTGTTGTCATACCAGATGGTTCCGGTATCTGGTTGCAGGTATTGCGTAAGCATCTTCATGGTCGTGGTTTTACCTGCTCCGTTTGGACCAAGAAATCCAATGATTTCACCAGACTTAATTGAAAAAGAAATGTGGTCCACAGCCTTTTGGCTGCCGTAATGCTTGGATAAATTTTCAATACGAAGGTCCATCTCTCAGATTTAAAAAATTCTTATGTAGAAAACAAGATCAAACCTCATGCCCTTCAGGATATACCTGGACATAACTCGACAAAAGGTATGCAAAGATATTTTTCTGTTCCATTCCACTTATTTAAAAAATAGTTAATATACCGTCGCTGAATGCATAATTTCGCAACATTTAACGAACATGCCCCGTCCGGTTTCAAAAATATGTTATCTCGCCTCACATGGCTTTGCGGCAAGAATGCTGATGCAAACAAATTTGTTGGGACGGCTTCGCAGCTATGGACTTGAGGTAGACCTTATTGTGCCCAATAATCAGGATCCGGTTCTGAAATTGTACTGCCAGCAAAATGCCATTTCGTTACACCATTTCAAATCAAGTGGATGGTGGTGGAAAACGAATTTCAGTTTATACCGAAGTTATTTTCTTGAGGATTTAAAAAATAATCCCGCCTTATTGGAAAAACATATTTTTGAAATTAAGAATCCGAAACACAAATATGTCCTGCTCTCCTGGATCCCTTCGATTTTGTATACGATACATCCCTTGTTCCGAAAGTTTACCTTCATGCGGAGCTTGTACCGACGCTTTGAACATTGGTTGTTGGTTGATACAAAGGCACAAACGATCATAAAGTCTCTGCGGCCGGATCTCCTTATTTCGACCTATCCTGCGAATCCGCATGAGGGGGTATTAGTACACAATGCTCATAGGCTCAATATAGAAACTGTAATTCACCTGTTGAGCTGGGATAATATCAGTTCCAAAGGACATTTTCTATCTCTAGCGGACCATTATTTTTCCTGGGGAAGTGTCATGCATGAAGAATTCAAGTCGCATTACCCTATTTCTGAAAATCAAATCAGGGACTGCGGCGTGCCTCATTTTGATGTGCATGCAGAAATATCAAAGTCAACGAACAAAATTTCCTGGATGCAGGTTCTGAATTTGGATCCTCAGGCGCCATATCTGCTTTTTGGGATGAGTGCACCCCGCTTTGTTCCAAAAGAAATTGATCTCGTTGAGTTTTTAGCTCGCGCGGTAGAACAAAATGAATTTGGATCTACGATGCAATTGCTTGTGCGACCGCATCCACAAAACGTACAGGGAAATATGTCTGATTCCAGCTGGATTGAGCGATTGAAAGCAATTGAAAGCAAACGGATCCGTATATTCTATCCGAAAATAGTGGAAGGCGGCTTACCCTGGAGTATGGAACACGATGATATGCATGTACTTTCCTCGGCCTTATGTGAATCCACTGTCTGCATCAATTCATGCTCGACCCTATCCCTGGATGCCCTCATGGCAGGTACTGGTAATATCGCTCCTTTGTTTGATGGTGAAACAGCTTTGCCCTACTGGACCTCTGCAATTCGCTTAAAGGATTTTCCACACATAAAAAAGTTCATAGAACTTGGGGGCACCGAGTTGGCAACCAGTTATATAGGATTGATCGAACTTATAAAAAAATTTCAGGCGGATCGAAATTGGAATCTCCAAAAACGCCTGCATGCAAGGCAATGTGAATGCGGTCCTGCCGATGGACAATCCACACAACGCGTCGTCGATTCGATTTTAAATTTGCTGCACTCAAAGAATCCTGAATCTGAATAACCGGAAACAATTCTAATTCGATTCTTCCTGGTAAAATTGCCGCAACCAGGATTGTATGGCCATCAATGCGAATACAGAATAGGCTGCATCCAATCTGGATGCTCTGTTATCAGCTATCAATTGTTGAATGGCTTCTGGATTAAACAAGCCCTGGTTTAACAGGCTCTCTTTATTAAAATCATGTTCCATGCGTTCTGCAAACCCACTTCGAATCCACGTTCGTATGGGGCCGCCAAATCCCGTCTTGGGCCTCCAAATCAAGTCATGAGGCAAATAACGCTCAGCGACCTTACGCAAAATGTATTTTGTTGCATGCTTGTTCATTTTAAGTGACATTGGTATTTGACCTGCCAGTTGTACCAGATCCTGATCAAGATATGGAACCCGCACTTCCACCCCGTGCTTCATGGACAGTTTATCTATGTAATTCAAATTATGATCCGGCAAAAAAAATTGCACTTCCAGTTGCAACATTTTTTCAAGTGCATCCGCATCTTCACCCATATGCTTCAACGTATCCAAAAATACCTGATCAGGCCGTTGCTGCAGCAGAAACTCCTTGATATCATCCACAAATAGTCCGAGAAGCCGGTCATCAGGAAGCCATTTAAAATAAGAGCAAATGCGCTCATCCAGTTTTGCGGCATCCATACCGTAGGCATACTTTTTAAGACGTCTGAGGAATGCATTGGAAGTTGGAAGTACCGCGCTTAAGCTTACAAGTGCCTTTTTAAAAGACATTGGAATATTGAAAAAGAAACGGTCAAGTGCCAATGCCCTGTGTCGCTGATATCCCGTGAAGAGATCATCACCTCCTGTGCCGCTTAACAACACAGGGAACCCCTTACTCCTGGCCAGGCTTGCAATCCATGATACCATCAAAGGAGCTGCATCCGCCTGTGGTTCATCCAAATGCCAGATCATATCATCGAACTCCTGAAGTGGATTCATGTGGGCATCCACAAGCTGCAGGTCCATTTTCAAATGGTCCGCCAGCATTTTTGCATATGGCAAGTCATCTGTGAACCCTTCGCGTTTTCCGAATGCATTGGAAATAGTGAATCCGACCATGTCAGCCTTTGGGTTTATGTTCCTGGCAATAGCTGCTATTAAACTGGAGTCAAGACCTCCGGAAATAAAATAAGCAACCGGAACATCCGCCAGGAGTTGCCTCCTAACGGCCGTTTGTAAGGCATGATCCAGTTCGTCTACCCATTCGGATTCCGGCCGGATTTTTATCTCCGGCTTGGAAGCTGGCGTAACAAAAGGCAAACAACGGAAATCGTCTGGCTTTTCCAGTTTTAGTTCGATAGAATGACCCGGCAACAATTTTTTTACATAAAGGAATGGAGTGTCAGAGCCAGGGGACCATAAAAATTGTATATACTTTGCAATAGCACGCACATCGAGCTTACGATTAAAGGAAGGAATTTTCAAAAAAGATTTCAACTCTGATGAAAATGCAAAACAGTCCTGATCCGAATAATAATAGAGCGGCTTTACACCAAACTGATCCCTGGCAAGAAAAATCGTATGCAGTTCCTTATCATAAATCGCAATAGAAAAAATACCATTTAGTTTTTTCACAAAATCCTTCCCATATGTGGCATAACCCATCAGGATAGTTTCTGTATCGCTCGTGGATTTAAAGACACATCCCTGCAACAGTTCCCTTCGCAATTCCCAATGATTGTATATCTCTCCATTAAAAATAAGTACCAGCCTTCCGTCCGCAGTAGCCATGGGCTGATGGGCATGTGCACTTAAATCCTGGATGGCAAGCCGGTAATGATACAGCGCGATTCTGTTGTCCATATAATAACCATAATCATCGGGCCCGCGGTGCTTGAGTTCACCGGCATATATGGGTTTTAGCAGTTCTTCCCTGCAACTTACAATTCCAAATATTCCACACATACTGTTGGCATTGAAGAAAAGACACTTGCGCTGACAGCCTGATACTTCAAAGCGATTCCAATTTAATCACCAGATTCGCATTTACTTCATCGCTGTTATATTGTACACTCGATTTAATCGCCTGATTTCTCAAAATGGAGAATTGATCTGCATTCAGGTTTACAATCTGATGGAGTAATTCTGAATAGTCTCCAGCCTGAACTAAAATGCCATTTTCTCTGTTATGAATCACTTCTCCTATGCATTTCCAATCAAAAGCAATCACTGGAACTCCTGCACCTAAAGATTCAATAATGATACCGGGATATCCCTCCCCTTTATGCATAGTGGGAAGTATCAGGACATCGTACTGTTGCAGAGTTTCTGTAACTTTTTCCGGAGAAAGACTTCCAAAATAGAATTTCTCATTTAGCAGAAATGAATATTTCGAATCCAGGACCGGACCATAAATATCTAAAGTGAATTCATTGGGCAGGTCATTTTTTAATTTAAGAATATAATCGATCCCCTTGTCCGGAAAAATCTGACTAATAAATACAAACCTCTTTCTATACTGTTTTTTCAAATCATGAATGACGGGAAAAATGCGGGAGGTGGGCAACCAGTATACCTTTTTGTTTTGAAGTTTAAAATACTTGACCAGCATTTTTGTCTGGAGGCATAAAAGTTCCGCATGTAAAGCCAGGTGATTCCAGATAAAACGCACCCAGAACTTGCTGTTTTCTATCACCTCGTCCAAATCTCCGCCAAACACGCGAAGTACCAATTTTTTTCGAAAAAGCCCGCAAAGCATTGCTGCAAAAGGCGATAACACGAGGATGCCTCGTGGACTTGCATGTAAAAAGACCACGTCCGCAAAGGGAAGACCTCGTATCAACTGAATAAAAACGATCAATGAGTTGACAACATCAGCAGGCCCTCTGCGATATACATTTGAGTATATCACCTGAACCTTCCCACCTTGTTTTTTAAAGTACGCACATAATAACTCGAAACTTACCGTTGTACCTCCAATAGAAAGTTCTTCATTTTTAAGTCCCGGTCCGATTATTATGTAACGATGATTCAAGCCCTTCTAATGTCAGTACGTTAATCCAGATTTTTTATAACCTTGCAAGGATTGCCTGCAGCCATGACATTTGACGGTATATTCCCGGTTACAACGGAACCGGCTCCAATGACCACATTACTGCCAATTTGAACACCCTTGAGCACGCATACTTTCTCGCCAATCCAAACATTATTTCCAATGTGCACCGGGCTTGTCCTGAAATCGGAAAATTCAAGTTCATCCCGATTGATTTTAAATGCATGATCATGATCGTATACAGACACATAAGCACCGAATAAAACATTGCGGCCTATTGTAATTTGCTCATGACATATGATACGGACATAATCATTAAAGAAGGTATGATCACCGATTTCCAAATTGCCTCGCACATCAAACAAGACCTTACGGCCAAACACCACTTCCTTCCCTAAAATGCAAGAACCAGAAATCGATAAGCTGAATCCCGGTCCTGTTCTGCACATCGATCCACTTACAAGGGATTTCAGATGGAAAAGCCTGTAAAACTGAAAACGGAATAAGGCTATGATAGGCCGGATTTTGTGCATTAGTTTTCCTCTTTATGGTGAAATGAATGAAACCACTGTACAAATTTTGGAACACCTACTTCAACCGGGGTTGCTGGTACATAGTCGATTCTGGATTTCAATTTGCTAACATCTGCATAGGTTTCCTGCATTTCGCCCGGCTGTCCCGGCACATAACGGATATTGGCCTTTTTGCCGATAGATGATTCAATTAACTCAATAAAGTATCCTAACTGAACGGGCTGATGGTGGCCGATATTATAAGTTTCGAAAGGAGTCTGGTCTGCAGGCGGCTTCTGCATCAAAAGAAAAATTGCATGGGTAATGTCGTCGACATAGGTAAAATCCCTCTTCATATTACCAAAGTTAAAAACATCAATGGTCGAACCATCATAGATTGCTTTTGCAAATTTGAAATAGGCCATATCCGGTCGGCCTAATGGTCCATATACTGTAAAAAATCGCAGGGACGTTGTTGGAATACGATACAAACTGGAATACGCATGTGCCATCAACTCATTGGATGCTTTGGAAGCCGCATAAAAATTCAAGGGTTGGAGTATTGGCTGCTCTTCTGCAAATGGGATTTCCTTATTTGCACCATATACACTGCTGCTGCTGGCAAAAAGAAAATGTAAGGGTTTTATGGATTTTACCAGTTCCAGTATATTGAAAAACCCTAAAAGATTACTTTCCACATAAGCCTCCGGATGATGCAGACTATACCGGACACCTGCCTGCGCGGCAAGATGAATCACCATTTTATACTCCTGTTGCCCCAATATATTGTGCACATCCCCAGCCACGGAAAGATCTATTTTCCTGAAAAACAGCCTTGGAAATTTTACAGATTGGATCCATTCATTAGGTATTTCATTTGGAAGCTGAAATCCGAGGAGAGACAGTCGTTCTAATTTTAATCCAAGGTCGTAATAGTGGTTAAGGTTGTCTACGATATGTATGGAGTCCTGTGTTTCATCGAACAGTTTTTTGGACAAATGGTATCCGATGAATCCAGCGCCCCCCGTAAGTAAGATTAGATTTTCCGCCATGAAAGCAGCCTCTTTAATTAAAATGAATCTAAATATATTAATAATCTATAATGTATAAATATTTAATTATTAATACGTATTCAGAAAAGCTAAGGATACGACCACAAAATAAGGGGCTTCCTTTGGATTCCGGCATACCTGTTCCAATGAAACTTAAAATTCGCATTCCAATTTTAAATGACCTGGATTGGAATGACTGTTGTTATCCTGGGCCATAAATAAAAGGCTGCGTACATTGCACATCAAATAATCAGGAAATCAACGTCGAATAGCTCTCACATGTGCGGTATTTGCGGATTTAATTACAGGGATGAAGCCTTGTTGGTAAAAATGCTCGAGGCGCTCCGGCACCGGGGGCCCGACAGTGAAGGCATGCACCTGGATGGCGAATTCAGTTTAGGAATGAGGAGGTTGTCGATTATCGATATCCATGGGGGTCAACAGCCCATATGGAATGAAGCGGGGAATGTATGTGTTTTTTTGAATGGAGAATTATATAACTACATAGAAGTAAGAGAATCCCTATTGCGATCGGGGCACTCCTTATCTACCCAATCGGATACTGAGATTTTGGTACACTTGTACGAAGAACATGGAGAAGATTGTGTACGCTTTATTAAAGGCATGTTTGCATTCTGTATTTATGATCTGCAAAAAAATCAACTGCTACTTGGAAGGGACCGTTTTGGCGAAAAGCCACTTTATTACTTCTTGCAAAATGGAAACTTCGCCTTTGCCAGTGAAATCGCTTCGTTGCTGGTACACCCATTCATTAAAAGAGAACTTAATGTAGCACATCTACAAACCACTTTTCATTTTGGTTTTTCAGTTTCCCCCAACACTTTATTTAAAAACATTTTTTCACTTCCTCCAGGTCATATAGCACGATTTTCCGGTGGAAAGCTTGAAACAAAATGTTACTTCCGCGTTGATTATCCTGAAACCGAAGACACACGCGATGAAACGTTCTATATCAAAAAAGGGGAAGCGCTTTTATATAAATCTGTAGCGCAATGCATGCGATCAGATGTTGCTTTTGGTGCCTTTTTGTCCGGAGGAATTGACTCGAGTTCTATTGCAGCCATAATGCAGGATATTCATCACCAAAAGGTCGATACATTCACTGTAAAGTTTGAAGAAAGTGCTTATGATGAAAGCACCCTGGCCAGGGAGGTTTCCAGGTTTATAGGGAGTCATCACCATGAACTGTACGTTCCAAATCAAAGTTTTGATCTGGACCTGTTCAGGCAAATGATTCAGCATATAGGACAAGCATTTGCAGATTCCTCGGCTATTCCGAGTTACCTCGTTTCAAATAAAATAAGTACTCATGTACGCGTCGCACTTTCCGGAGATGGTGGTGATGAACTATTTGGCGGGTATGAAGATTTCAGGTGGGGCCAAATCATCACTACCCTAAAAAGCTACCCCCATTTTTTGAGAAAATTGTTACGCAACACATTACAAGGCTTACCACAACAATCGATCCTTCTTCCAGACAAAATAAGAGGTTTAGAAAAAGCTATGGATCTGAGCCTATCTGAAAATGAACCATTGTGTTTTCATTTATTCGAGTTATTTGCCGACCAGGATATAAAAAATCTTTTCCCAAATACATTATTTCATATCAACTACCCAAAGCTGCCTTCTGCATTTCAGCATTGGTCCGCATTGCGTCAAATGATGTGGTTGCGAACTCAACTGATCCTGCCGGAGGATATGCTTGTGAAGATCGACCGCATGAGTATGTGCCATTCACTTGAGGTGAGAGCGCCCTTTCTGGATGCCGATTTATTTCAGTATTCATGCTCCCTTCCGGATGCCATGCTCATTAGAAAAAGAGAAACCAAATATATATTGAGAGCGATTATGAAGTCCAGGCTTCCCGCTTCCGTATTTACGCACCCAAAGCAAGGTTTTAGTTTGCCACTGCACCGCTATTTTACTAATGAATTCATTCGGTTTTCAAGGGATTTGATCCGCCCCGACCACCCGCTAAACAGGATACTTGACTACAAAATAGTAAAATCCATCATTGAAACAGGTCTCACGAATGCACAATCACATTCAAAGGAAAGCGTTTACAAAGCATCTCACAAGGCTTGGTTCCTCATCCAGCTTTATACCTGGTTTGATCAATTTGAATTGGAATTGAACTCCTAATCGGCACGTCAATTATTTTCAATCCTATAATTTTTTCCCAACAGTGTCAATACAAGCAAAATAAACCAAACTGCATGGGATTGTAATGTTGTGTCCAGACATGCAAATACAAAAACATTCATAAACAATATCAACGAAAGGATTTTCACCGTGCCGGAAGGAATGGACCATACATCCTTCCATAGACTAAAATAAAAACTTACCAAAAGCAGAAATGCAATGGGTCCAAATTCAAAAAGTATGGTAAGAAAATCATTGTGAAGCACAAGACCAGCCTGACTTACCACCGAAATATTTTCGGTGGTTTGAACATATCGTGCATAGTTATCCGGGTTTTTAAACTGCTCAATACCCAAGCCCATGTAACCCGTGTCCTTAAATGCAACCCAGCCCTGCTTCCATAATGTCGTCCGGGCTTCTTGCTTTCCTGTTAAAGTTTCCAGACGATTCAATAAAGGGATCCATTTTAAGGTGTCCGATACACCTTTCATCTGGCTTCCTGCGAAAAAAAGAACAGCAATACTAACAACTATTGTTAGCCTTTTCCTTGCAGAAACTCCAATAAGAAAAATGAAAAATGAAATGATCAAGGAAATCAGGGCGCCGCGGGAACCTGAAACAAATACTGCAGTCACTAAAATAAATATACAAGTCAGCGAAGCCAGACGCGAAGGATGAAAAAATGACTTTTCAGAATAAATCCAGGAATACAGAAAATAAACACATGCGATGTTGGCTGTAAATGCAGCAAAGTTCGGATTATCCATCATACCACTTTGCCTTCCTATATCTTTCCAGATGAACAGTGCAATCATGTATACACCATTCAACAAGGTAGCAACACTAAAAATGTGAAGCATCCTGTAAATTTGCTTGAAGCTAAAAGCGAGGTTTTTGATCAAAACGAACACCCACAGAATAATACAAAACTGGAGAGATGTCTGTAAAAAATAACTCCATTGAAAACGATCCTGAGTCCATGCAATAAAACTTGGGATTAAACCAAATATGTAAATTGCTATTAACTTCAGATCATTACCTTCAATGCGTACCTGTTTAAGTGGTCTGGAAAAAAGAATTAAAAAACCTATGAATAAAGCGATCAATCTATAAGGCCTAAAAGGAGTATCCAAATTCCAAATTTCATGGGTCAGGTTTTCAAAAGGAAGCAGGACGGTATATATAACAAAAAGTCCATAAATAAAGGGTTCCAATCCCCTATGCATGGAGTTTACCCGAGACATCGTGTTCTTTACCCCCTTTTCCACAAAAATGTGCATTTAGATAAAATCCAGCTGAAATCTTCCGCAGTTGGAACAAATAATTCCTTTAGCGTACACTTGTATTTCTGCATTAAGTACATCCAGCCACATAATGCCAGTACGCCATAACCCAATGTAGAGGCACAAGCTGCGCCATAATGGCCAAATTCAGGAATGAGTATAATGTAGAACAGTACACTGACTGCACTACCTATGAGTGTGATGCGCGTAGTATACATAACTTGCCCTGTGGATGAAAACAGCTTTGTAACCAGTTTCGAGGAAACGAGGGCCAGGGTACCTGGCAACAATAAAATAAACAAGGGCAGCACTTCGTCATAGGGCCCTTTTAGTACATATGGCAAAATAAAAAACCAGGTAAGCAGGACCCAAATGAAGGATGACACCACAGTTAAAAAGAAAAGAATACGATGCGTCCTGGAAAGTATGAACACTTGTTCGTTTGCATCTCTTTTGGATGCGATGGCATTAAAAAGTACCGGACCGGCGGCGTCCGGAAGAAACCAGAGAAGTTCCGCAAGCTTTACAGAAACACTGTACACTCCCAACGCACCCGCAGAAGTCATGGCACCCAGAATTAACTGGTCCAAACGAAGGTTCGCACGCAATGCCATATCTCCGGCCCAGCTTTTTTTTCCATAATTCATTGCCTCCAGGAAGTATGCCGTATTCCATTTTACGATACATTTTTGTGTCAAAATCCAGAATCCATGCAATAGAAAAACAAAAAATGAATAGAAAAAAAGTGCCATATAAATAAAGGACGCATGGTCCTTTCCTGTTACATAATATAAAGCCAATAAACTGAATGGATTGATTAATGCAGAAGTCAATTCAATGAAATTCAAGCTTGCAAAGTGGGAAACCCCCAAAATGACTCTGCCGGTTACAAAACTAATACTCTGAAAAAGTGATGCTCCCATCAGCATGATGATTTCCATCTGAGTTGTTCCGGCAAGTACAGGCCTAAACCAGGGTACATAAAATGCAAAAAAAATCAACAACGCGTTTACCAGTCCCATTGCAATTCCAAACCACACGTTGGTTGCAATTGTGGCTTCTGATCCATATTTTGAAGTGCTTAATAAAAAAACAATTCCGGCCCCAAATCCCATGGAGCTCAATGTAATGAGCACGCTAAGTCCGGCAGACAGGAAACTGTATTTTCCAAAAAGCTCAGGACCAATTACCGCCGGTATCCAAATACCTATTGCAAATGCAATGAGCGCCACTGCCACTTTTGTAGCAAGATTTCGCAAAGAATGTCGGAAGTAGCTCAATTTTTTTTATTTTTTAAACACCGGTGGTTTGATTGCTACCAGCAGATAACCAATTGCAAAAAAATTGCGCGTCTGAAAACTAAAAGGAACGCTTTTTTTAAAAAAAATATCGTAGATCATTCTGTATAGCGGAAGTATGACATGATTTTCATACCAACTATCCCGGATGATTTTTGGGAAGGGGTTGTAATATCTGCAGCTGACTTCCTGAAAGCCTGTGTTTCTGGTCATTTCCACATAATCCTCGGGCTGCAAGCTGGTTCGGATCATATCGTCAGGAGGCTTGCCCTTAAAGCTGTGCACAGCCATTTTTACAAAAGAAAGTGGATTGAAAATAAGCCGTAGCAGGTAGCTCCATTTCGGAGTCCGTTCTGGAAAGATGGGCATAAATAGTGCACCACCTGGCTTTAAAAGGCGGAAAGATTCCTTAATAACCGGCTGGGGGTCTTCGAAATGCTCCAATAGTCCGATATTGAAAATACAATCATACGAAGAAGGTGGTCGCCCTGTTTTGCGAACATCTTCTGCATACATTTCGGGTAGTGTGAGCTTACAATCGATAAAATTGGCTGTTGCCCTCTGCAATGCCTCTGGGGACAAATCGATCAACGCAATGTTTTCATAGCCCATAGACCTCAGATACATACTTGTGGTTGCGCGACCGCAACCCAATTCGAGAAAATGACTGTAAGAATGATCCCGTGCAAATTGGGCCAGATCATGAGCATAGATTTGTTGCCAAAACTCATAAATTGTACGGGGCCTTCCAGTTCGGAACAAGCACGCATATATTTGCATGTGCTTCGAATCCTTTGACCAAATGCGACTCCAGGCTGATACGCTTCCTTCATTCGACAGACTTTCAGTCCGGTTTTGCCTGTAAGACCATTCCTTCATTGTCCACAAAAATAGCATTATTAAAATATTTCATTTTTCTTAATATGTTACCTTTATACCCAGCGCATGGAGGCTATTAACATTTTTGAGTGGAGTTCAAAAATAATTCGGCGAAGCCCGCAGCTTTTTGACCCCGTACGAAAAACCTGGGTGCTGGAAACCCCTGAGGAGTCCGTACGTCAGTCGATGATTCAGTGGCTCCATGACAGTTTGGGAATTCCCTTTAGCCGCATGACCGTTGAAAAGCAAATTCTGGTACTTAATGCACGCCGGAGATTTGACCTGGTAATTTATGATCGCCTCGCAAATCCGTTTATTCTCATAGAATGCAAAGCACCTTCCATTGCAATCAACCAGCGTTTTTTTGACCAGGCTGCAGCATATAATTTAAACTTAAAAGCTCCATATCTGGCAATCAGCAATGGCCCGTTTTCATTATTTGCCAAATTGGATTTTGCCACGCGTCAGATAGAGTTTATACCTGTACTTCCAAGTTACCCATTTTAATGATAATGTGTTTTTTATGGTTAATTTGAAGGGACGGAATAATGACATCCCATTTTGGAAAATTCACGATTCATTAAGAACTAATTTTAATTTCCTCCGTTACTTTGAGGAGTTCTTAAAAATCCTTACAATTTTCAAGAAAAATACGACGATTGGAGTTCAAAAAAGCATATGCTTACAATCCATCGTACATTCATTATGATCCTCAAAATATGAATTCATGAAGCTTAATTCTCTTTCATTTTTACTGGTTATGATGTATGCGTTACAAAGCTGCAAGCCGACTACAAAACCAGAAGATCCCAAATCACGTCTTGCCGAACTGAAGGCGCAAGCAAAAGCACTGAACGATGAAATTAAAGCCCTGCAACTTCAGATTGCAGAAAGCGATACCAGCCGCCAAGGTGCAAAATCCAAACTTATACAGATAGACACTCTAAAAACACGCGAATTCAACCATTATGTTGAAGTTCAGGGGTCTATTGATGCAGATCAAAACGTCATGGCTTCTCCGCAGATGCCGGGTGTGGTTACTGCAATTTACGTAAAAGAAGGAGACGTCGTACCACAGGGTAAAATATTGGCAAGTCTGGATGCATCTACCTTAAAAAAGAGTATGGACGAACTTAAAACCGGTTTAGAACTTGCAACGACGCTTTACAACAAACAAAAGCGCTTGTGGGAACAAAACATCGGTTCAGAAGCCCAATACCTTCAAGCCAAAAACCAGAAAGAACAGCTGGAGCAAAAGTTGCAGACCTTGCAAACCCAATTTTCTATGAGTTACATCAAAGCTCCGGTAGCCGGTGTTGTCGATGAGGTAAACTTGAAAATTGGAGAAATGGCAAATCCCGGTTTTCATGGTGTACGCGTTGTTAATAACAAGGAGATGTCTGTAAAAGCCAAGCTTAGCGACCGGTATAATGGCCAGGTTAAAAAAGGTGATAAAGTGGTTATTTATTTCCCTGAAGAAAACCAAAGCCTGGATTCAAAAGTAAGCTATACGAGTCAAACCATTAATACCAGGACACGCACATTCGCCATTGAAGCTGCTCTGCCAAAAAGCAGGTTGAACTATCTGAGCAATCAGTCCGTTAAATTGAGAATCCAAACGGGCTCCATTAAAAACACCATTGTAATTTCATCCAACCTTGTTCAAACGGGCGTTCAGGGAGATCATTATGTTTTGATTGCGGAACCGTCAAATGGAATGTGGTATGCGAGAAAGCGCCAGGTAAAGCCAGGCGTCACGTACCATGGGGAAACAGAAATCATGGAAGGAATCAAAGCCGGAGAATTCATAATTAAAACCGGTTTTGGAGAACTTGTTGATGGACAGTTGATCGCTTTGTAACCATATAGAACTCCGTTATGAATCTTCAGAATATCAAACAACTTGCGTTTACCAACTGGTGCATTCGAAATTCAACGAGTGTCTATGTGTTCATGATTCTTATCACCTGGGCAGGATATATATCCTATGAACGCATCCCCAAGGAGCTTTTTCCGGATATTGTAATTCCCACCATTTCCGTTGCCACAATATATCCCGGAGCTTCTCCACAGGATATGGAGAACCTAATTGCCAAACCCATTGAGAAGCAATTAAAATCTATCAATGGTATTAAAAAGATTAAAAGTAACAGTGTATCCGATTTTACCCTTGTCATAGCCGAATTTAACGCAGACATGGATCCCAAGCTCTGCAAGCAGAGGGTTTCAGATGCCGTGGATAAAGCGAAAAGTGATTTACCTACGGATCTTAAAGATGATCCGACCGTACAGGAATTTGATTTCAGTGAAATTCCCATCATGAACATCAACATTGCCGGCGATTTTCCACTGGACAAGTTAAAACTGTATGCAGAGCAGCTAAAGGATAAAATTGAGAGCAACAAAGAAATTACCCGGGTTGACATCATTGGAGCCGTTGAACGGGAAATTCAGGTCGACCTTGAACTTTATAAGATCAATGCAGCAGGGATTACCATGAACGATATTGAAACTGCGTTGAAGTTACAGAACATGAACATTTCTGCAGGTGAATTGCGCATCAATGACCTCAGGAGAAATGTAAGGATTACAGGTGAGTTCAAAGATCCAAGTGAAATTGAAAATGTAGTGGTGCGCTCCTTTCAAGGCAATACCTTTTTCCTTAAGGACCTTGCAACCATTACAGACGGTTTTAAAGAAAAGCAAGACTTTGCAAGGCTCGACAATAAATCTGTGATCACTTTAAATGTAATCAAACGGAGTGGTGAAAACCTGATAACAGCAACTGATAAAATCTATGCCATAATCAAAGATTATCAAGTTCATAAATTTCCTCAGGGCCTTACCGTACAGGTTACAGGAGACACCTCTGAAAACACACGTGTCCAGCTTAATGATCTTGTGAATACGGTAATTCTCGGATTTATTTTCGTTGTCTTTGTACTGATGTTTTTCATGGGGTTTACCAATGCCTTTTTTGTCGGATTGGCTGTACCCTTATCCTGCCTGGTAGCATTCCTTGTTATGCCGGGTATGGACATGACTTTAAATGTCATTGTGTTGTTCTCATTACTCCTGGCATTGGGCATCATCGTGGATGATGCTATTGTCGTAATTGAAAATACGCACCGGATTTTCCACCAGCATCCGGAATTAGACATCCGCCAGGCTGCACAGTATGCCGCTGGCGAGGTTTTCATTCCTGTTTTAACAGGAACACTGACAACTCTGATGCCGTTTTTTCCACTTCTATTGTGGCCAGGCATCATAGGCAAGTTTATGTACCACATGCCGGTGACATTGATTATTACCCTTGGTGCCTCGCTCTTCGTAGCATTTGTAATGAACCCCGTATTTGCAGTTTCATTTATGAAAAGAGATGAAGCAGAAGGTACGCCCCATTCCCTTATGCAATTTCGCAAGACTTTCATCGTCCTAACTACCGCGGCGATATTGGGTTATGTTTCCTTGGGCAAGGGCATTGGTAACTTTGCTGTGTTCTGCATTTTGCTCATTCTCCTTTATCATTTTGTTATCAGAGCCGCCATTTATAAATTTCAACATCATATCTGGCCGGCATTTATTAATTTGTATAAAAGACTTCTTAGCCAGCTCATACATGGATACCGACCAATTGGAGTTATTCTTACCGTGATCGCAATACTTATCGGCAGCATCATGTTTTACGTTGGGACTAATCCAAGTGTGGAAACGTTTCCGGAATCGGATCCGAATTTCGCATATGTGTATTGCAAAATGCCGATAGGAACGGATGCGGAAGTAACCGATTCGGTTACTTCCATCATCGAAAGCAGAGTATTTAAAGTCATCGGCAAAGACAATCCTATTGTCTCGTCTGTAATTTCAAATGTCGGACTTGGTGCAGGAGATCCAGACAATCCGGATCGCGTTGCGACACCGCACAAGAGTAAAGTAAGTGTTGCCTTTGTGAGATTTGCAGAACGCCATGGCAAATCCACAAGAGAGCTCCTGAATGCTTTACGGGACGAGTTTAAAACTGGAATTGCGGGTGCTGAGATAAGCGTTGAGAAAGAGAGAAACGGTCCGCCAGTTGGAAAGCCTATCAGCATTGAAATTAGCGGTGATGATTTTGATGTACTGGACAAATTAGCCCGTAACCTGCAAGCTGAAATTGCAAATAATAAAATCGAAGGGATTGAAGGATTAAAATCTGATTTACAAATCAGCAAACCAGAAATTGTCATAGACATCGATGAAGAAAAAGCAAAACGGGAAGGCATAAGTCTTGCACAAATTGGAGGAGAATTGCGGACAGCCCTATTTGGAAAAGAAGTCTCCAAATTCAGGGATAAAAATGACGACTATCCAATTCAATTACGCATCCGAGAAGCTGACCGCAATCAATTGGAGGAATTGCTCAATATGGAAATTGCCTTTATGGACATGGCTTCAATGCAATTTAAACAGGTACCTATTTCCTCCGTTGCTGAAATCAAATATGGAAATGCCCTGTCGAGCATCAACAGGAAAAATCAAAAACGGGTATTGACTCTTTCTTCGGATGTAACAAGTGGTGCAAATCCCTCTGCGATTATTGCGCAAATAAAAGATGTGGCATCACAGATCGATTTACCTGAAGGCTATGAAGTGCGCTTTGCTGGTGAGCAAGAAGAGCTTCAGGAAACCATAGATTTTCTATCCGTGGCATTTGCAACTGCACTCGCATTCATGTTTCTTATTCTCGTAACGCAGTTTAACTCCGTTGTAAAACCGCTTCTGATATTCACAACCGTGCTGTTTACGTTAATAGGTATCGCACTGGGATTTGGAATATTTAAAATTACGTTGAGTGCTGTTATGACCGGAGTTGGTATTTTTTCTCTTGCGGGTATCGTGGTGCGAAACGGTATTCTCTTGATTGAATTTACAGATGAACTGAGAACCCGGGGAGAAGATGTGGAACAAGCGGTCATCAATGGTGGTGCCACCAGGATTACCCCAGTAGTCCTCACTGCACTTTCAGCAATATTGGGTCTTATTCCACTTGCGGTAGGTGTGAATATGGATTTTGCATCCCTCTTTACCACGTTTGACCCTAAGTTCTATCTGGGAGGAGATAATGTTGCATTCTGGGGCCCCTTAGCGTGGACTATCATCTTTGGATTGATCACTTCAACTTTTCTTACATTACTTGTAGTACCTTCCATGTATATGATGGCATACCGCACGAGAGAAAAAGTGAAATCTTTATTTTCCAAATAATTTTTCACTTTAAATTTTAAGATGAAGTATTGGCATGTAGGCACCATCTTTCTGATTTCCATAATACTCATCTATTGTGGTTGGTCTGTATTTTCAAAACCTGAAGATTCATTAAAATCTTCGCAGTCTGCACAGCATGCAGAAGTTCCTGTCCATAAAACGGGCACACCTGATCTTAAAAAAGAACAATCGCAATTTCCCGATTATGTACTTGAAGTTTTAGATTACGTTCGCGCACATGGAAAAGCGCCAGAAGGCTATGTCGGAGGACGCACGTTCCAGAATCGCGAAAAGCGACTTTCCTCCTTTGATACGAACGGTATGCCTCTGCAGTACCGAGAATGGGATGTCCATCCAAAGGTACCTGGAAAAAACAGAGGTGCAGAAAGACTGATTACCGGTAGTGATGAATCCGCCTGGTATACAAATGATCATTATAAAAGTTTCAAAAGAATACTTCCATGAATACGTTCTTCTTTTTAATAAAGAACAAGTTGGCATTCCAACAATTAAAATTTAAAGGAGCCTTTATTGTACGGATTGAAGGATCGTGCTGCCGCACATCGGAAGAATTATACAATACGCTTCAGGCTCAATTTGAATTTCCTGATTACTTTGGAAAAAACCTGGATGCATTATATGATTGCCTGGTTGATCTGGAATGGATCACACAGGACCTCGTTGTTGTTATCTTGAGCGAATTTGAGCAGCTTCTTGAAGCGGAATCGGCTGATCCGGAATTACTGGAAGATTTTTTCCTCACATTAAATGATGCGTGCATCAGCTGGAAAATGAATGAAGAGGCCCTTCGTTCTTCAAAATCCATGCAGGTGTATTTAAATTACTCTGAAAAATCCGAACAGCTGTTAACCGATTCCGGTATAGAATTTGAAATCATTTAAGTACCTAATTACGTTTAAATGACTAGAGCTGGCAGCTGCCGCTGATACATAATTATTCTCCAATTTCTTCTTGCCGTTTTGGCAAAATCGGTAAGGCCCTTTTGACGACCATTTGAACGGTATCCCTGATGCGCTCTTCTAAGACAACCAATTTTTCTTCAAGGAGTTTTTGAAGCATGGAATCTTGAAAATGCCTGACGGTTAGTAACTCCAGGTCCCTGTCAACAAGCACTTTAAATTCCGAACCAATTTCCTCAATCAATTTTAAAATACGATCTGCATCATCCTTTACACAAACTGTAAATGATATCGCGGTATTGCGCATCATATTTACCTTAATCCTGTGCTTTTCAAATAATTCAAACAGATGCGCCAGGTGATGCTCTGCTATAAACGACAAATCGAGGGATGAAAAATGTAGAAGTGCTTGTTTGCTTTCAAACACAACAATAGGTGGATATTCAATATCCAAATCACCGGCTATTAGTGTCCCCTCGCCTTCTGGGCTGATAAATGATTTGACATACAAAGGAATACCCTTGAGCTTAAGCGGTTGTATGGTCTTTGGATGGATCACCTTACAACCGTAATACGTCATTTCTATTGCTTCTCGATAACTCAACCGGTCCAACTTGGATACATTATGAAATAAGTCTGGATCAGCAGTCAGCACACCAGGTACATCCTTCCAAATGAACATACCGGAGGCATCCATAGCACTCGCAATAATAGCTGCTGTATAGTCTGAGCCTTCCCTTCCCAGGGTAGTGGTATTGTTTTCCCGGGTAGATCCAATGAATCCCTGGGTAACGATGATATGGCCCGCTTGCAGCGGTTCCGAAAAATGTTCTACGATTCTCGAATTGGTATCCTCCCATTGGATACGTCCATCGCGGTAGGTCTCATCCGTGAGAATAAAATCTCTGGCATCCATCCACGCAACATCCATCTTGGAATAGTCAAGCCATGCTGATAATATCCTGCTTGACACCATCTCTCCAATGCTTACAACCTGATCGTACACATAGTCATATGGCATTTCCCTTGTCTCTTCAATGATCCATTCAGCTTCCACAAAATGCTCCTGCAAATGCACAATTAGATCCTGAGGGATATCTCCGAAAAGTTCTTTTGCAATTTGCAAATGATGCTCCTTTATTTTGCCGAGCAGATCCAGGGAGGATGCGATGTCCGTAAATTTTAAACGTACGACCTCTTCCAGTTGATTTGTGGTTTTCCCTGTAGCAGAAACAACAACAACCAGGGCATCTCCTTTTCGATATTGATGAATAATCTGGCCCACATTGCGAATTCCATTCGCATTTTTAACAGAAGCCCCACCAAATTTAAATACTTTCATTTGAGCACTTTGAATGGCAAAATTAGAAAGCCTTCGTCACATGTTGAAAAAGGATTTCATGTGTGCCTATATCCATTACCGCCATTTCAATCTAATGCATATAATTTTCAGGATCTGTCCGGACGATTTATTTTGATCTGAACAATTCTTCGTACTGATTTTTCAATTCCTCCATTTTTTCTGGTTCCGCTGTTTTAAATGAAGAATCCTCTTTGACAAGCATTTGCTTCTCCTGACCAAGAAGTTTGGAAACTCCCTCCTTTTCCCATTTTTCAAGCATTTTTATACCTTCCTCTTCAAAAACTCCATTCTGGAGATCTACGGAGGCCATAAAGTTTTCAGAAAGTTCCATAAACTGTTCCATTTCTCCGACCTTTCCACTGATTTCATCTGCAAGTACTTCGAGGGACTCTTCAAATAAGGCCCGTTGATCTTTGTCTCCGGAAATAACACTCATAGCAGATTTCATCGCACTGTGACTTGCACGTATTGCAGCTCGCTCCTGTTCTTTAATTTTTACCTGATCGGCTATGTCCTCTGCAAGAATTTCAGAGTTTTCATACATTCTTACCAGGATTTTGTAGAGTACATTCATTTTGGAATATAAATCTTCCAACTTGTAATTGGACTCACGAAGCCGTCCAGCCTGCCTTGATTTCAAGACCAATACATTTTGTTGATTGCCTTGTTTGGCCTCTTCTGCCATATTCAGGTTAATATGTATTTGCTGCTGATTGTTGTGTATTTGTTCCCTCAAAACATGCATTTGCGACCGCAACTTTGTGATCTGTTTGTTCATCTTGCCCAAATTGTCGCGCAGGTCTGCAACATAGGATTGAAGAATACCTATGGGGTCAATCTTCACAAAGAGAGAGGTAATCCATCGCATCAAAGATTTGTACATATAGCCGATCAATGCACGCATTTTGGGGTCAAGGACCATATATATGATTCCTCCCAGGATCAGTAATAAACCCACAAAGTACAGGCTATTGGAGGCCAAGGTAATCAGGAATGGCAGTGACTTGTAAAGTGCATAGGCCAAACCTGCCAAACCGGCTCCCAAAACAAGAGCCCCTGTCACACCTTCTGGTCTTCTCCAGAAACTTTTAGAACTTCCATCCATAGTCAAATAATAATGATAAGGGTTTATTCAAGGTATTTTTCCATGTTTTCGATATCCGCAGTGATCTGGCCGACCAATTGGGTATACCCTGCCATAAAACCCGCTTTATTAATTTCTACATTTTTCTTGCTTTCCTGCAATTGACGATCTGTCTCGGACAAACGTTTCTTATCGTCTTCCATTTCTGCAATCAGCTTTTGAATTTGTTCCTGCTTTTGCTGAATTTCAATGGCCAACTGTTTTGAAGTGGATTCAAATTTTTGAATCTGTTCCTGTATAAATTGGTTCGCAGTTTGTTGAAAATGGTTTTTCTCTAACTCCAGCACCGCAATATACTTTTTTGCGGAATCAATCAGCTTTTTAGAATCCACGTTCATAGCCTGTGCTGCAGCATAAGCCGTCTGAAATTTTGACTTTTCATCCAGGTGCTGCAATTTCCCAATTGATTGTAAAGCTTTCCCAAATTCCCAATAATCGAATCCAGGCTCATTGTGTTTTTCCAAAACGCCACTCAGTATTTCAAGAAATTTATCCACGGATAGATTTCCGTCAGTGGCAATTGCTTCACCGCTTTGGCCTTGGTCCTGCGGCATACTGGAGGCAACGCTTTCCTGACCTGAAATACCAGCTTTGGACCCTTCCGGAACAATGAAAACCGCTTTAATTTTATCAAGAAATGCCATATCTGTTTTTTTAAATAAAAAGCCCACCGAAGTTAATAAAGTTCCGGTGAGCTTATGTTATTTTAAATCGCGAACCTGCTACTTTACTTCGTCACAAGTTTTATCAATTCAGCCATTTCCTCATCCCAATTGCCATTGATAAAGTCCTGATACGCTTCGTCATCGGCTTTCAGATTCTTTAAGTTACAGTGGGAGGACAAAGCACCAAAAGTGGTTGTGCCAGCCTGATTTGCCTCAAGAACATCTAACACCGCTTTATATAAATCATGCTTGTATTGCAGGGATTCTTCAACCTGACCACCATTACCAATAATTTCCGCAATCTGTGTGGAAAGAGTCGTAAACTGTACTTTCACAATTTTTGCAGCATCTGGAACAGGAATCAGTTCAGGAAACTGTGCTACCTGAGCCTGCGTAGTAGCAATCAAGGAAACAAAAAGGATAAAGATTCCAATTATACTTTTCATATGTATTTTCTTTTATATAACATTTTTGAAAAACTCAAAATAATCCTATCACTCAACAATTAGCATTCGCCTGGTTGCTGTATGGTCAGCGGCATCCAACTGATAGTACAGTACTCCACTGGCATTCAGTTCAGACTTCTGTACCT